>NZ_JAIFZO010000002.1:753846-1371333 GCF_026341275.1 Streptomyces ortus
GCCGCCGCCGCTTCACGGAACTGCTCGCCGGCGCGGACGCGCGCACGTCGCGGGACGCGGGTCCCGCCGCGGATCCGGATTCGCGCCCGGACGCGGGTCCGTCGTCTGCGGCCGTGGCCACCGTCGCCGGTCTGCTCTCCGGCGAGGAGGGCCCGGGGCGGGACCGCGACGGCATGCTCCTGACCGACCTGCTGGTCGTGCTGGACGCGCCGCAGCTGGACATCGAGAGCGCGGCGATGCTCGCCGAGTCGCTGCCCGACGGCGCCCGGCTCGTACTGAGCGGGGACCCCGGTGTGCTGTGGTCGGCGGGCCCCGGACGGGTGTTCGCGGATCTGCTCGCCACGCGGGTGTGCCCGCAGATCGCCTCGCGGACCCCGGATCCGGGTCCCGTCGGCGAACTGGTCTCGGGCATCGGCATCGGCGAGCTGAACCAGGTCGAGGCCCCCGGCAAGGAAGTGGTGATCATTCCGGTGCGTGACGCCGGGGAGGCAGTCCACCGCACGGTGCAGCTGGTCGCCGACTCGGTGCCGCGCGCGATCGGCATCCCGGCCGAGCAGACCCAGGTGATCACGCCGGGCCACGGTGGTGCGGCGGGCACGCGGGTGCTGAACGCGGCACTGAAGGAGCGGCTCAACCCGGGTCCCGGCCGCTTCGGCGGTTTCGACCCGGGCGACCGGGTCGCGTACACCCCGACGCCGGGCCGTTCGGTCCTGGGGCGGGTGGTGAAGGCCGACGCCGACGGGCTGCATCTGGAGTGTGCCGGCGAGCCCGTCGTCGTGCCGAAGGAGCGGGTGGAGCAGACCGTGCGGCACGGCTGGGCGCTCACCGCCCACCAGTCCGTCGGGGTCCGCTGGCCCGCCGCGGTCGTGGTGCTGCCCGGCGACGCGGCGCAGGCGCTCTCCAGGCCCTGGGTCTACACCGCCTTCGGCCGCGCCGACCGGCACCTCTCCGTGGTGCACGGCGTGGACCAGGCGCTGCCGCACGCGGTGGCGGAGGTCGCCGCGAAGCCCCGTACGACGAGGCTGCCGGTCCTGATCACGGCCCAGATCCCCCCGTCGGCCTGAGCCCCGTACCGGCCGGGTCCGCGCGCCGGCGTCTGCCGGGTGCGGACGCCGGGCGGGAGGCGTGCCGGCGTGGGGCGGACGTGGCGGTGGCGGTCGCCGGGCGTTCGGGCCCGGTGACCGCCACCGTCGGAGTGCGTGCGGACCGTCAGCGGTCCGCGTTGCGGGCCCTCAGGGCTTCGTCCTCGTCGAGGACCAGGTCGAGTTCCGGCTCGATGGCGTCCGGCACCTCGTCCTCGATGTCGTCCTCGATGTCATCGGCGTCGTCGTCGAAGACCGCGCTGACGTCGAAGCGGCACACCACCGGGTGGGTGTCGGCCTGCTCGAACGGGGCCTCCAGCCACTCACCCGCCTCCGCCGGTTCGTCCGAGGCGGTCACCCACAGCGTCGAGTCGCCCTCCTCCAGGCCGAACTCCTTGTGCCGGGACGCGATCTCGTCGGGCTCGAACTCGCCGAAGAGGACACCGAGCGCCCCGTGCACGGTCCCGGACACGGCGTCGAAGCCCGCCGTCACCGCCCCGGACTCCTCGACCGCCTCGACCCGCTGGGCCTGCGCCAGCAGCCGCTGCGGCTCCACCACCACGTAGTCCCGGCGGATCAGCACGCTCAGCGCGTTCGGCTCCTCCGGCCCGGTGTACGGCGGCAGCGCGTCGTCGGAGCCGGGGATCTCGAAAGGGGTGACCTCGTCGTAGCGGTCGTAGAGGAGTTCGTCGTACTCCTCGGCGGCCGCGGCCAACTCGTTGAACGCCTCGTAGACGGCCGGGTCGTCCTCACCCGACCTGCGCTCGACCGCCGCCAGGTGGCGGTCGAGCGCGGTCTTGACCGCCTCGGCGGCGGCGCGTACCTCGGCAGCGGTGGGCTGCGCAGCATCAGACATAGTGCAGACGCTATCCGTACCGGGCCTCCGCACGCACAATAGATGCGATGCCGGAATACGAATTTGTCAACGTGTATGTGCCGCGCGGGGTCTCCCGCAAGGAAGCGGCACGCCTGCTGACGGACCACGCGGAGTACGGACACTGGGAGCTGGACCGCCTCAGCCTGCACACCGACGGCAGCCGCAGGGTGCGGTTGCGTCGGCGGATCATCCGCCAGGTGCGCGCCACATGGTGACGCGGGAAGGCTGAAACGGTGCGGGCCCCGTACCTGCGGGGCCCGCACCTTCCGGCCTGGTAGTCGACCGGCTCGGGCCGTGCTCGACCCGCTCGGGCTGTTCGGCCCGCTCGGGATCAAGCACTCACGCCGAGGCTCGTGCCTTGCGGTAGAGCACGGCGCCCGCCAGCAGCGCGCCCGCGCCCACGGGCAGCGCGAGGCCGAGCGGCAGACCGGCGCCGGTCTGCGCGAGGTGCCCGGAAGCGTCGACGCGGCCGGCGGCCCGGGAGCCGAGGGCGTCCGCGTCCGAACCGTTCGCGTCCGAACCGTTCGCGCCCGAACCGTTCGCGTCCGAGGCGTGCGCGTTCCTGGTGTCGGTGTTCGAGGCGCCCTGACCCCCGTGCCCCGCCGAACCGCGCCCCGCCGAGCCGGGCCGCCCCGAGTCGTCCGAGCCCGGCTCCCCCGGCTTGCCAGGTCCACCCGGCCCGCCCGGCGTACCCGGGTGCTCCGCCTCTCCGGGCTGCCCCGGCCCGCCCGGAGAGCCGGGTCCCCCGTGGCCGGGAGACGTGGTGCCGTGCCCGCCGCCGCCGGTGTTCCCGCAGGAGTTGCCGGTGGCCGTGTTGCCCACACCGGCGACGGAGACGCTGTTGCCGCAGACGTTCACCGGTGCGTCCACCGGAATCTGTACATGGTTGCCGGAGCCCACTCCGGACGAGTCGCCGGTGTGCCCCCAGGCCTGCGATCCGGCTCCGCCACCCGAGCCGCCGTTCCCGTGGTGGCCGGAGCCTCCCCCCTTGCCCGCCCCCCTGTTGCCGCACTTGTTGCCGACCGCCGGGTTGAGCACGCCGACGACGTTGACGGTGTTGCCGCAGACGTTGACCGGCGCGTGCACCGGCGCCTGTACCGAGTTCCCGGAGAGTACGCCCGGGGAGCCCGAAGCGGTGCCGTGCGCCCCCGAGTCGGCATGCGCGTAGCCGCCGGTGGCCGCGAGGACCCCGGTTGCCGCCGCCACCGTCATCAGGCCTTTGCGGGTGACCTGTCGCATAGCTTTTCCCTGCCCCCTTTTGAACCGTGTGGTGCGTGTGTCGCGATATACGGAATGTCGGCGGCCCCGGAGCGCATGGCGCGCACTCCGGGGCCGCGGACTCAGACCCTCATGACTTCCAGACCTTTATGGAATGCAAGTCCTGCAAGTCCTTGTGAGGTGTGCTCGACGTCGGACGTCGAGCACGGCGTCAGACGTTGGTGCAGGTGTTGCCGAAGGCGGGGTTCAGCAGCCCGATCACGGAGACCGTGTTGCCGCAGACGTTCACCGGGATGTGGATGGGCGCCTGGACGACGTTGCCCGAGAGCACGCCCGGGGAGCCGACAGCGGCACCCTGAGCACCGGCGTCGGCAACCGCAAGACCCGCACCGGCGAGAACGAGGCCACCCGTGGCAGCCGCAGCGGCGACGATCTTCTTGATCATTGTTCCTCCTAGTAGGCAAATGTGATCCCAGCCGCGGATCACATCAGCAGTAACGAGGAGGGAGTAATAGGGCTACGAGCTTATGAGCGCATTCACTCTTCTCAGTCGGCTCCGTACGCGCTGGCGATTATGGGAGTGTCATTTCAGCGGTCCGCCTCAGGACGCCTCGATGAAGCGGTCGAGCACCCGCACGCCGAACTTCAGGGCGTCGACCGGGACCCGCTCGTCGACGCCGTGGAACATCCCGGCGAAGTCCAGCTCCGGCGGCAGCTTCAACGGGGCGAAGCCGAAGCAGCGGATGCCGAGGTCGTCGAAGGACTTGGCGTCGGTACCGGCGGAGAGCATGTACGGGACGGCCCGCGCGATCGGGTCCTCGGCGACCAGCGCGGTCTGCATGGCGTCCACGAGGGCGCCGTCGAAGGTGGTCTCCAGGGCCTTGTCCGCGTGCACGTCCTCGCGCTTCACGTGCGGGCCGAGGATGCGGTCCAGGTCGGCGAGGAACTCCTCCTCGTAACCGGGCAGGTAACGGGCGTCGACGTGCGCGGTGGCCTGGCCCGGGATGACGTTCACCTTGTAGCCCGCACCCAGCTGGGTCGGGTTGGCCGTGTTCTGGAGCGAGGCGCCGATGAGCTTGGCGATCCCGCCGAGCTTGGCCAGCGTCGCGTCCATGTTCTCCGGGTCCAGCTCGGTGCCCAGGGCGTCGCCGAGCTCGTCCAGGAAGTGCCGCAGGGTCTTCGTCACGCGCACCGGGAACTTGTGCCGGCCGAGCCGCCCGACCGCCTCGGAGAGCTCGGTGATCGCGTTGTCCTTGTGGATCATCGAGCCGTGGCCGGCGGTGCCGTCCACGGTCAGCTTCATCCAGTGCATGCCCTTCTGGGCGGTCTCCACCAGATACAGCCGCAGTTTCTCGTTCACCGTGAAGGAGAAGCCGCCGACCTCGCCGATCGCCTCCGTCACGCCCTCGAAGAGGTCGGGGTGCTTCGTGACGAGGTGCTTGGCGCCGAACGTGCCGCCCGCCTCCTCGTCGGCCAGGAAGGCCAGCACGAGGTCGCGGGGAGGCTTGCGGCCGGCGCGCACCCGCTCGCGTACGACCGCGAGGGTCATCGCGTCCATGTCCTTCATGTCGACGGCGCCCCGGCCCCACACGCAGCCGTCGGCGATCTCGCCGGAGAAGGGGTGGTGCGTCCAGTCCTGGGCGTTCGCCGGTACGACGTCGGTGTGGCCGTGGATGAGCAGCCCGGGCCGTGAGCGGTCCTCGCCCTCGATCCTGACCACCGTGGAGGCGCGGCCCGAGTGCGACTCGAAGATCTGGGGTTCCAGACCCACCTCGGCGAGCTTCTCCGCGACGTACTCGGCGGCCTTGCGCTCACCCGGGCCCGAGTGGTCCCCGTAGTTGCTGGTGTCGATCCGGATCAGCTCGCGGCAGAGGTCGACGACCTCGTCCTCACCCTTGATGCTCCTGGTCGTGTCCTGCTCGCTCACGTGCTTCCTCCCACTGTCACTGCTGGTGGTCTCCCACGTCCTTCCCTCTCATCCTCTCTCTCCGGTCATCCCCGCCCAAGGCCGGACCACGCCCGTCACACGCCGTTCACGCCCGCCGCCCGGCGATGCGCGGGCGGCGGGCCGGTGGCCGGCGGGTGGTCGGCCGGCGATCGACCGGTGATCGGGGGCTCCCCAAAGCCTGGTAATGTTTCCTTCGTCGCCGCGAGGGGAACCCCGCGCGACAGACACCTTGTCCGGGTGGCGGAATGGCAGACGCGCTAGCTTGAGGTGCTAGTGCCCTTTATCGGGCGTGGGGGTTCAAGTCCCCCCTCGGACACCAGTAGCAATCACCAGCTGAGACCCCACTTCGTGTGGGGTTTCTGCGTTTTCCCCTCCCTCCTCCCCCTCACCCCTTCCTGTCGGAGCTGGAGAGCCTCCCCTTGCGCAGGGTGAGGGTGTGGTCGGCCTCGGCGGCCAGGCGGTGGGAGTGGGTGACGACGATGACGCACTTGCCCTGCTCGCGGGCCAGCTCCTGGAAGATGCCGATGATCCCGGCGGCGGTGTCCTCGTCGAGGTTCCCGGTGGGTTCGTCGGCGAAGAGGATGTCGACGTCGCAGGCCAGGGCGCGGGCGATGGCGACCCGCTGCTGCTGGCCGCCGGAGAGCCGCAGCACGTTGCGGGTGGCCTGGTGCCGGTCGAGCCCGATGCGTTCGAGGAGTTCGAGGGCCCGTGCCTTCCTGTTGCGGCCCTTGGTGCCGGTGATCTCCATGGCGGTGGTGACGTTCTGCACGGCGGTCATGTAGGTGAGCAGGTTGTACTGCTGGAAGATCGTCGCCGCGTGCCGGCTGCGGTAGCGGCCCAGGCCGATGCGGTCGAGGCCGGTGCCGTCGAAGCTGATGGTGCCGCTGGTGGGCGTGTCCAGGCCGCCGGCCAGCGACAGCAGGGTGGTCTTGCCGCAGCCCGAAGGACCGAGGACGGCGTAGAAGGTGCCGCGGTGGAAGTCGTGGTCGATCTCCTTGAGGACGGTGGTTTGCGGCGCTGCCCAGTGGTGGCTGACGCCGGTCCGAGCACGGGAGGGGGTGGCGGGGTCGGGGGCGGGGTGGGGTCGGGGGTGGACATGGTGGTCACTTGCCCTTCGTCAGGATGGTCTTGGGGTTCAGGCGCAGTACGGATGCGGCGGGTACGGCGGTGGCCAGCAGGGCGATGCCCAGGCCGGCGCCGGCGAGGGCGGCCATCGTCCCGTGGTCGAGGCGGATGGTGATCCTGTCGATGGGGTCGGCGCCGAGGACCGGTTCGTCGTTCGGGTCCTGGCCCTGCTGCAGACCGGTCTGGCCGGGCGGCGGCTGCTTCCAGGAGTCGAGCTTCTTCTGTTCGGCGGCGGCCTCGCCGGACACCAGCGAGTCCCCCGCGGCCTGCGCGAGCGGCGCCGCGAACAGGAAGCTCGCACCGATGGCCAGGGCGGCGAGAGCGAAGATCTCCACGGCCTGCTGGGCGATGACCCGTCGCTTCTTCTCACCCAGGGCGAGCAGGACCCCGTACTCCTTCTGCCGCTGCTTGACCGCGAGGGTCACCAGCAGGGCCAGGACGGCGGCGCCGGCGATGCCCGTCAGCCACATCGCGACGGTGGTGGAGGAGGACACGGCCGACATCGGGGCGGTCATCTGCCGCACGGCCTTGTCGTTGATGCCGAGTTTGAACCCGTCCAGGGCACTGCCCGCCCGCCGCTGGGCCCAGGCCTTGAACGCGTCGTACGTCGCGGGGTCCTTGAGCTTGAAGACGGCGCCGCTCAGTCGGGTCGCGGGGCCGTCCTCCTCGCTGTTGAGCCGGCTCAGTGCCCGGGAGGACACGATCATCCGGTCCCCGGGGAACTGCATGTACTCGGGGTCGGGTTCGCTGGAGGGATCGCGGTAGACACCCTGCACGGTGAACACGGCCGTGTCCTTGCTCGCCGGGTCGTTGGGTGTGAGGGAGATCTTGTCGCCCGGCTTGAGGTCGTTCTTCTTCGCCAGCCGCTCCTCGATCAAAACGGCGTTGCGGTCCTTGTCGGCGGCGGTGAGCGCCTTACCTGCGAGCAGCTTCCACTTTCCGCCGGCGAAGTCGGGCATCAGGCAGGAGTCCAGGACCCCCCTGACCAAGGTGTAGTTGGGCACGGACGGGTCCATCGTCTGGCCCACGATCTTGGCGCCGCCGGCCAGTCTGGTCCCGTTGAAGGATTCGTAGTTGTACGACTCGACGAGCGGTGACCTGCCGATCCGGTCCACGGCGTCGGAGTCGATCTGCGGGGCCTGGAGTCCGCCGCTGCCGCCCTCCCCACCGTCCTTCAGCGAGTCCATGTCCATGCTCAGCGTGACGTCGGCGCCGAGCTTGCGCTTGGCCTGCTCGCCGGCCCGGGAGGTCGCGTCGTCGATGAGTACGCCACCGAACACCATGGCCGACATGACCAGGAAGGTCGCCAGCATCGCCAGGGTTCTGGTCTTGCGCGCCCACAGGCTCAGGGCCGCGCGTCGGAGGAAGTTCATGTGCCACAAGTCCTTGTCGTAGGGCATCAGTTGGTGGGACATCCGGTGGCGGCTCAGTCGCCGCCGACGAGGATGGAGCGGGGGTGCAGACGCAGGATGCCGATGCCGGGGACGACGGTGGCGGCCAGCGCGATGCCCAGGCTCGTTCCGGCGACCTTCACCAGGTCACGCGGTGTCACGCGCACTTCGGGCGGGGGGAGTTCCGCCGCCGCCCCCGGGGTGCGGGCGGCGGCCACCCGACCGCCGCTCTGCCGGTCCAGCAGCCGGTCGTCGAGCTGCCCGCCGAGGAGCCCGGCAGCCGTGGCGGCGAGGACCAGGGCGGGTACGGCGAGCGCGACCACCTCGACGGTGTGCTGGCCGACCAGCTTCCACTTCTTCTCACCCAGGGCGAAGAGCATGCCCAGTTCGTCGCGCCGCTCCCGGATGGTCAGCATCACGATCAGCCCGAGGACCACCGCGCCGGCCACCGCGATCAGCCACACCACCGCGTTCGCGAAGGCAGCCACCCTCCGCAGCGGTTGCACCTGGTCCCGGTACGCCTTGTCGTTCACGTCGAAGCGGAACCCCTTGCCCGCTCCCAGCAGGTGCTCGGCCTCGGTCCGCAGGGCCCGCGCCTGTTCCGGGGAGCGGAGCTTGTAGACGGCCTCGGTCAGCTGCTCGCCCGGTCCCAGGCCGCGCAGCGCGCCGATGGGCGCGTACATCCGGTTGGCGGGGAGGTCGGCGGGTGGCATCCATGGGTCGGGGGTGCGTGCCGGGTCCTCGAAGACGCCGATGACCTCGAAGGACTTCTCGGTCCTGCCGTCCGGCGAGGTCAGGGTGATCCGGTCGCCGGGCCCCAGCCCGTTCTTCTCGGCCGTCCGGACCTCGACCATCACCACCGCGCGGTCCGCGTCCGCCGCGGTGATCGCACGCCCCGATGTGACCGTGGTGCGTCCGGTGGCGAAGTCGAGGAGCATCTCCGACTCCCGGACACCGGTCAGCCCCGGACCGGCCGTTGTGGGCTTCTCGCCTGGTGGGCGTGGTGCGGCGGAGGTTTCCAGCTTGAGTCCGGGCGCCCTCGGGGTCCCGCGCAGAATCGGGTTGTACCGTTCCACCAGGGGGGATCGCCCCAGTTTCGCGGCCTGCCGTTCGGTGAACGGCTCGCCCCGCACCGTGGCGTCCACTCCGATGCGCCGCTGCGCCTCGGCCTCCTGGCGTGCGGTGGCGTCCCGCAGCAGGAACCCGCCGAGGAGCAGCGTGCACACCACGGCGAAGATCCCCAGCAGGAGCGCCGACTTTCCTTTGCGGGCGATGAGGCTGTACGCGGCCCGCTTGGCGAAGTTCATGTCGTCAGCAGAGCAAAGGGGCGTTTGCGGCCACGTAAAGGATGTTGCGGGCGGATAAGAATCCCCGGTCGGAGCAGGTCGTGGCAGGTCGGAGCCAGACCTGGGGTCTGCCGGAGCGCCGCCCCGGGGACGCTCCTTATGTGGCTGCAATAGCCGGCTTGCTTCCATGGGGATCATGAGGGTTCTGGTAGCCGAAGACCACCGGGTGCTGGCGCGCACCATCGCGACCGGCCTGCGCCGCCAGTCGATGGCGGTGGACGTCGCCGAGACCGGCGACCAGGCCGAGCGGATGTGTCTGCTGACCGACTACGACGTACTGGTCCTGGACCGCGATCTGCCGGTGATGACCGGCGACGAGGTGTGCCGGCGGCTGCGGGAGCTGCGGGACCCGCCCCGCATCCTGCTGCTCACCGCCGCCGCCGGGATCACCGACAAGGTGTACGGGCTGCAGGAGCTGGGCGCCGACGACTACTTGGCCAAGCCCTTCGACTTCGCCGAACTCGTGGCCCGGGTCCGCGCCCTGTCCCGGCGCGCGCCCAAGCCGTCGCCGGTCGTGCTGCGCCACGGGGGCATCACCCTGGACCGCGCCAGACGTGGGGTCGAGGTGGACGGTTGCCCGGTCGGGCTCACCCCCAAGGAGTTCGCCGTGCTCCAACTGCTTCTGGAGGCCCACGGTGACCACGTCTCCCACCGGGACCTGGTCCGCACCGTCTGGGACGAACACCTGGACCCGCGCACCAGCGCCGTGCGGACCACCGTCAGCAGACTGCGCGGCAAACTGGGCGGTCCGGGCGTCATCACCGCCGACGCGGGTCTTGGCTACCGTCTGCACGGCGTCCCCGGGCCGCTGCGATGAGCCGGCCTCGCGCCCTCGACGCGCGTGACGTCCTGTCCCGACTCCCCTTCCGTACCCGGCTCGCGGTCGCCTTCAGCGCGCTGTTCCTGCTGGCCGGAACGGCCCTGCTCGCCTTCGTCGTGGTCCTGGCCCGGTACGGCACCGCGCGGCAGGTGGCGGGCATCGAGGCGGAGCCCGTGGGGGACGGCATCTCCCTGCGGAAGGTCGACACGACGGTGCGGGCGGTCCAGGACGCGGCCTTGGAACAGATGGTCCTGTGGTCCGGCATCGGCCTGATCGTCATGGCGCTCCTCGCCGGGCTGACCGGCTGGTGGCTCGCCGGGCGCGCACTGCGGCCGGTCGCCGCCGTGACCGAGGCCGCCCGCCGGATCGGTGACACCAACCTGGACGAGCGGCTGGCCCTGACCGGACCGGACGACGAACTGCACCGCCTCGCCGACACCTTCGACACCATGCTGGACCGGCTCCAGCGGGCCTTCGACAGTCAGCGCCGTTTCGTCGCCAACGCCTCGCACGAGCTGCGCACCCCGCTCGCCGCGCAGCGGGCGAGCATCGAGGTCGGGCTGGCCGACCCGCTCCCCGGCCACCTCGTCGGGGTCCGCGACGACCTGCTCACCACCAACCGCGAGGCCGAACAGCTCATCGCTGCCCTGCTCCTGCTCGCCCGCAGCGAGCGCGGGCTGGAAGAGACGGAGCCCGTCGATCCGACGGGGATCATCGCCACCTCGATCACCGAACTCCGCCCGCTCGCCGCGGAGATGGCGGTGGAGATCCACGCCCCCGTCGGCACCCTCCTCCCGCTGAACGGCGATCCGGTACTGCTGCGCCACCTGATCACGAACCTGCTCCGCAACGCCGTCCAGTACAACCGCCCTCGGGGCCGTGTCGACGTGAGCCTGACCGGCCGCACCCTCACCGTCACCAACACCGGCGGTCCCGTGGACCCCGCCCGGCTCGACGACCTCTTCGAACCGTTCCGCCGCCTGGGGCAGGACCGCGTCGGCACCACCGGCCACGGCCTGGGCCTGTCCATCGTCCGCTTCATCGCCCACGCCCACGGCGCACAGGTCACCGCACGACCGGGGCCGGACGGCGGCCTGCGCATCGGGGTCACGTTCCCGTGACTCGCCGAGCCGAGGAAAAGGCCATCTCCCCGACACCTGGACGGCGTTCATCGCCGCGTTTCCGGCATGTGTGGGGCAGATCTCGTCAGTGTGACATAACTCCATGTCAGAGAGGTGCTGAGGCCGCTCCGGGCGCCCCGCACAGGCCACTTCGCGTCGCCAGGACGCGAGGCCGGCGCTAGCGTCGTACTAAAATTCCACGCTTGTTCGGAGCTGAGTGGAATATCCCCAGGCATACCTGCGGGCCCGCCTGCTCCCCCGGTGCGTCCGGGTACGACATGTGAGGACCCGATGGCAGCCCTCCAGCATGGCCCCGCGTTCCAGTTGTCCGACGACGAGGTACGGGCCGAGTTCGGCGACCGGGCCCGGTTCTCCGCGGCGTCCGCACCTTCACCGCGCACGCTCGTCGACATCCTCGACGCCTCCGTGCGCGCGTACCCCGACGAGCCCGCCCTCGACGACGGCCGCCGGGCCCTGACCTACCGCGAGCTGGCCATAGAGGTCGAGGCGTTGCGGCGGCGGCTGAGTGAGGCGGGTGTCGGTCCCGGGGACCGTGTCGGCGTGCGGGTGCCGTCCGGCAGCAATGAGCTGTACGTGGCGATTCTGGCTGTCCTGGCCGCCGGGGCCGCCTACGTGCCGGTGGACGCCGAGGACCCCGACGAGCGCGCCGAACTGGTCTTCGGGGAGGCCGGCGTACGGGCCGTCGTCGGGGCCGGGCACGAGCTGACCGTCGAAGGGCGCAGTGAGGAGCCCGCCGCACGGCCGGGGACCGAGCACGACGCGTGGATCATCTTCACCTCCGGTTCGACGGGCAGGCCCAAGGGTGTGGCCGTCAGCCATCGCAGTGCCGCCGCCTTCGTGGACGCCGAGGCCCGTCTCTTCCTCACCGACGACCCGATCGGGCCCGGCGACCGGGTCATGGCCGGGCTGTCCGTCGCCTTCGACGCCTCCTGCGAGGAGATGTGGCTGGCCTGGCGGTACGGAGCCTGTCTGGTGCCCGTGCCGCGCTCCCAGGTGCGCAGCGGGGCCGACCTCGGGCCGTGGCTGGTCGAGCAGGAGATCACCGTCGTCTCCACCGTGCCGACGCTGGCCGCCCTGTGGGAGCCGGAGGCGCTGAACGAGGTACGGCTGCTGATCTTCGGCGGTGAGGCCTGCCCGCCCGAGCTGGTGCAGCGCCTGGTCACCGAGGGGCGGGAGGTGTGGAACACCTATGGGCCCACCGAGGCCACCGTCGTCGCCTGTGCCTCGCTCATGACCGGCGACGAGCCCATCAGGATCGGGCTGCCGCTCGACGGGTGGGAGCTGGCCGTGGTCGACGAGGCGGGGGACCCCGTGCCCATGGGTGGCAGCGGGCAGCTCGTGATCGGGGGCGTGGGACTCGCCCGCTATCTCGACCCGGAGAAGGACGCCGAGAAGTACGCCCCGCTCGAATCGCTCGGCTGGGAGCGCGCGTACCGCAGCGGTGACCTGGTCAAGGCGGAGCCGGAGGGGCTGGTCTTCCTCGGGCGGGCCGACGAGCAGATCAAGCTCGGCGGGCGCCGGATCGAGCTGGGCGAGGTGGACACCGCCCTCCAGGGGCTGCCCGGGGTCGCGGGCGCCGCCGCCGCCGTCCGTACCGCGCGCGGCGGGAACCAGCTCCTCGTCGGCTATGTCGTGCTCCAGGACGACACCCGGGACGACGACGCTCAGGACGACAGCACTCAGGACAGCGGCACCCGGAACAGCGGCCCTCAGGGCAGCGGGGGCCGGGAGCGCTGGGACCACGCGTCCGCCGTCGAGCGGCTGCGGGCCGAGCTGCCCGCCGCCCTCGTCCCGCTGATCGCCCTCGTGCCCGGGCTGCCGACCCGTACCTCCGGCAAGGTCGACCGGAACGCGCTGCCCTGGCCGCTGGAGAACCTGGCGACCGGCGGACCGGCCGAGCAGCTCTACGGGACCGAGGCCTGGCTCGCCGAGCAGTGGAGCGAGGTGCTGGGCATCCCGGTGTCCTCCGCCCGGGACGACTTCTTCTCGATCGGCGGGGGCAGTCTCGCCGCCGCCCAGCTCACCACGCGGCTGCGCACCCGCTACCCGAGCGCCGCCGTGCTCGACATCTACCAGCAGCCGGTGCTGCGCAAGCTGGCCCGGCATCTGGAGAAGTCAGCGCAGGGCGACGGGGCCGAGCGGCTGATCGCGCCGGTTCCGCGGCGGGCCCAGGCCGTCCAGCTGCTGGTGCTCGTGCCGCTCTTCGCGCTGGTCGGGCTGCGCTGGACGGTGGCGCTGGCCGCGCTCGGCAACGTGCTGCACTGGTTCGGGGCGTATCCGTGGGCGCCGACCGCCTCCTGGTGGCTCGTCGCCCCGTCGGCCGTCCTGCTCTTCAGTCCGCCCGGCCGGCTCGCGATCGGGGCGGGCGGCGCCCGGCTGCTGCTTCGCGGTGTACAGGCCGGCCGGTATCCGCGGGGCGGCAGTGTGCATCTGCGGCTGTGGACGGCCGAGCGGCTCGCCGAGTTCAGCGGGGCGACCTCGCTGACCGGGTCCTGGCTGGAGCGGTACGCGCGGGCGCTGGGCGCCAAGGTCGGTCCTGACGTCGATCTGCACTCGCTGCCGCCGGTGACCGGACTGCTGAAGCTCGGCCGTGGTGCCGCCGTGGAGTCCGAGGTGGACCTGTCGGGGCACTGGCTGGACGGCGACCGGCTGGAGATCGGCCCGGTCAAGGTCGGCGCACACGCCGTCGTCGGCACCCGCAGCATGCTCTTCCCCGGTGCCCGGGTCGGCAAGCGGGCCGAGGTGGCCCCCGGTTCCGCCGTCGCCGGGCACGTGCCGACCGGGCAGCGGTGGGCCGGTGCGCCCGCCGTCAAGCTCGGCAGGGCCAAGCGGGACTGGCCCAAGGAGCGGCCCCAGAAGGGCACGTACTGGCGGGTGATGTACGGGGCGACCGGCGTCGCGCTGACGATGCTGCCCGTGGTCGCGGGGCTCGCCGCGCTGCTCGTCGTGGGTGTCTTCGTCTCGCCGGACGCCGGGCTCGCCGACGCGCTGAAGGGCGCCGCCGTGGCGCTGGTGCCGGCGACGCTCGCCTTCGGTCTGACGTTCGCGCTGCTCCTGCTGGTGGCCGTGCGGCTGCTCAGCCTCGGGCTGCGGCCCGGTACGCATCCGACGCACAGCAGGACCGGCTGGCAGGCCTGGACGGTCACCCAGCTGATGGACCGCTCCCGCGAGACGCTGTTCCCGCTGTACGCCGGGCTCGTCACACCGGTGTGGCTGCGGCTGCTCGGGATGCGGATCGGGCGGGGCGCCGAGGTGTCCACCGTGCTCGCGCTGCCGAGCCTGACGACGGTCGGCGAGGGCGCGTTCCTCGCCGACGACACACTGACCGCGCCGTACGAACTGGGCGGCGGCTGGATGCGGATCGGACGGGCCGAGATCGGGCGCCGGGCGTTCCTCGGGAACTCCGGGATGACCGGACCCGGCCGCTCGGTGCCGGACGGCGGTCTGGTCGGGGTGCTGTCCGCGACCCCGAAAAAGGCCAAGAAGGGCAGCTCCTACCTCGGGCTGCCGCCGGTCAAGCTGCCGCGCTCCACGCAGGACGGCGACCAGAGCCTTACGTACGACCCGCCCGTGCGGCTGCTGTGGGCGCGCGGGCTCGTCGAGCTGTGCCGGATGGTGCCCGTCTTCTGTTCGGCGGCCCTCGCCGTGCTGACGGTGGCGGCGCTGAGCGCGCTCGGGGCGTGGGCCTGGGCGCTCGCCGGGGTGGTGCTGCTGGGCGCGGGGGCGGCTGCCGGGCTGCTGTCCGTGGTCGCGAAGTGGGTGCTCGTGGGGCGGCACCGGGCCGGTGAGCACCCGCTGTGGAGCGGTTTCGTGTGGCGCAACGAGCTGGCCGACACCTTCGTCGAGGTCGTCGCCGTGCCGTGGCTGGCCGGGTCCGTGCCGGGTACCCCCGTCATGAACCTGTGGCTCCGCGGCCTGGGCGCCCGGATCGGCAGGGGTGTCTGGGTGGAGAGCTACTGGCTGCCCGAGACGGACCTGGTGACACTGGAGGACGCGGCGACGGTCAACCGTGGCTGTGTGCTGCAGACCCACCTCTTCCACGACCGGATCTTGAGGACGGATACTGTGGTCCTCCGTGAGGGCGCCACCCTGGGCCCGGGCGGAATCGTTCTGCCCGGCAGCACCGTCGGGGCGCGCAGCACCCTGGGACCCGCGTCCCTCGTCATGGCGGCGGAATCCGTTCCCGACGACACCCGCTGGCTGGGCAACCCGATCGAGGCGTGGCGTTCCCCGGCGTGATGTTCCCGGGGGCGAGGCGCCTCGTGCGGTGCCCGGGGAAGGCCGACGGGCACGCCGTACGAGCACAGCGCAGGGAGCAGATACTTCAGTGGTGCAGCAGACAGTGGGAGCGGATCCGTACTTCCCGGCGAACGGCGATCCCCGTTACCGGGTCCATCGGTACGAACTCGCCCTGGACTACCGTCCGGGACCCAACCGGCTGTCCGGCACCGCGCGCCTGAACGCCATAGCGGGCCGCTCGCCGCTCGCCGAGTTCCAGCTGAACCTCGCCGACTTCCGGATCGGGCGGGTCAGGGTCGACGGGCGGACGACGCACTACACGCACCGCGGCGGGCGGCTGCGGATCCGCCCGGGGAAGGCGATCCGCACCGGGGCCGCGTTCACCGTGGAGATCCACTGGTCGGGCAATCCCAAGCCGGTGCGGAGCCCGTTCGGCGGGATCGGCTGGGAGGAGCTGGAGGACGGGGCGCTGGTGGCGAGCCAGCCGGTGGGGGCGCCGTCCTGGTACCCGTGCAACGATCGGCCCGCCGACAAGGCCTCGTACCAGATCGCCGTGACCACGCCGTCGGCGTACTCGGTGGTGGCGGGCGGGCGGCTGCTGACGCGTACGGCCAAGGCGTCCACGACCACGTGGGTGTACGAGCAGGCGGCGCCGACGTCCAGTTATCTGGTCGGGCTCTCCATCGGCAAGTACCAGACCGTGCTGCTCGGTGACCCGGGGCTCGGCGGGGTGCCGCAGGCGGGGCACATTCCGGCGCGGCTGCTCACCGAGTTCTCGCGGGACTTCGCGCGGCAGCCGGCGATGATGACGCTCTTCGAGGAGCTGTTCGGGCCGTATCCGTTCGGTGAGTACGCGGTCGTGGTCACCGAGGAGGAGCTCGATGTGCCCGTGGAGGCGCAGGGGCTGTCGCTGTTCGGCGCGAACCATGTGGACGGGGGGCGGGGGTTCGAGCGGCTGGTCGCGCACGAGTTGGCGCACCAGTGGTTCGGGAACAGTGTGAGCATCGCCGACTGGCGGCACATCTGGCTGAACGAGGGGTTCGCGAAGTACGCGGAGTGGTTGTGGTCGGAGCGGTCGGGGGGGCGTAGCGCGCAGGCGTTGGCGGGGCTGGCGCATCGGGGGCTGGCCGGGAAGCCGCAGGATCTTCGGCTGGCCGATCCCGGGCGGAAGCTGATGTTCGACGACCGGCTGTACGAGCGGGGCGGGTTGGTGTTGCACGCCGTGCGGTGTGCGTTGGGGGACGAGGCGTTCTTCCGGATGTTGCGGGGGTGGGTGACGGTTCATCGGGGTGGGGCGGTGACCACGGCGGCGTTCGAGGCGCATGTGGCTCGGTATGCGGCTGAGCCGTTGGATGCGTTGTTCGCTTCTTGGGTTCACGAAACCGCGTTGCCGGCGTTGCCGGTGGCGGGGGTGGCGATTCCTGACCGGCCTTCTTATCCGCCTAGTGGGGGGTAGGGGGCGGGGGGCTTCGGCGGGGGTGGCTGGATCGTGCGAGGCCGTTGCTGTTGGAGTGCGCAGTTCCCCGCGCCCCTGAAGCAGGGCGCCCGGGTGGGCGGTGGTGGGAAGGTGCGGGTTCGCTGGGGCTGGAGTGCGCCGTTCCCCGCGCCCCTGAAGCAGGGCGCCCGGGTGGGCGGTGGTGGGAAGGTGCGGGTTCGCTGGGGCTGGAGTGCGCCGTTCCCCGCGCCCCTGAGGGCAGGGCGCCCCGGGGGGCGCCCTGGTGGGGGGTTAGGTTGGTTTGGGGACCTTTAGGGCTGTCCATGTTGATTTGCCTGGGATTCCGTCCGCGTCCTTGCCGGTGAAGCCGCGTTTCTGTTGCCAGGCCGCGTAGGACTTGCGGTCCGCTTCCGTCCAGTTGGGGCCCGGGCCCGATTCGTAGCGGCCACAGCCTTCCGCCACCAGGCGGCGGCCCATCGCCGTGATGACCGCGGACTTCTGGCCGACGTGGAAGAAGTCGCTGCCGGGGAAGGGGACGTACGACGGTTTGGGGGGCGTCGTGGGCCTGCCCTTCAGGCGGGCCGCTATGCGCGTGCGCATGCTGTCCATCGTGAAGCCGCGCGGGTCGACCTTTCCGGGCTGCCACTCCTTGTGGCCGATGACCGACCGCTCGCTCCAGCCGTGGGCCCGGCAGATCGCGGCCGAGACCTTCTCGATCGCCTCCTTCTGGACCTCGGGCCACGGGTCGTCGCCGTCGCCGAGGTTGATGCACTCGAAGCCGTAGAAGTGGCGGTTGCCGTCGGTGTCCGCCTCGTTGTCGGACGGGAGTCTCGTCTCGTTGACGACGGCTCGCAGCACGTCCCCGTCGCCCAGGCCCGCGTGGTTGGCGCGGCCGTTGCCGACCAGGTGGACATGGCCCTTCTTGTCGATGACCCCGTGGCACAGCGGGCCGGGCAGGCTCGCGTAGCCGTCGTAACAGATGTCGACCGAGGCGGCGGTGCCCGAGGTGACGGTGTGATGGATCATCACGCCGTTCAGCGGGCCCCAGGCGCCCTTGCTGTTGCGGTTGTGGGTGCGCCAGTTGCGGACCTCGTGGACCGTCAGGCCCTCCGCGCGCAGGATCGCCACCAGTTTGGATGCGGTCAGTGGTGTAGCCATGGGTTACTTGTCTCCTTCCGGGGCCGCGGCATTCTCCGCTTCGGCCGTCTCTGCGCGCTGTTCCTCCTCGCGGGCCCGGGCCTCCGCCGCGAGCGTCGCCTCGTCCGCCGCCGGGATGTCGGTGGCGAGGGGCGCGAAGGCGAGGCGCAGGTCCACCGCGCCCGCCTCGCCCTTGACCAGGGCCAGCGGCGCGAAGTGGCGGGTGATGCCGGCCGGCCGCCGGAGCAGGGGCCTGCGGGAGCCGTCGACCGGCCATTCGACACCGCCGGTCGCGGTGCGGGCGGGCACGGTCCAGTGGTCCCCCGTGCGGTAGGCGCCGCCCTTCGCGAAGTACACCTCGATGCCGTCCTCCAGGGGCAGCCACTCCCCCTCCGTGACGGGCACCGCGCCGCCCCGCAGGGTGGTCGTACGGCCCTTGCGGCGCGGCCCCTCGTGGTGGTCCCAGCGGCGCAGGAACGGATTCAGGTGCGGCAGCCGCCCGACACCCGGCCCGGGCTCCGCCGACAGGCGTACGCGGCGGCCGGGAAGGTCCAGTTCCTCGACCCTCAGCAGGGGCAGGGGTTCGAGGCGGGAGGCGTACGCGGTGTCCGTGAACTCCACGCGGTCGCCCACGTCCAGGTCCAGCTCGGAGTCGTGGCCGAGGGAGGCCAGCTGGACCCAGGTGCCGTCCAGTTCGTCCACCGGGAAGACCACGGAACCGTTCTCGCGCGACCACTTGAACGTGGCGTCCTTCGCCGCGCCGCCCGCGTGGATCTCCACTCGGTACAGCTGGTTCTCCGGGCCCCGGTAGCGGGCGTCCGGCTTGACCAGGCAGGGGTCCTCGTCCGCGTGGCCGGGGCGTTCGGCGCGGGCCGCGAGACGGGACGCGGACAGGGTCTGCCCGGCCGCCCAGCGCGCGAAGGCCGCGCGGACCGTGTCCTTCGACGGTTCGGGCTCCTCGATGTCCAGGTCGGCGAGCGCCAGCGGCAGGACCTGCCAGACGACCTTGGCGCGGGCGGCGGTGTCCGGCATCGCCGCGCCGAGCGCCACCTCGCGCAGCGCCGGGTCCTCGGCCGCGGTGACCGCGCGCTCCCAGACCCGGAGGTAGGCGACGAAGGGTGCTCGGGCGGGCGAGGGCAGCCGGTCGCCGGGCTTCTCCGGGTCGCGGAAGCCGTCCGGCTGGTCCCAGTAGGTCCAGTGCGGGGCCGGCCGCACGGTGTCCTGCCCGCCGGTGTCCGCGCCGTCCGCGCCGGGCGTACCGTCCTGCGCGTCCTCGTCCGGTACCGGGACCCCGGCGTCCGGGCGGTCCGCGTCGCACAGGATGCCGTCGACGTAGTAGCGACCGCCGTGGATGTGGAGGGTGTCGATGTCGTGCTTGCCGCCGACGTACTCGATCCGGAAGCCGGCCGCGCCGCGCGGGCCGCCGTGCGGGCCGATCAGGTCGGTGGTGAGCGCGCGGGCCTGATGGAGCTGGATGGCGGTCTGTTCGTTGGCGTCGGCGTCGAGCTGGACGCGGCCCTGCTGGGCTATGACCGCCGAGTAGTGCCGCTCCGGGCGGAAGGTGGAGCGGGAGAGGTCTGCGTGCATGAAGGGGGTCCCCCTGGTCGGAAAGTGCGGTTCGTCGAAGTCATGGGCGGCGAAGGTGGGACGGGCCGCCTCCGGCCGGTCTACGTCACGAAGAAGATCCCGGCGTCCGTGCCCGCGGGCGTGTACTCCGCGAGCCGCGCCCGCAGGTTGTCCTCGCGCTGGGGCCGGTACAGGTCGTGGAAGGCGCCCAGTTCGGCCCCGTCCTCCGCGCCGCGCCCGATCTCCTCCGCGACCCCGTCGGCCAACAGCGCGTACCAGGGCGTCCCGTAGCGCGTGGACGTGAAGCGCGGGCGTACGCGGAGGGCCCGGCCCGGGCCCTGACCCGCCAGGTCCGGCCAACAGCGGTACCTGCGGGGCGTACGGGAGCCGGTGGGCACGTACGAGAAGCGCAGGCAGCCGATGCCCCGGCGGGCCACGTGGAGGCGGCCGGTGAAGAGCGAGTTCTCGGCGATGCGGACCGCGTGCGTGTGGATCTCGCCGATCACGGTGGTGCGGTGCAGGTGCAGGACCGCGTGGGCGTGCCGGCAGTCGGGGGCGGAGAGCGCCTCGCGGTCGTCGGCGGTGGCGTCCAGGACGCTGTCGCTCAGGTGGATGTCGAGGGGGTCCTCGGAGACCTCGTCGCCGATGACCTCGATGGTGCCGAGGATGCTGTGCTCGACCTGGAGGCACGCGGTGGTGCGTTCGAGGACGATGCTCGGTTCCTCCGGGGAGTGCGGGTCGCACTCCGGTTCCAGGGACCAGCCGGGCACGAGGGTGCAGTGGCGTACGACGACGGCGCCCATCGGGCCGGTGACGTTGATGCCGCGGCCGGTGACGAGCAGCCCGTCGAGCACGATCCGGGGCCGCTCGCCGGGGGCGCAGTCGTCCGACACCGCACGGATGTTGAGGGCGTCGGGGCGGTTGCTGTACCAGTCGAGCAGCCGGATGACGGGGCGGGTGCCCTCGGCGGCGCGCAGTTCCAGCCGGTCGCCCGGATCGAGGTCGAAGTCGAGCTGCTCCTGGTAGGCGCCGCTGTGGGTGATCTCGATGATGCCCTCGGGGCCGCAGTTCCCCGCCCGGCGGTCGTGCTGCCAGGCCCGGTAGGCGTCCATGATCTGCCGGTGGGTCTGGCCGGGGCCGACCCGGAACACGGTGGCGTCCGGGCGGGGCTCGCGGTCGCGTGCGTACTCGCCGCCGCCCAGGTCGGCGGCGGACGCGTGGTGGTAGTCGACCCAGACGCCCTTGCGGGGCGCGGTCCGGGCGCCGAAGGCGATCCGGCCCAGCTCCGGGTCGACGGCGACCTGGCCGCGCTTCGGGCGGTAGCGCCAGTCCGACAGGTCGGCGACCACCAGGTCCGAGGGCGGGACGGGCCGCTCCTCGCCGTCGCGCCGGATGACGAGGCTCTTGCCGGGGCCGTAGAGGTCGGCGAGACGGTCGTGGAGGCGGCGGCGACGGATGAACGCGGGGACGTTGTCGATCTCCGCGATGTGGTGGGGCGAGGGCTCGGGAACGGGCTTGGTGACGAGCGGGGTGTCGTTGCCGAGGATGGAGAAGGTGTAGAGGTTGCGGGCCCGGTCGACGCAGTACGCGGGTGACGACGTCAGCGAGTGCGCCTTCAGCCGCCAGACGTGGAGAGCGACGCCCGCCGGGGTCCAACCCCCCTGCCGGTGACGGGAGTCGGCCCGGCGTACGTCGGCCGAGCGGGCCACCTCGCCGAAGGGGCCGCCGGCGAGGTCGAGCGCGGAGCCGTCCCGCAGGTCGGCGCGCCGCCCGCGGGCGGCGCGCCCCGCGGGGGCCGCGCCTGCTCCGTACAGCTTCACGGGCTGGTGGTGGGAGACGTGGCGGGAGAGTTCGACGGCGCGCGCGGGCCAGCCGGCCACGTCCTCGGAGAGTTCTTCGAGGAGGTGGAGGGTGCCCTTGCGGCGGCGGTTCGCGACCGTGGCGGCGACGTCGGCGCGCGGTGCGACGGCCTCGGTGAGCGCGGCCGGACTCCCGCCGCGCAGCCCGGTGGTGAGCCCCCTCCCCCAGCCTTCGGCCGGGGGGACCCCCATCTCGCTTCGCTCGTAGCCGGGCAGCGTGCGATAGCCCACCAGGTCGCCGAGGTAGGGCAGCACCCAAGGAGCCGCCGTCTCCACGAACAGGTCCTCGTAGCCCTGCTCGACTCCTTCGCGTACGAGGTCCAGTTGCTCGGCCATGACGGCGAGGAGCGCGCGCAGGGGTTCGCCCTCCTGGGCGTCGCGCAGCCGGTGCCACCGGGGAAGCAGCTCGGCGAGTCCGTCCGGTTCCCTGGACATCAGTTGACCTCCGTCAGGATCAGGGTGTCCGCGGCCCTCGGCGACAGCAGGGCGAGCTGGGCGGGGCGGATGCCGCGGAAGACGTACACCGAGCGGCCCCTCGCCAGGCGGCGGGTGTCGGTGATGTCGGGGTTGAGGCGCAGGAGTTCGGCGAGCGGGACTCCGTACCGGGCACAGATCTCCGACAGCGTCTCGCCGTCCCTCTCGCGCACGGTGTGGATCTTCTCGTCGTACGTGGCTCCGCGCGCCGGGACCGTCGCCTTCGGCAGGCCGGGGGTCGCGAGGAGCCGCGTGAGTTCTTCGACGGTCGTGGAGGCCGCGACCCCTGTGAAGACGTCGACGTCCACGTAGTCGACGCCGGGCACCCGGTGGGCCGTGGCAAGGATGTCGGAGAGCCGGGCGGGCTGCCCCAACTCCCGTCCCTCGAAGCCGAGTCTGCGCAGGAGGGCCTGCCGCAGTCGGGGTTCGACGAGCTGCCAGGAGTAGTCGGGTGAGACCTTCACCTTCGCGGAGACGAGGAGCGCGACGAGTTCGCGGGCGTCCACGCGGACCGGGAGGTTCGGGTCGCCGTACTCGGTGAGGGCCGCGCGCAGGGACCGCAGGAGGGGCGAGTCGCCGCCGTCGCCCGCTCCGGCTCCGGCGATCGGCACGTCGTCCGTGCCCGCGACGGTCACATGCAGTACGCGCCGTCGGCCGTCGAAGAGTTCGCGTGCGGCGGCCCGGCCGACGCCGGCCCGGGAACGGGCGAAGTCCTCGTAGTCGGCCTCGGACACCAGACGGTCGAGGGCCGAGACGGCGAGCGGGATCGTGCGGCGGGTCAGGGCGGGTCCGTCGGCGTCCGCGCCGCCGGTGGCCGGGCGCGGGTTGGTGACCGCGGAGACGCCCAGGGGCCGGGTGAGGGCCTGGGTGACGCGGCCCGCGGCGACGTTGGCGGCCCGGCCGGTGCCGAAGCGGTAGCGGGCGTGGATGTTCTCGTGGCCGCCGGGCAGCCGGGCGCCGTGGACGCCGTCGCCGAAGGTCACGGTGGTGCGGCCGTCGGCGGTGCTGCCGGTGATGTAGAACCGGTCGCGTGGGCCGCGTCCGGCGAGGCTGTCGACCTCGTGCCAGAGCACGCCGTCGGCCCTGATCTCCAGGACGGGGGTGGCGCCGAGCGGGTTGTCGTCGGCGAGCCACGTGAGGGGCGACTGCCAGAGCGCGAACGTCTGATTGGCCCGGTCCGGGTCGCCGCTGCCGATCGCCTCGTCGCGGGACTCGCCGTGTGTCGCCTCCACCACGTTGCCGAGGATGCGCACGCTGTCGCGGCGGTAGCGGTACGTCAGGTCCGTGGTGAGTGTCAGCTCGGTGTGGACGTGGTCGCCGGGCAGCCGCGGGTCGATCGCCGGTTCGGCGGTGGCGACGGTGACGACCTCGGTGGCCCGTACGGCGGTGGCGCCGGGCAGGTCGCCGCGCTCTCCGTCGACGATGAGGGTGCGGCCGGGCCGCAACCCGTCGTACAGCTCGGCGAGTTCGATCTCGTTGCCGTGCACGTCCTCGCCGAGCGGTTCGTCGGCGAGGCGCAGCGGTTCGCCCGCCGCGTGCACGGTGGTGTCCCGGATGTGCGAGAGCAGGACGTCGAACTCGTCCAGCCACGGGTCGGCCAGGACGAGTTCGGTGCCCCGGCCTGTGATGCCGTAGTTCGTGTACGCGGCCGTCCGCGCCGACACGACCTTCGTGGTGACGTACGCGAGGGCGGGGTCGCCCGGGATGCCGCCCTCGGCCCCCTTGGTGGGGCGCTGGATCGCCACCCAGCTGCCGACCGTGATGCCGTCGCGCACCGAGTCCAGCTGGAGCAGGCGGCGGTTGGCGGGCGCGGGTTTCGAGGCGATGACCACCTCGACGTTCGGGGCGGCGCTGCCCACGGTGTACGTGAGGCTCACCTCGTACTCGCCGTGCGTGAACTGCTCCGGGACACCCGGGCGGAGGGTGACCTGTTCGGTGGTGCCGTTGTGGACGCCCACGTGGACCAGGCCGTCCCCGTCGGGGCGCGACACGAAGAGGGCGCGCTCGGGCAGGCCCGCCCGCAGGACCGCGGTGACGCCGGGCTCCTGGGTGTCCGCGGGCCGCCTGGTGAGCCGGTTCGGTTCGCGGTCCTGGCCCGCGTGGGTGGACAGGTCCACCTCTCCCGTGCCGAGGCGGAAGGTGACGGGCACGGTGACCGGGAGGTTCTCCGCGCGCTGGTCGGAGCTGCCGCCCTCGACGTACTGGAACTCGGCCCGCACCGGCGTCCTGCCCGCCGTGTCGAACACGACGCGCATGCTGACCAGCAGGGCGCCGGTGAGGGGCCAGTCCGCGGTGCGGATGACCCGGCCCCGGTCGTCCTGGACGGGTTTGAGCGGGGCCATCGCGCCGAAGGGGGCGGTGGTCACGCGCAGGGCGAGGAGTTCGCGCAGGAGCGGTGGGGTGCCGGGGACGGCGGCCGTGCGCCAGGCCGGGTAGAGGCCGCTCAGGCCGGGGTCGAGGACCGAGAGCAGACGGGCCGTGTCCGCGCCGGGGCGGCGGGGGCGCGCCCCGGCGGCGGGCGAGGGTGCCCGGCCGCGCAGAGCGGGCAGGAGGCCGCCGAGGGCCTGGAAGGCGGCCTCGTGACGACCGGTCGTCGACGCCGGCTCGCGCCGGGCCACCGACGCCGTGGAGGCCGCGCCGGAGACCGTCGCGGAGGCCGCCGGGCGGGTCGCCGTGGAGTCCTCCCCCGCCTCCTGGGGAACCGGCTGGGCGGGCGCCAACTCCAGGGCGCGCTCAGCCAGTTCGGCCAGGACTGCCTCCAGTCGCTCGAACCAGGCCGCCACGTCCTCGTACGGTGTCGCGAGGACCTGGGCCTCGCCGAGGCGTGCGACGGGCTCGGCGAGGCGGGCCGCGAGGCTCTCCGGTGTGCCGAGGCCGTCCAGGTCGGCGCGCAGCGGGGCGAGGACCTGGTCGTCGAGGTCGTCGATCAGACGGCTGACCGGGCGCGGGTTGGGCACCTGCGGGGTGGGCGGTTCGTCGCCGGGCTCGCCGGGGGTCGCGGGCTCGCTGGTCCAGCGCCGTACCTCGTCGACGAGTTCCCGGAAGGTGGGCGAGGCCGAGCGGGGCAGACCGATCGCGGTGACGTCGTCGTCCCGGTCGACCCGCACGCTCGCCACGGGCAGCAGCAGCCGCCGCGCCCCGGCCTGTTCGCCGAAGACGAAGAGCAACTGGTCGCCCACGGCGAGGGAGTTGGCCGTGCCCTCGACGAAGAGCGCCGACCGGCGTTCCAGGTCCTCGGGGGTGAGGAGCGAGGGGCGGCGGCGCCGGACCTTCAGCTCGTTCCAGTCCCAGCGGGCCGTCAGGTCGCGGCTCGTCTCGAAGGTCTGCGACTCCTCGTCGGCGGACGCGGGCACGCTGTGGCTGCGCGCGCCCCGCGGAACGACCACGGGCAGGGTCTCGGCGCGCGGGTCCCGTTCGAGGGTGTACGCCAGATGGGTGGCGGCGGCGACTCCCGGACGCGGCCGGTGGCCGACCAGCCGGCCCAGCAGCACCAGGGAACGGTGTTCGTCGGCCGTACGCAGATAGGCCTCGTCGGCGATCCGCTCGGAGTGGAAGGTGAGCAGGTCGCCCAGGACGGCGGTGGCGTCGAGCAGGCCGATCGCCGGGTCGTCCGGGGTGCGGACCGTCAGGCCCCTCAGCGCCGGGTACGCGGGTGAGGCGAGCCGGTCGAGCAGGGCGGCCAGGAAGGAGCCGTGGTCGCCGACTCGGTAGTCGAGGGCGGTACGCCCGGGAGGGTTGTGGAGGGGGGCGGGGGCGAGGCGTTCGTCATGACCGCCGCACGCGCCGCCACCGCACCCGGTGCCGCCGCCGGGGCCGTTGCCGTCGCCGCATGCTCCGCCGCAGGTGCAGTCGTCGCTCATCGGGCACCTCCGAGGGAAATCGTCAGCCGGCCGTTCTCCGGTCGGTCGGGGTCGTTGTCGCAGGTGGCGATCTCCAGCGGGCCGAGCCGCAGCACGCCGTCCTCCCTCTCTCCTCGGTCCTCGTGGAACTGCCTTCGCAGCCGGGTGACATGGACGCTCTCCACGCCTGCCACCGCCGCCGCTACGGCGACCAGACGGCTGAGCCGGACCGGTTCGCCGAAGGTGAGCGCGTCCGGGTGGAAGAAGCCGAGCCGCCCGCCCGGGAGACGGCCCCGGCCGAGGACGCGGTACAGCTCGGCCAGGATCTGCCCGTGCTGGTGGCCCGGCAGCGCGCAGACCCGCAGCGCGATGTCGAGCGGCACCGGCCGGGCGGGTCCCACGACGAGGTCGTGGCCGATACGGCGGTACGCCTCCAGGGCCTGGGTCACCTCGGCGAGCAGCCCCGGGGAGGGTTCCCCGGTGCCGTACGCGTCCACGGCGATGTGGGCCTCCTGGCCGCTGCCGGTCCAGCGGAGCGTGGCGGCGGCCCGCTGGACGCCGGGCAGGGCGGCGGCGAGGGCCGCGTAGTCGTCCGCGGTGACGGCGCGCAGCCGGGTGCGGCGCAGGTCCAGCGGGGCCGACTGGCGTACCTGCTCGACCGGTTCGGGTTCCGTGCCGCCGACGGCGGGCAGCGGGTTGCGTACGCCGGCCACGGCCGGCCGTTCGCAGTCGGCGGTGAGCACGAGGTGGCCGATGGCCTCCGCGCCCACGTTGCCCGCGGTGCCGCCGCCGAGCCGGTGGCGGAGTTCGAGCCGGGTGCCGGGGGTGGGCCGCGCTCCGTGCCGGCCGTCACCGAAGCGGAGGGCGAGGCGGCCGTCGTCCCGCAGCTCACCGACGAAGTGACGGTCGCGGGGCGTGCTGTCGAGGAGATCGCGACGCGGCTCCCAGACGGTGTCGCCGTGCGGGTCGTGGTGGCCGCCGTGACTGTGGTCGCTGCCCCGGCCGCCGTGGCTGTCGTCGCCGTGCCGGCCGTCACGGTCGTGACGGTCCTCGTGCAGCCGGACTGCGGGGAGTGCCTTGCGCGGGTCGTGGCGGAGGGCCGCCGAGGCGGGGCCCCGCAGGACCTGCTCACCCGGGTGCAGTCCGTCCGCGTACACCGGGCCCCAACTGTGCGCGATCTCCCAGGCGATGTGTCCGTCGAGGACCGTGCCCGCGCGGGCCCGTGCCGTGAGCACCTCGACGCGCCGGAGCTTGGCGTGCAGCAACCGGTCGCCGCGGAAAAGGAGTTCACGCAGGGCCCGGACCGGGTGGCGGCGCAGTTCGAGCCGTTCCAGGACCTTCAGGCCGTAGAGCACGGTGAGTTCGGCGATCTCCTGTTCGTCGAGCCCGTCGCGGTCGCGGGCGCTGCGCCACAGTTCGGTGAGCCGCTGCTCGACACGCCCCGGGATGGCGGCGATCCGCTCGGCCTGCCCGGCGGCGACGGCCCCGGGGTCCGGGAACGGCACGGCCTGGGTCACGGGTGCGCGGCCGAGCACGGGCCGGAAGCGGGGTGCGATGCCCGGGTACACGGACTGGGCGAGCAGTGTCCGCAACGCCGCGGCCTGGGCGTACGCCGTGCCCGGCACGACCCGTCCGGCGCTCTCCGTGCCGTCGTGGCCGGGCCGCCGCCCGGTGAGTTCCAGGCCGAGTCCGGCGCGTACGGTCGCGTCCTCGCCCACCACGGCGAACAGCTCGCGCAGGTCGTCGGGGGTCAGTGGTTCGCCGCACTCCGCCTTGTCCGTCAGGGAGTCGATGAGCCGGGCGGGGCCGTTGCCCTCGTCGCGGTCGGCGCAGCCGAGGGCCGGTGCGCCGCAGGAGCCGACGACGGCGGGCCCGGACGGTACGGTCACCGTCTCCGGGAGGTCTTCACCGCACCAGTTCAGTGAGCGGCCGTGGTCGACGAGGACGACGTTGCCGCGGGCGACCGTGACGTCCTCCAATGGCTCGCAGCCGCGTCCGGCGTGCGTGGTGAGGCACAGCGGGAAGCGCAGCGCGTCCTCGGCGGCCCAGGTGATCTCCAGGACCGGCTGGTCCTCGATCCGGTCGACGGCGGGGGTGACGGAGGTCAGCCGGACCACCTGCCGGTGGGCGGAGTCGGCGTCGCCCGGGGTGCCGGTGCGCGGCCCCTTCACCTCCTCCAGGACCAGCAAGTCCCCTGCCCGGAGGTCGAGTCGACGCTCCTCGCAGGTCTTTGTGTCGCGCCACTCGTCGCGCAGGGTCGCGGCCGTCGCGCCCCGGGGCAGCGCGCGCACCTCACCGCCCCAGGTCCAGAGCCGGATCATGTTGTGGGCGGACCGCAGTTCCAGCGGGTCGGCGGTCGCGACCGGTTCGAAGACCTCCACGGAGCCGCGCTCGTCGAGGTCGGCGAGGTCCCCGTCGCCGATGACCGTGCCGGGCGCCGGACGGTCGTGCGGGTCGAGGGAGCGTACGTCGACGGAGGCGAAGCGGTACGTGCCCGGGGGCAGCGTGTGGTCGCCCGCGCTCTCCACGGTGACGTAGGCGCGCGCGTTGCACCCGTCGTGCATCGCGTAGTCGATGAGCCTTACGTGCCGGCGGACCGAGATCCGGCGGCGCGCGGTGTCGAGGTAGGCCTCCGTGGCGACGGCGTCCTGCTGATGGCTGATCTGGTCGCCGGTGTACGCGAGCATCTCGACGAGCGTCGTACCGAGGTCGGCGGGGTTGCGCTCGATCCAGTCGGGGGTGGTGAGGGCGAGCCGGTCGAGGAGCAGCTTGCGGATGGTGTCGTAGTCGCGGGCGGTGTAGTCGACGACGGGCGCCTGCGGGAACTCCCGGGCCGGGTGGGGCTCGTCGGCGCAGTCGAAGGGGGTCGGGCAGTCGGGGCGGAAGGTGAAGGAGGCGCTGTGGTAGCGCTGGTCGAAGCCGCGGTACGGCTCGGTCCCGGGACGGCCGTACGGATCGGCCTCGACCAGGGAGAGCCGGTAGCGGGAGGAGTCGCCGGTCCGGTCGAGGGTGACGTAGAGCCGGTCGTCGAGTTCGGGGTCCTCCTCGCGCTCGACGCCGAGGTCGACGACGGTGAGGCCGGTGAGGCCGTCGACGCGCCGGCCGCCCTCGATGCGTACGTTCTCGGCGCACAGGCCGTGCGGGGCCTTGCCGAGGAAGGTGACGGTGAGGGTGAGCCCGTCGTCGCTCACCTCGACCGCGTCGACTCCGTTGAGCTGGGCGGCTCGTGCCTTCGCCCGCCGGGAGGCGGTCGTGCCGCGGGTGGTGCCGGAGGCCGTCATGCCGCGGCCCTCCCTTCGAAGACGTCGTCTCGGCGCGTCCCGGTGGAGCGCACGGCGTAGGAGAGGTGGACCCGGATCGTGTCGTCCTCGCCCACCACGTCCAGGGCCTCGATCTCGACGAGGTCGCCGAGCCAGCGCTGCAGGGAGGCCTGCACGGACAGTTCGACGGTGCTGGTCAGTTCGGGGCTGTTGGGCGCGAACACCAGGTCGAGCAGTCCGCAGCCGAAGTCGGGGCGCATCACCCGTTCGCCGGGGCTGGTGAACAGCACCTGTTCGATCAGGTCGCGGACGTGCTCGTCGTGGCGCGCGTGCGCGGTGCGGCCCCGGCGGTCGGCCCGGAAGGGGAACGCGATGTCGCTGCGGGGGTGGGTGCGTGGGCTCATCGGACGGTCACCTTTCGCCGGTCGGCCTGGACGACGGGCGGTCCCTGCGGCACGAACGCGGCCGTGAAGCACTCGGCGGCGGAGATGTCGAGCAGGACGGGCGAGCCGCCGGCGGTCACCCCGGTGTCGCCGGACGTCCAGCGGACGGACACACACGGCTCGGGCACCCCGTCGACGGTGTGCGGGCAGCCGGTGACGACGTACGCGTGTGCCGCCGTGACCACGGGACGGCCGTCCATCAGCACGGTGGAGTCGGATGCGGTGGCGGTGGCGGCGCGCCCGCCGTGCGGGCAGCTGATCACGGCTCCTGCGCCGAGCAGTCCCCCGGACGCCCCTGTCGCTCTGGACACTTGATGGTCCCCCGTCTTCCTAGTCTTCTCGTCTTCGTCTTCGACTTCTTCGACTTCTTCGACTTCTTCATCGCTTCGAGAGCACGGTCAGCTGGCCCTCGTTGATCGTCACTTCCTTGCCGCGCAGGACGACCTCGGCGCCCGCGCCGGTCGCGATGACCACGGCGTCCTCGGTGATGCGGATGTACGCGCCGCCCTGGGCCTGGAGGAGGATCCCCCGCTCGGCGCCGGAGGTGTCGCTCATCACGAGCTTGTGGGCCTGCGGCGTCTGCACGACGACCGGCTTCTCCGTAGCGGACGCGGCCAGTTCGCGGCGCGCGTCGGGCGGCAGCTCCTCGGCCGCCCCGTACCAGCAGCCCGTCCAGATGGGGAAGCTGGGATCGCCCTGTTCGAACTCCACCCAGACGCCCGCGCCGGGCGCCGGCACCACGAACTGTCCCGACTCCGGGCCGGTGAAGGGCAGGCAGGGCAACGCCCAGGTCGACGGCTCGTCGCCCAGGACGTCCGGGACCTCGGCCCGGACGCGCCCGATCCGCAGCGGGTCGTCGTTGTCCACGACCCGGCCGCGGAACTTGCCGAGGTAACGATTGCCGGTTGCCGCCATGCTGAACTGCTCCTGCTCTGTCGGATGTTGCCGGTCGGCTCGCCGGGGTCAGGGCCTGACGTAGGCGCTGCGCGCCTCCAGCCCCTCGCGCGAGACGGTGAAGTTCTGCTGGTAGGAACCCGGACGCAGGGTGTGTGTGACGGACTTGACGTAGTAGTCGCCGTCGTACGCCCGCCCCGCGCCCCGCACGCCGACCAGTTGGCGGGGCTGGAGGATGTAGCCGTGCCGGTTGACGTCGAGCGAGCCGGAGCCGGAGATGACGTCGGCGGACACGGCGGCCCGGGCGAGCAGTTCGGCCTCGGCCTGTTCGCGCTGCTGTTTGGCGGTGCCGGAGAGCGTTCGGCGCTTGAGGGCGGGGGTGGGGCGTCTGCCGAGCGGCGGGCGCAGCGGGCTGATCGGCGGCTGCGGCAGCAGGGTGGACACCCTGGTCCCCGGGTCCTGCCAGCGGGCCTGCGGCTCCTCGCGCGCGGTCCCGTCGTACGAGAACGTCAGCTGGTCGACGGTGGAGTTGTTGTCCATGTTGACGTTGAGGGCGTGCTGGCGGATGCCCAGGCGGATCTCGGGGCCCCAGCGGGCGGACGACCGGCCCGGGGTGGGGCCGGGCTCCAGATAGAAGGTGTAGCCGTTGGCGCGGGCCAGCTCGGTGACGTACTGGAGGTCGGTGCCCGTCTGGTAGTGGACGCGGAGGTCCTGGTGCGGGGGCTGGGCCACCTTCTCCTTGTAGACGTCGGGCCGGATGCCGTAGTCGGAGTAGCGGCGCAGGATCGCGAGGACGCGGTCGGAGGGCGGGAGGTTGGGGTAGCGGTCGGTCCGCTCCTCCAGGTCCATCAGCAGTGACAGGTCCTCGCCGGTGACGGTGAGGGTGGAGTGGCCCGGCTGGTTGCTGGCGCCGACCTCCTGGCGCACGATCAGGCCGTCGAGGAGCACGTCGGCGGTGCCCTTGACGCTCACCGAGACGATGATCCGGGTCTTCGGGTCGAAGAAGCCCTCCGGGAGCAGGGCGCGGTTGATGAGCCCGTTCTTGGTGAGGTCGAAGGCGAGCTGGAAGCCGCTGCGTTCGCCGGCGGTGGCGGTGATCTGGGCGGACAGCAGCGCTTCGGTGACCTCGGCGGGGACGGGGCGGGTGAGCTTGGGTCCCATGCGGAGGGTGAGGTGTACGGGGCCCTGGCCCACGGGGACGTCAAACACGCCGCTCTCCCCCGTTGCCGGGGAGCGGCACGTCGATGACCTGGCCGGCCTCGTCGGTCAGCTCACGCGGGTCGAGGACGGGGTTGGCGTCGGCGATCTGCCACCACTGGGCGGGGTCGCCGAAGTAGCGCCGGCCGAGGAGGTCGGGGCGGTCGCCCGCGCTGACGGTGTGGGTCCGGCTCTCGTCCTGCGCGTCGCCCGCTTCTGGCTGCGGAGGCAGCGGGGGCAGCAACCGGCGCTTCGTGTACCGGACTTCGGTGCCGTCCGCCTGCCGGTGGATGCCGATGTCCGCGTCGTGGTAGCGGCTTGAGCGGGGGTAGGGGTGCGCGCCGGGGATGGCGTCGAGGGCGTTCTCGTAGGGCTCGATGTCTGCCATGGCCGCTGTCTCAGCCCCTTCCGCTCAGAGTGAAGCCCGTGCCCGTGCCCGTGCTCATGCCCGCGCCGCCCGTGAGGCCGAGTCCGCCGAGGCTGCCTCTGCGGGCGGCTGCCGCGAGGCGTTCCTTCTGGGCGAGATGGGCCAGGTAGAAGTCGGCGCCCCGGTGTCCGGCGGGCAGGTCGCTGACGGTGAGGACCTTCAGCCCGATCGAGAGGGATGCCCGGATCGGATTGAGGTCGATGTCGAAGGCGGATTCGTTGATGGACAGTTCGGTGATCCGCACGGGCATGACGCGTTTGCTGCCCCAGGTGAACAGGGTCAGCGGCATCTCGATGGGGCTGATTTCGATGGCCCCCTTCTGCGAGAGGCGGGTGGCGTCGCGCAGTTGCCGGGTCGTGGGCTGCACCAGCATTTCGAGCGTGGCGAGCTGCGGGTGGATGCCGTCGGGGGCGGCGACCTCGAACTGGTCGGTCGCGTCGATCTCAGCGGCGAACTTCCAGGTCTCCTGGGCGGGCCCCTTGAGCCGCAGCGCCTCATTCCGGTCCCCGGACCCGCTCCCCCCACCGCCGGAGTCCCCACTGCCGCCCGCGGACTGGGGCGAGAGGGAGCGTTCGAGGGTGTCGGGATTGAACTGCAGCACGATGATGCGCTGGGGGGTGCCGCGATCGGGATCGATGACGACTATTCCGGAACGGATGGGTTTGGGAATATCGGCGTAACGGGTCATCGACGGGCCTCCAGACGGTCACGCAGGGGCGTGTAGTCGTACTCGGGGAAAATCCGGGGGAAAAGTTCGAGCATGTATGCCAAACGGTCAGAGAAATCCCGGAACCGCTCGTCGCGACTCGACGCCTCAGTGAACAGGTACTGCCAGCCGAAGGTTCCCTTGGTCATGAGCAGAGCATCGAGATATCCACAGTAGTCCACATCCATACGAATGTATTCATTTTCATATTCTGGAGTACGATCGAGACCGCTGTCGATGAAATAGATTTCCAGAGAGTTCACGCCGGGCTGGATCCGGACGGCCGTCATCATTCCGTTCGCTGCGCGCGGCGCGCTGTCGATGACCCGGAGTTGCGAGTAGAACTCCGCCTCCGCCGGAGCGGGTTCCTCCCGGACCAACTCCGGAGGCGGGTCGAGGAGGCAGTCGAAAAACTCCTTGATGGAGAATTCTCCGCGCAGACGCGGCAAGGTGTCGACGGTTCCCCAGCAGGACGACAGGTCGGAGATCCCCACCATGCACCGCTCAAGTCCCGGATCCAGGACCACACCCTCGAACCCGGAGACGCCATCGAACACTGCCGTCAGCGCTCCGGGCTCCTCCGGCTCCCCCCACTGCCCCTGATTTTCGAAGAAGATGTCGATGGAGTCGCATTCATGCAGCTCGGTGAAGGATTTCAGGTGAGCATTTTCACTTGCCGTCAGTTTGCGCATGCTGCATTCCCTTTGATTCGGCCGCCCCACCTAGGGCTTGGGATCGAACGTAGCGTGTGAGGCGATCAGAGCATCGAGGAGGTTCTGTTTGTCGGAGGCATAGTTTTCAAGGGGCGTCTTCTTTTTCGCGTGCAGGGCATCGATCGCGGCCAGAAGCTGCGTCCTGGACCTGACGTTCCGCCCCCTCGACTTCACCGCTTCCTCAATCAACTTCGCGAACGATTCCCGAATGAAGAGCATTCTTTCGAGGCGCGACACGGGATCGTGGTTGACGAAGACCCGGTTGGCCCCGCTCGGAATGGGAGGCTTCTCCAGCCTGGGATCCGACTTACTGGACGGCATCCCGGCAGGGGCAGGCTTCTCTACCCAGGTACTGCGCCGACGGTCCGGTTCATATATGCCCCATTCAGCCTGGAGATGACTTGGGAATCCAACAATGCTGCCACCGTGATAGTTGAGATCGATCTTGTACCACGCCGGCTTTTTATCCCCCGACCTCACCCAGCTCTCAGGATATCGCTCGATGTCCCACTTGAACCTGGTGTTGACCCCGCGCCGAGCCGGTACGAGATTGGACCCCTTCGCCGGCCCGCCGAGCCGTTTCGTCAGCAGATGCATGCGAACCCAGCGATTCGACTTATCGGTGTTGAAGTCATATTTGTTCAGATGCCTGAAACCGATGGGCTCGGTGGGCAGGTCCGCCTCGGTCGACTCCTCACCATGAGTGCCCACGAAGGCCTTGTTGATGTACTCGGCTTTGAAATTCCTCGCCAATTTGTTGTCAGCGAAGTTAGGAATCCGCGTATTCGGCAGCGCCGGGTCGGCCGGAATTTCTATGTAATCGTCTTCGTCATCGGCCGAATATTCACCGGGGGTCACAGGAAGGGTGGGATTCAGGGTGGCGAAGTCGGTGAACTTCTTGTTCCCTACGCGCTTCAGCCCGGTGAGTTTGAAGTGGCGCCCCAGCCCGACGAGCATCGCCTCGTGCGTGCCGCGAGGTACGCCTTGCCTCAATTTGGGGCGAAGGATGCGTCGAAGTCGTTGCACGATGAGAGCCAGGCGGGCCGCCTTCGCTTCCGGTGACTCCTCTTGTCGCCTGCGATCGTCCTTGTTCGGCTTCTTGGGGTGACCGTCGCTGTCCTTGCCGTGCTTCGGCTTCTTGCCGTCGTGGCTCTTCGGCCTTCCGGCACCGTCCCTGTCCGGCTCGGGCTTGGCCGGTGTGTCCTTGTCCGGCCTGTCCTTGTCCGGCCTGTCCTTGTCCGGCCTGGGTTTGTCCGGCCTGGGTTTGTCCGGGGCTTTGCTGTCCGGTTCGGGGGTGGGGGACGGCTGGTCCGCCTTCGGCTTGGCCGGGGTGTCCGTCTTCGGGTGGGGGGTCGGGTCGGTTCCTGCCGGTCGCGGGTCGGCTGTGGGGTGGGCTTCGGGGACGGGGGTCGGGCGGGTGTCCGGCTTCTTGTCCTCCTTGGGCTTCGGGCGGGCGTTCTTGTCGTTGGCCGTGGGCTTCGCGTAGGCGGATGAGCCGGGCTTGGGAGTTTCCTTGGCCGGGCCGGTTGTCGTGGGCCTCGCCGGGCCCGCAGCAGGCGCCGGCTTCTTCGGTGTGGTGGTTGTCGGTTTGGGTGGGGTAGCGGGCGTGGGCCTCTTCGGGGTGGGTGACGGGACCGGTCCCGGGCTTGTCGGGGACGGGGACGCCGCAGTCGCTGGACGGGGCCTTCCGGTGTCGGCCCGGTCGTCCGAGGCCCGCCCGGCGGGGGCCTTGCCGTCGCCCCCGCCCCGTTTCTCCTTGCCCAGCTTCGCCGCCACGCCCTTCAGGCGGCGGCCGACCTTCGCCACGTACTTGCCTATGCCGCTCAGCAGCGCCTCGTAGGCAAGTTCCAGGAGGGCGACGATGCCCGCCGCGACCGCCTTCGCGAAGAGGATGCCCGCGCCGCCCTGGCGGACCGCGCGCAGCCACGAGATGACCGCGCCGATCGCCCGCAGGATCTCGCTGAGCGCGCCGATCGCCGTGCGGATCGCGTCGATGACCGCCATCGCCCAGCCCGCCCCGGGGATGAGTTTCGCGATGACCTTCGTGATGACGATCTCGCCGATGATGAACGGGAGTTGCGGGACGATCGCGTCCCACGTCTCCTTGACGATCCGCTCCAGGGTGAAACCACCCTTGATCAATTTGTCGATCATCGCTTTCGGGATGCCGATGATCTCCTCGATCTTCGACTGGAACCACTGCTTCACCGCCGCCTGGACCTCTCGGAAGAGGTGGTTCTTCGCCCCGTCCACGGCGGAGTTCTTCGCGCCGCTCAGCCAGCCGCCCGGGTCGGAGAGGAAGTCGACGGCGATCATCATGAACTCGCCGAGCGCGCTGAGCAGTTTGGACGCGTACTCAAGGACCGTCTTCACCGCCGCGATCACGGCCTCGACCACATCGAGGAGCATCTTCCGCAGAATGCTCAGGATGCTGCCCAGCAGTTTCCCGATGGCGTTCAGCAGATCCGTGACGATCTGCTTCAGCATTTTCGCCAGCCGGTTCACCAGCGCGATCGCCGCCGAGATCAGGTCGCCGATGAACTTCCTGATCCGGGCGGCCAGTTCGATGATTCCGCGGACCAGGGCCTTCGCGAATTCGATCAGGTCGTCGATCAGGTTCTTGATCGCGTCGACTATGAACCTGCGCGCCTCGTTGATCCAGCGTTCGACCGTCGTCCTGAAGTTCTTGATGAAACCGACGACCGCGTCACGTGCCGCTCTGATGACGCGGACGATCGCGTTCTTGATCTCGATGACCTTCTCTTTGAGCCAGTCGAAGGCCTTGCTGATCCAGTTGCCGGACTCGTTGACGCTGTCGTCGCGCTTCTTCTCGGCGTCCTGTTCCGCCTTGGTGTTCGCGTCCCGGATCTTCTTGTCGCCGTCCGTCTTCTCCTTGGCGACGTCGTCGTCTGTCTTCTTCTCCTTGTCCTGGACGTCCTTGCGGACCTTGTCGTGCCGCTCGGTCTTCTTCGTACCGAGGTTCTTCAGCTCCTCGTCCTGCTCCTTGCGCCAGTCGGCACGCTGAGCCGTCACCTCTCCCAGTGCCTTCTCGCGCTCGCCCGCCTGGCTCTCGGTGTTCGCCGCGATCTCGGCGTCCACCTTCTGCCTGTGCTTCGCCTGTGAGTCGCGGAAGTCCCGGTCCTTGGTCCGGCGCCCCTCGGACACGCCCTTCTGGCCGTCGCTGAACGCCGCCCTGAACTGCGGTCCCCGGTCGTGCTCCGCGACCTCGGAAGCCGCCTCGGGAGGTACGGCCCCGGTGGACGCGCCGCCCTGCGGCACTCCGCCCCTGCCGCCCTCGGCGCCGGGCACCTTCGCCTTCAGCTGCTCCTTGGGGGCGTCGGGGTAGACCTGGTTCTCGCCCATCGGGCGGGCCGCGTCGTCACGGCCCGTCGTGACGGTCTCCTGGCCCTTGGTGTCGACCGCGGCACCCTGTTCGCCGGCCGCGCCCTCCGCCTCGCCCCGCAGTTCCACGCCGGGCGCGTTGCCCGCCTGGGCCTGTTTGAGCGCCTCGTCCTTCGTCGGCAGCCCGGCGAACTTCGCGGCCAGTTCCTGCGCGTCCACCTCGAACCCGAGCTTGTCCGCGAGCCAGCCGATCCCGAAGCCCAGGGCCATCTTGAAGGTGTCCCAGCCGCCCGGCTCCTCGGCCTTCTCGGCCTCGATCTGGCCCTCGGGCTCCTTGGCCCCCTTGACCTCGGCCTTCTTCTCCTCGGGCGCCTCGGACTTGCGCGCCGGGTCCTGGGAGTACTGCGCCGGTGCGCCGGCCTTCGGCTTGCCCTGGAGAGTCTGGGGCGCGCCGGCGGGCCGTTCCATCGACGGCGGGGCGGCGGCCAGTGCCTTGTGCTCGTCGCCGACGGTCCGGTCGACCGAGCCGCCCACTCCGCCCATGGCCTCAAGTGCCCGGTGGGGCTTGAGGTTCGAGGCGGTAGCCAGGCCTGCCTCCGGGGACACCTGCGAGAGGTTCGGGGCCGGGGCCGAGTCCTTCTTGTTGCCCTTGCCACGGGCGGCCGGCACGGCGGCGCTGCCACCGCCCGCGCCACCGCCGCCACCTCCGCGTGATCCGCCGGCGGCGGGCGCCGATCTGGCCGCCTTGGTGCGGGAAGCGGAGGACTCCTTCGCGGGGGCCGGGGATTCGGTGGCCCGGGTGGGCTCGGACCGGGGTGCGTTCGCGGGTCCCGGGGTCGCGGGCGCGGGCGCCGGTGCCTGCGCTGCCGGAGATTCCGTCGTCCCGGTTCCGGCCCCGGTCCCCGTCCCGCCCCCGGACGTGCTGCCGGAGACATGGCTGTCCCGTGCGGACGACGCGGACTCGGACGCCCCCGCCGAGGACCCGGAGAACCCGGAGGAGCCGGAAGACCCTGAGGAACCCGCGGACGCCGAAGCCGACGACGCCTGCGGACCCGTAACAGCAGCCGAACCAGAGCCGGAGCCCGCGCCCACGCCCGCGCCCACGCCCGCGCTCGCGCTCGAAGCCGGGGTCGCCTGCGGGGACGCCTTCTCCTGCGCTCCGCCCGCCTTCTCTCCCCCGGCGGGAGTGCCCTTCTCCTCCTTGGCGGCCGTCTCCCGTACTTCTCCACCGCTCTCGGCGCCGCCGTCCGACCTGCCCGGCGCCTGTTGCACCGCCGTCTGCGCGGCCACCGGTCCGGCCTTGGGGTCGGCGCCGCTCTTGGGGTCCCTCGCCGGAGCGCCCGACACGGACGCCGGTGCGGCGGCCTGCTCCACCGCGAGACCGTCGAACCTGCCGTCGCCCGGACCGGACTCCCGGCCGGCCGCCGCGTCCGACTCCGCCCCCGCCGCCGAGTCCCCGTCGGCGGGCCCGGTGCCGTCGTCGGACCCGGACGCGGACTCGGACTCGGCTTCGGACTCGGCCGCCGCGTCCTCCGCGTCCTCGGCGTCCCGTTCCGCCTGCACCTTGTCGGCCCTGGTCACCGGAGGCGCGGGGAACGACGGGACAGCCTCGGCGGCACCCGGGGACGGGTCGGACGCGTCCGCGGTCGGTATGCCGGACATGTCGGGGTCGTGCTCCGGGATGAAGTCCTCCGGCCGGAGCTTGACGTCCCAGGCGCTCTTCTCCTCGCCGCCGACCTCGACCTCGGACTCGCTGCCGGAGCCGAAGGGGTCCTCGTCGGCGGTCTCCTCGGGGCCTTCGAGATCCTGGTTGCGTACGCCGTCGAGCCGGCTGAGCCGCGCGGGCAGCTGGGTGTCCTTGCCCGCGGCCGTGGGCGAGCCCGTCGGCTTCGGCTGTCCGGCCTTGTCCGCCGGCTTGGGGTGCTGCCCCGCCACGAGAGCGTCCACGGCGCCCGGACGGTTCCTGGCGGCGGACTCCTCCTCGCTCGCCGCGGGTGCGCTCCGCTCGTCGGCGGCCCCCTTGTCCGCCCCGCCCTCCTTCCGCTCCGCACCGCTCCCGCCGCTCTCGCCGCTCCGGTCTCCGGGCGCGGCCCTGTCCTCTTTCGCTTCCTTCTTCTGTGCCGCGCCCTGCCCGTCGGAGCCCTCGGTCGTCCCTTCCCCGGACTGCCGCGCGCCCGGGGACTGCGCCGCCCCGGACGAAGGCTGCTGCCGCTCCGGGCCCCGGTCGCCGCCCGGCTGGGCACTCCCGTTCTCCGGTGTGGAGCCCGTCGCCCCCTCCGTGCCCGCCGGCTCCTTCTCCGGGCCCGGCGCCTTCCCCGTCCCGTGCTCCCCGGCCTGCTTCTCGGCCTGCTCCTCCTCGGCCGAGCGCCGCTCGTTCTCGCGCCGGAACCGCAGTTCCCCGGCCGCGTCGGCCTCGACCGCCGGGGCCTCGTACGAGTCGGGCTCCTGCGGCAGGTCGCCGTCGGCCTCGATCTCCTCGACCAGGTCGAGCACCCGGTCGTGCTCCGAGCCGAGCAGCCGGTCCTCCAGCCGGTCGAGCACACCGTCCAGCAACTCTTCCGGCAGGCGGGCGAGTTGGTGGCGCGTACGCCTGGAACGGTCCTCCGGGTCGCCGCGCAGCGACCGCACGACCGAGTTCGTCAGCCGGTCCACGAGGGTCGCCGGGTCGATCTGCTCCAGGCGGTTGCGGTCGGCGTCCACGGTGGCGTACCGCAGCCAGCCGGGCGTGGCCTGCCCCCGCGCCACCTCCTGTGCGGGCTGCTCCGCGGACGGTGCGGCGGAGTGCGCGGCGGCCGGGCGTACGAGGTCCTGGGCGGCCGATTCCGCCTCCCGCTCGATCGCCTGCTGCGGGAGGCTGACCGCGCCGAGGTCGCGGCCGGCCCGCAGGGCTCCGAGGCCGTCCGGGTTCTGCACGGTGTGCAACAGCTCGTGCGCGAGCAGGCGTTGCCCGTCGGCCGTGCCGGGGCGGTAGGCGCCCTCGCGGAAGAAGACGTCCTGGCCGACGGCGACGGCGTCCGCGCCGAGCAGTTCGGTCAGTTGTCCGGCGTCCCGCCCGGTGTGCAGCCGTACGCGGCCGAGATCATGACCGAGCTGTTCCTCCAACTCCCTTCGTACGCCGACGTCGAGCGGCTGTCCCGCGCCGCTGACGATGTCCCTCGGCTCGGGTTCCCGGGCCTTGGCGGCGCGCTCCTTGCGCTTGCGGCGGCGCTGTTCGGCGGCCTGCTCCGCACGGGCGTCCTGGGTCGAGGAGTTGCCGCTCATGGGGCCTGCACCTCCCCCTGGCCGGAGAGACCCGCGTGGACGGCCCGTGCCAGCTCCTGGCCGAGCCGTCGCGCCGACAGTCCGGCGGGCAGGGGCGGCAGCCCGGACAGCGCGTCCAGCGTCACCGCGCCGCGCCCGGTGGCCAGCGGCACGCCGTGTTCCCGTACCAGCCGGGTCAGTTCGTGGGTGAAGGCGGCGGACACCCGGTCGGGGTCCACCCGGAAGCCGTCGAGGACGAGCTCACCGACGTCCACCCGGATCGCGTCCGGCCGCCTGCCCGCGCCCCCGTGCACGTGGTTCACGTCGTTCACACCCATCCGCGGACCTCCCCCGGTGTGAGCGAGCGCTCCAGCTTGAGGTACTCGGTGCGGGCCGCCGCGAGCATGTGCCGCATCTGAAGCCGGTCGCCCTCCTCGGCGGCGAGGAAGGCTCCGGAGAGGGCGATGTTGCGGATCGAGCCGCCCGCGACGGTCAACTGGGCCAGCAGCTCCGGTTCGATGCCCTTCACCGGGGTCTGCGGCGGCAGCACCCGGCGCCAGATCTCGGCGCGCTCGTGCTCGGCCGGGAACGGGAAGTCGACGACGAACCGGATCCGTCGCAGGAACGCCGTGTCGAGAGCCTTCTTCATGTTGGTGGTGAGGATCGCGAGACCCCGGTACGCCTCCATGCGCATCAGCAGATAGCTGACTTCGAGGTTGGCGTACCGGTCGTGGCTGTCCTTGACCTCGCTGCGCTTGCCGAAGAGGGCGTCGGCCTCGTCGAACAGGAGGAGCGCGCCCCCGCGTTCGGCGGCGTCGAAGACGCGGCGCAGGTTCTTCTCGGTCTCGCCGATGTACTTGCTGACCACCTGGGACAGGTCGATGACGAAGAGGTCGAGGCCCAGCTCCTTTGCCATCACCTCGGCCGCGAGGGTCTTGCCGGTGCCCGAGCCGCCCGCGAAGAGCGCGGTGACGCCGAGGCCCCGGCGCAGGGTGGCGGCGAAGCCCCACTCCTGGTGGACCGTCGCCCGCTGCCGCACGTGGGCGACGATCTCCCGCAGTACGCTCGTCTGCCGCTCGTGCAGTACGAGGTCGTCCCAGCCCGCGTCCGGCTCGATACGGCGGCCCAGCTCGTCCATGCCGATCCGGGCCTCGTTCAGCCCGGCCCGCCAGGCGAGCAGCGCGGGGTCCGGCTCGTCCTCGGCCGGCAGCTCACGGCGTACGGTGGCGGCGGCGGACCGTACGACATGGGGCGGCAGCTGGAACTGGGCCACCAGCGACCGCAGTTCGCCCTCCCCGAGGTCGACGACGCCCTCGAACGCGTCGGTCCACAGGCCCAGTTGTTCCTCGTCGTCCAGGCGGGGCACCGCCACCCGTTCCCCGCGCGCCTGATCGGACCGGCGCGGGTCGGGGCTCGACACGACGACGGGAACGGCCGCCCCGGCGAGGAACGCGTCGGTCGCCGCGTGCTGGTCGCGGTCGAGTTCGCCCGCCTCCACGAGCAGGGCGGCGGGCAGCAGGATCGCCTCGCGCTGCCACAGCCGGGCCAGCAGGTCACGCTCGCCGGGGGCGGTCGGGATGTCCTCGGCGTTCATCGCGTACAGGGCGAGTCCGGAGCGGGCCGCCGCGGCGGCGGCGATGTCGGCCCGGCCGCGCGGGTCGCCGCCGACCACCTCGACGAGCGGCGGCGCGTCGGGGCGCGCGCCGGTCGTCCAGCCCGCGGCGACCCGGCTCGCGGCCAGGTCGTACGACGGCGGAAGGTCCTCGGGAACCGGCGCGCGGCGCAACTGGCCGTGCAGGCGCGCGTCCAGGTAGGGCGAGCCGAGGAGGAAGTGCAGGATGCGCTCGTCGAGCCGCAGCCGGGACAGGGTCAGGGACTGGTCCCGGCCGCGCTGCGCGTCGTCGGCCGGCTCGACGATCCGCCAGCGGCGCAGGGGCGCGACCGGGGTCAGCGCGCTCCAGTGCGGTTCGGCGAGGGCGGCCAGGGCGAGCGAGAACGTGGGGTACGCGCGTTCGGGGTCCCCGTGGGCCGCGGCACAGCGGGCGGCGGTCGTGGTGTCCACCTCGCAGGCGGCGGTGAGGAGTACGAGGTCCCGCTCGAAGGGGGTGAGCGCGAAACAGGCGACGAGCGCGTCGAGGGGCCCTGTCACCGGCCCCACCGGACCACCCGCGGAACCGCTGTCGGCGCCGGTACCTGTGGCTGTGCCGGTACTTGCGGCTGCAGCTGCGGCTGCGGCTGATTTCTCAGGTGTGCTCCGCGAGGGGTCCGTGGGCCGGGTCGCACGCGCCGCGTGGGCGTCGACGCGGGCGAGGACGCGCCGGATCTCCGCGATCAGGGTCGGGGCGCCGTCCCCCGGTACGACCCCCGCGTCCGGTCCGGTCATCGCGGCCGGCTCCTGCGCACCCATGCCCTCGCCTCCCCCCGTCGTGCTCACGCCCGCCTCACCGCCCCGCGCCGTCGGGACCGTCGTCGGCCGTCGGGGAGCCCGCTCCGGTGTCCGTGAGGGCATCCGGCGAGGCATCGGTCGAGGCGGCGGGCGTCGCTTTCTTCGCCACGCCCCGCGAGGACCTGCCCGCCTGCGGCTCCTTGCGAGCGCGGGCGCGGGCGCCGTCCGGTGCCTTGGCGGCGGCCCGCGCCGACGGCTTGGCGGGCGCTTTCGCCGAAGCCTTCGCGGGCGTCTTGGCAGGCGTCTTGGCAGGCGGCTGCGCGGGCGACTGCGCAGGCGACTTCGTGGCCGTCCTCGCCGTCACCTCGGCCGTACCGGCGGGCGCGGTGTCCGCCGGAGTGCCGGCCTCCGCGGCCCCCGACGCGGGCCGGGCCGCGTCGCCCGCGCCCGGCGGAACCGGCACCCCTGGCACCCCCGGCGCCCCGAACGGCAGCACCCGTACCGTCGACCGCTCCACCGGCTTCGCCGCCACCGGCGTCCCGCGGCCCTCGATCAGGACGAGCGCCGCCTGGTAGACCACCGACAGGGTGTACGGGGTCTGGTGGAGCATCCCCCAGAGCTTCGAGGTCTCGTCGATGTCCATCACCGTGGGCGTGAACCGCACCCGCTGCGCCGCTTCGGCGAGGTCGCTGTCCGCCAAGTACGGCTTCTCCCCGGCCAGTTCGATGATGTCGAGCGGCAGAACCGGGATCTCGTGCAGCGTGCGCACGACGGAGCCGATCAGCCGCTGGCCGACCAGTTCCGTCTCCTCGCCGTACGCGCTGATGAGGAAGTGCAGGTCCAGCCCGGCCGCGGCCCGCTTGAGCAGCGTGCCGTCGGAGGCGCGTGTCGGCAGGTCGGTGTTGCGCTGCGAGGTGTTGGGGGTGACCTGGTAGAGGAAGACGGTGATCGTGGGCTCGGCGGGCGGGTCGGCCGACGGCTTGCGCGGCTCGACCTTGACGGCCATGTCGATCTCGGGCTGCAGGTTGGCCTCGATCAGCAGGGCGAGGGCCTGGGTGACGTGGGCGATGGCGAGTGCGTTGCTCATGACGTCAGTTCCTCGGTTCCTGAGTTCCCCGGTCCCACTGGTCCGCCGCTCCCCGCTCCCCTGCTCCGCCGGCCGGTCGCCGGTGCGTCGATCCGTCGTGTCCGCGCGTGCTTCACTCGCGCCCCCTCGCCAGGTAGTCCGCCAGACTCACGGTCGCCGACGGTCGCCCGGGGGCGGTGGGCCGACGTCCGCCGCCGGACGGGGCCGCGCCCGCCGCCGTCACTTCGAGGCGCCCTATCTGCACCTGGACCACCTGTTCGCCGCCGCGCCGGGACCGACGGCCCGTGGCCTGCCGTACGGCGTCGCGGGCCGCCGCCGTGTCCGCGGGACCGGGTCGCGGCGCGGCGGACACGGCGGCGGGGGAAGCGACGCCCGTGCCGGAAGGGAGAGGCACGGACACCGCGCTCGGGGCGGAGGCCCGCTCCGGCTCGCCCCGCACGTTGGAACGCCGCACGGAGTCGGGAGCGGGCAGCGGCGCCGGTACGACCTCGGCGGCGGGCCGCAGCAGCGGCGCCTGAGGCAGGTCCAGCGGCACGGGCCGGGGTGCCGGTTCCCCGGACACCGGCCGCCCGGCCTGTAGGACGGTCCGCTCGCGCTCCGTGCGGAGCTGGACCTCGCGCACGGCCGACCCCGCCAAGTCAGTCGACACCGAGCCCTGTTGGGGCGCGGTCGGCCACAGCGGTGCCCCCGTGTCCGGGTCGGGCGCGGCGGCCCGTACCGCCTCGGCCCGTTCGAAGGGGCCGGCCAGCCGCGGTCGCAGCCGCACCACGTCCGCGGGCGGCGCGGCGGCCGGGGTGTGCCGGGCGAGCAGCCGGTCGAAGAAGTCGGGCGCCCGTGACGCCCGCTCCTGCTCGGGGCGCCCTCCCACGGGATCAGCCGAGGGGTCAGACATCGGCACACAGCTCCAGGTAGTAGCGGCGCCGCAGCGGGCTGAGCGCCAGGATCTCCGGCTCGCTCCAGCCGTAGGCGGTGGCGAGCAGATGGACGTCGAGGAGCACGTCGCGCGCCCAGGCGTCCAGTTCGGTCCACAGATAGGAGGCGATGTCGAGTTCGGCGCGGGTGGCCGTTCCGCACTCGGGGCAGTTGACGTCGAGCGTGAGGTCGGCGCCCGGGTCGGCCTCCTGTGCCGCCTCGGCGAGCCGGTGCCGTACCGCCTCGGGCAGCGCGTCGGCGGGGACGTCCGCACCGTGGCGTACGGCCGAGACGACGCACCGTTCCAGCAGGGCTAGGCGGGGTTCCGGGTGCCGGGCCGCCGCCGTCAGGTCGGCGGCACTCGGCACCCGGAGTTCGATCTCCCAGCCGTCCTCGGCGACCCGCACCGAGGCCGGGGCGGGACTGCCCGCCGACCGGGCCAGTTCCGCCGCGTCCAGGTCGAATTCCATGTCCTCGGCGCAGGCGGAACAGCCGAGCCGGACCTGCATCCGTTCGCCGAACAGGGTCCGGCGCAGCGTGAAGAGGTCTGCCTCCCGCACGCCGACGGGCAGCGCGGACAGCGTCTCGGTCCCGGTGTCCGGGCGGGCGGCGCGGTGCAGCAGCAGGGCGCGTCCGGACGGGGCCTGGGCAAGCCCGGTCTCCCAGGTGGTGAGTAGTTCGGCCGCCCGAGTGATCGTCATGCCCGCCCCCGTTCCGTCCCGGCCGTACCCGCTGTAGGCCGTACCTGTCCCCGCTGCCCCCGCAGCCCTTTCCGTCCAAGCCGTCCTGGCTGTGTCCCAGCCGTGTCAGCCGTGTCAGCCGACTCAGCCGTCGTGCGACTCCGCGCCCGTCAGGCCGGGTTCAGGAACGAGGGCTCCTCCGGCTCGGGCACCTCGTAGTCCCGCTCCCAGCCCTCGCATTCGAGCTTCAGCGACTGGATGGCCACCGCGTTGGCGTTGGCGTCCAGCTCGCCGAGCACCTGGTACTCGCTGGGCCAGGTCCGGTAGAGCTTGTGCGAGACGGCCACCTGCCCCGCCTCGTTGAGGACCTGGATCACGATGTCCTTGCGGAAGTCGGCGAGGGACACCTCGGAGCCGAGGCCCGCGCCGACCTGCCAGACCTTGTTGGCCCAGCGGTCGAACTCGGGGTCGTGGGTGACCCCGCGCTCCAGCGTGATGCCCTCGAACTCGGAGCGCCCCGGCGACTTGCGCGGCGAGCTGGGGTCGCCGCCGTGCCGGTGCTTGACGACCTCGGTGGTCCGCTTCAGTGGACTGATCTTGCTGATGCCCGCGACCGTACGACCGTCCCACAGCACCAGGAACTTGAAGTTCTTGTAGGGGTCGAAGCGCTGGGCGTTGACAGTGAACTCAGCCATCGGTTTCCTTCACGTTCTTCCTCACGGGGCTCATGCGGCTCATGGGGCCTGGAGCTCGAACTGCCCGGACGTCTGCTGGATCCTGACGACGACGAACTCGGCCGGCCTGACCGGTGCGATGCCGACCAGGACGTTCACGACGCCGTTCGCGATGTCCTCGTCCGTCGTGGTGTCGCGGTCACACTTGACGAAGTACGCCTCCCGCGGTGTACCGCCCTTGAAGGCGCCCTGCCGGAAGAGCGTGTGCAGGTACGAGGAGGCCGCGAGGCGGATCTGCTGCCACAGGTTCTCGTCGTTGGGCTCGAACACGACCCACTGCAGCCCGCGTTGCAGGCTCTCCTCGACATGCAGGGCGAGCCGTCGCACGGGCACGTACTTCCACTCGCTGTCGAGGGCGTCGGAGCCCTCCAGGGTGCGCGCGCCCCAGACAAGCGGGCCCACCAGCGGCAGGGTGCGCAGGCAGTTGACGCCCAGCGGGTTGAGCAGTCCGCTCTCGCGGTCGGTGAGATCGACGGTCAGCGAGTGGACTCCCGCGAGCCGTGCCTCGGTGCCGGCCGGCGCCTTCCACACACCGCGCTCGGAGTCCGTGCGCGCGTAGACCCCCGCGACCGCGCCCGACGGCGGGAAGGAACGCAGCCGCCCGGTCAGCGGGTCGATGAGCTGCAGGTGCGGGAAGTACAGGCCCGCGTGGTTGCCGCGGACGGCGTCGAAGGCGGCGAGTCCGGCGCGGGCGCTGTCCACGCTGCCCCACGTGCCGGGCGCGTCGACGAGCAGGAAGATCCGCCGCTCCTCGCAGAGCCGCTGGGCCGCCGAGACGACCGTGAGCGCGTCGTCGGTCGACTCGTACGCCGCGAGTTCCGGCAGGACGAGCAGGTTGACGTCCGCGACCCCGCGCAGCGCCTGCAGGCCGGTCTTGTCGGCCTCGCTGCCGATGAGGTCGCGCGGGCCGGGTGCCTCGCCGTCCTCGCCGCCCTCCAGCGGGAAGACGGGCGGGTTGACGGAGGCCTCAAGACCCAGGTCGTTGGCGCACTCGCCGACGAACCGGACGACGTCCTCGGGGTCGGTGGAGCCCGCGACGACCTGGAGGCGCCTGCCGAAGGCGGTGACCTCGACGCCCGCGAAGGCGTGCCGTCCCGGCGCGTCGGGCAGCGCCCGCAGCCTGCGTTCGAGCAGCAGGGCCAACTCGGCCACACCGGAGGGGGATTGGCCGTCGCAGTCGGGGTCGTACAGCGTGAACTCGCGCTCGACGTCACCGATCTTGACGGTCAGGTCGACGGCGAGGTTCGGCAGTTCGTGGCCGAACGGCTTGGAGACGGTGCCGGACGGGTCGGGCCGGCCCTCGCCCACGGCCTCGACGCGGACGAGCCGCGACCCGGCGTTGACGACGGTCGGCGCGTACCGGCCGTGCGAGCTGTTCATGGACAGCCCGGTGAAGTTCTCCCGGGCCCGGCCCCCGGCGTCGTACACCCGCAGGTTGAAGGTCTCGTCCGGGCGGGGCGTGTCGTGGTCGACGGCGACGCGCAGACCGTTGCCCCATACGCCGGGTTCCTTGGCGTGCACGTCGAGGACCGCGCTCCCGCTGTGGCCCTCGGTGGACTCCAGGGTGACGCGGGCGGCCTTCCCGCTGTTCGCTCTGGCGACGCGGACGATCACGGCGACCGTGCCGCCGTTGCCGAAGAACTGGTGCACCGCGTAGCCGACGGCGCTGCGCGAGCTCAGGCCCCCGAAGCGGCGCTCGAACTCGGTGAAGCTCGTGATGCGCACCGGCTCGTTCAGCGGGCCGCGCCGGGTGTGGCCCACGAAGGCGGTCACCGAGGTGGTGACGGTCGAGACGGTCCGTGCGCTGCTGGGAAGTTCTTCGACGTAGACGCCGGGATACGTCGGCCTGGCAGTGTTCACCGCGTTCATCGGCATTCCCCCTCCTAAATCCGATCTCGGGCACCGGAAGACATGCACCAAGAGGCGGCAGAGGGGGTGGTTCGCGTCCGGCGCACGCGGAGTTCTCCGGACGTGCGGAAGGCATGCCGGTCCACGGCACCGCATCAGTCCCCCGTCAGTGCCCCGGCCGGACGGCCGTCCGGGGTCAAGCAGCACGCTTGTGACTCCTGATGCTCAAGTGCTCGATCCACCGTGCTGGCTCGGCAGTTGCGTATGCAAGGTGTGTTCACGCCACGCCGGAAGGAGATTCGATGAAGGGCACCGCGCACAGCTCGCACACGATGTACTCGTGTCGCGGCGCCTGATTCACGGGTTCGCCACAGGCCGTGGTGCAGCAGAATGGAGCGCATGCCCCGACGCACCCCGCACTCCCGCAACCAGCGCCGTTCCGCTCCCGCGCGCAACCCCTCATGTCCTTGCGGTCTTGCGGAGACGTACGAGGCGTGCTGTGGCCGGTTTCACCGGGGTGAGGGTGCGGCGCCGACCGCCGAGGCGCTGATGCGCTCGCGCTACTGCGCGTTCGTCACACGCGACGAGGCGTACCTGCTGCGCACGTGGCACCCCCGCACGCGCCCGCCCCACCTGGACCTGGACCCGGCCATGCGCTGGACAGGCCTGGAGATCCTCGCCACGACGGAGGGCACGCCGTTCCACACGACGGGCACGGTGACGTTCCGCGCGTCCTACGCGGGCGGCTCGCTCCACGAGCACAGCCGCTTCGAGCGGGCGGACGGCGGCGCATGGGCCTACACGAACGGAGACGTCCTGTAGGAACGCGGGGAACGGCGCAGCCTCCGGCCTTCCGCCCGTCAGGCGGCGCACCCTCCAAGAACGCAGCCCCAAGAACGCAGCCCTCAGAGGCGCGGGGAACGGCGCAGTCTTTTGCTTTCAGGGGGCGCAGCCCCCGAGCGACGCACCGCGTGACGCGACGGGCCCGCCGCCGACGACGGCGAACCGGGACATGTCAGCCCTCCGGGCTGAGAATGTCCAACTCCTGGAGCGCCCCCACCACAACCTCCCGCGTCAGCGCCTCCGCCCGCACCGCGTCCCCCGCCCGCACCGCCTCGGCGACCTGCACATGCAACGTCACCGCCGCCGGATCGGGATCCTCGAACATCACCTGATGGTGCGTGCGCCCGGCCAGCACCTCGGCCACCACATCCCCGAGCCGCGCGAACATCTCGTTGCCGGAGGCGTTCAGCACGATCCGGTGGAAGGCGATGTCATGGACGAGATACCCCTCCAGCTTGTGGCCGCGTGAGTGCGCCACCATGCCGAGCGCGCACTCGGTCAGCTCGGCGCACTGCTCGGCCGTGGCATGCTTCGCCGCCAGTCCCGCCGCGACCGGCTCCACGGCACAGCGCAGCACGGTCAGCGAGCGCAGCTGCCGCGGCCGGTCGGCGCCCGCCAGCCGCCACCGGATGACCTGCGGGTCGTAGACGTTCCACTCGTGCGCGGGACGGACGGTCACGCCGACCCGGCGGCGGGACTCCACGAGGTGCATCGACTCCAGGACGCGGACCGCCTCCCGCATCACCGAGCGTGACACCTCGAATCGCTGCGCCAGCTCGTCCGTGCGCAGAACACTGCCCGCGGGGTACTCGCCCGCGGTGATCGAAGGGCCGAGGCGCTCCAGTACATGGCCGTGCAGCCCCCGGCCCGGTGTGCTCATGGGTTCAGGGTACGAGGGACGGAGCCGGAACAAAAAGTCAGACTTATGCGTCACAGAGTCTTGAATTCATCTGACCTATGGGTTTCAGTGTCGTGACGGATGCGGCACCTGACCTTCATCCGTCATCCGATGTCGAAGAAGACAGCGAGGCAGCTATGACTACCCCCCACGTCGTCGTGGTGATGGGCGTGGCAGGCACGGGCAAGACCACCATCGGGCCCCTGCTTGCGAGCCGGTTCGGCGTTCCCTACGCCGAGGCCGACGACTTCCATCCCGAGTCCAACATCGCCAAGATGTCGGCCGGTACGCCGCTCACGGACGAGGACCGCCAACCGTGGCTGGACGCCATCGGCGCGTGGGCGCACGGCCGGGCCGGACTCGGCGGCGTGGTCAGCTGCTCCGCGCTGAAGCGGAGTTACCGGGACCGGCTCAGGGCCGCCGCTCCCGACATCGTCTTCGTGCACCTGACCGGTGAGCGCGCACTCATCGAGGACCGGATGGCACACCGCCAGGGCCACTTCATGCCCACGGCGCTGCTCGACTCCCAGTTCGCCACCCTCCAGCCGCTCCAGGCGGACGAGACGGGTGTCGCCGTGGACGTCACCGGCACCCCCGACGAGATCACCGACCGGGCCGTGAGCGCGCTGGACGGTCTCGCCCGCTGAAGCCCCGCCCCCGCGGGGCGCCGCACCTCCCTCCGCTCTCCCCCTCTCCCCTCCCATGCAAGGAAAAGCACCGTGACCAGACTCAGCGTCGAGATGCTGGCAGCGGATCCCGTCGAGCCGATCACCTCGGCGGGCCACGCTCAGCTGGGCATCGCCGTACTGGCGGGCATCGCCGTCATCGTCCTGCTCATCACCAAGTTCAAGCTCCACGCCTTTCTCGCGCTGACCATCGGGTCGCTGGCGCTCGGTGCCTTCGCCGGGGCGCCGCTCGACAAGGCGATCACCAGTTTCTCGGCCGGTCTCGGTTCGACCGTCGCCGGCGTGGGCGTGCTGATCGCGCTCGGCGCCATCCTCGGCAAGCTGCTCGCCGACTCCGGCGGCGCCGACCAGATCGTCGACACGATCCTCGCCAAGGCGGGCGGCCGGTCGATGCCCTGGGCGATGGTGCTGATCGCCTCGGTGATCGGGCTGCCGCTCTTCTTCGAGGTCGGCATCGTGCTGCTGATCCCGGTCGTCCTGATGGTGGCCAAGCGCGGCAACTACTCGCTGATGCGCATCGGCATCCCGGCGCTCGCGGGCCTGTCCGTGATGCACGGGCTGATCCCGCCGCACCCCGGCCCGCTGGTCGCGATCGACGCGGTCGGGGCGAACCTCGGTGTCACCCTCGCCCTCGGCATCCTGGTCGCCATCCCGACGGTGATCATCGCGGGGCCGGTCTTCTCCAAGTACGCGGCCCGCTGGGTGGATGTCCCGGCGCCGGAGAAGATGATCCCCCAGCGCGCCTCCGAGGACCTGGAGAAGCGCCCCGGTTTCGGCGCCACCATCGCCACCGTCATGCTGCCGGTCGTGCTGATGCTGGCCAAGGCGCTGGTGGACATCGTCATCGACGACCCCACGCACATGGTGCAGCGTGTCTTCGACGTGATCGGCTCCCCGCTGATCGCGCTGCTCGCGGCCGTGATCGTCGCCATGTTCACGCTCGGCCGGGCGGCCGGGTTCACCAAGGGCCGGATGTCCTCGACCGTCGAGAAGTCGCTGGCCCCCATCGCGGGCATCCTGCTGATCGTCGGCGCGGGCGGCGGCTTCAAGCAGACGCTGATCGACTGCGGGGTGGGCCAGATGATCCTGGACATCTCCAAGGACTGGTCGATCCCCGCGCTGCTCCTGGCCTGGCTGATCGCGGTGGCGATCCGGCTCGCGACCGGTTCCGCGACCGTCGCCACCATCTCGGCGGCCGGTCTGGTGGCTCCGCTGGCCGCCGACATGTCGACCACGCACGCCGCGCTGCTCGTGCTGGCGATCGGCGCCGGTTCGCTGTTCTTCAGCCATGTGAACGACGCCGGCTTCTGGCTGGTCAAGGAGTACTTCGGCCTGAGCGTCGGCCAGACCATCAAGACCTGGTCGGTCATGGAGACCATCATCTCGGTGGTCGCCGGAGGCCTGGTGCTGCTGCTGTCGCTAGTGATCTAGCGCCCCGGCTCGCAGGTACTCCTCAAGTACCCAGGAAGGTACGGCGATGACCCACCCCCTCTTCGACATCGGCGGCCGTACGGCGCTGGTCACCGGGTCCAGCCGGGGCATCGGCCTCGCGCTGGCCCGGGGACTGGCGGAGGCAGGCTGCACGGTCGTGCTGAACGGCCGCGACCCCGGCCGGCTCGCCGAGGCCGCGGCACGGCTGCCCGGTACGGTCCACACGGCCGCCTTCGACGTGACCGACGGTCCGTCGGTGGCCGCCGGGATCGCGGACGTCGAGGAGCGGGTGGGGCCGCTGGACATCCTCGTCAACAACGCCGGGATGCAACTGCGCTCCCCGCTCCTGGAGTTCACCGACTCCGACTGGCATCGCATCCTCGACACCAACCTGACCAGCGCGTTCCTGGTGGGCCGCGAGGCCGCTCGGGGCATGACCGCGCGCGGTCACGGCAAGATCGTCAACATCTGCTCCCTGCAGAGCGAGGTGGCACGGCCCGGCATCGCGCCGTACGCGGCCACCAAGGGCGCGCTGAAGATGCTCACCAAGGGCATGTGCGCCGATTGGGGCCCGCACGGGGTGCAGGTGAACGGTCTCGGCCCCGGCTACATCGAGACCGAACTCACCCGACCCCTGGTCGACGACCCGGAGTTCAGCGCCTGGGTCCGCCGCCGGACCCCGGCGGGACGCTGGGGGCGTACGGACGACCTGGTCGGCGGTGTGCTGTTCCTCGCCTCCCCCGCGGCGGACTTCGTCAGCGGCCAGATCCTCTACGTCGACGGCGGCATGACCAGCGTCCTCTGAGCGCCGCGAGAAGGGACCGTCCCGAATGCTCGGTTGCGTGATCCACGGTCAGGGAGACCTCCGCGTGGACGAACTCCCCGCCCCCTCCCCCGGCCCGGGCGAGGCACTCGTCGCCGTGCGCTACGGCGGGGTGTGCGGCTCCGATCTCCACTACTGGCGGCACGGCGGGGTGGGAGACTTCCGGCTCCGCGAACCGATGGTCCTCGGCCACGAGATCGTGGGCACGGTCCTCGCGTACGGAGCCGGAGCCGGGGCCGACGGAACCCCCGCGCCGGGTACGGCCGTCGCGGTGCACCCCGCCACCCCGTGCGGAGCGTGCCCGGAGTGCGCGGCCGGCCGCCGGAACGTGTGCCGTGACACCCGCTACCTCGGCAGCGCGGCCCGGACCCCGCACGTACAGGGCGGGTTCGCGGCACACGTCGTGGTGCCCGCGGCCCAGTTGAGGGCACTGCCCGCCCAACTGCCCCTGCGGCGGGCCGCTCTGGCCGAACCGCTGTCGGTCGCCCTGCACGCGGTGGGCCGGGCCGGCGACGTACGCGGGAAACACGTCCTCGTGACCGGCGCCGGGCCCATCGGCTGCCTGGTCGTCGCGGCGGCGAAGGCTGCGGGGGCCGCGCGGGTGACGGCGACCGACCTGCTGCCACGGGCCCTGGAGTACGCGGTGGCCGCGGGCGCCGACGCCACCGTACGGGCGGACGAAGCGTCCTCCCCCGACCGGCTGCCCGAGGTGGACGCGGCGGTCGAGGCGTCCGGAGTCGCGGCCGGCCTGGACACCTGCCTGCGCCTGGTACGGCGCGGCGGGGTGGTGGTCCAGCTCGGCATGCTCCCACCCGGCGCGAGCGCCTTCCCCGGCAACCTGGTGGTCAGCCGGGAGATCGACCTCCGGGGGGCGTTCCGCTTCGACGGGGAGTTCGACGACGCGCTCGCGCTCCTGGCGAGGGAGCCGCGTCTCGACCACTTGATCAGCGCGGTGCTCCCCCTCCCCGAGGCAACAGCGGCCTTCACCCTGGCAGCAGACAGAACACAATCCTGCAAGGTCCTACTGACCTTCACCCCCAAGAAACCCGCCCACCCCTAGGGGCGCGGGGAACGGCGCAATCCTTTTGCTTTTAGGGGCGCGGGGAACGGCGCAGTCTTTTCGCCCTCCAGGGCCGCAGGGATCGACGCAACCCTCCCGCCCCCAGGGGCGCGGGGAACGGCGCGACCGCCCGCTCACAACGCGCCACTTCCGATCACCCCAGGAACCACACGCGCCCCTCAGAAGTCTCCCTCTATGCAACTGCTCATCGTTCGCAGCGGAAGAGAGACATCTTGCACAGCTCAATCCCCCACCCCAGCCGCCGCACCGCACTCGTCCTGGGCGCAGCCGCGACCGCGACCGCCGCGCTGGCAACCACCGCGCCCCCCGCCGCCGCGGCGGCGACCACGCCGGACATCGGCAAGGCGCTCGCAGAGCTGGAGCGGTCCCACAACGGCCGCCTCGGCGTCTACGCCCGCAACACCGTCACCGGCAGAACCGTGCGGTACCGCGCGGACGAGACGTTCCCGATGTGTTCGGTCTTCAAGACCCTCGCCGCCGCGGCCGTCCTGCGGGACCTCGACCGGAGCGGCGAGTTCCTGAACCTCGTGATCCGGTACACCGAGCAGGACCTCACGGACGCCGGCGGCTCCCCCGTGACGGGCCGCCCGGAGAACCTCGCCAACGGCATGACCGTCGCCGCGCTGTGCCACGCGGCCATGGCCCACAGCGACAACGCCGCGGCGAACCTGCTGCTCCGTGAGCTGGGCGGGCCGACCGCGATCACCCGTTTCTGCCGCTCGATCGGGGACCCCGTCACCCGCCTCGACCGGTATGAGCCCGCGCTGAACTCGGCCGAGCCGTGGCGTACGACGGACCTCACCAGCCCCGCCGCCGCCGGGCGGACGTACGAGAAGCTCGCCCTGGGGGACGCGCTCGTGGCCCGGGACCGGCGGCAGCTGACCGAGTGGCTGCTGGCGAACACCACCAGCACGAATCGTTTCCGCAAGGGCCTGCCCGCGGACTGGGCGCTCGGCGACAAGACGGGCACGGGCAAGTACGGCACGACCAACGACGTGGGCATCGCCTGGACGCCGGACGGGGCGCCGGTCGTGCTGTCGGTCCTGTCCACCAAGCCCGACCAGGACGCCCCGATGGACGAGGCACTCGTCGCCGAGACGGCCGGACTCCTGGCGGCGGCACTGGGCTAGCCCCGGCTCCCGACGGACCGACCCGTACGAACCGGTCGGTCCCAAGGGGCCGGTCGCTCCCAAGGGGCCGGTTCCTACGAGCCGGTTCCTACGGTCGCCAGAGCGGATGCTCCCGCTCGGCCCACTCCCGGCTGACCGAGCCCGTCCGCAGTCCCCGCCGGGACTCCGGGAGGGCGAGGGCCATCCCGATGTGTCCCGCGAGGACGATGCCGATGGCCAGCGCGAGCCAGTCGTGGACGAAGGTCGCACTCGTGCGCCAGACCAGCGGGGCGAGGTGGGTGAACCACATCAGCAGCCCCGTGCCGACCATGACCAGGACGGCCCCGGCGATCCAGGCCGCGTACGTCTTCTGTCCGGCGTTGAACTTCCCGGCCGGCCGGGACTCCGGCCGGGCATCCCGCCGCAGCGCCGAGCGCAGCCAGACCTTGTCGTGCGGGCCGAAGCGGTTGAGCAACCGCAGGTCCGCCCGGAAGGCGCGCGAGACGAGCCCGGCGAGGACGGGCACCGGGAGCAGCAGCCCGGACCACTCGTGCAGCCGCACGACCAGCTCCCGGCGGCCGACGAGTTCGGCGAGCTGGGGCAGGTAGAGGCAGCCCGCGGTCAGCACGCACACCCCCATCAGGAGGGCCGTGACGCGGTGCACCCAGCGTTCGGCGGGCGTGAAGCGGCGGACCCGCAGCGCCCCCGCGAGGCGCTCTCCAGCCTCGGAAGCAGCCTCCGGTGCCTTGGAGGCGTCGGTCTCAGGTGGTCTCATCGTCACGTCCGTTCGACCGGCCGACCCAGGCGTCCACGTCGTACCCCCGCTCTTCCCAGTAGCCGGGGCGGACGTCCGGAGTGACGGTGATGCCGGAGAGCCACTTCGCCGACTTGTAGAAGTACATGGGGGCCACGTAGAGGCGGACGGGGCCGCCGTGGGCGTGGTTGATGTCCTTGTCCTGCATGCGCAGGGCGACCAGGACGTCGGCGCGGCGGGCCTGGTCCAGCGTCAGGCTCTCCGAGTACGCCCCGTCGAAGCAGGTGAAGCGCACCGCCCCGGCCGAGGCACGCACGCCCGCGGCGTCCAGCAGCCGGGACAGGCGCACCCCTTCGAAGGGGGTGTCGGGCACCCGCCACCCCGTGACGCACTGCACGTCCCGGACCATCCGCGTCTGCGGCAGGGCGCGCAGGTCGGACAGGGTGTACGTGCCGGGGTGGTCGACCAGTCCGTCGATCTTCAGGCGGTAGGAGTCCTCGTCCTTGTGCGGGACGGAGGAGGTGACGGAGTAGTAGCGGAAGCCGCCGCCGTTGGGGAGCAGGCCGGTCAGACCGGTGGGGTCCTTGTCGGCGGCGCCGCCGAGGAAGGATTCGAGGCCGCGCTGGAGGGTGGGTGCGGTGACCACGCCCAGGGCGCCCAGTCCGAGCATCCCGAGCATGAGTCGCCGCCCCACAGGGGTGCCGCTCCCCTCCGGATCCGACGCTGTCGGTGATTCCGTGTTCACCAACTGATTCGAGCACCCCGGGCCGCCGGAAGCCAGCGGCCCGGGGTGCTCGTCAGCGTTCCGTAATGACTTCTCACACGTTTCTCAGGACGGTACCTGGCGGCACGGCCGGGCACCGGGTCCTGCGGAACCGGACCTCTCAGCCGTCGGACCCCGCCGCCTTGTCCAGCTGGAACGCCTCGTTGCCGAGCCCGATGCCGGCGTACGCCTCGGGCTTGCGGGTGCGCAGGAACAGGCCCTGGACGACGCCCGCGGCGGCGGCCAGCACGATGACGCCCGGCAGCAGCCGGCTCAGCGAGGAGCCGGGTCCCGCGCCCACCAGGACGTCGAAGTCCTTGATCGTGTAGAGCGCGATGACGAGGAGCGAGACTCCCGCGATCACCGAGCAGGCCAGGCGCCGGGCCTGGGCGCGCCCGGCGCCCCGGCGGACGAAGAAGACGACGACGGAGAGCGAGGCGACGGCCATCAGCACGATGACGCCGAGCGCGCCGACGTTGCCCATCCAGGTGAAGAGGTGCAGGACGGGCGCGGTCGGGTCGCCGACCGGCTTGTCGTCGGCGACGGCGAACGCCACGACGGTCACCACGGCGACGGCCGACTGGAGCAGTGAGCCCGTGCCGGGGGCGCCGCTCGCGCCCGTCGTCCGGCCGAAGGCGGCGGGCAGCAGTCCTTCGCGGCCCATGGCGAAGGCGTACCGGGCGACGACGTTGTGGAAGCTGAGCATCGCGGCGAACATGCCGGTCACGAACAGCACATGGAGCACATCGGTGAACGTGTCACCGAGCCGTGACTCGGTGAGGAGGAACAGCAGTCCCGCGCTCTGCTTCTGAGCGGCGCCCACGATCCCGGAGGGGCCCGCGGCGACGGTCAGCGCCCAGGAGCTGAGTGCGAAGAACACGGCGACGAAGCCGATGGCGAGGAACATCACGCGCGGGACCAGGATGTGCGGGCGGCTGGTCTCCTCCGCGTACACGGGGGCCTGCTCGAAGCCGAGGAACGCGGCGACGCAGAAGCAGAGCGCGGTGCCGAGGCCCGCCCCGCTCAGGGTGTCCGGGTTGAAGGCGTGCAGCGACAGGCCCTCCCTGGCGGGGTCGGCGACGGCCGCGATGTCGAAGATCACGACGAGGGCGACCTCGATCAGGAGCAGCACCCCGAGCACGCGCGCGTTGACGTCGATCTTCAGCCAGCCGAGGGTGCCGACGAGGACGGCGGCCAGCAACGCCGGTATCCACCAGGCGAGTTCGATGTCGAGGTAGGTGGCGAACAGGCCGGACACCTCGAAGCCGAAGATGCCGTAGATGCCGACCTGGAGCGCGTTGTAGGCCACCAGCGCGACCGCCGCGGCGCCCGAGCCCGCGAGGCCGCCGAGTCCTCGGGAGATGTACGCGTAGAAGGCGCCGGCGTTGTGGACGTGGCGGCTCATCTCGGCGTATCCGACGCTGAAGAGGACGAGCACGACGCCGAGCAGGACGAAGAGCAGGGGCTGCCCGACGATGCCCATCACCGCGAATGTTGTGGGCATGACACCCGCGACCACCATGAGGGGGGCGGTCGCCGCGAGGACGGAGAGCAGCAGGCCTCCCGTACCGAGCCGGTCGGAACGCAGGGCCCGGTCCTGGCCCTTGAAGGTGCTGATGCCGCTTCCGGCGGCGGCCGGTCTGCTCGTGCCCGTCGTCATGGCGTGATCGTCCTTTCGGTCGGCAGGCTGCTGCCTGGCTGGGGGGCTGAGTCGCTGGGTCGCTGGGTCGCTGGGTCGCTGGGTCGCTGGGTCGCTGGGTCGCTGGGTCGCTGGGTCGCTGGATGGCTCACCGGGGATCGTTCAGACCGCGCCGAGCACGCTGTCGCGTGCGGCGCGGAAGGCCTGGTGCGGGTCCCGGCCGGGGTACGACCAGGGCACCGGGGTCACGTGCGGTCCGATGCGGTGGAACAGGGCGGCGGCCTCGGCGCCCCGGCCCTCGCAGAACTTGGCGTGGCCGAGGAAGTTGAGGTCGAGCCGGCTGCGCGGATGGTCGTCGCGCTCCCACTCCAGCCACCAGTCGAAGGCCGACGTCATCACCTGGCGCGCCCGGCGCCCGCCCCAGTGCCCGGAGGCGACCGGGTCGGGCGGTTCGCTGCCGGCCGCGGCCAGGACGCGATAGCGCTCGGCGTGCGCGACGACGGGCAGGATCGCCAGCGGTGAGTCGGCGGGCGCCTGTTCGGCGGACCAGGTCGCGAAGTCGTAGACCTCGTGCAGCGGGTCCTGCCCGGCCTCGGGGCGTCGCTCGGCGAGCCTGGCCACCATCAGGTGGTGGGCGTGGTGATGGTCGGGACAGCGGTGGCGGACCTCGTCGAAGAGCCGGACCACGTCCTGGTCGGCGCCCAGGACGCACTCCAGCATCAGCAGTCCGAGCCAGGGCGTGGGGTCGGCGGGCAGCGCCCCGGCGGCGGTACGGCAGGCCTCGCGCGCCGCGGTCGGCTTCTCCTTGCCGTTCAGCGCGCGTTGCACGGCGGCGACGGCGAGCAGCACGGCGGCGTCCGGCGACTCGGGTTCGGCGAGCTGCCAGTCGCGGGCCCAGGCGAGGGTGCCGCTCTCCAGCGCGAGGGTCGTGACGCGGTGGCCCCGGCGGTCCCAGTCGTCACCGGTCGCGGCCAGCAGGGCCCGTACGGCCGTCCATCGCCCCTGGGCCAACGCGGCGCGGGCGGCGACGAGTTCGGTGTCGTCCAGTGCGGCGTCGAAGGGCTGGACCGCCCGCCTGCGGGCGCGGCCGAGGGGCGGCGGAGGTGGGGACACCGCGGGACTCCCTCGCAAGACGCGGATAGGCATGGCTGTGGCGTGGGGCCGGTCTGTTCCGTGCGGTCGGCCGACCGGTCGGCCGGCCTTCGGCATGTACTGGTTCTGTCAGCGACCGGTCACGGACAGCCAACCCCTCACGACGGGTTCGCGTCAAGGCCCGCCGACCGCTGACACGCGTCAACACGGCGTCGGGCAGAGCGAGTTGAGCCGCACCGCGAGCCCGGCCGACCGGCCGGCAGTCCGATCGTCGGTCCCGTCGTCGGTCCCGTCGTCGAGTCCGGCCCGTCAGTCCACGGCCTTCGCCGCGGCTCGTCCCGCCGTGCGCCCGGAGAACAGGCAGCCGCCCAGGAACGTCCCTTCGAGGGCCCGGTAGCCATGCACTCCGCCGCCGCCGAAACCGGCCGCCTCCCCTGCCGCGTAGACCCCGGACAGCGGGTCGCCGCCCTCGGTCAGCACCTGCGAGGAGAGGTCGGTCTCCAGGCCGCCGAGTGTCTTGCGGGTGAGGATGTTGAGGCGCACGGCGACGAGCGGGCCCGCCTTGGGGTCCAGGATGCGGTGCGGGGTCGCCGTGCGGGTCAGCCGGTCGCCGAGGTAGGCGCGGGAGCCGCGGACGGCCATCACCTGGAGGTCCTTGGTGAAGGGGTTGGCGATCTCGCGGTCGCGCGCGGTGATCACGCGGCGCAGCTCCGCCTCGTCGATGAGCGGCTCCTTGGTGAGCGCGTTCATCCCGCGGACGAGTGCGCCGAGGTCCTTCTCGACGACGAAGTCGGCGCCCTTGTCCATGAACGCCTTCACCGGCCCCGGCACCTCGGCGCGGGCCCGCTGGAAGACGCCCTTGACGGACTTGCCGGTGAAGTCGGGGTTCTGCTCGGAGCCGGAGAGCGCGAACTCCTTGCCGATGATCTTCTGGTCGAGCACGAACCACGTGTAGTCGTACCCCGTGGACATGATGTGCTCCAGCGTGCCGAGCGTGTCGAAGCCCGGGAACAGCGGTACGGGGAGCCGGTTGCCGCGGGCGTCCAGCCAGAGCGAGGACGGGCCGGGCAGGATGCGGATGCCGTGCTTGTCCCAGATGGGGTTCCAGTTCTGGATGCCCTCGGTGTAGTGCCACATGCGGTCGCGGTTGATGAAGTGCGCGCCCGCGTCCTCCGCGACCCCGAGCATCCGGCCGTCCACGTGCGCGGGCACCCCGGAGATCATCCGCTCGGGCGGGGCGCCGAGGCGCGCGGGCCAGTTGGCGCGTACGAGTTCGTGGTTGCCGCCGATCCCGCCGGAGGTGACGATCACCGCCTGGGCCCGCAGCTCGAAGGCACCGGCGACCGCCCGGCCGCTGGCCCGGCCGCGCTCGACGCCCGACGGCTCCAGGATCTCGCCGCTCACGGTGTCGACCGCGCCCGCACTGCGCGACAGACCCGTCACGCGGTGGCGGAACCTCAGCTGTACGAGGCCTCGCGCCACGCCCTCGCGGACCCGCCGCTCGAAGGGGGCGACGACACCGGGGCCCGTACCCCAGGTGATGTGGAAACGGGGCACGGAGTTGCCGTGGCCGTTCGCGTCGTAGCCGCCGCGCTCGGCCCAGCTGACCACCGGGAACCAGCGCATGCCCTGCTGGTGCAGCCAGCTCCGCTTCTCACCGGCCGCGAAGTCGACGTACGCCTCGGCCCACTTGCGCGGCCAGTGGTCCTCCGGACGGTCGAAGGCCGCGGTGCCCATCCAGTCCTGGAGGGCCAGCGCGCGGCCGTCCCGAATGCGCATCCGGCGCTGCTCGGGCGAGTCCACGAAGAACAGGCCGCCGAACGACCAGTGCGCCTGGCCGCCGATGGACTGCTCCGGCTCCTGGTCGAGGAGGATCACCTTGCGCCCCGCGTCGACGAGTTCCGCGGTCGCCGCGAGCCCGGCGAGCCCGGCTCCGATCACGATCACATCTGCGTCGTACGCCATGAGCGGGTCCTCCTGGGGCTTGTTACCGACCGGTCGTTACCGGTCGGTCAGATCCTTGGGCAACGGAGTGACTCAGTCAACTGCCCGGTCGCGGGTACTCGGGCTACAGTCGATCGCAACCACACCCCGCCCCGTCACCGTCCGAAGTCTTGAGGTACGCAGCGTGTCGGTCCTGGTTCTCGTCCTCGCCGTCGGCGCGGCCTGCTGTCTGGGCGTCGGTTTCGTCCTCCAGCAGAACGCGGCGTCGCACGCTCCCCTGGGCGACTTCCTCTCCCCCCGGCTGCTCCTCGACCTCGTGAAGGTGCCGCGCTGGCTGGGCGGCATCGGGTTCATGGCGGTGGGCATGGTGCTCGGCGCGGTCGCGCTGGCGCACGGCGAGGTGTCCCTCGTCGAACCGCTGCTCGCCACGAACCTGCTCTTCGCGCTCGTCCTCTCCCGGCGCCAGACCCGTCAGCCGCTCGGCCGGCAGGGCTGGGGCGGGCTCCTGCTGCTGGCCGGCGGGGTGACGGCCTTCATCGTGGCCGGACAGCCGCGGGGCGGCGACGCGATCTCCGACCCGGTACGGCACTGGCTGATCGTCGGCGTGATGGTGGGCCTCGCGCTGCTGCTCACCGCGTACGCCAAACGGACCCGGCTCAGCTCGGGACCGGCGCTGGGGGTGGCGGCGGGCCTGCTCTACGGGGTGCAGGACGCGTTCACGCGGGTGAGCGGACAGCGCTTCTCCGACGGTGGCTGGGTGGCACTCGCCACCGGGTGGCAGGTGTACGCGGTCGTCGCCCTCGGGATCACGGGGCTCGTGCTCGTGCAGAGCGCCTTCGAGACCGCGCCGCTGCGGATGTCGCTGCCCGCGCTCACCGCCGCCCAGCCGCTCGCCGGGATCGTGTGCGGGGTGGGCTTCCTCGGTGACCGGCTGCGGGCCGACACCGGGGCGCTGACCTGGGAGGCCGCCGGACTGGCCGGCATCGTGGCGGGGGTCGTCCTGCTGGGACTGCATCCCGCGATGCCGAACGGGGTGGCGCTCAAGGAGCGGCTGCGGGATCTGCAGCCCCGCTGACGGCTCACCGGCCGGGGCGGGCCGCTGGTGGGCCGCGACGGGCCGCCGGTCGACTGTCGGCGGACATCCTGCGGGCTGCCGGTGGGCTGCTTTGATGGCCGGATGACTTCCGCTGACGAGATTCTTGACGTCGTCGACGAGCACGACGAGGTGGTGGGCCGGGCCCGGCGCGGGGACGTGTACGCGCGCGGGCTGCGGCACCGGTGCGCGTTCATCCAGGTCACGGACGCGCGGGGGCGCCTGTTCGTGCACCGGCGCACATCGACGAAGCTGGTGTTCCCCTCCCTGTACGACCTGTTCGTCGGCGGGGTCGTGGGGGCGGGCGAGAGCTACGACGAGGCGGCGTTGCGGGAGGCCGAGGAGGAGCTGGGGGTGTCCGGGCTGGCCCGGCCGTCCTTCCTGTTCAAGTTCCTGTACGACGACGGGGCCGGGAAGAGCTGGTGGTCGGCCGTGTACGAGGTGCGGTGCGAGGTGCCCGTACGGCCGCAGGCGGAGGAGGTCGCCTGGCACGCGTTCCTGCCGGAGGAGGAGGTGCGGGAGCGGTTGGCCGAGTGGGAGTTCGTGCCGGACGGGCTGGCGGCGTATGCGCGGCTGCGGGCGTTCCGCGGAAGCCCGCGCCGTTCCGCGCGCCCCTGAAGGGCACTCCAAAGGGCACTCCTGAAGGGAGGCCCCGCAGGGGCCCTGGGGGACATGAGCGGGCCGGTAGGGTCGTGTGTGTGATCGAGTTTGTGCGGAACGTCCGGTTGTGGTTCGCGCCTGCGCGGATCGAGGACGAAGGGGTCACCCCGGACTACCGGTTCTCGTTGGCGAACGAGCGGACGTTCCTGGCGTGGCTGCGGACCTCCCTCGCGCTGATCGGCGGCGGTTTCGCCGTGGACCAGTTCCTGCCGGATCTGCGGTGGGCGTGGCGGGCCGGGCTCGCCCTCGGACTGCTGGCCGCGGGAGTGCTGTGCGCGCTGCGGTCGGTGAACCACTGGGTGCGCTGCGAGCGCGCGATGCGCCGGGGCGAGGACCTGCCGGTGTCCCGGTTCCCGGCCCTGCTGAGCATCGGCGTGGCCCTGGTGGCCCTCGCGATGGTGGTGGTCGTGCTGGCGGGGTGGGAGTCGTGACGGTGGACGCCGGCGGGCCCACGGTCCGGGACCCGGGACTCCAGCCGGAACGCACCCGGCTGGCCTGGCGGCGGACGACACTCGCGGCGACCGTGGCCGCCGTACTCGCCGGGAAGTCGGCGCTGCGCGAAGGGCCGGACGTGACCGCGCTGCTGGTGTGCGCGCTGTGCTGCGGGCTGTGGCTGGGCTTCCTCGCGGTGGCACACCGCCGGATCCGCGCCCTGTCCGGGAGCGTGCCCCCGACGGCGTTGACCCCGGGACATGCGAGCACCGCGGCCCTGTGCACGATCGCACTCGCCGCCTGCGCGACGGCACTGGTCTTCTGAGAACCGCCCCTCACCGAGACGCCCATCACGTTTCGTCCGCCCACTGGACGGCATACCGACCGGTCGGCATCATATGGGGGAGCCCTGATCCCCGCCTACGGAGGCAACACGATGAGTCCAGACCACCCGCCAGGTCTCGATCTCGACCGGCTGCGCGGCCTGCTCGACAGCGAGCGCCCCGGGCTGGTCGACGGCCCGCTGACCGGCCGGCTGATCGAGGGCGGACGGTCGAACCTCACGTACGCGGTCACGGACGGCACCTCCCGGTGGGTCGTGCGCCGGCCGCCGCTCGGGCACGTCCTGGCCACCGCGCACGACATGAAGCGCGAGCACCGGGTGATCAGCGCGCTGCACCCGACCGCCGTACCCGTGCCGCGGACCCTGCTGCTGTGCGAGGACGTCGAGGTGCTGGGCGCGCCGTTCTACGTCATGGACTTCGTGGAGGGCACGCCCTACCGGACCGCCGAGCAGCTCGCCCCGCTCGGCCCGGAGCGCACGCGCGGCGCGGTGCTCGGCCTCGTCGACACCCTGGTCGAGCTGCACGCCGTGGACCCCGCCGAAGTGGGCCTCGCCGACTTCGGCCGGCCCGAGGGCTTCCTGGACCGGCAACTGCGCCGCTGGGGAAAGCAGTTGGACGCCTCCCGCAACCGCGAGCTGGCCGGGATCGACGAACTGCACGCCGCCCTCGGCCGCGAACTGCCGCACTCCCCCGCCGCCACCGTCGTGCACGGCGACTACCGCCTCGACAACGTGCTGATCGGCGAGGACGACCGGATCAGGGCGATCCTCGACTGGGAGATGTCCACGCTGGGCGACCCGCTCACCGACCTGGGCCTGCTGGTCATGTACAGCATCCCGCTGGGCCTGCCCGACTCCCCCGTCTCCACCACCGCGACGGCCGCCGGGCACCCGTCACCGGCCGAGCTGATCGAGCGGTACGCCGCGCGCTCGGGGCGCGACGTGTCCGCCGTCGCCTGGTACACGGCGTTCGCCTGGTTCAAGCTCGCCGTGATCCTGGAGGGCATCCACTACCGCTACACGCTCGGCCAGACCGTCGGCGCGGGCTTCGACCAAATCGGCGACCTGGTGCCCGTGTTCATCGAGCACGGCCTGACCACCCTTCAGGAAGGCTGACCGCATCATGGACTTCGCGTTCGACGCACGCACCGAGGAACTGCGCGCCAAGCTGCTCGCCTTCATGGACGAGTACGTCTATCCGGCGGAGGAAGTGGCCCACGAGCAGCGCCAGTTGCTGGCCTCGCCGTGGGACACCCCGGCCGTCGTCGAGGAGTTGAAGGCCGAGGCCCGCCGTCAGGGGCTGTGGAACCTCTTCCTGCCGGACTCGGAGTACGGGGCCGGGCTGACGAACCTCCAGTACGCGCCGCTCGCCGAGATCACCGGCCGCTCCCCGCAGCTGGCGCCCACCGCGCTGAACTGCGCGGCGCCCGACACCGGCAACATGGAGGTGCTCAGCCAGTTCGGGGACGAGCAGCAGCGCAAGCAGTGGCTGGAGCCGCTGCTCGCCGGTGAGATCCGGTCGGCGTTCGCGATGACCGAGCCGGAGGTGGCCTCCTCGGACGCCACCAACATCACCACGCTGATCGAGCGGGCCACCGACCCGGCGTCCGGTACCGACGAGTACGTCGTCACCGGCCGCAAGTGGTACATCTCCGGGGCCATGAACCCCGACTGCAAGATCTTCATCGTGATGGGCAAGACGGACCCCGGCGGCTCCGACATCCGCCGTCAGCAGTCGATGATCCTGGTGCCGCGCGACACCCCAGGCGTCGAGGTGAAGCGCGCGATGCAGGTGTACGGCTACGAGGACCACTCCCACGGGGGCCACGCAGAGGTCGTCTTCCACGGGGCGCGGGTGCCGGTCGCGAACCTCATCGGCGAGGAGGGCGGCGGCTTCGCCATCGCCCAGGCGCGGCTCGGGCCCGGCCGTATCCACCACTGCATGCGGCTGATCGGCATGGCCGAGCGGGCGATCGAGCTGATGTGCCGGCGCGCGGTCTCCCGCGAGGCGTTCGGCAAGTCGCTGGCCCAGCAGGGGGTCGTCCACAACTGGATCGCGGACGCGCGGGTCGCCGTCGAGCAGCTGCGGCTGCTGGTCCTGAAGACCGCCTGGATGATGGACACGGTGGGCAACAAGGGCGCGCACACGGAGATCCAGGCGATCAAGATCGCTACGCCTCGTACGGTGGTCGACATCATCGACAAGGCGATCCAGCTGCACGGTGCGGGGGGTGTGAGTCAGGACTTCCCGCTGGCCGAGCTGTGGGCGGGGGCTCGTACGCTGAAGTTGGCCGACGGGCCTGACGAGGTGCATCAGCGCTCGCTGGCGCGGCATGAGCTGAAGAGGTACGTCTGATCCTCTGGCGAGGGTGGGGTTTTCGCCCCCGCCCCCTACCCTCCCCCATCGCCACCGCATGGGGGCTGCGCCCCTCCCCCATTGCGCAGTTGCCCGCGCCCCCAGGCACCTGGGGGCGCGGGCAACTGCGCAGTCCTTTACGCCGCGGCCCTATGGGCGGAGTGCTCGAAGCAGGAGATCGGCGAGGTGGTCCGCCACCTCCTGCTGGGTGAGGGGACCGTCGGGGCGGTACCACGTGGACAGGTGGTGCACGGACCCGAAGTGGTAGTCGACGACGAGGTCCGCCGGGGTCTTCTTCGAGAAGACCCCCGCCTCCTGGCCCTCCTCGACCAGCGCGCGGAACCGCTCGTGGTACCGCCGCCGCTCGGCCCGTACCTGCTTGTTCTTCTCCGGGCTCAGATGGTGCATCGAGCGGAAGAAGATCGACGCGTCGTCGAGGTTGTCGATCGTCGTGACGACGACGTCGGCGGCGGCGCCCCGCAGCCGCTCCTCGACCGGCGCGTCGGCGTCCGCGAAGGAGTCGAGCCGCTCCTGCTGCACCCGCAGCACCCGCGCGTACACCTCGTGGAGCAGATCGTCCTTGGAACCGAAGTAGTGGTACAGCGCACCCTTGGTGACACCGGCCGCTTCGACGATCTCCTGGACCGAGGTGCGGTCGTAGCCGCGCTCGGCGAAGAGCCGGGTGGCGGCGGCCAGCAGCCGCCTCGGAACGGGCGTGCCGTCCCCGTCCGTCGTCCTGGGCACTGCCGCCACCTGCCTTCCAGTGTTCTTTGTGTTGTTCACGTGGTAGAGGCTGTTCAGGGCGCTCCGGTTGCCCGCCCGGCCCATTCACCCGCGATGTCCACTTCGTTTGCTTCGCCCGCGTTGTCCGCTCCGTCTACGGGATGTCGTGCGGACGGGAGCGCAGTTCCCTCCGGAGGATCTTCCCACTGGCCGTCTTCGGCAGCTCGGGCAGGATCTCCACCTGCCGCGGGTACTTGTAGGCGGCCAGTCTCTCCTTGCAGTACGCGGCGAGCGCGGCCGGGTCCTCCGCCGCGCCGGGCCGCAGGCTGATGTACGCCTTGACGGTCTCGCCGCGATATCCGTCGGGCACTCCGACGACGGCTGCCTCCCGCACGGCCGGGTGGGTGTAGAGGACGTCCTCGACCTCGCGCGGCCACACCTTGAAGCCGGACGCGTTGATCATGTCCTTCTTGCGGTCGACGACATAGAGCCAGCCCTGCGCGTCGATGAACCCGATGTCGCCGGTGCGCAGCTCCCCGTCCGGGAAGGTCTCCGCGGTGGCCTCGGGGCGCCGCCAGTAGCCGGGCACGACCTGCGGGCCGCGTACGAGGATCTCGCCCTGTTCCCCGAACGGCACCTCCTGGCCGTGGTCGTCGACGATGCGTACGGCCGTGTCGGGGCCCGGCAGGCCGACGGCGAGCGTCCCGGAGGCCGGGTCGACGGGCGCCTCCAGGTGCGGCGGCACCGAGGCGCAGGGCGCGGTGCACTCGGTCAGTCCGTAGCCGTTGCGGATGTAGGGGCCGAAGCCCGCCCGGAACTTCTCGACGAGCGCGGGCGGCAGCGGCGCGCCGCCGGACGAGATGGTCACGAAGGAGGAGAAGTGGTCCGGCGTCACGGACGGGTGGGCGGCCAGCGCCATGAAGGCCGTCGACGGGCCGACCGTGTAGTGCGGCCGGTGCTCGGCGAACGCGTCGAGGACGACGCCCGAGTCGAAGCGGTACGCGAGGACGAGCGTGCCCCCGCTGTCGAGGCACGCGAGGAACTGGCAGACCATTCCCGTGATGTGGAACAGCGGGGCCATCGCGAAGTACACGGGTGGCTCGGGCAGGTCCAGGCCCGTGCGCTGGCGTTCGGCGTTGTACATGACGTTGCCGTGCGTGTTGGTGGCTCCCTTGGGAGCGCCGCTCGTCCCGGAGGTGTAGCTGATCAGCGCGATGTCCGCCGGGCCGGGGTCGCGGTCGCCCGGGCCCGGGGCCTTGCGGCCGGCCTTGGCGACGGTCGTCAGGTCGTCGGCGTCCGGCGCCTGCGGCAGCCGCTCGAAGGTCAGCACGCGCGCGTCGTCGCGCGTCTGGAAGTCCAGTTCGCAGGCGGTCAGCACGATGCGTACGGGCGAGTCGGCGGCCGTGTCGCGCAGATACGACTCCCAGGCCCGGTCGGCGCAGATCAGCCCGGCGACCTCGCCGTCCCGCAGGACGTGGGCCACCTCGCCGGACTTGTACATGGGGTTGACGGGGACGACGGTCGCGCCGGCCTTCCAGGCGCCGAGGACGGCGAGGACGAAGAGCGGGCTGTTCTGCAGCAGGACGGCGACCCGGTCGCCGCGCTCAAGACCGCGTTCGGCGAGGTGGCCGGCGACCGAGTCGCTCAGCTCGTCCACCTCGCGGTAGCTGAGCCGTCCGTCGAAGTAGGCGAGGAAGGTGCGGTCGGGGGTCTCGGCGACGACCCGGCGCAGGGCGTGCACGGGCGAGTCGTCCGGGCTGACGGGTGCGCGCTGGGCCTCGTTCAGGAGGGCGACCCACGGCCGGCCCGCGTACAGGGAGGTGGTGGTCATCGGCCGTCGGCCTCCCACTTCTGCTGGATGTGGTTCATGTTCGTCAGCCAGCGCTCGGGATCGGCGGCGCGCGCCCGGTAGTACTCGGCCACCTCGGGGTGCGGCAGGATCAGGAAGCGGTCCTCCTCGATACCCGCGAAGAGGGCGTCCGCGACGGCCTCGGGCTCGATGGCGGTGGGCAGCAGGACGAGGTCGCCCGCGCTGCCGGTGCCCGCGAGCATGTCGGTGCGCACGCCCTGCGGACAGATCGCGTGCACCTTCAGACCGCGGTGGCGGTAGGTGAGGGAGAGCCACTCGGCGAAGGCGTACGCGCCGTGCTTGGTCACGCTGTATGGGGCCGCGCCGATCATGGTGAGCAGCCCGGCCGCCGAGACGGTGGAGACGAAACGGCCACTGCCGCGCTCCAGCCAGGCCGGGAGCAGTTCCTCGGCCGCACGGACGTGCGCCATCACGTTCACGTCCCAGGCGAGCTCCCAGACCCGCGCGGGGGCCGCCTCGGAGCCGCCCGAGGGCAGTCCGGCGTTGGCGCAGTAGACGTCGACGGTGCCGCCGAGTGCGTCCCGGGCGTCGACCACGATCGCGGAGGCGTCGCCCGGGACCGCGATCCCGCCGATCTCCTCGGCGACGGCCGCGGCCTTCACCGCGTCCAGGTCGTTGACCACGACCCGGGCTCCCGCGGCGGCGAACCGCCGGGCCAGCGCGGCCCCGATCCCCCCACCGGCCCCGGTGACGACCACTCCGGCATCCTGCATGGCTTCCACCATCGGTCTCCTTCGACACGACGACATCTCTGCACAGCAGCCACCAGACTAACCGGTCGGTATGCACCCGGGAAGGGCCCCAGTGAGGGCCCCGCAAGGGGCGCGGGGAACGGCGCAGTCTTCCGCCCTCCAGGGGCGCGGGGAACGGCGCAGTCTTCCGCCCTCCAGGGGCGCGGGGAACGGCGCAATCTTTTCGTCTTTGGGGGCGCGAGGAACGGCGCAAACTTCGCTTTCAAGAGCGCCACCCCGCCGCGATATGCGGCGCCGCAGCTTACGAACCCCCGGCGGAAGCCATACCGTGCACATGCCAACGCCAATGCCAATGCCACCCTTCCGCCCCCCGGAGGTCACATGCGCCGCCTGTCCAGACGAACCCTGCTCGCCGCCACCACGACCGCGGCGGCGATCTCCGCGGGCCCGCCGGCAACGGCGGCAACGGCAGCAACCGAGGCCGGCGCCACCCCGGAAACGGCGCCCCGCCGTTTCCGGACCGGCTTCGACCGGCTCGCCGCGACCGGCTACGCCCTCCTGGAAGGCAGGCGCGTCGGCGTCGTCACCAACCCGACGGGGATCACCGGGGACGCCCGCCACCTCGTGGACGTGATGCACGCCGACGACCGCGTGGACCTCGTCGCCGTCTTCGGCCCCGAGCACGGCTTCCGCGGCACCGCGCAGGCCGGCGGCTCGGAGGGCCGCTACGACGACCCGGCGACCGGCCTCCCCGTCTACGACACGTATCTGAAGAGCGGGCAGCCGCTGGCCGACATCTTCACGGCCTCGGGCGTGGACACGGTCGTCTTCGACATCCAGGACGCGGGCGCCCGCTTCTACACGTACATCTGGACCCTGTACGACTGCATGGACGCGGCCAGGATCGCGGGCAAGCGTTTCGTGGTGCTGGACCGGCCGAACCCGGTGACGGGCCGCGGCGCGTACGGACCCGTGCTGCACAAGGAGTTCGCGACGTTCGTCGGCCGGGAGCCGATCTCGCAGGCGCACGGGATGACCGTCGCGGAGCTGGCCCGGCTGTTCAACGGGGAGTTCCTGACGGAGCCGGTGCCCCTGGAGACCGTCCTGATGTCGGGCTGGCGGCGGTCGGACTTCTACGACGCGTCGGGGCTGCCCTGGGTGCCGCCGAGCCCGAACATGCCGACGCCCGACACCGCTCTCGTGTACTCGGGCACCTGTCTCTTCGAGGGCACGAACCTCTCGGAGGGGCGCGGCACGACCCGCCCGTTCGAGCTGCTCGGCGCGGAGGGCATCGACCGGCGGTGGGCCGCCGAGGCGGAGCAACTCGGGCTGCCCGGCGTGCACTTCAGGGAGGCGTACTTCGCGCCGACGTTCTCGAAGTTCCAGGGCAGGACGGTCGGCGGGGTGCAGCTCCACGTCCACGACCGCGCCGCGTACGACCCCGTACGCACCGGGATCGCGCTGCTGGTGACCGCCAAGGAGGTCTGGAGCGGGTTCGCCTGGCGGCCGGACAACTGGATCGACAAGCTGACGGGCTCCACGCTGGTGCGCACGATGATCGACGCGGGCGCGACGGCCGACGAGGTCGTGGCGGGCTGGCAGGACGAACTGGCGGCGTTCCGGCGCGTGCGCAAGGAGTACCTCCTGTACCGCTGAGGCGGTCCCTCCTGTACCGCTGAGGCACCTTGAGGCCGTCCGGGACGGCCCCGGGGGCACCGCAGGCAAGCCCTCCCCCGGCCGTCCGCGGCATCCCACCCGCATCGGATCCCCTATCCTGGAGCACCCGTTCCGGATCATCCGCCGAGACATGGGTTCGGGCTGGTCAGACTGGACGTGACCCTGGCCAACTCCCCCGGTCGGCGGGACGATTACGTGCACATCGCACGGGTTGCGGAGGCCGAAGGGGGCTTGTCATGGCGGATCTCGAAGTGGGCGTGACTCCCTACTGGGAGCTGACGTTCGACGCGGACGGCGATGTCGACGCGCGGCAGCGCGACCGGCTGCTCCGGGAGGTGGTGGACCGGGGCGTCAAGGACCTGATCGTGTTCGCGCACGGCTGGAACAACGACCACGCGATGGCCACCCGGCTCTACAGCCACTTCTTCGAACCCGTCCCCGCCCTCGCGCCGAACGCCCGCCTCGGCTACGTGGGCGTGCTGTGGCCGTCGATGCGGTTCGCCGACGAGCCGATCCCCGCCCTCGCGCGGAGCGTCGTCCCCGTGTCCGTGGGCCCGGCGCTGGACAAGGGCACCCGCGGCGCCCTGCTGACGGCCTTCCCCGGCCGGGCCACCCTGATCGACCAGATCGCTCGCATGCTCGACCAGCAGCCCGACGGCGAGAGCCTGCTGGAGGAGTACGGACGGCTGGTGCGGCTGCTCGTCGAGTTGCGGCCGGAGGCCCCCGGTGCCGCGTTCGCCGCGGACACCCTGCCGGACTCCGGGACCCCACCCGGGCCACCGCCCGGGCCTTCGGACGATCCGCGGATGTTCCTCGGGGACACCGCGCGGACCTGCCGGGAGTTCGCGCGGGCGCTGGCCGAGGACGCCGGCGCCGCGTCCGCGGGAGAGGGCGCGCAGGCCGCACCCCGCCTCGCGCGCGCCTGGGACGGCGCCCATGAACTGCTGCGCCAGGCCACGTACTTCGCGATGAAGCGCCGTGCGGGCTCGGTCGGCGAACGCGGGCTCGGCCGGATGGTCGGGCGGCTCGCGCAGACGGCGCCCGGGGTGCGGGTGCATCTCGTGGGGCACAGTTTCGGCGGGCGTCTGGTGTCGTTCGCGCTGCGGGGCCTGCCCAAGGGGGTGCGGACCGTGAAGTCCGTGACGCTGATCCAGGCGGCCTTCTCGCACTACGCGTTCGCGGCGAAGCTCCCGCAGGACGCCCGGCGGAGCGGTGTGCTGCGGGGCCAACAGGACCGGATCGACGGCCCGTTGGTGTGCTGCCACTCCCGCTTCGACTCGGCGCTCGGCACGGTCTATCCGCTGGCCTCGCGGACGGCGGACGACGACCGGGCGGCCACCGACATCGCCCTGCCCCGTCTGCTGGGCCCCAGATGGGGGGCGTTGGGCCACGACGGGGTGCAGGCGGTGTCCGGCACGAAGGCGTTCACGCTCGCCGACGCGCTGCGCACGACACTGCCCGCGTCGGGGTGCGTGAACATCGACGCGTCCGCGGTGGTGCGACGCGGCGGCGCCCCGGCGGGCGCCCACAGCGACATCTGCCACCCCGAACTGGCCCGGGTGGTCCTGGCGGCGGGCCGCATCCGCTGACCCGCCACCAGTACCCGCGTACTCACGTCACCGGCATGCACGTCACTCGCGTGTACGCCATCGGCGTGTACGTCACCGGTGTGTACGTCACCGGTGTGAGGTGAACTCCACGACCTGCTGGTAGGTCGGCCGGTTCTGCCAGCTGATCTTGCCGTGCTTGATGCCGCCCAGCGTCCGCTGGTTGACCGAGTCGGCGCACCACTGGTCGCCCGCCGAGCAGAGGTCGTCGCCGGGGTAGACCTGGGCGGCGGTCCGGCCGGCTGCGGTCCTGAGCGTGCTGATCAGGACGTCCCGGCAGGCGCCGAGGCTGCCGCCGCCGCAGTACGGCTTGGCGAGTCGGCCCTGCACGGACTCGCCGAGCACCGCCCGGATGTCCTTGTGGACGTAACTCCACCAGCCGTACTGGAAGGAGCTGCCGGCGTGCGACCCGGTGGGCCCGTGTCCCGCCGAGGGGGCCTCGTCCACCGGCAGGTTGGCCGTCATCGCGGTGTAGAGGTCGCTGCCGAGGCCGGGTTCGAACTCGGCCTTCACCAGCAGGGGCCACCAGGCGTCCAGGAGGCGGATCGCGTCGGCATCGGCATAGGCCTTCGAACCGGCGGAGGTCTCCTTGCGCTTGGCGCCCGCCGTGACCCAGTCGGACAGTTTCGTCACCGCCGCCGCGGCCGTCGTGTCGGTGACCGGCGAGCTTTTGACCACCTGTAGCAGCTTCGGCAGGACGTCCTCGGCGCGCAGGTCGGCCAGCGCCGCGTCGGCCATCGCCTTGGTGAGCGACGCCCTGGTCACCCCGCCCGCGGTCACCAGCTTCCTCACCCGGTCCTCCAGGAGGTTGCCGCGGTGGACGGAGCCGTTGCCCCAGGGGGCCGTGGTGTAGTCCTTGGCCTGTTTGTTGTTCCAGGAGATGTAGTAGTCCTGGTCGACGGAGTTCGGGTGGGCGGACGCCGGGGTGTAGTCGGCGGTGTTGGTCGCCGGCGTCCAGTTCCTCCACTCGTACGCCGTCTGCGCCCAGACCGGGAACTCGGCGTCGACGCCGGTGGCGCGTACGGGATTGTCGCCGCTGTTGTAGTAGGCGGTGTGCTCCGAGTCGGCGTAGAACCAGTTGAAGGTGTAGTTGATGTGCTGCACCGCCGCCTGGAAGGTCTGCGGGCTCTTCACGTAGTCCGGGTCGTTGAGCATCTGGAAGCCGATGATGGAGTCGGCCTCGTGCAGGTAGGAGGAGCGCAGGGTGGTGTACGCGACCTTCTTGCCGTCGACCGTGGCCCGATGGGTGACCGGGCCGTACTTGGTGCGCCAGACCTGCATGCGGTAGGAGCCCGCGGGGGTGCTGTCGGCGGTGGTGGGCTTCCAGGCGTTGGTCTGCTCGACCTTCTCCATCGCCGTGCAGGTGCCGCGGTACAGGTAGTGGGTGTCGTCCTGGCACAGCTCGACCGCGTAGGTGTCGATGATGTCCTGGCCGGAGGTGGTGGCGCTCCACGCGTAGTCCTGGCCGCGGCCGAGTTCGACGTACATGCTCAGGCCCGCGAAGGAGGCGCCGCGGGCGCTGAGGCCCGGTCCCTGGATCTCCTGGAGCATGAGCAGTTGTGGCGCGAAGTAGCCGGTCTGTGGTCCGAAGACCGCGATGGGGTGGCCGCTCGCGGTGGACTTCCCGCTCACGACGAGGGCGTTGGACATCCCGCGCCTCGCCGAGCTGAGGGCGCTCGCCGTCGCCGAGCGGGACGTGCCGGTGGCCGTCGCGGTGGCCGCGCTGCCGGTGCGGTCGTGGACCAGCGGCTCCTCGGTCACCGTGCCCGCGGTGGGCAGCGCGGCACCCTGCGGGGTGGCCGGTTTCGTGGCGTACGGGAAGCTCTCGCCGTTGTGGACGGTGAGGACGGCCTCGGGGTCGTTGCGCTCGCGGAAGGACTCCCAGACCTTGGTGCCCTCCTCAACGCCGTACTTGGACTGGGCGGCGAGCAGTGAGAGGGCGTTGTTGACCTCGCCGCCGCCCCCGGAGCCGAAGAGCGCGCCGATGACGGAGGCCAGGGCGACCAGGTCGGTCTCCTTGAAGTGTTCGATGGTCCCGGCGTTGGTGATCGAGTCCTTGTGGCCGGTCAGGACGTATTCGCCGGGGAAGTAGCGGCCGCTGTCCGAGGCGTCTATGTAGGAGTTGATGCCGGCGAGGTAGGCGCGGACGTCGGCGAGCGCCTGCTGGCCGCGCGCTCCGTTGTTCGCGACGGCACTGTCGATCTGCGCCTGCAGATCCGCCTCGGTGTACGGGGCGTGGCGCCAGAACTCCTGTTCCAGGCCCTGGTTGGAGGGGGCGCCGCCCGCGAAGGGGGTCAGTTTGCCGCGGCCGACGTGCCGGAAGACGTCCATCAGCCACAGGCGGTCCTGGGCGGCGGCGTAACCGGCGCCGAACTCCGTTCCGTAGCGGGTGGTGCCGGTGATGTGCGGCACGCCCGTCTTCTTGTCGCGGACGATCGTCACGTCGGTGCGTCCGGCGGGCTTCAGGGTGGACTCGACCTGGTCGGCGGGGACCCCGAACGAGGCGTCCCTGAAGAAATCATTAATTTTGGCGTCGGTGAGCGCGGAATAGCCGGACGCCAGATTGCCGTAGGGCGCCAGCTGGTCGTCCGCGTGGGCGGGCTGGGTACCGAAAGCCTGGTTGAGAAGGATCTGGGCGAGCGTCGCATTGCCGTTCTGACCTGCGGGGAGAATGTCCGAGCACTGGCTGCCGCAGTAGTCGTTCGCCGCGGCGACGGGGGTGTCGGCGGCGACCGCCTGGGAAAGCGGTGACAAAAGACCGGCAATGAGAACGCATACCGACGCCCCCATGAGGAACTTGGGGAATCTGCGGGGAGTTCTCAGTCTGTCGAGGATGGTGCGTGGGATACGCCGGGGCATGGCTGGCTCCTCACGACGGGGGTGGGCGGGATGTTACTGCCGGTATCCCCGGGTTAGAAGATGAACATGCGTCACTTTTGGCGCCGGAGGGGCCGCCCGAGCCCCGCCGAGGTCGCCGTCCATCACCGGACGACGGCCGGGAACGAGCCGGGAGACGGCCGACAACCGTCTTGCGGATGGCCGATATCCGGCTGATTGGCGGTTTTATGGCGGTCGCCGAAAAAGAGATGGAGCCGAATCGCGTGTCGATACGTCTATTCGGCGACGTCCTTACGACGACGCCGAAGTGACCGAAGTACAGGTGCAGGTGTGACGGAGGTGCAGGGCGATGGCGGGATTCCGCAGTCTGGCGAGACAGGTGCGCGACCCGAGGAGCGATCTGGCACTGCGGCGCTATTCACTGCGCAAGTGCCTTGAGCGGTTCGCTCCTTACGGTCACCGGGCGACCTGGGACCATCTGTGCTCCCGGGCCGGGTTCGACCCCGAGGACCGGTCCCCCGATCCGGTGCGGCTCGTGGCCGCGCTGGACGAACTGGAGGCGGCCCGTTCCGTCTGGCTCACCTACGAGGCCGGGTTCGCCCAGCGCCGCAAGAAGGAGAAGCACGACGGTCTGCGCAGCCCCGGCAGCGTGGACGACTGGCACCGCCTCACCTGGGGCGGCTTCGGGGTCGCCTGGTGCGACGACCCGGAGGTCCACCCCCATGAACCACTGGCCGAGGTGCTGCGCCGGCTGATCGCCGCCCTGGAGCGGGAGCCCGGCGCCGTCTGCCCCGTCTGCTCGGGCGAGCACCTCGTCTGGAAATACGATCTGGCCCACGAACCGTCCTCGGGACCGGTCTGCACGGCCTGCGGAATCGTGGTCCCCCGACCGGTCCTCACCCCCGAGGCGCTGGCGGAATGCCGCCGGGGACGCCTGCTCATGGCGGTCGCGGGGTAGCTCCACCGGGGGTGCGCCCAAGGAGCCGCACCCCCGGGTACGCGCTTACGGAACCTTGACGTCGGTGTGGATGGCCAGCTTGAACTCGGCGCACAGCAGCGGGGTGGAGAGCTTCGCGCCCCGCGCGCCGCGCACGGACACCTTCAGACCGACCGGGGTGTCCGGATGGACGAACATCTGCCACAGGTACGACCGGTACTGGCCGCCCCGGGTGGGCCCGCAGTCGGTGGTGGCCGTCGAGTTGTAGCCGGCCGCCGTGAGGTTCAGCGGATCGCGCACGAAGCGCGCCCGGTACTCAAGACCGGCGGCGTCCGCCTCCCAGAAGACCAGCGCGGACAGCACACCCCAGCCGTCGTGGCTCGGCCAGACGAGACCCGAGCGGGCGTCGGGGAACGCCGACGCGGCGCCCCCGCCCTTCCCCGGGTCGTGCATGTTCCAGCGGTCGTACTGCTCGTCGCCCGTGACGTACGGGAAGCGCACGAGGTGGTACCCGTCGCTGTCGTACGTGATGCGCTGGGCCCCCGTGTGCGCGGCTTCCCACTTGAGTGAGCAGATGGCCAGGCTCATCACCTGTTCCCCTTTCGATCTTTCGCTCTCCGGTTGTCGGTACGGCCTGGCACCATCGGGGCATGGTCCAGGTCTGTGTGAACGGGGGGCGCGGGTCCGGCGACGGGGCCCTCGTGCCGATGTCGCCGAAAGCGATGGCCGGCTCCGTGGCGGAAGCCGTCGCGGCCGGGGCGTCGGACGTCCATGTGCATCCCAAGTCCCCTTGTGGAGAAGACACACTGTCGGCGAAGGCGGTCGCGGCCACACTGGACGAAATCAGGACAAGAGTCACCGTTCCCGTCGGAGTGACCACCGGCGCCTGGGCCGAGCCCGATCCCGTGACCCGTGTCGCGCGCGTTCATGCGTGGAGCGTCCTGCCCGACCACGCCTCGGTCAACTGGCACGAGCCGGGCGCCGAGGAGGTCGCCGCGGCGCTCCTCGCGCGGGGCGTGGGCGTCGAGGCGGGCATCTGGTCCGGCACGGACGGGGCCGCGCGGTTCGCGGTCTCGCCGCTGGGGCCGCGGGTGCTGCGCGTCCTGGCGGAGGTGACGGACCCGGATCCGGCCTCGGCCGAGGACACGGCCCGCAGGCTGCTGACCGCCATCGGCGCCGCGCACGGCCGCCCGGTCCTGCTGCACGGCGAGGAGGGCGGCGCGTGGCCCGTGCTGGGTCTCGCCGCGCGCCTGGGCCTGGCGACCCGTATCGGCCTGGAGGACACCCTGCTCCTGCCGGACGGCCGGCGGGCGGCGTCCAACGCCCACTTGGTGACGGAGGCCCTGGCCCTGCTGGACTCCGCCGGGCCCGGCCGACGGCCGTGACGTCGGGAGCCGTGACGTCGGGAGCCGTGACGTCGGCGGCCTCGGAACCGGGCCGCCTCAGCGGCAGCCTCCGGGCTCCGGGGGACCTTCGGGCGGCCGGCTCGCGCGCCGCCCGCCGCGTTCCACCATGAGGCGGGAGCCGCTGCGGCGTTCACCGAAGACGTCGTCGGGGTTGGACAGGACGCAGTTCTCCAGGGAGAGACAGCCGCAGCCGATGCAGTCCGTGAGGTGGTCCCGCAGACGGCCCAGCTGCTTGATGCGCTCGTCCAGTTCGGAGCGCCAGGCCTCCGAGAGCCGGGCCCAGTCCTCCCGGGTGGGGGTGCGCTCCTCGGGGAGTTCGGCGAGGGCGTCACGAATCGTGGCCAACGGGATGCCGACGCGCTGCGCGGCCCGTACGAAGGCGACCCGGCGCAGGGCGTCACGGTGGTAGCGGCGCTGGTTGCCCGACGTGCGGCGGCTGCTGATCAGGCCCTTGGACTCGTAGAAGTGCAGGGCCGAGACGGCGGCTCCGCTGCGGGCCGACAGCTGGCCGACCGTGAGTTCATGGATCTTCTCGGGAATCTGGGGCATCCCTCGAACCCTACCCAGACCGTCACCCTTCCGGTCCGTTGACAGGGAACCCCACTGCGACCATGCTAAGCAGTTGCTTAGCAACAGGGCAGCACAGCGACGGAAAGGCCGGGACATGGCAGAGCCGAGGATCTTCGCGTCCGCCGACGAACTGAAGGCGGCGGTGGGTGAGCAGTTGGGGTACAGCGACTGGGTGGAGATCGACCAGAAGCGGATCGATCTGTTCGCCGACGCGACGGGCGACCACCAGTGGATCCATGTGGACGCCCCCCGGGCCGCCGCCGGCCCCTTCGGGACGACCATCGCCCACGGGTATCTGACCCTGTCGCTGCTGCCGCTCTTCGGCCCTCAGCTGATCGCGGTCGAGGGCGTGAAGATGGGCGTCAACTACGGGACGAACAAGGTGCGTTTCCCGGCGCCGGTGCCGGTGGGGTCGCGGCTGCGGGCCACGGCGAGGATCGCGGCCGTCGACGAGGTGGCCGGGGGCGTGCAGGTCTCCGTCGGCTTCACCGTGGAGCGCGAGGGCGGGGAGAAGCCGGTGTGCGTGGCCGAGTCGGTGTCCCGCTACTACTTCTGAGCCAGGGGCCGCGAGCCGACCATGCGCAGGACCAGGTCCGCGTACAGGGAACCCACCATCTCCGGGGTGCGGGGGCCGTTCACGTTGAACCAGCGGGCCACGTCGATGCACAGGGACAGCACGGCCAGCGTCGTACCCGGTACGTCGGGGACGTCGAAGTCGCCCGCGGCCACGCCGTCCGCGATGATCGCGCGCACCTCGGCGTCGACCTGGCGGCGCAGGCCCATGATCTCCGCGCGGGCGTCGGCGCCGAGCGAGTCCAGTTCGTACTGCACCACCCGGGCGGTGGTGCGCCCGCCCGCGTGCCAGCGGACGAAGGAACTCACCGCGTCGGCTAGCCGCTCGGCCGGGCTGCCCTCGCGGGCGCCCGCGGTCCGCAGGATGTCGAGGGCCTTCTCGTGGCCGATCCTGCTGATGCGGTGGAGCAGCTCTTCCTTGGTCTTGTAGTGGATGTACAGCGCGGCCGGGCTCATCCCCGCCCGGCCCGCGATGTCACGGGTCGTCGTCGCGTGGTACCCGCGCTCGGCGAAGGCCTCCACCGCGGCGACCAGCAGCCGCCGGGCCGCGTCCGGGGTGACCTCGGCCCACGGCTGCAGCTCGCCGCCGGCCGTCTCCTCCGCCGTACTCATCGCTCGTTCGCCCCTTCCAGTGACAGAGCGAACACCATACCCCCGATGCTGAGCGAGCGCTTAGAGTGCCCGCTCAGAGGCGCGCGGCCCCACCGCTCGTGCGGCCCCGCAGCTTGCGCGGCCTCCCGGCTCGTGCGGCCTCACAGCTTGTCGAAGGGGTCGTGTTCGGCGAGGAGCTTCTCCAGGCGGGCCTGGTCGACCCGGCTGACGATCTGCCCGGCCTCCTGCCGGTCGCGGATCACCTTGGCGAGGGTGAACGCCGAGGTCACGAGGTACAGCACGGCGATTCCCAGGAAGGCGCGCACCCAGGTGTCGGCCTCCAGCTTGAAGATGCCGATCGCGGTGGCGACGATGGCGACGGCGAACGAAAGCACCGCCTGGCCGTAGAACGCGGCGGTGGACTGCTGCTTGACCTGTGTCTCACTCATGCGACCAGAATCGGCGCGGGTGGCCGGAACCACATCCGCGCACGTACTCAAGTCGCGTACTCAGAACACCACGAAGGGCCTCAGAAGGCCGAAACCCCCGTCAGCGCGCGGCCGATGACCAGCTTCTGTATCTGACTGGTGCCCTCGTAGAGCGTCATGACCCGGGCGTCGCGCAGCAGCTTCCCGACGGGGTACTCGTCGATGTAGCCGTAGCCGCCGAAGACCTGGAGCGCGTTGTTCGCGGCGCGCACGGCGGCCTCCGAGGCGAAGAGCTTGGCCTGCGAGGACTCGGTGGCGAACGGCTCCCCGCGGTCGACGAGATCCGCGACGCGCCAGGTGAGCAGCCGTGCCGCGTCGACGTCCACGGCGATGTCGCTGAGCAGTTCCTGGACGAGCTGGTGGCGGGCGATGACCTTGCCGAACTGCTCGCGCTCGGTCGCGTACGTCACGGCGGCGTCCAGTGCGGCCTGGGCGATGCCCACACAGCCGGCCGCCACCGACATCCGGCCCTTGGCCAGCGCGGACATGGCGACGGAGAAGCCCTTGCCCTCGGGGCCGAGCATGGCCGAGGCGGGTACGCGGACGTCCTCCAGGGTCAGCTCGGCGGTGGCCTGGCCGCGCAGTCCGAGCTTGCCGTGGATGGTGCGGCGGGTCAGCCCGGGGGTGTCGGTGGGCACGAGGAAGGCGGAGACACCCTTGTGGCCGGGGGCGTCGGTCGAGCGGGCGAAGAGCAGGACGACGTCCGCCCAGGTGCCGTTGGTGATGAACGTCTTGCCGCCGTTGATGACGTACGCGTCGCCGTCGCGCACCGCCTTCGTGGAGAGGTTGCCCGCGTCGGAGCCGGTGCCCGGTTCGGTGAGGCCGAAGCAGCCGACGTAGCCGCCGGAGGTGAGGCCCGGCAGCCACCGCCGCTTCTGCTCCTCGGTCCCCCAGGACGCGATGGTCTTGGCGACGAGTCCGAGCGAGACGGAGACGATGCCCCGGACCGAGGAGTCGCCGCGGCCCAGCTCCTCCGTCACCAGGCAGTAGGCGAGGTGGTCGCCGCCGGAGCCGCCGTACTCCTCGTCGATGGTGAGGCCCAGGAAGCCGACCTCGCCGAGTTTCTTGACGATGGAGCGGTCGACGTCCTCCGCGCGGTCCCAGGCGATCACGTTCGGGGTGATCTCACGCGCGACGAAGTCCCTGGCCAGCCGTCGGACGGCGGTCTGCTCCTCGCTGAGTTCCAGGTTCACTGTGCTCACCCCTGCTTTTAATTAGCACTGCTAGTTTGTGATCCGCAGCCCTACTATGTGGGCCATGGCCCGACCGCGCAAGCCCCTCCTCAGCACCGACCGCATCGTCGCGGCGGCCCGGACCCTGGTGGACGCGGAAGGGCTCGCCGCGGTCTCCACGCGGCGGCTGGCGGCCGAGCTGGGGGTGAGCGGGCCGTCCCTCTACAACCACTTCCGCACGAAGGACCAGATCCTGGAGGCCGTCGCGGACTCCGTGAGCGCGCAGGTCGACCTGTCGATGTTCGAGGACGGGCGGGACTGGCGGACCGCACTGCACGACTGGGCGGTCTCCTACCGGGCCGCCCTGCGCGATCACCCCAACATCGTTCCCGTACTGGCACGGGGGCCGGGGCGTCGGCCGGCCGGGCTGCGGCTCGCGGACGCGGTCTTCGGGGCGATGGTCGCGGCGGGGTGGCCCGCGGCGCAGGCGACGTCCATCGGGGCGGTGATGCGGTACTTCGTGATGGGGTCCGCGCTGTCGTCGTTCGCCGGGGGGTTCGTGGACGACGAGACGGCGTACGATCCCGCGGACTATCCGCACCTCGGGCAGGCGCATCTCCTCGCGGAGCAGCAGGAGAAGATCGACGAGCGGGCGTTCGAGACGGGGCTCGCGGCGTTGCTGGAAGGGTTCGCCTCGCAGTACGCGGGGTTGCGGGAGTAGGCCGCTTCCCGGGCGTGGCCGGTCGCGCGGTCAGTTCCCGCGCCCACCGAAGGCGAAAGACAAAAGACTGCGCCGTTTCCCGCGCCCCTGAGAGAACGCGGGGCCGGGCATCCTTCGGCCGGGACCGAAGTGTGGGGCGGTCATGCTGAGTGCATGACCTCCTCACGCAGCGGGGCGCCTACCGGGGCCGCCGGGCTCGCCGCCCTCGCCTCGCTGGTCGCCGATGAGACGCGGGCCGGGTTCCTGCTGGCTCTGCTCGACGGGCGGGCCTGGACCGCGGGGGAGCTGGCACGGCGGGCCGGGGTCGCCGCGTCGACTGCCAGCGAGCACCTGGACAAGCTGGTCGCGGGCGGGCTGCTCACCGAGGAGCGGCAGGGACGGCACCGGTACGTACGGCTGGCCGACGCCCGGGTCGCCCAGCTCGTCGAGGACCTGGCCGCCCAGGTGTCGCCGGCGGCGGCCACCCGGCCCCGCACGCTGCGCGAGGCCGGCGCGGGCAGCGCGATGGCCCGGGGCCGCACCTGCTACGACCACCTGGCCGGCCGCCTCGGCATCGCGGTCACCGACGCGCTGACGGGCCTCGGGCTGCTCCGCCAGGACACCGGTTTCGCGCTCACGGACGAGGGCGTGGACTGGTTCGAGGGCGCCGGCATCCCCCTCGTACGCACCGGTCGGCGCCCGCTCGCCCGCGCCTGCCTCGACTGGACGGAACGACGCCCCCACCTGGCGGGGGTGGCGGGCGCCGCGTTCTGCGGGCACGCCCTGTCCGCCGGCTGGTGCGTACGCATCGGCTCGGAACGAGCCGTCAAACTCACGAACACCGGCGAGCAGGCGCTCTCCCACCTCCTGGGAATCCCAGCAGAAACCCTGCGATGAGGCCTCCCAGGGGCGCGGGGAACGGCGCAATCTTTTCGCCTTTGGCCCGCAGCAGCACGGGGAACTACGCAGCCTCCCGCCTCCCGCCTCCCGACCCCCAGGGGCGCGGGGAACGGCGCAATCTTTTCGCTTTTGCCTTCAGGGGCGCGGGGAACTGCGCAGCCTCCCGCCTCCCGACCCCCAGGGGCGCGGGGAACGGCGCAATCTTTTCGCCTTTCGCCCCCAGGGGCGCGGGGAACTGCGCAGTCACTCACCTCCCGCCCTCAAGGGCGCGGGAAACCTCGCTACCCGCCCTCGCCGTCCGAAAACCGCGCGCCCTTTCGCACCACCCCACCTACCCTCTGGACCGTGATGACCTCTCCCCCAACCACCCCCCGCACAGACCCGCTCGCAGCCACAGCGGCCGGCGCCACCGTGCTGCTGTGGGCCTCCGCCTTCGTGTCCATCCGCAGCGCGGGCGAGGCCTACTCCCCCGGCGCCCTGGCCCTGGGCCGGCTGCTCGCCGGAGCGCTGGTCCTCGGAGCGATCTGCCTGGTACGCCGCGAAGGCCTCCCCGCCCGAGCGGCCTGGCCGGGAATCGCGGTGTCCGGGCTGCTCTGGTTCGGCCTGTACATGGTGGTCCTCAACTGGGGCGAGCAGAAGGTCGACGCGGGCACCGCCGCCCTCGTGGTGAACATCGGGCCGTTGATCATGGCCCTGCTCGCCGGCTGGCTGCTCAAGGAGGGCCTGCCCCCGCGGCTGCTCGCCGGGATGGCCGTCTCCTTCGCCGGCGCGGCCGTCGTGGGACTGTCCATGTCGGGCGAGGGCAGCGCCTCCGTGCTCGGCGTGCTGCTCTGCCTGCTCGCCGCGGTCGCGTACGCGGGCGGTGTCGTCGCGCAGAAACCGGCCCTGCGGCACGGTTCCGCGCTCCAGGTGACGACGTACGGGTGTGTGATCGGCGCGGTGGCCTGTCTGCCGTTCGCCGGGCAGCTGGTCTCCGACGCCCGGGACGCCCCGCTGTCCGCGACCCTCAACATGCTGTATCTGGGCGTGTTCCCGACCGCGCTCGCCTTCACCACCTGGGCGTTCGCCCTGGCGCGTACGACGGCGGGGCGGATGGGCGCCACGACGTACGCGGTGCCCGCGTTGGTGGTGCTGATGTCGTGGGTGGCGCTCGACGAGGTGCCGGGCTGGATCACGCTCGTCGGCGGACTGGTGTGTCTGGCGGGGGTGGCGGTGTCACGGTCCGGGCCCAGGGCCGGGGTGGCCGCGACGGCCACGGCGGCCGGGGCGGCTCCGATCGGAACCGCCCCGGGCGGGGCGGCCCCGGAGGCACGTCCGGAGCCGCGGTCCGACTAGAACGTCACCAGCGCCCGCCCGCCCTTGCCCGCCAGCATGTTCTCGAACGCCGACGGGATGCCGTCCAGGGCGATCCGTTCGGTGACGAGGGCGCTCAGGTCCAGCCGTCCCGCCCGGACGTGTTCGGCCAGGATGGGCAGGTCGCGGGCGGGGTCGGAGTTCCCGTAGACGCAGCCGGCGAGGGTGCGGCCCCAGTGGAAGATCTCCAGGGCGTTGAAGGTGACCTGCTGGTCCTTGCCGCCGATGCCGACGACCGTCGTACGGCCGCCGCGGCGGGTGGACTCCCACGCCGTACGGATCGTGACGGCGCGGCCCGCGCACTCCACGGCCACGTCCACGCCCTGCTTGCCGGTGAGCCCCCGGATCTCGCGGGCGGTGGTGTCGGAGGCGATCACGTACTCGGTGGCTCCGGCGGCGCGGGCCAGGGACTCCTTCTCCGAGGACACGTCCACCGCCACGACGGCGGAGGCACCGGCGATGCGCGCGGCCTGGATCGCCGCGAGTCCCACGCCGCCGACCCCGAAGACCGCGACCGTCTCGCCGGGGCGGACCTGGGCCGAGTAGTGCACGGCCCCGTAGCCGGTGAGCACGGCACAGCCGAGCAGGGCCGCGTCCGTCAGCGGGATGCCTTCCGGCGCGGGCAGTACGCAGCCGGCGGCCACCACCGTCTCCTCGGCGAACGCGGCGACGTTCAGGCCCGGGTGGAGGTCCGTGCCGTCGGAGGAACGGTGGGCGTAGACGTTCGCGGCGCCGGCCAGCGCGTCGGCGCAGAGCCACACCTCGCCCAGCGTGCAGGCGTGGCACTTCCCGCAGGAGGGGGCCCAGTTGAGGACCACCTCGTCGCCGGGTGCGACATGGCCGACCCCGGGTCCGACGGAGACGACGGTCCCCGCTCCCTCGTGGCCGAGCACGGCGGGCACCGGCAGGCGCATGGTGCCGTTGGTCAGGGAGAGGTCGGAGTGGCAGACCCCGGCGGCGGCGAGGCGGATGCGCACCTGCCCGGGGCCGGGTTCGGGCAGATCGATCTCGGTGATCTCCAGCGGGGCCCCGACGGCGGGCAGCACAGCGGCGCGGGTCATGGCGTACAACGCTCCTAGGACTCTGGATCTGCAGAACTGAAGGGCTTCAGAACTGGCGTGCTTCAGAATTGGAAGGCTTCAGAACTGGGGGACTCGGAACTGGGGGACTCAGAACTGGAGGGACTTGGTCTGGAGGTACTCGGACAGTCCGTGCGAACCGAGTTCGCGGCCGACGCCCGACTGCTTGTAACCGCCGAAGGGGGCGAGCGGGTTGAAGCGTCCGCCGTTGATGTCGACCTGTCCGGTGTCGAGGCGCCGTGCGAAGGCCACCGCCTCCGGCTCCTCCCCGGCCCAGACGGCGCCCGCGAGCCCGTACACCGTGCCGTTGGCGATGCGGAGCGCGTCCGCCTCGTCCTCGTACCGGATGATGGACAGGACCGGGCCGAAGATCTCCTCCTGGGCGATCGCCATCTCCGGGGTGACGTCGGCGAAGACGGTGGGGCTGACGAAGTACCCCTGTTCACGGGGGGATTCGGGGCCGCCCGCGACCAGACGGGCGCCGTCGCCGACGCCCTTCTCGATGTAGCCCACGACGCGGTCGCGCTGCTTGGCGTTGACGACCGGGCCGATGCGGTCGCCGTACTTCGCGGCGGCGTCGGCGGCCAGGGCCACGGCCTCGTCGTACTGCGAGTCGTGCACCAGCATGCGGGTCCAGGCGCTGCAGGTCTGGCCGGAGTTGGACATCACGTTGGCGACGCCGACGTTGACGGCCTTGGCGAGGTCCGCGCTCGGCAGGATGACGTTGGCGGACTTGCCGCCCAGTTCGAGGGCGACGCGCTTGACGGCCGCGCCCGCCGTCGCGCCGATCTGCCGGCCGACGGCCGTGGAGCCCGTGAAGGAGACCAGGTCCACGCCCTCGTGCTCGGCGAGCGCCTGGCCGGCGACCGGGCCGAGGCCGGTGACGAGGTTGAAGACGCCGGCCGGGACACCTGCCTCGTGGACCGCTTCCGCGAAGAGCTGGGCGGTCAGGGGGGTGTCCTCGGCGGGCTTCAGTACGACCGTGCAGCCGGCCGCGAGGGCGGCGGCGACCTTGGCGACGATCTGGTGCAGGGGGTAGTTCCAGGGCGTGATGGCGCCGACCACGCCGACGGGTTCGAGGTAGACGGTGGAGTTGCCGACCTTCTCCTCGAAGGGGTGGGAGGCGGCGAGGTCGGCGTACGAACCGGCGACCGCGATGGGGGCGCCGACGTGTACGGCCTGGGAGAACTTCAGGGGTGAGCCGAGTTCGGCGGTGACCGTGGCGGCGATCTCGTCCTTGCGGGCGACGAGGACGTCCCGCAGGGCGCGGATGCGCTCCGCGCGTGCGGCGGGCGGGGTGGCGGCCCAGGCCGGGAAGGCGGCGCGGGCGGCGCGGACGGCCGCGTCCACGTCCTCGATCGTGCCGGCCGGGACGTGGGCGATGAGCTGCTCGTCGGCCGGGTTCACGACGGCGATCGTGTCCGTTCCGGCGGCGGGGCGCCAGGTGCCGTCGATGTACATGCCGTCGTGTGCCTTCATGGGGTCCTCCCGCGGGTGGGGGTGTGGTGGTCCACCGCCCAACTTACGCGTCACGACCGCCACAAACTGGCGGTGTTAGTTTCCCTACTTGGGGGTCCCTCCCGGGGGGGGGGGTGGGGGGGGGGCGGCACTGTCGGGTGCGGGCCGCCGGTCACCCGCGCAGTTCCCCGCGCCCCTTAGGGAGTCCGGGCCGACGTCAGTGCCAGGCACAGGTCCCCACCACGGCACCCGCGCCGTTCCCCGCGCCCCTAAAGGGCGGGGGCGTCTTTAGGGGCGCGGGAGACGGCGCGCCCAGCACAGCGGGCAACCTGCACCTTCCAGCACGCTCACCCTCACCCCAAGGGGCGCGGGGGAACGGCGCGGGTGACCACGGTGGGCCCGCACCCCTACGAGCACGCTCAACCCCCACCCCCCAAGGGGCGCGGGGAACTGCGCGGCCAGCACCAGGCAGCCCGCACACCTTCAAGCACGCTCACCCTCACCCCCCAAGGGGCGCGGGGAACTGCGCGGGCGGTTGGGGCCGGGCCGCGTACCCGCCCCCGTTCATCCCTCCAAGTTCGGGAGACGCGCCGGCGCGGGCGAGATACGTACACCGTCGTGGTCGAAGACGAACAGGTGCGCGAGGTCCACCAGGAGCGGCACCTGCATACCCTGCCGCAGCGCGTGATCCGGCGTCGTACGGACGATGAGGTCCCCCGGCAACCGCCCCTCGCCGGACGGCGGCCCAGCCGACCGCCCCGGTCCCGCGTCCCCCGGATGCTCCAGCACCACGACGGGCCCCGCCCGCAACGCCCCGGCCGCCCGCCCCCGCAGCCGGTCGAACACCCGCCCCTCCCGCCGCCGGCGCCCCGCCGCCCGCGGCATCGGACGCGGCGCCTCCAGCTCCGGCACGAACGCGGGCTGCGACCCCGTGTCGAGGTGGACCAGCACCTCGTGCCCCTGGAACTCCACATGCTCGACCAGCCCGCTGATCGCCACCTCCCCGGGCCGGGCCCGCGCGGGCCGCGCCAGGCGTACGGCCTCCGAGCGCAGCCCGACGATGACCTCCCGGCCCTGCTGCACCCGCAGCAGGCTGTGGTCCGCGGACAGCGGTTCGGGCAGGACCAGGGCCTGGCGGCCGAGGCCGATGGACATGGCCCCGTCGAGCGGGGCGAGGACGACACCCCGCAGGAGGTTGATCCTCGGCGTGCCGATGAACGCGGCGACGAAGACGTTCTCCGGCAGCGCGTAGACCTCACGCGGACTGCCGAGCTGCTGGAGCACGCCGCCCCGCAGGACGGCCACCCGGTCGCCGAGCGACATCGCCTCCGCCTGGTCGTGGGTGACGTACACCGTCGTGACGTCCAGGTCCCGGGTGAGCCGGGCGATCTCCGCCCGCAGATGGTTGCGCAGCTTGGCGTCCAGGTTGGCCAGCGGCTCGTCCATCAGGAAGGCGGAGGGATGCCGGGCGATCGCCCGGCCCATGGCCACGCGCTGGCGCTCCCCGCCGGAGAGCTGGTGGGGGAAACGGTCGAGGAGGTCCGCGATGCCGAGCATCCGGGCCGTGGCCTCCACCCGCGGCCCCGGATCCCGGCCGGGGTCCTCGATCCGCAGGGGGAAGCCGATGTTCGCGCGGCTGCTCATGGTCGGGTAGAGCGCGTAGTTCTGGAAGACCATCGCCATGTCCCGCTCGGCGGGCGCGAGATGGTTGGCGTACTCCCCGTCGAGCCGCACCTCTCCCTCGGTGGGCTCCTCAAGTCCGGCGATCATCCGCAGCACGGTCGACTTGCCGCAGCCGGAGGGCCCGAGGAGCACCAGGAACTCTCCGGGACCGATGTCCAGCGACAGCCGCTGCACGACGCGGACGCCCGGCGTGTATGACTTGCTCACCTGGTGCAGAGAGACGGCACGTGACATGAGACGTGCCCCCCGGGGGCGCACGGAACGCTGATACTCCGCGGCCGGACGGTTCGGACCGTACGGACGGTTCCGACGGTTACGACGGTTACGACGGTTACGACGGTTCCGACGGTTACGTACGAGACCTGTGAGTCACGGAAGCTAACGGACCGCGGGCGTCCCGGGGAACCCCTTGAACGCCTCGAATCGCCGCAACTCAGGCGCCACCGCGGCCCGTTCGGTGTTTGCCCAGTTCAGGCGAGGGCAGGGTCGCGTCCCGGTCCGTGACCGATTCGGATCCAGCGGATACGGCGGGTCCGGGGGATGCGGCGGATGCGACGGATCCAACGGGCGCGGCGGGCCCGGCCCCCGGGCGGCCCTGTCGCAGCCCCAGCCCCGAGGCGATCAGCAGCAGCCCCCCGAGCATCACGAACGGCGCAGCCACCCCCGCGACTCCGGCGATCAGACCCGCGGTGGCGGGCGCGGCGACCTGCCCCAGCCGGTTGCCGGTCAGCCGCAGGGCGAGCGCGGTGGAACGGGCGTCGTCCGGGGCGGCCTGGACGACGGTGGTCATCGACAGGGGCTGGCCGACCCCCAGGCAGAAGCCGAGCGTGCCGAGGATCACGGCGAGCGCCCAGACCGGTACGGGCAGCGCGATCCCGGCGCACAACAGGGCCGCCAGCAGACAGGTCGTGGTGAGCAGCGCGGCCCGGCCCAGCAGGCGCAGCATCGGCGTCATCACCAGGCGGCACGCGATGGTCGCCGCCGCGCGCAGGCTGAGCAGCAGGCCGATCACGGAGGGGGCGATGCCCCGGTGTTCGCCGACCACCGGCAGGTACGCGGTGAGGATGTCCGTCGCGGAGAGCACGGCGAGGCTGATGAAGATGCCCGCGGGCACCCCCCGGGTCCGCAGGATGCGGTGTACGGGCACGCGTGCACCCGGCCCCGTACGGGATGTGGCCGACGTACGGTGCTCGATGCGCCACAGGGAGACGAACGAGAACGCGGCGACGCCGCCCGCCACCAGCAGGGCGAGCGCGCTGGTGCCCGCCATGTCGGGGCCGCCGATCAGGGCGCCCGCGGCGATCGGTCCGACGAGCTGGCCGAGCGAGGCGCCGATGGTGAAGTGGCCGAAGTTGCGGTCCTGTTCGTGCGGCGCGGACTGGCGGGCCACCAGCGACTGGGCGCCGATCACGAAGGAGAGGTGTCCGAGGCCCATCACACCGCTCCAGGCCGCCATCGCGGTGAGCGAGTCGGCCGTACCGCTGAGGGCGCAGCCGCCGGCGATCAGAACGACGCCCACCGGCAGCAGCGGGGCGCACCGGCCGTGGTCGGTCCTGCGGCCGAGCGGTACGGCGGCGAAGAGCGGCAGCAGCGCGTACACCCCGGCGATCACGCCGATCGCCCGCTCGTCGGCGCCCAGCGCGAGGGCCCGGTAGGAGACGGCGGGCCGGGCCATGGACACCGCCCCCTGCGCGAAGCTGAAGGCGATGACCAGGCGGAGCAGCCAGCCGCGGTTCCTGCCGGGCCTCATCGTGTCGTTCTCCCTCGGACGGCCATGCCTCAGATGATGCCGAACAGAATTCCGGACCCGAGCACCACGAGTGAGGTGAGGGCGGCCCACTTCACCACGAACTTGGTGTGATCGCCGAAGTCGACCCTGGCCATACCCACCAGCACGTACACGGCCGGGACCAGCGGGCTCGACATGTGCAGCGGCTGGCCGACGAGGGAGGCGCGGGCGATCTCCAGCGGCGAGACGCCGTGCGCGGCACCGGCCTCGGCGAGGACGGGCAGGACACCGAAGTAGAAGCCGTCGTTCGACATGAAGTAGGTGAGCGGCAGGCTCAGGGCGCCGGTGACGATGGCCATGTGCGGGCCCATGCCGTCGGGGATGCCGTCGACGAGCCACCTGGCCATGGAGTCGACCATGCCGGTGCCCTGGAGGACGCCGGTGAAGACGGCGGCGGCGAAGACCATGCCGGAGACGTTGAGGACGTTGTCGGCGTGCGCGGCGAGCCGCTCGCGCTGGTCCGGGATGTTCGGGAAGTTGACGGTCAGGGCGAGGGCCGCGGCGAGCAGGAACAGCACCGGGATCGGCAGCAGTTCCATGATCATGGCGGTGAGCAGGACCGCCGTGAGCAGCGCGTTGAACCAGTACAGCTTGGGACGCAGGGTCGCGCGGTTCGGGTCCAGACCCTGGAGGCGTACGTCGTCCACGTCGTCGTCCTCGGATCCGCCCTCGGAGCCGACCGCCGCGTCGGTCCCGGAACCCGACCCGCCCGTGGTCTTGGTGAAGCGCACCTTGCCGTCACCGGAGCCACCGGAAGCCGCGGCAGCACCGGCGCCCGCACCGACGAGTACCGTCTCGGTCTCCCGCTCCTCCTCCTTCTCCTTCTCCTTCTCCAGGACGTCGGCCAGGCTCAGCACGCCGAGGCGCTTGCGCTCGCGCAGGCCGAGGACGTACGCGAGGCCGATGACGGCGACCAGGCCGACGGCGAGCGCCGGGATCATCGGGACGAAGATGTCGCCGGCGTCGAGCTTGAGCGCGGTGGCGGCGCGGGCCGTCGGACCGCCCCAGGGCAGGGTGTTCATCACGCCGTTGGCGGTGGCGGCGACCCCGGTCATCACCACGAGGCTCATCTTGAGGCGCTTGTACAGGGGATACATCGCCGAGACCGTGATCATGAAGGTGGTCGAGCCGTCGCCGTCCAGGGAGACGATCGCGGCGAGCAGGGCCGTACCGACGACGATGCGCATCGGGTCGGCCTTGCAGAACTTGAGGATGCCCCGGACGACCGGATCGAAGAGGCCGACGTCGATCATGACGCCGAAGTACACGATGGCGAACATCAGCATCGCGGCGGTGGGCGCGAGCGTGCCCACCCCTTCGATGACGTAGTCGCCGAGGTGGGCGCCTTTTCCGACGAACACACAGAAGAGTGCCGGGATCAGCACCAGCGCCGCGATCGGCGACATCTTCTTCATCATGATCAGGACCAGGAAGGTCGCGATCATGGTGAAGCCGAGGATGGTCAGCATGAGTGGATACCTAACGTTCGCCCTTGAACTCCCACCAGGGACGGCGGTTCGAGTGACGTTAGGTCGGGCCGACAAGTCTTAACAAGATGTTGACACGAGAGCAATAAGCGCAAAACTCCTGGTCACAGCGTTCGTCGCGGTCAGAGCTCTACGCCTGTCCGCGTGCCTGTCGGTGTGAGCTCCACGCCTGCCGGCGTGATGTCGACGGGTACGCCGTTGAGGACGGCCGTGCCGGACAGCGGGTCGAGCAGGCTGCCGTCCAGGAGCTGGTTGACGTTGACGCCGGGGTCGGCGGTGGCGTGGCGCAGCCGGGTGCCGGGCCGGTCGTGCCCCCAGCCGTGCGGCAGGCTCACGACTCCGCGCCGTACGGAGTCGGTGATCTCGGCGGGGGCGACGACCTCTCCCCCGGCGCCCTTCACGCGTACGGGCGCCGCGTCGGTGACGCCGAGGCGTTCGGCGTCGTCGGGGTGGATGTGCAGGGTGCAGCGGTTGGTGCCGCCGGTGAGGGCGGGGATGTTGTGCATCCAGCTGTTGTTGGAACGCAGGTGCCGGCGGCCGACCAGGACGAACCCCTCCGGACGCTGCCGGAGGGCGTCCCTGAGCCGCGGGAGGTCGTCGGCGAGGGGCTGGGGAAGGAGTTCGACGCGTCCGCTGCGGGTCTTGAGGGGGCCGGGCAGGCGGGACCGGAGCGGGCCGAGGTCGATGCCGTGGGGCGCGGCGAGCAGCCTCTCCAGGTTCAGGCCGTCGGGGCGGGCGCCGAATCCGTCCCCGTACGGGCCCAAGCGCAGCATCATGTCGAGGCGGCGCTCGGGACCGGACTCGCCGGTGAGCGCGGCGGCGAGTTCGCGGGGGTCGCGACCGTGCACCGGGGAGTGGGGTTCCTTGACGGCCTTGGCGAGGGTCTGGTCGATGACCAGGGTGTCCACGGCGGAGGGGTCGGCGCCGTGCATGCCGGTCGCGGCGAGGACGAGCCGGGCGAGGATCTCCGTCTCGGCCCTCCTGCCGGGTTCCAGGGGGACGGCGGCCCGGGTGTAACGGACCTGGTTGCGTACGGCGAGGGTGTTGAAGGCGAAGTCGTGGTGCGGGCTCTGCGAGGGCGGGGGCGGCGGCAGCACGACGTGGGCGTGGCGCGAGGTCTCGTTCAGGTACGGGTCGACGCTGACCATGAAGTCGAGCGAGTCGAGGGCCTTGTCGAGGCGGTCGCCGTCGGGGGCGGACAGGACGGGGTTGGCGGCGATGACGACGAGGGCGCGAATCGGCTCGCCCTCCTCGGTGGCGGTGTCGATCTCCTCGGCGAGGGCGGCGAGGGGCAGTTCGCCCTTGGCCTCCGGGTGACGGCTGACGCGGCTGTGCCAGCGGGCGAGCGCGAAGCCGCGGCCGGGGCCCGCGGGCCGGGGCGTGCGGTCGGTGGCGGCCTGCGGGAAGAGGGCGCCGCCGGGCCGGTCGAGGTTGCCGGTGAGGATGTTGAGGACGTCAACCAGCCAGCTGGCGAGGGTGCCGTGCGGGACGGTGCAGCTGCCGATGCGGCCGTATACGGCGGCGGTGGGCGCGGCGGCGAGTTCGCGGGCGAGCGCGCGGATCGTCTCCGCGTCGACGTCGCACGCCTCGGCGGCGACCTCGGGCGTGAAGTCGCTTACGGCGTCGCGCAGTTCGTCGGCTCCCTGGACCAGTTCGCCGAGGTGGCCGAGGTCGGTCAGCTGCTCGTCGAAGAGGACGTACGCCATCGCCGCGAGGAGCAGGGCGTCGGTGCCGGGGCGGACGGCGACGTGCCGGTCGGCGAGCTTGGCGGTGCGGGTGCGGCGGGGGTCGATGACGGTGAGGGTGCCGCCGCGCCCCTTGAGGGCCTTGAGCTTGCCGGGGAAGTCGGGTGCGGTGCACAGACTTCCGTTGGACTCCAGGGGGTTGGCGCCGATCAGCAGCAGATGGTCGGTGTGGTCGAGATCGGGTACGGGGATCGCGTTGGCGTCGCCGTAGAGGAGCCCGCTGGAGACGTGCTTGGGCATCTGGTCGACGGTGGACGCGGTGAAGACGCTCCGCGTGCCGAGTCCGGAGAGCAGGACGGCCGGGTAGAGGGCGCCGGCCATGGTGTGCACGTTCGGGTTGCCGAGGACGGCTCCGACGGAGTGCGGCCCGTACCGCTCGACGACCGGTCGCAGTCCGGCGGCGACGGCGTCGAAGGCCTCCTCCCAGGTGGCTTCGCGCAGTTCACCGTCCTTGCGTACGAGGGGGACGCGCAGGCGGTCCGGGTCACCGTCGGCGGCCCCGAACGACGCCCCCTTCGGACAGATGAACCCCTGACTGAACACATCGTCACGATCCCCGCGCGCGCTCGTCACCCGGGTCCCCTCGATGGTGAGCGTCAGCCCACAGGTGGCCTCGCAGAGCGGGCAGATGCGCAGGGCTGTGCGGGAGTCGGCGGTGACGGACACGGGTCCTCCCGAAGGAATGGGCGACAACAACGGCGCTCTGCCTCTGACCCGGCTGAGCATACCGACCGGTATGGACGGTGGGGAGGGGGTGCGGGGTACGGATGTCCGCGCGTCGCGTCGTCGGCGGGCGGGGGCGGAAGGAACACGCGTCGCACACCGGGAGGCGGACGGTCGGGGCGGCTGTACGGCGGCACGGTCGGCCGCCGCACGCGCGGTGGGTCAGTCGAGTGAGCGGGAGAGATACGCCCGGAGCAGTTCCCGGGTCTCCTCGATGACCCGCTCGTCGCCCGCCGGGTCGAGGCGGAAGGCGAGCTGGACGAGGGTGTCCGCAGCCTCGACGGCGATGAGGAAGATGCGCCGGAGGTCTTCGTCGGGGGCACGGTCGAGGTATGCGGAGAGCATGTCGGTCAGCCGGTCGGCGACGCGGGTGTTGGGCTCGGCGTCGCGGGTGCCGACGGGTATCTGGTTGCCGAAGTCGACCAGGGAGAAGCCGGGTGCGGTGCGCTTCATGGCGAGGTACTCGTCGAGGACCGCGTCCATGGCCACCCGCCAGCCCGCTCCGCTGCCGGTCTCCTGGAGGCGGTGGGTGACACGCTCGGTGTAGATGTCCAGGTTCCGCTGGGCGAGCGCGTCGACCATGGCCCGCTTGTTGCCGAAGAACCGGTAGACGGAGCCGATGGGCACTCCGGCGCGCAGGGCGACAGCGCGGGTGCTCAGGGCGTCGTAGCCGACCTCGTCCAGAAGGTCGGCGCAGGCGTCGAGGATACGGGTGAGTCGTTCGGCGCTACGGCGCTGGACGGGCGCGCGGCGCAGCGAGGTCGCATGGGGCACGGGCTTCATGATGCCTTTCCGCCGGGGTCCGGTGAACCTTGCCCTTGGGTACGAAGTCCGTGCCCGTACCACTCATCCCGCGGTGCCCGTCCCGCGGTGCGTGCGGCTCACCGCGGGGCACGCCGCGCCGGGGTGGCGCGGCGGACGGCGTACGTCAGGCGACAGCGTGTGCGGAGGCTGTCGGCCGGGGTTCGCCGAACGGTGCGGGTGAGGTGGCGGGTGCGGATCGGGGGCCGGTCGGCGCCGGGCGGGAGGCCGGGGTGGGGCCCGGGTCCGACACCGTGATGTCGGCCGTGCTCGCGACGGGCTCTCCGTCGACCGCCCACACCGTGTCGTCGTCGGCGTGCAGGCGCACCGTCACCTGGTGGGTGCCGCGCGGGACGACATCGCCCGCGAGGTGGTGGTCCGGGCCCCGGAGGACGGACAGGGGGCGGTCGTCCAGCCGGAGCTGGGCGTAACCGCGGCCCGGTTCGGCCCTCTCCGCCGTGCCGGCGGGCGAGAAGCGGAAGCCGTGGACCGTCAGCCGGACGTCCCAGCCCTCGCCGGCACCCCCGGGGCCGTCGGAGCCCTCGGAACCGGCGGAGCCGTCGGGGTCCGCCGCGGGCTGTATCTCGATCTCGACCTCGGGTGCGCTCCTGCCGTCGACCTCACGGTAGTGCCGCCCCTCCTCGTCCGTGTCCTTCAGCACCCTGCCCACCGGTGAGGGTGTGGCCTCGTCGTCCTCACGCGCGCCGCTGGACCCGCAGCCCGTCGCTCCGACGAGCAGAGCACCGAACAGGGCGCAGACCGCGAGCCCGGTGAGGAATGCGCGCGTCCACGACATGCCGGGAGGTTAGAGCACCGCTCCGACAGCCGGATCCCCCTTGAGTCGGGTTCTTGGGCCCAGTCGGATCCTTGGGCCCAGTCGGGGATCGGGCTCGATCGGGCCGCTCGGGGTCCCGGGCACCGGCCCCCGGCCGCCCGTGCGCGTCTGGCGCGATCCCGCCGCCTCCCGCCGGGCCCGACTCCCCTCCCCCTTGCGCGCCGATTCACCGAATCCTACGGTGATGCATAGGAATCAGAACGAGGGAGCGATCACTCATGAGCGGGGACGCGCGCAACGGCGCAACGGCACTGCGGAAGACCGCCGAGGCGCTGACGTATCTCTCCGGGTTCGGCAACGAACACAGTTCGGAGGCGGTCCCGGGCGCCCTCCCGCACGGCCGCAACTCACCGCAGCGGGTCCCGCTCGGGCTGTACGCGGAACAGCTGAGCGGCTCGGCGTTCACCGAGCCGCGGGCGCACAACCGCCGCTCGTGGCTGTACCGCATCCGCCCCTCGGCGGCGCACCCGGCGTTCACCCGCACCGACAACGGCACCCTGCGCTCGGCACCCTTCACCGAGTCGGTGCCGGACCCGAACCGGCTGCGCTGGAACCCGCTGCCGGAACCGGCGCCGGGCACCGACTTCCTGGCGGGCCTGTGGACCCTCGGCGGCAACGGCGACGTCACGCAGCGCACCGGCATGGCCGTGCACCTGTATCACGCCAACTCCTCGATGCGCCGGGTCTTCAGCGACGCCGACGGCGAGCTGCTGATCGTCCCGGAGCACGGCGGGCTGCTGCTGCGCACCGAGTTCGGGCTGCTGCACGTGGAGCCAGGACACGTGGCGCTGATTCCCCGCGGGGTCCGCTTCCGGGTGGAGCTGCTGGGCGACGCCTCCGACGACGGCCGGAACCCGGCAGGCCCGACCGCCCGGGGATACGTGTGCGAGAACTACGGGGCGCCCTTCCAGCTCCCCGACCTCGGCCCGATCGGCGCCAACGGCCTCGCCAACCCCCGGGACTTCCGCGCCCCGGTCGCCGCGTACGAGGACGAGGAGCGCGACGGGACCTCGGCGGGGCCCGTGGAAGTGGTCAACAAGTTCTGCGGCAACCTCTGGACCGCGATGTACGACCACTCGCCGCTCGATGTCGTCGCCTGGCACGGCAACCACGTGCCGTACGCCTACGATCTGCGCCTCTTCAATGTGCTCGGCAGCATCAGCTACGACCACCCCGACCCGTCCATCTTCACCGTCCTGACCTCGCCGTCCGACACCCCGGGCCTGGCCGGGGTCGACTTCGTGGTCTTCGCGCCGCGCTGGCTGGTGGGCGAGGACACCTTCCGGCCGCCCTACTTCCACCGGAACGTGATGAGCGAGTACATGGGGCTCGTCCAAGGCGCGTACGACGCGAAGGCGGCCGGCGAAGGGGGCTTCGTGCCGGGTGGCGGTTCGCTGCACAACATGATGTCCGCGCACGGCCCCGACCGGGAGACCTTCGAGCGGGCGAGCGCCGCCGAGCTGCGACCGCAGAAGGTCGACGACGGCCTCGCCTTCATGTTCGAGACGCGCTGGCCGGTCACCGCCACCGCGCAGGCCGCCCGCGCCGAGCACCTGCAAGCCTCGTACGACGACGTGTGGCGGGGGCTTGAGCGGCACTTCCGGGCGGACGGGCGGCCATGACGGCGCACGGCGCGCCGGTCCGGCCCGACCGCCTCCGGTGGCCGCCCGCCGCGCTCCCGCGGCCGTCCGCCCGTTGCACCCGACGCCCGCGACCGGTACGGATACCCTCGTGACCTCCTTCGCGCCCGACTCGATCGTCCTGAACCGCAAGCTGCCGCTCTGGTATCAGGTGTCGCAGTCCCTGCGCGCCTCGATACTCGGGCGGTCCGCACGGGATCCGCTGCGCCTGCCCACCGAGGAACAGCTGGCGGAGCACTACGGCGTCAGCGTGCTGACCATGCGGCAGGCGCTCAAGGAGCTGGAGGACGAGGGGCTCATCACCCGGCACCGCAGGCGCGGCACGTTCATCGAGCCGAGCGCCCTGCGGGGCGCGCCGGTCCGCCTCCTCGGCTCGGTCGACGCCATCGTGGCCCAGCAGTCCGGTATGACGACAGAGTTGCTCGGCCACGGCAGCGAGCCCGTGTCCGGCGAACTCTCCGCGTACTTCCCGGATCTCGCGGAGGTGGCGACGTACCACCGGCTGCGCAGCGACGAGGAGACCGGTGAGCCGACCAACCACGCGCGCAACTACGTGCGGCCGGAGCTGGCGGAACGGTTCGATCCGGAGGATCTGGTCCACTGGCCGATGACCAAGGTCCTGCGGGATGTCGCGGGGGCGCGGATCGGCCAGATCACCGACACCGTCGAGGCGCGGCTGGCCGACCCGGAGACCGCCCGGCTGCTCCAGGTCCCGCTGCTGAGCCCGATCCTGCACTACACGGGTGTCGTGCACGGTGCGGACGGGCGGGCGCTGGACGTGGTCCGCATCCACTACCGGGGTGATCGTTTCTCGTTCACGGTCACCCTCGACGCCCACTGACCGTGCGGGACCCGGCCGCCGCCCACGGGCCACGTCGTACGATGCCGAGCGTGACGCACGACGACGCTCCGCTGCTCGCGGACCTCATGCCGTGGTCCGTCGCACCTCCCCGGCTGGGCCGGGCGTGGCCGGCGGCGCCCGATCCGGCGTCCCTGAAAGCGCGGTGGGACGCGCTGATGAAGGCGGAGGGACCCGACCGGGAGGCGTTGTTCGGCGCCACCCGTGCGCGCACCCCGCACTCGGCCGTGGGGCAGCTGCCCGGCCAGTCCTCCGGTACGGGCCGGCTGGCGCGCGCCTCGGGCCCCTGCGCGGAGCCGGTCCGGATCCGGACCGGCCCGTTCGACGACCAGTGGCTGATCCCCGACCACCGGCTGATCGACGCGGCGCGTCCCGAGCTGTGGCGGGTGGCCGACGAGCACCAGGTGTTCGCCGTCGAGCAGGCGCCCTCGCCCGAGGGACCCGCGCTCCTCGCCGCGTCGGTGCTGCCGATGGTCCTGCCGCAGTCGAGGCCCCCCGCAAAAACACCCGGCACGAAGGCGGCCCCCGTCGCCCGCCCCGGCCGCGTCCACCCCCTGTACCGGCGCCCCGGCGGCCTCGAACCGAACCTGACACCGGGCCTGCTGGACCTGCTGGCCGAGCGTCTCGGTCACACCCCCGCCCCGCTCGACGTCCTCGCCTGGACGGTCGCGGTCGCCGGCCGGGAGCCGCGCGGGGTGACCGTCCCGCTCACGGCCGACCCCGAACTGTGGTCCCGTGGAACCGAGTTGGGCCACCGCATGCTGTGGCTGATGCGCCGGGACGGCGAGCGTCCCAAACTCCCCGGCGGTCGCCGCCCCTACGTGCGGGCTCCACTGCCGCCCTTCCCGGCCGAACCGCGCTACGACCGCGAGGAGGAGACCCTCCACCTCGACGAGGGCCGCATCTCGCCCGTGCCGCCCGCGGCCCGGGACTTCGAGGTCGGCGGCGTCCGCGTCCTGGACCAGTGGTTCGCCGCCCGGATCACCCGCCCCGAGCCCGGCACGCTGGAGGCCGTCCGCCCCACGACCTGGCCGCGGACGTGGACCTCCGACCTCCTGGAGCTGGTCACGGTCCTGACGCTGCTGTCCGAACTGCGCTCGGAACGCGAGGGGTTGGCGCTGCGGTCGGCACCCGTCACCACGGCGGACCTGCGCGAGGCGGGCGTACTCCCGCCCCCCGCCTCCGCCCGCACCCCGGCCTCGGTCCTGACCCACGAGGAGGAGGGTCCGGAGGGCCAGTTCACCCTCCTCTGATCACCCGGGGTTGCGGGGAACGGTGCGGTCCTTCGTCTTCTTCAGCGCGACGGGTCGAACCCGTCGAGCACCCGTTCCAGCGCCCGTCGGAACACCGCCCCCAGGTCGATCGGCCCCGCGTCCTCCGCGAACGCCGCGGCCAGCCGCGGATACGCCCCGCTCGCCACCTGGCCCCCCAGGTAGGCGATCCGCACCGCGTTCTCCCGCTCCTCGGACCACGGCAGCGCCCGCGCCCGCTCGGCGGTCGCCAGTTCGTTGCCGACGTACGTCGTCACCACGCCGTTGACCATCGCGATCAGCTCGAACTTCGTCCCGTACGTACCGTCGAAGGAGTCGAGGCAGGTCAGGCAGTGCTCCAGATACCGCAGGGCGTTCGGGCTGAAGCCGTAGACCGGTGACATCAGGGCCGGCAGCCAGGGATGCCGGTGCATCAGCGTCCGCGACTGGTACGCGACCCGGAGCATGTCGGTCCGCCAGTCCCCGGCCGGCTCCCACAGCTCGTGCTCCGCGCTGACGGCGTCGACCATCAGCTCGTACAGGTCCTCCTTGCGGGGCACGTAGTTGTAGAGCGACATCGTCCCGCAGCCCAGCTCGGCCGCCACGTGCCGCATCGACACGGCGTCGAGCCCCTGCGCGTCCGCGATCCGCACGGCCGCCGCCGCGATGTCGGCCCGGGTGAACGCGGGCCTCGGCCCCCGCCCCGTGCGCTCGGGTCGGGCCCAGATCACTTCGGGTACGTCGGCACGTCCTGCCATCGGTGTCGCCAGTCCTGCCGTCGGTGGATCCTGTCGTCACCATCCTAGTTACGTACAGCGTACGTAGTGCGCTATGGTCGAGCCATGACTACTACGTACGGCGTACTTAGTGAAGGTCTGGAGAAGCGCTTCGGGGACGTCCATGCCCTGCGCGGGCTGGATCTCGCGGTGGCGGAGGGGACCGTCTGCGGGCTGCTGGGCCCCAACGGCGCGGGCAAGACCACGGCGGTACGGCTGCTCACCACCCTGCTGCGGCCCGACGCCGGGTCCGCCCGGATCGCGGGGCACGACCTCGTACGGGAGTCGGCCGCCGTGCGCCGCGCGATCGGCGTCACCGGGCAGTACGCCTCGGTGGACGGCGACCTCACGGGGCGCGAGAACCTACGGCTCTTCGCGAGGCTGCACCGCCTCCCGAAGACCGCCGCCCGGGCCGACGAACTGCTCGAACGCTTCGAGCTGACCGACGCGGCGGACCGGACCGCGTCCACGTACTCGGGCGGTATGCGGCGCCGTCTCGACCTGGCCGCCTGCCTGCTCGTCCGGCCCGCCGTGCTCTTCCTCGACGAGCCGACGACGGGCCTCGACCCGCACAGCCGCAACCAGATCTGGGAGGCCGTGCGCGCCCTGCGGTCCGAGGGCACGACCGTCCTGCTCACCACGCAGTACCTGGAGGAGGCGGACCAGCTCGCCGACGACATCGTGCTGGTGGACCGCGGCCGGGCCGCGCACTCGGGAACGCCCGCCGAACTCAAGGCGCTCATCGGCTCGTACGCGGAAGCGGTCGTCGCCCACGCGGACGCGATGCCGGGCGCGGCGGCCGTCCTCGACCGGCTGACCGGCTCCGCGCCGTCGTTCGACCAGGAGCGGCACGCCGTCGGCGCGGTCACCACCGACCCGACCCTCACGCTCCCCCGGCTGGTCCGCGAACTCGACGCCGCCGGTGTCCCGTTGCTCGACGTGAGCCTGCGCCCGCCGACCCTCGACGACGTCTTCCTCCGCCTGACCGACGACCGGACCGACCGCAAGGAGCTGGTGGTATGAGCACGTCGGCGTTGGCCTACGACGGAACCGCGATGCTGGGCCGCCAGTTGCGGCGCATCCGGCACAACCCCGGCCTGCTGATCCTCACCCAGACCATGCCGGTCACGATGCTGCTGTTCTTCGGGTACGTCTTCGGCAGCGCGCTGGCGATGCCCGGCGAGGAGTACCGGGCCTTCCTGGTGCCGGGGCTGCTGGTCGCGACGGCCGCCAACGGCATCATGACCGGCATGTTCCAGGCGGCCCAGGACGCACACCGGGGCGTCACGGACCGCTTCCGTACGCTGCCGGTGAACAGGGCCGCCGTACCGCTCGGGCAGGCCGCCGCCGACCTCGTCGTCACGGCCGCGGGTACCGTGCCGTTCCTGCTCGTGGGGCTCGCGGTGGGCTGGCGGATCGAGGGCTCCGCGCTCCAGGCCGTCGCCGCAGTGGGGCTGTTGCTGCTCTTCCGGTTCGCGACCACGTGGATCGGGATCCTGCTGGGGCTCGTCTCACGGAGCGAGGAGGCGGCCGGGCAGCTCGGGGGCGCGACCTTCATCCTGCCGCTGCTGTCGAACGCGTACATCCCGACGGACAACCTGCCGGGGTGGCTGCGCACGCTCGCCGAGTGGAACCCGATCAGCGCGGTCACCACGGCCCTGCGGGACCTGTTCGGCAACGCGCCGGTGCCGGCCGACGGCGCCTGGCCGGTGACGCACCCCGTCGCGGGCTCGCTGGCCTGGTGCGCGGTCCTCATCGCGGTGTTCATGCCGCTCGCGGTCCGCCGGTACGCGAACGACGGACGCTGAGCCCCGCCCCGAAGGGGCACGCGGAACTGCGCGGACGGCCCTCACGGACCCGCGGCCGACCACCCCGCTCACCGTCCCCACCCCTCGGCCCATGCATGACAAAGCCGTCGCCCGCGGGTCATGATCCCCGCATGGAGCCGCAACCCCCGCCTCTGCCCCTGCCCCTGCCCCTGCCCCTGCCCCTGGAGGGCATCACCGTCGTCGCCGTCGAGCAGGCCGTCGCCGCGCCCTTCGCCACCCGGCAGCTCGCCGATCTGGGGGCGCGGGTCATCAAGGTCGAACGCGTCGACGGCGGCGACTTCGCGCGCGGCTACGACACCGCGGCGGGCGGACTCGCCTCGCACTTCGTGTGGTGCAACCGCGGCAAGGAGTCCGTCGCCCTCGACCTGAAGGACCCGCGCGGACTCGACGCGGTGCGCCGCCTGATCGCCGGTGCCGACGTCTTCGTACAGAATCTCGCGCGGGGCGCCGCCGCGCGGCTCGGCCTGGACGCGGCCACCCTGTGCGCCGCGCACCCGTGGCTGATCGCCGTGGACATCTCGGGTTACGGGCTGTCGGGGCCGTACGCCGACAAGCGCGCGTACGACATGCTCGTGCAGTGCGAGGCGGGGCTGGTGTCCGTGACCGGGACGGCCGCGCAGCCGGTCAAGGCGGGCATTCCGGCGGCCGACATCGCGGCGGCGATGTACGCGTTCTCGGGGGTGCTCGCGGCGCTGGTGCGACGCGGGACGACGGGGCGCGGCGGGCCGGTGGAGGTGGCGATGCTGGACGCGCTGGCCGAGTGGATGGGGCATCCGCTGCACCATGCGATGCATGGAGGCACTCCCCCGGCGCGCACCGGGCTCGCGCACGCCGTCATCGCTCCGTACGACGGTTATCCGACGGGTGACGGCGGGCGTGTGCTGTTGTCGGTGCAGAACGACCGGGAGTGGCGCCGCCTCGCCGAGCAGGTGCTGGAGCGGCCGGAGCTGGCCCACGATCCGGCGTACGCGACGAACGCGGCCCGGGTCGAGCACCGGGACCGTACCGACGAGCTGGTCGCCACGGCACTCGCGGGCTTCGGCGCGGAGGAGGCGGTGGCGCGTCTTGAGGCGGCCGGGATCGCCTGCGCGCTACTGCGGGACGTGGCGGACGTGGCGGAGCATCCGCAACTGGCGGCCAGGGACCGGTGGCGGGAGGTCTCGTCACCGGTCGGGCCGCTGCGGGCTCTTCTGCCGCCGATCACGCTGCCGGGCGGGGAAGCGGCGAGAATGGGGCCCGTACCCGCACTCGGGGAGCAGACCGAGGCGGTGCTGCGTGCCGTGGGGATGACGGACGATGAGATCGCAGCACTGCGCCGGGACGGTGTGTCCGCCTGAGCGCGGGTCGGGGATCGAGCTGGTCCTGCCGATGGTGCCGGCCCTGCTCGGTCTCGGCCGCCTCCGGGCGACCGGGGCCGCCTGTCAGCGACCGCCGAACAGGGAACGGCGCAGCCGGCGCAGTGGTGCGAAGAGCGAGACCCGCCTCACTCGCGCACTCCTGCCGGTGCGGTCGTGCGCGGTGTCGCGTGCGGTCAGTTCGCGCATCAGGGACGTCGCCTCGGCCGCCTCACGCTGAGGTATGGCAGGGCCACCCATCACCGAAAGATGGCGGTCGAGGCGCGAACTGGTCGCGCTGCTCCCGCACGTGATCGCAGGGACTCGCGCCCTGCCACGCACTGTTATCTGTTCCATGTCACTCCCCACCCATACGAGGGCACCCGGCCCGGGCAGGTTAACCCTATCGCTCCCTCGTCACACTCGTGTATCCCGGGCACGGGATTCACCTACCCGCCAAGGGGGTTGACGATTACTCTCCGAATCCGAGCGATTTCAGGGCGAGTTGGACAACCGGTGCGGTGGTGGGCTGCGGAGAGCCACCGGGGGGCTCGACGGTGACAGCGAGTGAGATCGCGTCCGGGTTCAGTCCGGTGGCAATCAAGGGCGTGTCGCCGTCGATGAGCCCCAGAGAGCGCGGTTTCTCCTCCGGTCGCATGAGCCACAGCTGGTGGACCCTCTTGTTCGCAGGTGCGCCGAGACCGGCCGAGGTGACCACGGCGGTGCGTTGCGAGGCGGACGCGACGACGCCGATGCCCTGACCGTTCGCGTCCCGTCCGGCGCCCGACCGTGCGTCGGGCGCCGCGAGAACGTGGGCGATCTCACGTGCCTGTGCCCGCTGTTCGGCCAGCTGGTCCTGTGTGCGGGACGCCTGCATGCCGAAGAGCGCGGCGACGACGAGAGCGGCGGCGGCCGTGGTGGAGGCGAGCGGGACGAGGAAGACGGAGAAGGACGAGCGGCGGGCGCGGGAGGGCGGCCGTTCCGCGCGCGGACGCGGCTGGGGTTCCGCGGTGACCGGCTCCTGAGGGGTCGTCCGGATGGCCAGCAGGACCCGGTCGCGCAGCGCGGCGGGCGCGGGGGCGGCCGTGGACCAGGCGAGGCGGACCGCGTCCTCGCGCAGGGCGCGCACTTCGGCGGCGCAGCTGTCACAACGCTTCAGGTGCTTCTCGAATCGTTTGTGCTCATGGGGTTCCAGGGCGTCGAGGGCGTACGGGGCGGCCAGTGAGTGCAGTTCGCGGCGGCGGAAGATGCTGGTCATGCGACGCCTCCGAGGCAGTTGCGCAGCCGCGTGAGTCCGTCGCGCATGCGGGTCTTGACCGTGCCGAGCGGCAGGGAGAGCCGCTCGGCGACCTCACGGTAGGTGTAGCCGTCGTAGTAGGCGAGGGTGACGGACTGTCGTTGCAGGGCGGTGAGCCGGTCGAGGCAGCGGCGTACCCACTCCCGTTCGAGGCCGGCCTCGACCTCCTCGGCGACATGGTCGAAGGCGGGGCCGTTCGACCGCCGGGCCATGCGCAGTTCGCGTTCCGTGGCGGAGCGGGCGCTGCGGACCCGGTCGACGGCCCTGCGGTGCGCGAGGGTCAGGACCCAGGCGAGTGCGCTGCCGCGGCCGGGGTCGTAGCGCGCGGCGGAGCGCCAGAGTTCGAGCAGCACCTCCTGCGCCACCTCCTCGGACTGGGCCGGATCACGAACAACCCGGCGCACCAGCCCGAAGACCGGCCCGGACACCACGGCGTACAGATCCTCGAAGGCCTTCTGGTCACCTTTGGCCACGAGAACCAGAAGTTCGTCCGCCTCCACCCGTTTCCCCCTTCGCCGTCTGAACGGCTCGTCCCGTCCTCACGTATTCGGCGCAGGAACGCCGTCGGATGGGGTTACGGATCAGCCGCTCGAAAACGCGGGTGAATCCCGAACCAATCCTTATTCCCCCCGGCTCCGAATGGCGTGCATCAGGCATCACCCACCGACGCGGTACGAGCGTGGGAACCGACCGGTCGACAGGTCGCTTCCGCCCCATCACCGCCGGAACACAGCTTTGGGACAGAGGACGGACGGCATGACACCTTTCACCAGCGGGTTCGTGGGACGCAGGAGCCTCGCGACCCTTGTCTGCGGTGCGCTGGCCACCGGCGGGCTCGCGGCCGTCGGCGTGACCGCGCTCGAACCGGGGGCGGCGAGCGCCTCCAGCCACCGGGAGGCTCCGCTCATCTCGGGGCAGCCGCAGTACGACAACACGGACGTGTACGCGTTCGCGAGTCCGGACAAACCGGATACGACGACCATCATCGCCAACTGGATCCCGTTCGAGGAGCCGGCCGGCGGACCGAACTTCTTCCCGTTCGCGGAGGACGCCCAGTACGACCTGCACATCGACAACAACGGTGACGCGCAGGGGGAGTTGGTCTTCCGCTACACGTTCGAGACGCACGTCAAGAACGACAAGACCTTCCTGTACAACACCGGCCCCGTCGAGAGCCTCGACGACCCGGACCTCAACATCACGCAGACCTACGACATAGACCTGCTGCAGCTCAAGGACCAGCACCTGGTCAAGAAGACGAAGTACGCGGACGACGTGGCGGTCGCGCCGTCGAACGTCGGCAAGGCGTCCATGCCGGACTACGCCAAGCTCCGTTCCCAGGCCGTGCACGAGCTGCCGGGCGGGGCGACCACGTTCGCCGGCCAGGCGGACGACCCGTTCTTCCTGGACCTGCGGGTCTTCGACCTGCTGTACGGCGGGAACCTGTCCGAGGTCGGCAACGACACCCTCAAGGGCTACAACGTCAACTCCGTCGCCCTGCAGCTCCCGAACGACATGATCCAGGAGTCGGCCGAGCAGCCGATCGTGGGCATCTGGTCGACGACGCAGCGCAAGAACGCGAGCGGCCACTACCGCCAGGTCTCGCGCCTCGGCATGCCGCTGGTGAACGAGGTCGTCAACCCGATCAAGGACAAGGACAAGTTCAACGCGTCCGCGCCCTGGAACGACGGTGACTTCCTGAAGAACGTCACCGAGCCCGAGCTGCCGAAGCTCATCGAGGCGATCTACAAGATCGAGGCGCCCGACGAGCCCCGCAACGACCTGGTCGACGTGTTCCTGAAGGGCGTCGAGGGCCTCAACCAGCCGCCGAACGTGCGTCCTTCGGAGATGCTGCGGCTCAACACCTCCACCAAGCCGGCCGCCGAGGAGAAGCGTCTCGGTGTGCTGGACGGCGACAACGCGGGCTTCCCGAACGGCCGCCGTCTCGGCGACGACGTGCTGGACATCGCGCTGCAGGTCGTCGAGGGCGAACTGGTCGGCTCCAAGAACGACCTGGGTGACGCCGTCGACAAGAACGACGTGAAGTTCGAGAAGGCGTTCCCGTACGTCGGTCAGCCGACCTCGGGTTCGCGCGGACCGCTGGCCAAGGGCACGACCGGCACCAACGACGTCCGCAACCAGCTCGGTGACGCGCTGCAGCCCGCCGGCGCGAACGGCACGGGCGGTATGGACGACACCACGCTGATCGCCGTCTCGGCGGCCTCGGGCGCGGCGGGCTTCCTGCTCGTCGGCACGGGTCTGCTCTGGTGGCGCAGCCGCCGCCGGTCGTACTGACCCGCGCCCGGTCGGCATCCCCGACTGGCGCGGTCCGTGCGTAACCGTCCCCCACGGCGCACGGGCCGCGCCACCCCCCGCACCGAACGCATCCATCCCGTGAACCACCCGTTTCAGCACGGCGATTGAGGAGAGCGCAATGTCCCCGCGTAGCAACGACGACGCGCAGGAGAGGGACCTCGCCGACGAGGCCGCCGACCCGGCCGGTACGGCGGGCGCCGCCGGGACCGAGCAGGCCGCGTCCACGCCCGCGCCCGCACTCGCGCCCGGGGAGCGCCGGGAATCCGGGCGGTCACGGGTGCTGCAGCTCGCGGCCTGTGCCGTCGCTCTCGCCGTCGCGATGACCGCGGGGGCCGTGGTCCTGGGCAACAGGGACGGCGGCGGTACGAGCACGGTGTCGTCCGCGCCCGGCCTCGACCCCGAACTGCTGGCCGGCGGCAGCCTGGCCTCGGGCATCTCCGCCCTGCAGTCCCATCTCAAGGCGCAGCCCAAGGACTCCGGCGGCTGGGCCACGCTCGGCATGGCCTATGTCGAACAGGCCCGCACCAACGGCGACCCCTCCCGCTATCCGCAGGCACAGCGCGCGCTGGAGCGGTCGCTGCGGCTGAGCCCCGACAACGATCCGGCGCTGGCGGGCCGGGCGGCGCTCGCCGCGGCCCGGCACGAGTTCCCCGAGGCGCTGGCCTACTCGGAGAAGGCGCTGGACGAGAACGCCTTCAACGAGCGCGCGTTGTCCGTCCGCATCGACGCCCTGGTCGAACTGGGCCGCTACAAGGAGGCGGCGAAGGCCGCCGACGAGGCCGACTCCCGCCGCCCGGGGGTCCCGGTCTTCACCCGGTACGCCTATGTACGTGAGCTGCGCGGCGACATCGGCACGGCACGCCGCGTCCTGAAGCAGGCGCTGTCCGGTGCCACCGCGCCCGGGGACGTCGCGTACGTGGCGGGTTCGCTCGGCCAGCTCTCCTGGCGCGAGGGCGACTACGAGGCGGCGCTGAAGTACTACGAGCGGGCGCTGCGGGCCGACAAGACCTATCTGCCGGCACTGGAGGGCCGGGCCCGCGCACAGGCCGCGAACGGCGACCGGGCGGCGGCCGTCCGCGGGATGGAGGAGGTCGTGGCGCGCTTCCCGCTGCCGGGAGCGCTCGTCGTGCTCGGCGAGCTGTACGAGGCACGCGGCGGTGAGGGGGACCCGGCGAGGGCCCGCGACCAGTACGCGCTGGTCGACGCCTGGACCTCGCTGGCCCGCGCCAACGGCGTCAACGCCGATCTGGACACCGCCCTCGCGGCGGCGGACCACGGCGACCGCAAGGCCGCCCTGCGCGCCGCACGCGCGGAGTGGCAGCGGCGGCACACCGTGCACACCGCGGACGCGCTCGCCTGGGCCCTGCACGTCAACGGCCGTGACGACGAGGCCCTGGCGTACGCCCGGCGCGCCACGGCGACCGGCTACCGCGACGCCACGTTCCTCTACCACCGCGGCATGATCGAGAGGGCCACGGGCCACAAGAAGGAGGCCCGCGGCAGCCTGTCCTCGGCGCTCGAACTCAACCCGGGCTTCTCACCGGTGGGCGCGAACCAGGCGAAGAAGGCACTGACCGGCCTGGGCGGTGCGCTGTGAGTGCCTTCACCTTGCGCCGTCGCGTGTCCGGGTCCTGCGTGGCCGTGCTCATGGCCGCCTGCGCACTCGTGCTGATCCCCTCCGGGACGGCCGCGGCCCATCCGCTGGGGAATTTCACCGTCAACCGCTACGACGGTCTCGTGGTCGCGCCCGGCACGCTGCGGGTCCTGCACGTGGAGGACCTCGCGGAGATCCCGGCGACCCAGGCGCAGCCCGCCATCGACGAGGCGGGCATGGGGAGTTGGGCGCGGGAGCGGTGCGCGACGGCCGCCGGGAAGAGCCGGGTGACCGTGGGCGGCAAGGCCGTCGCGCTGACCGCCGGCGAGAGTCGCGCACGGGTGCGGCCCGGACAGGCGGGCCTCAAGACGCTCCGGGTGGAGTGCCGTTGGACGGCGGCGCTGCCCGACGGGAACCTGGCGCTGCGCTTTCACGCCTCCGTGGACGACGGGCCGGGCTGGCGGGAGGTCACGGCGCGCGGCGACCGGACGACGCTCGCCGCCTCCGACGTACCCGAGAAGTCCGTCTCGGGCGAACTGGCCGAGTATCCGGCGGAGTTGTTGTCGTCCCCGGCGGACACGGCGTCCGCTTCGTTGCGGGTGCGCCCCGGTGGTCCCGCGCTCGTCGAGGAGAGCGCCGACGCGCCCGCCTCGTCCGTGCTGCCGCGCGGCGCCGACCGCTTCACCCGCGCGCTGGACGACCTGGTCTCCCGCCAGGACCTGACCTTCGGCTTCGCCCTGCTGGCCCTGGCCATCGCGGTCCTCCTCGGCGCCCTGCACGCGCTCGCGCCGGGGCACGGCAAGACACTGATGGCCGCGACGGCAGCGGCCCGCGGCGGCCGGGCGGGTATGCGCGACGTCCTGCCCCTGGCGGCGTCGGTGACCATCACCCACACCCTCGGGGTCGCGGCGCTGGGCCTCCTGGTCACGGCCGGCTCGGCGGCGGCGCCCTCCGTGGTGACCTGGCTGGGCGTGGCGAGCGGCGCCCTCGTGACGGCGGCGGGCATCACCCTCGTACGACGAGCGTGGCGAAACCGGCGCCCGGCCCACACCCACGCTCCGGCGCACGAGCACACACACGATGACTCGCACGAGCACACGCACGAGCACGTCCATGAGGGTGGACACGAGCACGTGCGTGAGGGCGGGCATGCGCACGAGCACGCCCACGACCGCCGGCCCGTCCTCGCGCACTCCCACTCCGGCGGTGCGGCCCGGACATCGGGGCACGGCACCGCCTCCGCCCTCCTGGAACCGCCCCCGCACAGCCGTTCCGCGAAAAACGGCCACTCCCACGACCACGGTGACGGCCGTTCCCGAACCCACACCCACACCCATGGCGGCTCCACCCACACCCACGAGATCGCGCCGACCGTGCGCGGCACGATCCTGCTCGGCTTCGCCGGCGGACTGGTGCCGAGCCCCTCGGCGGTCGTCGTACTGGTGGGCGCCGCCGCGCTCGGCAAGGCCTGGTTCGGGCTGCTGCTCGTCCTCGCGTTCGGCGTCGGACTCGCCCTGACCCTCACCGCCGCCGGGGTCGCCGTGGTCAAGCTGGGCAGTGGGGTGAGCCACGTACTGACGACCCGCTCACGCTGGGCCGACAGTCCGGTGGCCGCGCTGGTACGCAGGACCGTACCCCTGGGGTCCGCGTTCGTCGTCGTGGCCCTCGGGGTCGGACTGGTGTTCAAGGGGGCGGCAACCGCACTCGGTTGAGCTAGTTTTGTTCAGAATCGTGCGGATGCGAATGGGGGACGCCCGTGTCCGAAGAGCCGGGCAGTGAACGCGTGATCGCGGGCCGCTACCGTCTGCTCTCGCCGCTGGGCGAGGGCGGGATGGGGACGGTGTGGCGGGCCCGTGACGAGGTGCTGCACCGCGAGGTGGCGGTCAAGGAGGTACGGGCCCCGGGCGGGCTGCCGGGCCCGGACGTCGAGCGGATGTACGCGCGTCTGGAGCGTGAGGCGTGGGCCGCGGCCCGGGTCTCGAACCGCAACGTGGTGACGGTCTACGACGTGGCCATGGAGGACGGCCGCCCGTGGATCGTGATGGAGCTGATCCGCGGGATCGCGCTGTCCGACGCGCTGGACGCGGAGGGCCCGCTGCCCCCGCAGCGCACCGCCCACATCGGCGCGGAGGTGCTCGCCGCGCTGCGGGCCGCGCACGAGGCGGGGGTCCTGCACCGGGACGTGAAGCCCGGCAACGTCCTGCTGTCGAACGACGGCAGGATCGTGCTCACCGACTTCGGTATCGCCACGGTCGAGGGCAGTTCGGCGCTCACGATGACCGGCGAGGTGATCGGCTCGCCCGAGTTCCTCGCCCCGGAACGCGCGCTCGGCCGTACGCCGGGACCCGAGTCCGACCTGTGGTCGCTCGGCGTCCTGCTGTACGCGGCCGTCGAGGGCAACTCGCCGTTCCGCCAGAACACCCCGCTCAGCACGCTGCGCGCGGTCGTCGACGAGGAGTTGCCACCGCCGCTCCGGGCGGGGCCGCTCGCTCCGGTCATCGAGGGCCTGCTGCGCAAGGACCCGGCGGAGCGCATGTCGGCCGAGGACGCCGAGCGGGACCTGCGGCTCGTCTCGTCCGGCGGCACCCCCCTCACGGGCACCGTCCCCTACGCGCAGACGGTCGCCGCGCTCCCACAGCAGGATCCGCGGGACGCGACCCGGCCGTCCCCGGTACCGGCGTACTCCCCCGGCTCGTCGACCCCGACCGCCACGACGACCGCGCAGCCCGACCGTCCCCGGCGCGCCATGATCGTGATGATCGCCGGCCTGGCCGCGCTCGCCCTGGCCATCGCGGGCCTGAGCTACGCGCTGATCAACCGGGACAACGGCGGCGACGGGGGCAGCGGGGCCAACAGCTCGAACGGCGGTACGACCGGCGGCTCGACGGGCGGGAAGAGCGGAGGGAACGACGGGGGCGGCACCGACGGCGGCTCGACGACGGAGAACTCCGGTACGAGCGGGGCGAACGACGGCGGCTCGACGAGCTCGGGCGGCGAGGGTACGACGCCCGCGCCCACCCAGTCCGTGAAGGTGACGGTCTCGGGCTCGCACACCGACTACAGCGGCGCCTGTCCGCCGCCCGAGGCGGGGGCTCCGACCTTCACGGCGACGTTCACCGTGGGCGTCGTACCGGTCGATGTGCGGTACCGCTGGGTGACGGAGACCGGCGAGGTGTCCGACCCGGGCTGGAAGACGCTCTCGTTCCCGGCGGGCGGTGGGAAGTCCAAGCAGAACACGGTGGTCCTGACGACGTACGACACGTCCGGGACGCTCACGAACAAGATCGGGGTGGAGGTCCGCAGCCCGCTGCGGACGAAGTCGAATCAGGTGCCGTTCTCGGTGACGTGCGAGACGGAGGCCCCGACGGGCGGGACCTCCGGCTCCGGTTCTCCTCAGGCACTGGCCCCGAACGGGGCGGTCAGGCCGCGGACCTGAGCGGACCGCGGCGGTGGCAGGACCGCCGGAGCGGTCAGGCCGCGGCGGTGAAGACGGGCAGGTAGCCGCCCGACTGGCCGGCGGCGGTCGGGTGGTAGGACTCGCCGATGTTCAACCAGTTGACGCTGTGCAGCCAGGCGCTGCCGGAGCAGATCTCGTGGTTCGTGAAGGTGGGGCGTACGTCGCCGAACGTGAAGCCGTGGTCGGCGGCGCGCTTGGCGATGGCGCTGTCCAGGTAGTCGGCGGCGCCGTTGATGGCGGCCCGTTCCGTCTCGGAGAGACCTGCCAGGCAGCTGCCGCTCAGCTTGTAGAAGCGGGGGTAGCCCAGGACGACCACCCGGGCCGCCGGGGCCTTGGCGCTGATCGCCGAGTAGACCGAGTCGAGCTTGCCGGGGAGCGTCGAGTCGACGTACGCCTTCGCCGTGTTGACGCGGGCGACACAGGCGCTGTCGGACTGCAGGACGCAGGTCGTCATGACGTCGGCGAAGCCGGCGTCGTTGCCGCCGACGGAGATCGAGACGAGGCCGGTGCCGGAGTTGAGCGGGCTCAGCTGGTTCGCCAGAACATCACCCGTACGAGCGCCTGAGCAAGCCGTGAAGTTGAAGGACGAGGGTGAATGCGCGGCGGCCCAGAGGTAGGGGTAGGCCTTCGTGCTGCGCTTGCAGTCGCCGCTCGAGCCGATGTAGCTGCCCGCGCCGACGCCGGAGGAGTAGGAGTCGCCGAGGGCCACATAGCCCGTGGCGGCGGCTTGTTGGGACGCCTGGGCCGTCGCTGCCCCGGTGAGGGCGAGGGCGGCGGCGAGGAGAAGTGAGGTCACGTATGCCGTAAGTCGGGAACGTCTCATGGAACCTCCCTTAGCAGGATCTCTGCTGTGACTTTGGTACCAGCCACGCGTGTCGCCAGGAAGTGTCCATGCCAAGACTTTTCCGGACAGGGGGGTGGCTCTTCCCGGCGTTCACCGCACGTTTGATTGCGTGCTCATGACATACATGTGACATACCCTCAACTCTCCTGCGCTACGCCCGTAGATCGATCACGCTGATGTCTCGGCCGCTAGCGGAACGCGACGCTCCCGGCTGCGCGCACCCTCGGGTGCGCCGTTCTCCGCGCCCCTTGAAGGGGCGCGGAGAACGGCGCAATCTTCTGTCTTTGCGGTGGGGGCGCGAGCCGCAAGGAGCTGCGCAGGGCGGGAGCCGGCCCTCGCGGACCCGCCGCCGGCGAGGCGCAGGGCTTGACTGCCCCCGACAGCTGCGCGACATTGAAGCCCGGCATCCGGCGCTTCAGGGGGCAAGTCGCCCATGCACACCATAGGCACCAAGTCATCATCATCGGGCCCGCCCGAACCGGACGGCGACGACGACGAGGCGGATGAGCGGTTACGCCCGGCGCGATCCCCGGCAAGGGACCTGCTGCCCCTGCTCGCGGGAGCGGCCACGACGACCGCCGGCGTAGGCGCCGTACTGGCCCTCGCCGACATCGACTCCCCCCTGCGCGCCCCGTTCACGCTCTTCTTCCTGCTCGCCGCCCCCGCCGCCGCCGTGGCGACCGCCCTGCGGAAGCTGGAACCGGTCGGCCGCGTCCTGGCGTCCCTGTCGGCAGCGACAGCTGTCAACCTCCTGGTCGCCCAGGGAATGCTCGCCGTGCACCGGTGGTCGGCCCCGGGCGGCATCGCGGCCGTGGCCGCACTCAGTTCCCTCATTCTCCTGCTGGTCCTGGTACGGCGCCTGCGCGGCCGTACGGAGAGAGGACGGGCTTCCTGACGTGGACATCAGCGTGTACCGCCCCGGTGAACTGACCTCCACCGACCGGTCGGCGTGGACGGCCTTCCAGTCCAAGGCCCATCTGCACGACACACCGGAACTCGCGAACCCCTTCCTGTCACCGGAGTTCACACTGGCCGTGGGCCGATGCCGGCGCAATGTGCGGATCGCGGTCATCCGGGAGAACGGCGAGCCCGCCGCGTTCTTCCCCTTCCACACCACCGCCGCCGGCGTCGGCCGGGCGATCGGCCTCGGCATCTCGGACTGCCAGGGCCTGGTCCACCGGCCCGGTTTCACCTGGGACGCCCGCGAACTGCTGCGGGCCTGCGGGCTCTCCGTGTGGGAGTTCGACCATCTGGCGGGCGGGCAGACGCCGTTCGAGGCCGGGGCCTCCGGCACCTTCCCGTCCCCCGTCATCGACGTCGACCGCGGCTACGAGGCGTATCTGGCCCAACTGCGCACTCAGTCACCCAAGTTCACCCGGACCACGCTCGCAAAGGAACGCAGGCTGGCCCGCGACCACGCGGACGTGCGGTACGTGCACGACGAGCGCGACCCGGAGGTACTGAGCACGCTGATGCGCTGGAAGTCGGCGCAGTACCGCAGGACCGGGCGCAGCGACCGCTTCGCGCAGGACTGGATCGCCCGGCTGGCACAGCAGCTCTTCCACAGTCGTTCCGAGTCGTTCGCCGGGCTCCTGTCGGTGCTCCACGCCGACGGTCGGCCGATCGCCGCGCACTTCGGACTGCGTTCCGAACGGGTGCTGGCGTGCTGGTTCCCCGCGTACGACCCGGAGTTCTCGAAATACTCACCCGGTCTGATCCTGCATTTGCGCATGGCCGAGTCGGCCGCCGCCGACGGCATCGCCCATCTGGATCTCGGCCGGGGCCAGAAGGAATACAAGGACTCCCTCAAGACACGGGAACTCACCGTGTCCGAAGGGTGGGTTGCGCGCCGCCATCCCGTGGCGCTCGGGCACCGGGCGCGCCGCGCCCCCGTCCGCGCTCTGCGCAATGCGGTGCTGGGGAGGCCGGAGTTGTTCGAGCCGGCCGACAAATTGCTCAAACGGATGGGAAAGATCCGTTCGGGCGGTTGAGTAACGGCCAAATCAACAAAAACGTGAGGCCACGTTCCAGGTCTTGCCATAGCGTCTCAATCATCAATACCGTCGTACATCTCACCCGCACCGGTCCATCAGCGCTTGTGCGATCTAGGGGAGGGCTCAAGATCGCGACGACGGCCCGGGGCGGGGCGCGGTAGGGGGGTGCCGTGCTCGGTGGCCGAGAGGGTGCCGAGCCGTGCCGCGAGACCGACCCAGACAGTCGGCCAGTTATGCCAGCTCACCCGGCATGGACGGAGTTCTATTTCGGCATGCCGTAAGTGAGAAACCCCCCTTTCGAACCGGACAAAGAACCGGACCGCCCGGGGGCGGGCGGTCCACCGGACGAGAGGGACCAGACTCAATGACTTCTTTTCTGCGCCCGGCGGATTCGGGAAAAGATCGGATCGAAGATCAGTCCCAGGATCACATTCAAGGTCAGCTCCAGGGACAGATCACAGCCAGCACCTACCGACTCATATCAACTCACCTGGCCATAGCGCCTCCGGTGAGCGTCGTGATTCCCGCCATGAACGAGGCGGAGAATCTCCCGTACGTCTTCAAGACACTTCCGCACTGGATTCACGAGGTTATTCTCGTCGACGGGAATTCCACCGACGACACCGTGACGGTCGCCCGTGAGCTGTGGCCCGACGTCAAGGTCGTCGAGCAGCACGGGAAGGGCAAGGGCGACGCCCTGATCACCGGTTTCGAGGCGGCGACCGGCGACATCATCGTGATGGTCGACGCGGACGGCTCGGCCGACGGTCACGAGATCGTCAGTTACGTCTCCGCGCTGGTCTCCGGGGCGGACTACGCGAAGGGTTCGCGGTTCGCCAACGGCGGCGGCACCGACGACATGACACCCATCCGCAAGCTCGGCAACTGGGCCCTGTGCACGGTCGTCAACCGCAAGTTCGGCGCGCGCTACACCGATCTCTGCTACGGATACAACGCGTTCTGGCGGCACTGCCTGGACGAGATCGACCTCGACTGCACGGGTTTCGAGGTGGAGACCCTGATGAACATCCGCGTGGTCAAGGCGGGGCTGAAGGTCCAGGAGATACCGAGCCACGAGTACATACGCATCCACGGCGTGGGCAATCTGCGGGCCGTGCGCGACGGGCTGCGGGTGCTCAAGGTGATCCTCAGGGAGCGCTCCAACCGGCGCTCGCTGCGCCGCCGCCCGCATGCCGTCGCACTCGGCTCCGGTCCGGGCGAGACATCGGGAAAGAGATCGGGAGCCACGCCGGGAAAGACGTCAGAAGAGACGTCAGGAGAGACGTCAGGAGAGACGTCTTGAGCGCTCCGGACATCTCAGTGGTGATCTGTGTCTACACCGAGGACCGCTGGGAGGACATCCTCGCGGCGGTCGCCTCGGTGCGGGCGCAGTCCCGGCCCGCACGGGAGACCCTGCTGGTCGTGGATCACAACCAGGCACTCCTGGACCGGCTGTCGGAGGAGTACGCGGCACACGGGGAGCGCCGGGGGACCGAGGAGGTGCGGGTGCTCGCCAACGCGGGCCCCCGCGGCCTGTCCGCGGGCCGCAACACCGGGATCGCCGCCTCCCGCGGCGACGTCATCGCCTTCCTCGACGACGACGCGGTGGCCGAGCGCGACTGGCTCCGCCGCTTCGCCGAGGGGTACGAGGATCCGCGGGTGATGGCGGTGGGCGGCCGGACGATGCCGATCTGGGCGTCGGGCCGCCGCCCCGCCTGGTTCCCCGCGGAGTTCGACTGGGTGGTGGGCTGCACGTACAGGGGTCTGCCGCCCGGCCGGGTCCGGGTGCGCAACGTGCTCGGCGGCAACGCCTCGTTCCGCCGTACGGCCTTCGACGCGGCGGGCGGTTTCGCGACCGGTATCGGGCGCGACGGCGACAGACGTCCGCTGGGCTGCGAGGAGACGGAGCTGTGCATCCGCCTCACCCGTGCCCGGCCGGACGCCGTCCTGCTGATCGACGACCGGGCGGTGATCCACCACCGGGTGCCGGAGATCCGCGAGCGCTTCGCCTACTTCCGCACGCGCACGTACGCCGAAGGCCTGTCCAAGGCCCTGGTCGCCCGGAGCGTCGGCGCCGGCAAAGGGCTTGAGTCGGAGCGCCGCTACACCACGCGCGTGCTGCCCGCCGGAGTCGCGCGCGGGCTGCGCGACGCGCTGCTCGCCCGCCCCGGCGGCGCGGGCCGGGCCGCCGCCATCGTCGCCGGGGTCGTCACGGCGGCCGGCGGCTACGCGCTCGGCAGCCTCCGGGCGCGCAGGCGCGGAACCACGTTCTCGGCGCTCCCGATCGAACGGAACGAGCAGAACGAACGGAAGCAACGGAACAAGCGGTACGAGCCGAACGAGCCGAACGAGCCGAGCAAGCAGAACGAACGCAACGAGGGGATCAAGGGGGCCGCACCATGAGTGGATCACCCGAGTCGGGCGCGCCGCGTGAGCCACGCGTGCCGATCCTCATGTACCACGCGGTGGCCAAGGCGCCGAACAACGCCACCCGCGCGCTGTCCGTGACGCCCGAGGCGTTCACCGAGCAGATGGCACTGCTGCGCGGCTCGGGCTTCACCGCCATCAACACCGCCTCGCTGGCGCGGAGTTGGCGCCACTCGGCGCCCCTGCCCGAGCGCCCCGTGCTGATCACCTTCGACGACGGCTACGAGGGCGTGCACCGGCACGCCCTGCCCGTGCTCTCCCGGCACGGCTTCGCGGCCACGCTGTTCGTGTCGACCGGCTGGCTGCGCGGGGAGTACGACACCGGGGGCGGCCTCGACATCATGCTCGACTGGGACCAGGTGCGCGCACTGGCCGCCGCGGACGTCGAGATCGGCGGCCACAGCCATACGCATCCGCAGCTGGACCAGCTGGCCGACGACGCCCTGCGCTACGAACTGCGGCACTGCCGGGAGATCATCGCCGCCGAACTGGGCGTACTCCCGGCCTCGTTCGCCTACCCGTACGGCTACTCCAGCCGCCGGGTGCGCCGGGCCGTGCGCGAGGCGGGCTTCACCCAGTCGCTGGCCGTGGGCAACGCCCTCGCGCGCCGCCGCCAGGGACCGTACGCGCTGCGGCGGGTCACCGTGCGCCGCGGCACCGGGATCGAGGAGTTCGAGCGGCTCGTCGAGGGCCGCGCGATCACCCGTGTCTTCGCCAGGGACCGTGCCCTCACCAAGGGGTACTCCATGGTCCGCAGAGCACGACAGGTACGCCGGAAGGCCACCCGTTCCCGTGTCTGACACGACCACGGCCGAAGCCGACACCCCCGCGCCCGATCCACCCGGGCCGTCCCGGCGGCGCCTGCGCCTGCCCCGGCTGGGTCCGTCGTCCGGCGGCAGCCCGCTGTTCCGGAACGCCTACGCCCTGATGCTGAACACCGGCATCTCGGCCGTCCTCGGGCTCGGCTTCTGGCTGGCCGCCGCCCGGTACTACTCCGAGTCGGCGGTCGGGCAGGGCTCCGCCGCGATCGCCGCGATGAAACTCCTCGCGGGTCTCACCGCGGTGACCCTGACGGGCGCCCTCGCCCGCTTCATCCCGGTGGCCGGACGCGGCACCGGCCGTCTCATCTTCCGTACGTACGCGGGCAGTTCGGTGATCGTGGCGCTGGCCTCGGGCGTCTTCCTGCTGACGCTGAGGCTCTGGGGATCCTCGTACCGCTTCCTGCACGACCCGCTCATCGGGCTCTGCTTCGTCCTGTCGGTCGTCGCCTGGTCGGTGCTGACCCTCCAGGACGGCGTGCTGACCGGGCTACGCAGCGCGCTGTGGGTGCCCGTCGGCAACACCGTGTTCTCGGCGGTCAAGCTGGCGCTGCTGGTGGCGTTCGCCTCGGCGATCCCCACCATGGGTGTCTTCGTGTCGTGGGTGGCCGCCATCGCGGTGTCCGTGCTGCCGCTGGGCTGGCTGGTGTTCCGGCGGCTGGTCCCCCGGCAGGTGAAGGCGACCGCGGAGGGCGCCGAACCGCCCGCCCTGCGGGAGATCGGGCGGTTCCTGGCCGGCGACTACACGGGCTCGCTGTTCTCGCTCGCCGTGGTCTACCTCGTCCCGGTGATCGTCGCCTCCCAGGTGACGTCCACCGACAACGCGTACTTCTACATCACCACGACCATCGGCGGCACGGTCAACCTGCTCGCCATCAACATGGGCGCCTCGCTGACCGTCGAGGGCTCGCACGACCCGGCCCGGCTCGCCGCGAACACCCGGGCGGCGCTGCGCAGGATGGCGCGGATCATGCTGCCGGTGGCCGGGGCGCTGTTCGTCGGGGCGCCCTGGATCCTCGGCGTGTTCGGCCAGGGGTACGCGGACGCGGCGACGCCGCTGCTGCGCTGGTTCGCGGTCGGAGCGGTGCTGCGGGTCGTCATGGAGACGTACTTCGCGGTGCTGCGCGCCCAGAGCCGCACCGCCGGACTCGCCTGGCTGCAGGGCCTGTTGTGCGTACTGGTCCTCAGCCTCACGGTGATCCTGCTGCCCCGGACGGGACTGACCGGCGCGGGAGTGGCGGAGATCTCCAGCCTCACGGTGATCGTGCTGCTCGCCGCTCCCCGGCTGTACCGGATCGTCATGACCGCACCGCCCGGGGAGGCCGCCCGGGACACGGCACCCGACGGCGACCTGGCTGATCTGGGCCCCCACGAGGTACCCGGGCCGGAGCAGGAGGGACCGGAACAGGACGGGCTTGGGAGGAACGGGCCTGGGAGCAATGGGGCCGGGGAGAACGGGCCCAGGAAGGACAGGCCCGGGAAGGGCGGGCCGGCGAAGGACCGGCCGAGGAAAGTGCGCGGTCCGGCCTGGGCGCAGCGCCTGGACACGGACACCCTCGCCCTCGGGGTCCAGCTCGATTTCGACCATCTGGAGCGACGGCCGGACGTACGCCCCGGTCCGGGCACACCGCCCGCCGGAACACCCGCGGTCGACCGGCCGAGCCGCCCCTCAGGACCCCGGCCGGTCCCGCAGCCGACTCACCAGCCGGACCATCGGCCGGTCCCCCAGCCGGGCCTCCAGCGGAGCCACCAGCCGGATCACCGGCCGACCTGGGCGCTGAGGATCCCCCGACCCCCCTCACAACTACCGTCCGCCCGAATGGAGTTGGGCCTGCCCGTCGAGAGGCGGGAACCGGGCTCGGAGACCTCCCTCAGCCCGTCCGAGATCGAGGTGGACGCACCCTTCGACCCACCGGTCGGCGACATCGCCGAGGAACCGGAGGGTGCAGGCGGGACCGGCGCCTCCGGCACGGAAGGCGCGGAAGGCACGGAAGTCACGAAAGGCGCGGAAGGTACGAAAGGCGCGTCCGGAGCCGTCCGGGAGACGGACGGACCCGGACCGCCGGAGCCATCGGAGCCGCCGCAGCCGCCGGCCTCCTGGTGGCAGCGGTTGCGGCCGACCCGGCCAGGGGTACTGCTCGGCTGTCTGCTGACGGCCGCGCTCGTCCTGTACTGGGTGCCGGTGTCCGGCCTCGGGGAGCGCGACCTCGACCGGATGGACGGACTCGGCCTGATCTCCGTCCTGCCCACGACGACTCTGGCCGGGGCCGGACTCCTGGTCCTGGTGTTCGCCTCGCTGCTCTGGCTCGGCCGCGAACACAAGGCCCTGCTCATGGTCACCCTGCTGGCCACTGTGGTGTCGCTGCACGCGCTCCCCGCGGTGATCGAGACCGAGCCGCGGTTCGCGACGGCCTGGCAGCACCTGGGGTTCATCGACCACATCGACCGGACCGGCGCGGCCGTGCCCGACCTGGACGCCCGCTGGAGCTGGCCGGGCTTCTTCGCGGCGGCGGCCTTCCTCTCGAAGGCGTGCGGGGTCGAGGACCTCACCGAGGTCATCCGCTGGTGGCCGACGGCCATGCAACTCCTCTACCTGGCACCGCTGTTCCTGCTCGTACGCCATATGCGGGCGGGCTGGCGCGCCCAGTGGACCGGCATCTGGATCTTCGTACTCAGCGGCTGGGTGGGCCAGGACTACTTCTCCCCGCAGGGCTTCACCTACCTCCTCTACCTCGTGTTCGTGGCGATCCTCCTGGTGTGGTTCCGGGCGCCGCGGGTGCTGTGGACGACGATGCGGCCCGGCGAACTGGAGGTCGAACCGGCCGGCCGGCGGGAACGGGCCGTGCTGCTCATGGTGCTGATCGGGCTGTTCATGGCGACCGTGCCGGCCCACCAGCTGACGCCGTTCGTGATGCTGGGCGTCCTCGCGGTCCTCGTCCTCGTCGGCCGCTCCGAACTGCGGGGCCTGCCGATCCTGTTCGCCGTCGTGGTGAGCGTGTGGATCGGCTTCCTCGCCGAGCCGTACTGGTCGGGGCACTTCGGCGAACTGTTCGGCGGTGTCGGCGGGGTCGGCGAGAACGTCTCGTCCTCGGTCTCCGGCCGGATCGGCGAGGGCAGCTCGTCCCACAAACTGGTCCTGTACGCGCGGGTGGCGCTGGCGGGCGGCGTGCTGGCACTGGCCTGCTACGGCTGGTGGCGCCGACGCGACCACAAGTACCGCGAGCGGTCGCTGCTCGTCCTCACCTTCGTCCCGTTCCTCGGCTTCGGCATGCAGTCGTACGGCGGCGAGATGGCGCTGCGCGTCTTCATGTTCGCCCTGCCGGGCGCGGCCCTGCTCGCCGGGCTCGCGCTGTTCCCGCGTACCGGCGTCACCGCGGACGAACGGGACAAGGACCGGGTGAGCCTCGCGCCGCTCGCCGCGCTGCTCGCGGGCCTCGTCCTGATGGGCGGCTTCCTGGTGGCCCGCTGGGGCAACGAGCCGTTCGAGCGGATCAGACCGGGCGAGGTGGCGGCCATGGAGTACGTGTACGCCCACGACCGGCCCACGGCACGGGTGCTGTGGCTGAGCAACGACACGGTGAACAACGTGACGCCGGCGATGCCGTGGGGCGCGCGGGACATGGAGAAGGTGAACTACGTACCGACGCTCGCGCCCGCCGATCCCGTGCTGGTGTCGAGCCTGGTCAAGTCGCTCAGGGACGCGGGCCCGAACTCGTACCTCGTGGTCAACCGCAGTCAGGTGACCTACCTGCAGCTGGACATCGGCTACTCGAAGACGTACGAGTACCGGCTCATCCGCAACCTCGACGCGCGGCAGGAGCTGCGCAAGGTCTTCGTGAACGAGGACGTCTCCCTGTACGCCCTGCGGCAGCAGCCGGGCGGCAAGGTTCCCGAGGCCGATCCCGGGCCGATCGGTCCGCAGGTGACCTGGACGCCCTGGTCGGTGGTGGGGGCGCTCGCGGCGGTCGCGCTGATCGCGCTGCTGACGACCCGCGAGGTGGTTCGCGTGGCGGTGCGCCCGAGCGTGCGCCAGCATCTTTGGCTGCAGTCGACTTTCTGGTTCTCGCTGCCCCTGCTGGCGCTGCTGCTGGCGTCCCTCGTACAGAGATTCCTGACGATGGCCTGAGCCGCCTTCAGGGGCGCGGGGAACGACGCAGTCCTTGGCTTTTTTCAGGGGTGCGGGGAACGGCGCAGTCCTTGGCCTTCAGGGGCGCGGGGAACGGCGCAACACCAGCCACGACACACCCGCACCCGCCCCCTACCGGCGAAGCCACTTCACCTCGTACGCGTCCATGTCGAACCGCCGCCCGTCGACCTTCGCGCTGATCCCGCGCCCCAACGTGTTCACGACGAGAACGACCCGGTCGTCCGCGAGGACCCGCACATTGGCCCTGTCGTCCGCCGCGACGGACACCGGCTCGTACGCCGTCCCGGGAGGGAACTCCGCCCCGAACCGGGAGAGCAGCCCGAGCATCGGCAACGGCTTCCCGCCGGACGCACGGCCGGTCGGCGTCCACAGACACCCCGCGCACCCCGTCCCCTTCGCCGTCTCCGGATTCCAGTAGAAGGCGGAGGTGGTCCCCCCGCGGGCCATCGCGATCAGCCCGGACGCCTGCACGGCGACCCGGTGCGGCTCGGACCATCCGTCCCGGTCGTCGTCGCTGTCCGCCGGCTCTACGTAGTACTCGGCCCACCACAGCGGCAGATCACCGGTCCGCGACCGGACCCACCGGCTGACGGCCGTGAACTTCTCGGTCGCCGCGAACTCGTCCGGCAGCAGCTCGTCGTCCCTGGTGTAGCTGGAACCGTCGACGACGACGAAGTCCGCGCCCGCCTTGTTCTTGTTCCAGTAGTCGAAGGCGTCGAGGACCCGCTGGTCCATCGCGCCCCAACTGCCGCGCACCGTCGGTGAGGCGTCCTCCTTCTGGCGCGGGTCGACACTGTCCATCACCAGATAGGGGCCGCCGACCTCGATGTCCTCGTCGACCTTCTTCAGTGCCTGGTAGACGAGGTTGTACAGCTCCGTATAGCCCTCGTAGTCCCAGCGGGCGGCGGTGTCGTTCCAGAAACCCTTGAACTCGTTCCACACGATGAAGTGGCGTACGTCCGGGTAGCGCCTGGCGACGGTCGCGGCGAGGGCGGCGTAGTCCTTGTAGTGGGCGCGGTCCGGAGCCGTCTCCAGGGCCGCCTGGCTCCAGTCGGTTTGATCGGAGCCGGGGGTGCCGCCCTTCATCCAGTCCGGCGCGCAGCACAGGGTGACGACCGGTGTGCCGCCCGTCGCGCGGACGAAGTCGATCCGGCGGTCCATCGCCTCGAAGTCGTAACGCCCCTTAACCGGCTCGGGGTTGTCCGCGCCCCAGCCCATGATGTGCTGGATCTGCGGCGGGGACTGGTCGCCGAGGCGCCGCTCCACGCGCTTCGTGGCGGCCGCACTGCCCTCGTCGGCGCTGTACTGGGTGTGGGTGAACCCCCAGCCCACCGCCGGTTCCGGCGCCGGAGGGACGGACGGCGTGCCGTGCACCTTGCCGCCGTCGCGGGTCGTGCCCGCCTCGCTCCCCGCGTCTCCCGGCAGCGTGTGGATCAGGGTCAGTACCAGGGCCAGAGCGGCCACACCCACGCCGAGCAGAGCGGTGATGCGCCACCGCCGAGCCCCCGAATTCCACCCATGACGTGCCATCAGGGACAACAGTAGCCGCGCGCCTCGGCGGCGGAACAGCTTCCGTATCGGCACAGCCCGGTAACGGCACGGCACTCGGGCCTTTCCCCGGACATCCGTGGACGCAACGCGGAAACCGGATGCACGGGGCGGCCGTGTGACGGATCATGTCGGCATGTCTGCCAACCCGCACGACGCTCTGCCGATCCGGCTCAACGTCGACGACAGCGACTCACCGTCGGACGTCGTCGACGCGCTGTTCCTCGGCCGCTTCGCGACGGGCGAGCAGCCGCACTCCCACTCGGTGAACATCGACCGCGTACGGTCCGGGGTGTCCCTTCTCCCGCCCGGCGCCCGGGTGTTGCGGTCCACCCGCGACGACGACCGCAGCGCGACCCTCGCGGAGGGCGACGGGTGGACGCTGCTCGTGTCGCGCTGGAACCGCGGCGCCGACGTGACGGTCACCGCGACCAGCGAGGAACTCGCCGAGAAGGTCCTCGGCCAGGCCACGGACGGCGCGGCCGACGAGCCCGAACCGCAGCCGGAGAACGTGACCATGGGGTTCTGGTACGTGTCACCGCGGCGCGGCCCGCACCGCACGACCCGGCAGATCTCGGCGGGTACGTGGGAAGAGGTGCGCGGCAACTACACGGCGCCGGTGGCGGACGCGATGGACGGGCTGATGAAGACCACGCCCGAGGACATCGCGGGCCGGCTGCTGTTGCTGCACGGTCCGCCGGGCACGGGCAAGACGTCGGCGCTGCGTACGCTGGCGCGCTCGTGGCGGGACTGGTGCCAGGTGGACTGCGTCCTCGACCCGGAGCGGCTGTTCTCCGACGTCGGTTATCTGATGGACATCGCCATCGGCGAGGAGGACGGCTCGGGGAAGGGGCGCTGGCGGCTGCTCCTCCTCGAGGACTGCGACGAACTGATCCGCGGCGAGGCCAAGCACACGGCGGGGCAGGCGCTCTCGCGGCTGCTCAACCTCACGGACGGGCTGCTGGGCCAGGGCCGCAACGTCCTGGTGGGCGTCACGACCAACGAGGACCTGGAGCGCCTGCACCCTGCGGTGGTCCGTCCGGGCCGCTGCCTCGCGCGTATCGAGGTCGGCCCGCTGACCCGCCGGGAGTCCACGGCGTGGCTGGGCACGGAGGAGGGCGTGGGCCGCGACGGCGCGACCCTGGCGGAGCTGTACGCCCTGCGCCGGGGCACCACCCCGACGTCGGTCCCCGGCCGGCGGGGCGACTCGGAGGCGGGCCTGTACCTGTGATCCCCGGCGTCCCGCCCGCCCCCGTGGACCGCCCTCAGCCGGACTCGCCGTAGGCCGCGCGCAGCGCGTCCCGTACCGCGGCGAGGGCGGCGGCCTCGGACAGTCCGAGCCGCCGTACGCGCTCGGCGTAGGCCTGCGCGTCGGACGCGGCCGTACGGTCGGCCGCCGAGCCCGCGGCGGCGACCAGCGTGCCGTTGCGCCCCCGCGTCTCGATGACCCCGTCCGCCTCAAGTGCCCGGTACGCCTTGGCGACCGTGTTGGCGGCGAGCCCGAGCTCCTCGGCCAACCCCCGTACGGTCGGCAGCCGGTAGCCCACCGGCAGCACCCCGGCCCTCGCCTGTTCGGAGATCTGGGCGCGCACCTGCTCGTAGGGCGCGATCCCCGTACCGTCATCGATGTCGATCTTCAACGTCACCCGGTGATTGTCCCGCACCCGGCGGAAAATGAGAGGCGGCCTGCCGCATCCCGCGCGTAGCGTGCGATTCCATGACTGTGATCGTCCGCGACTTCCGCACCGAGGACACCGAGGACGCCGAGGGCTTCGCGCGCATCCGGCGTCTGGCGCTCCCCTACATGCTCTCCACCCCTCAGTCCGTCCTCCACGACGTCACGCACGCCCACCCCGACGCGCACTTCCGGCCGCTGGTCGCCGAGGAGGACGGCGAACTCATCGGCACGGCCAACACGGGTGTGGTGTACGACAGCCCGCAGCCCGGCCAGGGCTTTCTGAACGTGTACGTGCACCCGGAGCGCCGGGGCCGCGGCGCCGGGTCGCTGCTCGTACGGGCCGCGGAGGAGCATCTCGCCTCGGTGTCCGCGAAGAAGCTCTTCGCCTGGGTCCTCGACGAACCCGCGAACCGTTCCTTCGCCGAGCGGCGCGGCTACCGCGCGAGCCGCTCCGCGCACTTCCTCCGTCTCGACCTGGCGAACAGCCCCCTGCCGTCGCGCCCGGAGCCGCCCGCGGGGGTGGAGCTGCGCACGGCCGCGGACTTCGCCGACGATCCGCGCCCCCTCTTCGAGCTGGACGCGGAGACGCTCGCGGACGAACCGAGCGACATCGACCACGCGTTCACCGACTACGAGGCGTGGCTGAGGGAGACCTGGCACCACCCTCTCCTCAGCCTGGAGCTGACCTCCGTCGCGGTGGTCGACGGCCGGCCCGCCGCGTTCAGCGCCGCCCGCACCGACGGCCGCACCCGGTACGGCACGGTGATGACGGGCACGGCCCGCGCCCACCGCGGACGCGGCCTCGCCAAGCTCGCCAAGGCCGACTCCCTGCACCGCGCCCGCGCCGCCGGCTTCACCGAGGCGTTCACGGGCAACGACTCGGGCAACGGCCCGATGCTCGCGATCAACGAGTGGTTCGGCTACGAGATCTGCGCCACGGAGGTACAGCATGTCCGCGAACCCGGCTGACCCCGCGTCCCGGTCCGCCGCCCCGGCCACCGTGGGCACCGCCCCCGCCACCGTGGACATCGTCCTGGTGAAGGCCGGCCGTACGAAGATCCGGTATCCGGCCGACCTGCTCCACGACGACGGGACGCATGTCGTCGTGCGCGCTGCCTGGGCGGGAGCCGGCGTCCGCGACTTCGGCTTCGTACGCTTCGAACCGGGCGACGTGTTCACCGAGCACTACTGGCGCGACCGGTGGTACGCGGTGAAGGAGGTCCACGACGCCGAGGGCGCGCTCAAGGGCTGGTACTGCGACATCGCCCGCCCGGCCGTGATCACTCCGGCCGATGCCACCCCGGTCGAGGTGGTCTGCGAGGACCTCGACCTGGACCTGTGGCGCTCGGCCGACGGCGGGACCGTACTGCGGCTGGACGAGGACGAGTTCGCGGCGAGCGGCCTGGAGGCCACCGATCCACGGGCCGCGTCCGCCGCCCGGGCGGCCCTGGACGCACTCGAACTCCGCGCGCGCGAAGCCGGTTTCGAAGCGCTGCTGGCCTGAGGGCTGTCCCGTGGGCGAACCACAACCCGGCGTCTCCCTCTCCCTCACGGCACGGCGATCACCGCGTACCGCTCGTCCGTCACCTCCCGGCCCCACAGCGAGGAGTCGTCCGACAGCCGCTCCACCCGCACGTCCTCGGCGAGGGGCGCGAGCAGGGCCGTCAGCCGGTCGGCGGACATGCCGACCGGGCTGACCGTCCCCCAGACGCCCTCGACGAGGACGAGCCGCCCGCCGGGGCGCAGCAGCCCGCGCCAGTGCCGCAGGGCGCGGCCGGGCTCGGGCAGTGTCCAGAGCACGTGGCGGACCAGGACGACGTCGAACCGCTGCTCCCCGACGGGCGGGGCCGCCGCGTCACCGACCAGGAAGGCGGCGTCTCGTCCGGCCAGTTTGGCGCGGGCCAGGCCGACCATGCGGGGCGAGAGGTCGACGCCGGTGACCCGGTGCCGCGCCTCGGACGCGAGGAGCGACAGGCTGCCCGTGCCGCAGCCCAGATCGAGCACGTCGGAGGGGCCGCGGGGCAGCCAGCCGCGCAGTCTGGCCGCCCAGGTCTCGCGCACGGCGGGATCCCGCAGTCCGTGGTCCGGCTCGTCGTCGAAGGTGTCGGCCGCCACGTCCCAGTCGACGCCGGACCGCTCTTCACCAGTGCTGTTACTCGTCATGCACCCAGAGTGGCACCCACCACTGACAACGGGGTCGGGGCCCGGGACAGAGCCCGCTGCGGAACCGCTGCGGACCCCACCCGGCCCCACCCTTCGTACAAACCGACAAGATGTCCGACATGTGGACTCATTGATGAAACGTGACAGCCGCCACTGACAAGTGGCCGCCGATGAGTCACCCTCCCGGAAATGGTCTGTCCCCGTGAAAGCGCGGTACTCGGCAGACCAGCCGCAAGGGAGGCCCCTGTGCGCCGTGTGACCCTGCAGAAGCCCTTGAAGAAGTCGGACTCCCGTCGTGTACCGGAGGAGGCCGGCCAGCGCCCGGCCGAGCGTCCGGAAATCCGGAAGGACATCCGCCGCACCTGGTGGCCGGACGGATGAGCGCCCCCGGGCCCCCGGCCCCGATACCTACCTGAGCCCAGTCTCAGCACTCCCTTAACGGCACCATAAGGATCGCCTTCACCCGCTCCCAGCAGGCGATTTTGCGGTTTCGAGGGGCTAGCTTGCTGATCGCCCCCAGGCATCACAGGCACCCCCCAGATCCGTTTCGAGGAGTACCCCATGCCCGCTCGCCCCCAGGCCGCCGCCGCCCGTATCGCCACGGTCGTCGCGGTCGGCGTCGCCCCGCTCGCCCTGACCGCGCTCGCCGCCGCTCCCGCCGCCGCCCACGGCTCGATGACGGACCCGGTGAGCCGGGTCGCGGCCTGCTTCGCGGAAGGTCCGGAGAGCCCGAGGTCCGCGGCCTGCAAGGCGGCGGTCGCAGCCGGCGGCACCCAGGCGCTCTACGACTGGAACGGCGTCAACATCGCCAACGCGGCCGGGAAGTCGAAGCAGATCATCCCCGACGGGAAGCTGTGCAGCGCCGCCAACGACAAGTTCAAGGGCCTCGACCTGGCCCGCGCCGACTGGCCGGCCACTCGGCTCACCTCGGGCAACCGCACCTTCCGCTACAAGGGGACCGCCCCGCACAGGGGCTCGTTCGAGCTGTACGTCACCAAGGACGGCTACGACCCGGCGAAGCCGCTGAAGTGGTCGGACCTGGAGTCGAAGCCGTTCCTCAAGGTCACCGACCCGAAGCTGGAGAACGGCGACTACGTCTTCAGCGGGGTCGTCCCGGTCAAGTCCGGCCGCCATCTCATCTACTCGATCTGGCAGCGCTCCGATTCCCCCGAGGCCTTCTACACCTGCTCGGACGTCGTCTTCGGCGAGGGCGGCGCGGGCGCGGAGGCCTCCGCGGCCCCGGCCGCGTCGGCGCCGTCCGACGAGGAGATCGTGGACGGCGCGGGCAAGTCGTCCGTGGAGCACGGGGGCCACGGCGACGACGACCCGAAGACCCAGGCCTCGGTCACGGCCGCCGCGGGCACGAAGTCGGACCCGGACTCCGGAACCGACGGCGGCACCGAGGCCCAGAAGACGGCCGGAGCCGCCGCCGAGGCCGAGGACGGGTCCGGGTCCGGCGCCGAACCCGCCGGTGCGTCGGCGAACCTCGCCGAGACCGGTGGGTCCGACTCGACCGCGTACCTCGCCGTGGGTGGGGCGGCGGCGCTGGCGGTCGGCGCGGCGGCGATGTTCGCGTCCGTTCGCCGGCGGACGGGCGGCGCCCGCCGGTAGGCGGGGACCACGCGTGCGGGTCGTACGGGCCGCACCCCCGTAGAAGGATCAGCTGATCGCCGACAGGCAGGTCGTGGGGGTCGCACGGGACGGGTCCAGGGCGTTGGCCACCTCGTGGAAGGCGATGCGGTCGATGAGTCCGATCGCCACGTGCTCGGAGAGGTCGAGCGCGCACAGGTCCTGGATCAGGACGTTGCGTACGTTCGGGCCGTCGAGGAACTGCGAGCGGTAGGGCGTGACGACCCCGTCGTACCGGGTGGCGATGACCGTGTACCGGACACCCGGCACGGTGTCGCCGCCCGCGTTGAGCCGGGTGAGGAAGGCGGAGCCGGCCACCTGGTCGGTGAGCGCGGGGGCGGCCGACGACAGCACCTCGCCCGCGCCGGGGAAGGCCGTGACCAGCTTGGCCAGGCCGTTCAGGGTGGTGCCGTGGTTGTCGGGGGCGATACCGACGAGGGCGTTCACCTTGGCGGCGCCGCCGAGGAACTTCAGGTAGTGGCGTGGCATCAGCCCGCCCTGCGAGTGGCCGACGAGGTCCGCCTTCGCCGCCCCGGTCGCGGCGAGCACCTTGTCGACGAAGGTCTTCAGCTGCTCCGCCGACTTGTCGATGGGGCCGAGTCCGTGGACGAGCGGTACGCCGGGAAGCTGCCCGTAGTCGAGGGCGTAGACGCAGTAGTCGCGGTTGACCAGGTAGGGCGCGAGGCCCAGCCAGTTGTCGACGGAGTTGGCGAAGGTGCCGTGCACGAGGACGACCGGGCGCGGGTGGGCGGCGGACGGTTTGCAGGAGTAGTCGTTCCAGCCGCTGCTGGTCGCGGTGGCGGCCCGGTCGGGGGCGGCGGCGGTGGCCGTGGTGGCGGGGACGATCGCGGCCACCGCGGTCAGCAGCAGCGCCGACAGGGGTCTGAGCAGGTGTTTCCAGGGCAGCATCGGGTGATCTCCTTGCGGCTCAAGGGAGTGACGAGGCCTGACGCCCTGTGATCCGGATCACGAGGATGCTGTTCTTTTTTCAAGTTACGAGTGAGTAGTAAAGGTGGGAAGTTACGCGTCAGTAAAAACTTCCAGTGGTAGTCGGGGGTACTGACACGTGTCGTTGAACCGTCACCGGGCGGGCCTGAGGGGACCGTAGAGGGCAAGGCAGGGCAAAGGGGCGCGCAACGCCCGGTTTTCACCCTCCTCGATTAGTTCGACCCACCTGATCGAGGGGCGGCCGGAAGGCCCCCGCCCCCGCGGAGCGTCACGCGGCCAGCGCGCCCGGCACCACCGCCCCCGCCCCGAACTTCTCCCGCACCCGGTCCGCCACCTCCTCAAGACGCCGCACCTTCTCGTCCACCGGATCGAACGTGAGCTGATGGGAGGCCCGGTCGGCGGGGTCGAGCCCCTCGGCCCGCAGAGCCACGCCACGGACGCGGGCCCGCTGCAGACCGAGCGCCTCGTACATGCGGTACGCGGCGTCGGTGAGCGCGGAGGAGTGGGCGGTCGGTTCGGGGAGCGTCCGGCTGCGGGTCGTCGTGGACCGGTCGGTGTAGCGGACGGTGAGGGTGAGGGTGCGGCACACCTTCTCCAGGGCGCGCAGCCGCGAGCCCAGTTCCCCGGCGGCCGAGAGCAGCGCGCGCCGGTGCTGCGCCGGGTCCAACTCGTCGCGGGGGAAGGACCGTTCGGTGGCGAGCGACCGGGAGACGGCGTTCGGTACGACCCGGCCGCGGTCGATGCCCCGCGCCTTCTCGTGCAGTTCGCGGCCGGTACGGGCACCGGTGAGCCGCTGCAGCGTGGACAGCGGCGCGGCGGCCACCTTGCCGATGCTGTCCAGGCCGTACTCGCACAGGGTGCGGGCGGTGGCCGTGCCGACGCCGGGCAGCGCCCGCACGGGCCGCTCCGCCAGGAACTCCGTGAGGGCGCCGGGGTCCGCGGGGACCACCCGGATCTCCCCCGGGGCGGCTTCCCGCAGGGCCATCCGCGCGAACATCGGGCCGGGTCCCGCCCCGATGGCGCAGTCGACGCCGTGCCAGGCGAGCGCCCGTACCCGGATCAGCGAGGCCAGTTCCACGACGTCCCGCCGGAAGTACCGCCCGGCGCCCCGCAGATCGGCCAGCGCCCCGTCGGGCGGCAGCGCCTCGACGACCGGGGTGAACTCCTCCAAGGTGCCGAGGAGCCCGGGCAGGGCGGCCTCGTACATCGGCGGCAGCTGGAAACGTACGCAGAGGATCGTCATCCCGCACTCCCCGGGCTCTGGTGCCACAGTTTCTTTCCGCTCGCGGATCCCTCGCCCGCCGGGCGCAGATCCGCCCACGGATGCATTTCGAATCCCGTGGGCAACTGGATGCGCCGGCCGACCGCCGGATCTCCCGACCCCCGGGAACCGGCCTCGACCCCGGGGCCGGCCCCGGCTTCGGCTCCGGGCCCGCCCTCGGGCCCGCCCTGCGGTCGCGGCGGTTCGGCCAGTCTCGTCGCCACTCCGTCCAGTCCTTCCTCGTGTCGCAGTTCCGCCAGGTCGGCGAGGTTCCAGGCCGCCTCCCCGACCACGCTGAGGCTGCGCGGGCCGCGCCGCTGCACCACCCCGCGGACGAGCAGGAGCCAGGAGTGGAAGACGGTGTGCGCGCACGTGTCGTGGGAGTCGTCGAAGAAGGCGAGGTCGAGCAGGCCCGTACCGTCGTCCAGGGTGGTGAAGATGACCCGCCGGCCGGAGCGGATCGGCGGGGTCTGGGTGGCCGCCTTGGCGCCCGCGACCAGCACCGTCTCACCGTGTTCGGCCGCCCGCAGCCGACGTGCCGTGACGACGCCCAGTTCGTCCAGGAACTCCCGGTGGTCGTCCATCAGATTGCGTGAGGCGTCCATGGAGAGCACGCCCAGCTCGGCGCTGAGCCGTTCCGCCGAGGAGAGGTCGGGCAGCCCGGCCGACGCGGTCTCCTGGCCTCCGGTCAGCGGGAGTTGGGACCCACCGGCGCCACCGGCACCGCGGGCGCCCCGGTGCAGCTCCGTCAAGTGCAGTTGCAGATCACGGCGGTTGGCGCCGAAGGTGTCCAACGCACCGACCTGCGCGAGCCGTCCGGCCAGCGGACGGCTCGGCCGGGCCCGTTCCCAGAAGTCGAGCAGCGAGGCGTACGGCTGCCCCTGCTCGATCCGGGCCGCCTCGGCCTCGCTGATCCCGTGCACGTCGGAGAGCGCGAGCCGCACCCCCCAGGTCCCTCCTGAGTCCCGCGATTCTCCGGGTGATTCAGACACCAGTTCGATACTGTGTGCGACCGACGACCGGTTCACGTCCAGCGGCAGAATCGGCACCCCCCGCCGTCGCGCGTCCGCGAGCAGCAGACGCTTGGGGTACATCCCGGGATCGTGGGTGAGCAGCCCCGCGTAGAAGGCGGCCGGGTGGTGCGCCTTCAGCCACGCCGACTGATAGGTCGGCACGGCGAACGCGACCGCGTGCGCCTTGCAGAAGCCGTACGCCCCGAAGGCCTCGACGATCTCCCAGGTACGGGTGATCGTCTGCGCGTCGTACCCCCGCGAGGCCGCGTGCTGCGCGAACCAGAAGCGGATCCGGTCCTGCGACCCGGGGTCGGACAGCCCGCGCCGCACCCGGTCCGCCTCGCCCCGTCCGCAACCGGTCATGATGTCGACGATGTCGATGACCTGCTCGTGGAAGACCACGACCCCGTACGTGCTCTTCAGCGGCTTCTCCAGGTCGGGGTGCGGGTAGCGGACCGGCGCGCGGCCGTGCCGCGCCTCGATGAACGGCCGCACCATGTCGGCCGCGACCGGCCCGGGGCGGAAGAGGGAGATGTCGACGACGAGGTCGTGGAAGGTCGAGGGCTGGAGCCTGCCGACCAGGTCGCGCTGGCCCGGCGACTCGATCTGGAAGCAGCCCAGCGTCTCCGTGGACCGGATGAGCCGGTACGTCTCGGGGTCGCCCTCCTCGACGGCGACGGCGTCCAGGTCGACGCGGTCGCCCGTCGCCCGCTCCACCTCGGTCACCGCGTGCGCCATCGCGGACTGCATCCGCACGCCCAGCACGTCGAGTTTGAGCAGCCCGAGGTCCTCGACGTCCTCCTTGTCGAACTGCGACATGGGGAGCCCTTCGCCACTGGTCGGCACGACCGGCGTACGGGCGAGGAGCGAGGCGTCGGAGAGGAGGACCCCGCACGGGTGCATGGCGACGCCGCGCGGCAGGGCGTCCAGTGACTCCACCAGTTCCCACAACCGTCCGTACGTCACCCCGTTGCGCGCGGACTCCTCGGCCAGGGAACGCAGTTCGGGCAGTTCCGCCAGCGCGGCGCGGGCGTCGCGGGCGCGGATGTGCGGGAAGGACTTGGCGATACGGTCGATGTCGGCCGGATCCATGGACAGGGCCGCGCCGACGTCCCGTACCGCGTGCCGCACCCGGTACGTCTCCGGCATCGACACCGTGGCGACCCGCTCGGTGCCGAACCGGCCGATGATCGCGCGGTAGACCTCGATGCGGCGCGCGGACTCCACGTCGATGTCGATGTCGGGCAGGACCGCGCGGCGCTTGGACAGGAAGCGCTCCATCAGCAGTCCGTGTTCGACGGGGTCGGCGTGCGCGATGCCGATGAGGTGGTTGACGAGCGAGCCCGCCCCGGAGCCGCGCGCGGCGACCCGGATGCCCATCCCCTTCACGTCGTCCACGACCTGAGCGACCGTCAGGAAGTAGGAGGCGAAGTGGTGGTGGGCGATGATGTCCAGCTCGCGGTGCATCCGCTCCCAGTACTCGCGCGCCCGGGAGGAGCGGTCGTGTCCGAGCCGCACCATTCCCGCCGCCGCGCGTGAGGCCAGTACGCGCTGCGCGGTGCGGCGCCCGGCGCCGACGAGGTGCGCCTCGGGAAAGTGCACGGCACCGATGCCGAGGTCGCCCTCCGGGTCGACCCGGCACTCGTCGGCGGTGGCCCGGGTCTGTTCGAGCAGCCGGTGGGCGGTGTCGCGGCGGTAGCCGGCGGCCTCGACGACCCGTTCGGCGGCGGCGAGCATGGCTCCCCCGCCCTTGAGCCAGGCCTCTCCGCTGTCCAGCTCCTTGCGGGGGTCGACGGGGACCAGCAGGCGGGCGGCGTCCAGCACGTCGGCGACCGGGCCCATGCCGGGGTCGGCGTACCGGACGGCGTTGGTGAGCACCGGCCGCACCCGCTGCTCGGCGGCGAAGCCGACGGTACGGGCGGCCAGCCGCAGGGAGCCGGGCCCGGTGCCCTCGCGTCCGTGCCAGACCGCTTCCAGCCGCAGGGCGCCGCCGTACACCTCCCGCCAGGGCGCGAGCAGTGCCGCGGCGCGGTCGGGCCGTCCCGCGGTGAGCGCGCGGCCGACGTCGGAGGACGGGCCGAGCAGCACGGTCAGCCCCTCGGCATGGTTCGCCGCCCGGGGCAGCAGCGGCCGTCCCTCCCCCGCATGTGCCGCAGTAACGATTCTGCAGAGGTCGGCCCAGCCCTTCGCACCGTCCCGGGCGAGAAAGGTCACGCGTGGTGTCGACTCATCGATGAAGGCACCGCCCCGTACGGGGGTACGGCGCCGCTCGCCCCGTACGGGCTCCGCGCCCGGCCTTCGCCCCGGCCCTCCGGCGGGTCCGCCGCCGAGCCCGGCCCCCGGTCCCGCGGAGGGCGCTTCGACCGCGAGGTCGACCCCGAACAGCGGGCGTACGCCCACGCCCTTCGCCGCGCAGGCCTTCGCGAAGCGGACCGCGCCCGCGACGGTGTCCCGGTCGGTGAGCGCCAGCGCGTCCATGCCCCGCTCGGAGGCACGCTCGGCGAGCCGTTCCGGGTGGGAGCCCCCGTACCGCAGGGAGTACCCGGAGGCGGTGTGCAGATGCGTGAAGCCGGACACGCGCACCTCCACCACCAGGGGCTTTCCCTCAGCCCTCGAACATTCCTCGAACATTAGTTCCCAAGTTCCTCATCTCCACCATAGACCATGTGCGGACCTCGCATCGAACATCTGTACGACATCCGTTCGGACCCCTCCCACCTGCACAAACGTCACGAACCCCGGACCGTGGGTACATGTCACGGACAGCACAGGCCCCGCCCAGGTCCTTCCTCGACGAGGTCAAGGACGCGGTCACCCCGCGGGCCACGCTGCTCGTCCTCGGCGTGGTCGCGCTGCAACTGCTCTTCATCGCCTCCTACGTGGGGGCGCTGCACCATCCGACGCCGAAAGACGTGGCCTTCGGGGTGGTCGCGCCGGGCGCGACCGCGGGGCAGACGGTGGCCCGGCTCGAAAAGCTGCCCGGCGGCCCCCTGGACCCCCGGGCGCTCGCGGACGAGACGACGGCCCGCTCGCAGATCGCGAACCGTGACATCGACGGTGCCCTGCTGGTCGACGCGAACGGCACCACCGACACGCTGCTGGTCGCCTCCGGCGCCGGCAAGACCCTGTCGAACGCCCTGGTCTCCCTCACCACCGCGCTGGAGAAGGACCAGGGGCGCACGGTACAGACCGTCGACGTGGCCCCGGCCGACGCCCAGGACGCCAACGGGCTCACCCCGTTCTACCTGGTCGTCGGCTGGTGCGTGGGCGGCTATCTGTGCGCGTCGGCGCTGGCGATCAGCGCGGGGGCGCGGCCGGCCAACCTGCGGCGCGCGGTGATCCGGCTCGCCGCGATGGCGCTGGTCGCGATCGTCGGCGGACTCGGCGGGGCGGTCGTCGTCGGACCGGTCCTGGGCGCCCTGCCGGGAAGCGTGGCCGCGCTCTGGGGGCTCGGCGCGCTCATCACCTTCGCGGTGGGCGCCGCCACGCTCGCGCTCCAGTGCGTCTTCGGGATCGTCGGCATCGGAGTGGCCGTCCTGCTGGTGGTGATCCTGGGCAACCCGAGCGCGGGCGGCGCCCTTCCGCCGCCGATGCTCCCCCCGTTCTGGAAGGCGATCGGCCCCGCCCTCCCCCCGGGCGCCGGCACGTGGGCGACCCGCTCGATCGCCTACTTCAAGTCCAACGACCTCACCCCGTCCCTACTGATCCTGTCGGCGTGGGCGGCCCTGGGCACAGCGATCACCCTGACGGCAGGTTCCCGCAACACCCAAGGCCAGCGCCGCACCCTTTAGGGGCTCGGGGAACGGCGCAACCCCTTGGGCGCCCGCGAAGCGGCGCCTCCCGGGGGCGCGGGGAACGGCGCAATCTTTTAGGGCGCGCACCCCCGAACCCGCACCCCCCCCAGACGACCGGGGCGCACGCGAAGCGGCGCCTCAGGGGCGCGGGGAACGGCGCAATCTTTTAACCGCACCCCCTACCGAACCCGCACCCTCCGTAAAACACGAGAACCCCGTTCCCACAAACCACGTGGGAACGGGGCGCACACGCACCCGCCAGGACGGCGAAGCCGTCAGCCGATCTGCGTACCCGTCGCGGACAACGCCTCCGTCACCGGCTGGAAGAACGTCTCCCCACCGGAGGTGCAGTCACCACTGCCACCGGACGTGAGCCCGATCGCGCTGCTCCCCGAGAACAGCGACCCACCACTGTCCCCCGGCTCCGCGCAGACATCGGTCTGGATGAGCCCGTTGACGATGTCGCCGTTGCCGTAGTTCACGGTCGCGTCCAGACCGGTCACCGACCCGTCGTGCACCTGGGTCGTGGACCCGCTTCGGGTGACCTCCATCCCGACGGTGGCCTCCGCCGCGCCCGATATCTGCTGCGCGGACCCGTTGTAGAGGTTCACCTCGCTCGGGTGGTCCACGTCCGCGGTGTACTTCACCAGGCCGTAGTCGTTGTCGGGGAAGCTGGAGTCCGCGTTCTCACCGATCTCGGTCCCGGAGGAATCCGACCAGTTGGTGATCCCCTCGGTGCAGTGCCCGGCGGTGAGGAAGAACGGCTCGCCGCCCTTGACCACGTTGAAGCCGAGCGAGCAACGGCCGCTGCCGCCGGTGATGGCGTCACCGCCGGCCACGAAGGTCCTGAACTCCCCCTTCGTCCGCTTGAGTTCGGTCGTGCCGTCCAGCCCGTCGACGACCTTCGTCAGCTTGGCCAGGTCGGCACCGGTGACCGTACGGTCCGCGGTGACGACGACCTTGTTGGTCGCGGGGTCGAGCGCCCACGAGGTGCCGGGGATGGTCGCGTCCTGCTTCAGCGTCGTACGGGCGCTCTTCAGGTCGGCGAGGGAGTTCTCGACGACTCTCGCCCTGGCGCCCGCCGACTCGACGGTCTCGGCCGCGGCCTCGTCGAGCACGTTCACGACAAGGCTCTTGGCCTTCGCGTCGTAATACGTTCCCGCCGCGTCGCCGCCGAGGTCCTTGCCGAGTGTCGAGGCGAGCTTTCCGGCCGCCGCGACCGAGAGGACCTTCGGCTCCGGAGCGGGCGCGTTCTCACTCGCGTTCGCACTCTGCAAGGTGAGTCCACCCGCGACGAGTGCGGCGATGCCCGCGCCGGCCGCCACGGCCCGTCGCCTTGGTATGCGTCGGTGCTTCAACTTGTGTCCTCCTGTGGGGGGTCGGACGCGGCGGTAGTGGGGACCAGCGCGCCCGAAAGGTGTGTGGCAAGGAGGGACGACTCATAAAAAAAGCCGCGTCCATGCCAACGGACACCGACCACTATTCCGAGGCCGCACCGGGGCACACAAGGTCGACTTCAGGACGCGCGCACCAGAACCGACGTGCGCCCCCGCATGGTTGACGCGCGTTGACAAGAACGCCGTCCCACCACGTCGATCCCCATCGCAAATACTACGAGCGAGTAACCAGCGCCCCTCTGTGAGGTCTAGTCCTGTCTTGAATTCGACCCTCGGGAGTCCGGATCCAGCGGCGCCTCGGCGGCCGGGAGTTGCTCCTGCATCGATTGCTGCCACTGGGTCAACAGCTGTTGCGCCTGAGCCGCCAGCTCAAGGGCCCGGTGCGGCGCCTGATCCGGAGCCGGGTCCGCCGCCCCGTCCAGGGCCCGCTGCGATTCGGACAGCGCCTGTGGTGACTGCTGCGGCTGCGGCGCCGGCGGCGACTGCGCGTGAGCCGTCCCCGGGTGGGCCGGGTGGGCGGGGTGGGCCGGCTGCGGCCCGTGCCCCGGCTGGGCCCGCTCCAGGAACCGCAGCAGCTCGACCGGGAAGGGCAGCACGAGCGTGGAGTTCTTCTCCGCCGCGACCGCCACCACGGTCTGCAGCAACCGCAGCTGGAGCGCGGCGGGCTGCTCCGACATCACCCCGGCGGCCTCCGCCAGCTTCTTGGAGGCCTGCAGTTCGGCGTCCGCGTTGATGACCCGGGCCCGCCGCTCACGGTCGGCCTCCGCCTGGCGCGCCATGGACCGCTTCATCGTCTCCGGCAGCGACACGTCCTTGATCTCGACCCGGTCGATCGAGACACCCCACTCCACGGCCGGACTGTCGATCATCAGCTCCAGACCCTGGTTGAGCTTCTCGCGGTTGGAGAGCAGATCGTCCAGCTCGCTCTTGCCGATGATCGAACGCAGGGAGGTCTGCGCCATCTGCGAGACCGCGAACCGGTAGTCCTCGACCTTGATGACCGCGTCGGCGGCGGACACCACCTTGAAGTAGATGACGGCGTCGACCCGCACCGTGACGTTGTCCCGGGTGATGCCGTCCTGCCCGGGCACCGGCATCGTAACGATCTGCATGTTGACCTTCTGGAGCCGGTCCACGAAGGGCACGATCATGGTGAATCCCGGGCCACGCACCCCGGATCGCAGTTTTCCGAGCCGGAGCACCACTCCGCGCTCGTACTGTTTGACGACTCGGGCCGCTGCCATCCCGTACACCGCTCCGACGGAGGCGAGTGCCACTCCCGCCGTCACCAGCTCCTCGACCACGACGACCCCCAGGGTCCGTAACGGGCGCACAAGGTGTGTACTTCGACGGTAACTCCGGCGCGCGGGCGAAGGGGAGATGGAGGACTGAGGTGCCTGGCGGGATACGGATGCGGGACGGACGGCGGCTGGCGTTCGAGGAGTGGGGAGACCCCCACGGCACGCCGGTGGTGCTGCTGCACGGCACACCTGGCTGCCGGACCGGGGTGGTGCCGCAGGACATGATCGAGGCACGCCCCGACGTGCGGTTCATCGCGTACGACCGTCCCGGGTACGGGGATTCGGACCGTGGCCCCGGCCGACGGGTGGCGCAGGCGGCACGGGACGTGGCGGCGCTGGCCGACGCCCTGGAACTGGGCCCGTTCGCGGTGCTGGGCCGGGCGGGCGGCGCCCCGCACGCGCTGGCCTGCGCGGCGCTGCTGCCGACCCGGGTACGGCGGGCCGCCGCGCTGGCGAGCCTCGCGCCGCCCTCCAGCGAGGGGCTGAACTGGTTCGAGGGGATGGCGGAGTCCACCGTCGAGGAGTTCACCCGGGCGCTGACCGACCCCGTGGACTTCGCGGAACGGCTCGCCTCGCGGGCCGCCGAGATCCGGACGGACCCGGCGCGGTTCCTCGCGTCGATCCGGGACGGCCTCACCGAATCCGACCGGCGGATCGTCTCCACGCCGGCCGTGAGCGACATGCTGTTGCGCAACTACCGGGCGGCTCTGCGCACTTCGGCGTACGGGTGGCTCGACGACAATCTCGCGCTGCTGAGCCACTGGGGCTTCGACCCGGCGCGCGTCACCCGGCCCGTGCTGCTGTGGCACGGCGCCGAGGACACCTTCTCCCCGGTGGGCCATTTCGAGTGGCTGGCCCGGCAGATCCCCCGCGCCCGCCCCGTCCTGGACCCGAAGGGCGGTCACTTCTCGGCGCTGGAGGCCCTTCCCGACGTACTGGACTGGCTGTGCGCGACGCCGAGGACCGACGCCTGAGCCGGCGCGGGACACACGAGGACGAGGACGAGGACGGGCCCCCGCACCGCGAACGGTGTGCGGGGGCCCGTCTGCTGCTGGCTGCAGGTCGGACCGTACGGACAGGATCTACTTCGACACGTACCGGTCAGTAGACGCTGACGCCGTAGGCACTCAGGGCCTCGGTGACCGGCTGGAAGAACGTGGTGCCGCCGGACGTGCAGTTGCCGCTGCCGCCCGAGGTCAGACCGTAGGCGACACCGTTGCTGCCGTACATCGCGCCACCGGAGTCGCCGGGCTCGGCGCAGACCGTGGTCTGGATCATGCCGTAGACGACGTCGCCGCCACCGTAGTTGACGGTCGCGTTCAGGGCGGTGACCCGTCCGGTACGCGTGCCGGTGGTGGAACCGGTGCGGATGACGTTGGTGCCCACGGCCGGCGTGGCGGCGCTGGTGATGTCCACGCTGCCTGCGGTGCCCGACTTGGTGACCGAGGTGTTGGTGTAGCGCACCAGCCCGTAGTCGTTGGTCGGGAAGCTGGAGCCGGCCGTCGAGCCGAGGGTGGTCGTGTGCCCCGAGTTCGACCACCAGGTGCCGGCGCCGTCGGTGCAGTGACCGGCGGTCACGAAGTAGTCGACTCCCGAACTGCTGCGGACGTTGAAGCCGAGCGAACAGCGCCAGCTACTCGCATAGATGGCGTCGCCGCCCTTGATCAACTTATTGATCTTGCCCGGGGTGCTCTTGATCTGCAGGGCCCCGGCGTTGGCGCCCGCGGCCTGCTTGATCTTCGCGATCTCCGTCTTCGAGACCGTGCTGTCGACCGTGACCAGGACCTTGCCGGTCTTGGCGTCGGTCGCCCAGGCGGTACCGGGCACATCGGCCTTGAGCACCGCGGAGTTGGCGCTCTTCAGCTGGGTGGTGCTGAACGTCGACGCGTCGTTCGCGTTCGCCGCGGGGACGGTGAATGCGGCCGCGGCCACGAGTCCGGTGGTCACGGCGATCAGCCGGGTCCGTCTCGCTATGCCGCTCTGGGGGGTGGTGCGCTTGGTCCTCACTGTTCGTTCCCTCCAAAGGGAAGTCGGGGGCCCGCGTGGGGTCGGGGCCCGTGAGGCGCACGCCAGAGGCAGAGTGTCCGGATTCCGGACACGCCGTGCTCCTGACAAGGCGCTGGGGGGAGTATTTGGCCGGGCGCCCGAAGGACGCAAGGGCGCCTTTCGGCCGTACGGCCTTCAACTTACGTACATCTCAGCGACGTTGATCTCCGCGCTCTCCGGCCGCAATCTCCGCGCCCAGGGTATTCCGCGGCGGCGGGCACGGGCAGACGAAGGGGTCCGCGAATACGCACGGCGGGAGCAGGGCCCGATGGAGGTCCACCGTCGTGCGCGCCCCCGCGCGTCGGGCTCCGCGGGGCGCGGGAAACGGAAGCGACAACCGCCGTACCCCCTGGCGGAAGCGCCGAAGACGCCCACAGCACCCCGGCACCGACCGGCGCGGGTGGCACGAGGTGCCCTAGGGTCTGTCTGACAATTCCCGTCGTCGCCCGTAGGGCGGCTGCGCGGCGTCAGGTGCGTGCTCTCGGTGTGCCGGGCGTAGAGCCTCGTACTGGACGTACTTGGCTCTGCGCCCGGTGCGGCGAGAGTGCGTGCATGGCGTCGCGCGGCAGACGGGAATTGTCAGACAGACCCTAGGTGCCGCGGAACGCCTGCCGGGCAGGTGAGGCCGGGGCTAAGTCGCGTACACCCCGGCCGTCGGCGGCACCGTGCCCCCGTCGACGGGCCGCCGACCGCCCATCGTCCGGGGGTGGCCAGAATTCGCCCCTCCGGATGACCTTCGATCCCCGTACGTATCGGCCTTTCCAGGGCCGGTCCTTCCCTACTGGCTCGTGCAACCCGAGGTGTGCGCGCGGGGTCGCGCCCGTGCGGTCCGCTCGAAACGCGCCACGCTCCCGGAGACCGTCCGCCACGCCGGTCCGTACGGTCATGACGTTCCCTCCGCCATGGCGTACCGGTGACTGGGCCGGTCGAGCCCAGATGCTCGCGGAGCGTGCTGCCCGGATAGAAGGTGCGCAGGAGCCCGCGGTGCTGCAGGAGCGCGGCCGTGCCGTTGACCAGACGTTCCAGGTCCCGGCGGGGTTCGACCGGGGTGAGGTGGAAGCCGTCGGCGGCACCGGTCCCGTGCCAGGCGGCGATCAGTTCGGCGAGGTCGACGGGCCCGCCGCGGTACAGCGGGCCCCGCGCGGTCTGCCGCGGGCCTCCCCCGCCGTGGCCCGGCGCGGCCACGGCGGGGCGCCGTCAGCGTCGGCGGCTCGCCGCCCGGCACCAACTACCTGGAGGACGGCAAGACCCTCGCGGGACAGGACGTCGACCTCGCGGACGCCGTGGCGAAGACACTCGGGCTGCGGCTCAGGCGCGAGGCCGCGAGTTTCGAGGCGATCCTCCCGGCCCTGGACAGCGGCAAGTACGACGTGGGGGTCGGCAACTTCGGTGTCACCGACGAGCGCCGCGGGACCATCGACTTCGTCACCTACATCAACGACGGCCGGGGATTCGCGACCCGCGAGGACAGCGACCCGGACAAGGTCACCGACCTCGCCCAGTTGTGCGGGCGGAACGCGGCGACCGGAGCGGGCACCACATTCGAGGCCACGCTGGAGGAGCAGGAACACATGTGTGCTCCGACGCGGGCGAGAAGGCGTACAAGGCGCAGACGTACAGCGAGCAGGGTGCTCTGTGGTCCTCGCTGCAGCAGGGTCGCAGCGATGTGGTGATGAGCACGATCAACGGACTTCGCTATGCCGTCTCGCGGCAGGAGGGGCTGAAGTTCCTGAACAAGTTCCACCGGCTCGATGTGGGGTTCGCCTTCAAGAAGGGCACGGAGTTGGCGCCTGCCGTGCGGGCGGCCGTGAACGAGCTGATCTCCGACGGGACGTACGCGAAGATCCCTAAAAAGTGGGGCGCGACTGGCTCGGCGATCGCCAAGTCCCGGATCTCACCACCCGAGATCAAGGGCTGAACCTGCGGGAGCTCGCCCCCGCGGCCCCTACCTGTTCCCGACCACGCATGGAGGCTCCGCCCCCTCGCCCCCGTTTGCGCAGTTCCCCGCGCCCCCAGGTGCCTGGGGGCGCGGGGAACTGCGCAGTCTTTTGGGCCGGCCGGAGCTGACCCGCACCAGCGATCAGCAGTCGCAAGAGCAACCGTCGCAACAGCAATCGCACCCGTCACAGCAGTCGCAGCAGTCGCAACACCCATCGCACCCGTCGCAGTTGTCGCACCGCTGACAAAACCCCGGCTTCTGCTCCCCCGACCATGGATCGTGGTACTCCCCGCAGCACAGCTGGCACGTACAGGCCAGTCCCATCCACACCGCGCACCCCGCGAGCAGCCCCCGCCGCCGGTCGCGCCGCGGCGGCTCGGGCGGCGCGTACGGGTTGCCGTGCGACGTGCCGTGTGACGTGCCGTGCGAGCAGGACGCCGTTCCGAACACCCGGTCCACCGAGTTCCGCAGCTCGTGCACGAGCAGCACGTGCGCCAGCTTCGCGTCCGTGAACTCCACGTCCCGCAGCGCGAGCCGTATCCCGTGCAGCGCGTCGTCGGCGAGCCGCCGGGCCTCCGCCGGGGATGCCCCGGTGGCCGTCAGCGGATTCCAGGCGCCCGCCGCGGCATCGGCCGCCCGGTCCTCCACCGCGTCCAGCAGATGGGCGAGCCTGCCGAAGAGCCGGCCGGCCTCGGCGAGCGGTGCCGCGTTGGCGGGCCGGCCGGCCAGGACCGCGGTGTGCGCGAAGGCCGCGGCGGTCGCGGACTCGGTCGGCTCGGTGACGGTCAGCAGCGGCGTGCCGATCCCGGCGAGCGTCTCGATGCCGACCTGCCGGTCCACGGCGTCGACCAGCACCGCGGTGTCGAACCCGACGGCCGAGCCGGTCCTCGCGCCCGCCCGGCTCCAGTTCGTGGCAACGCGGCGCGCCGCGAGCGCCACCGGACGGCGCGCCAGCAGCCCGTCCCCGTCGGCCAGGTGATCGCGCATCTTCGCCGAGGCGAGCACCAGCGAAACGGCGGCGGCGAGCCGTGCGCCCTCACCCTGAGCTACCGACGCGCTCCGCATTCCGCGCAGCGGACACGGCCCCGCGGTACGCCGCCATTCCGTTCCCGGTGCGGCCTGAGCCTCCGTCAGAACCGATATCAGCAAGCCGTCGTAGTTGGTGACGACTCGCGCGAACTGCCCGTGATCCCCGCGCAGCGCGAGACAAAGCCCGCACAAATGCGCCATCCATTGGGTTTTGAGGTTCTCTCCCAGCCGGTGACGGCAGGGCCTGACGATTCCGAACACGACGATCCCCCGTGGTGTGTACGACGTTGAACTGCGGCATCGTGGGGCGGCTCGTTCACCCGTACGCTCCAGCCGTCACCCGTCCGCCGCGAAGAATCATATTTCACTCACAGTCAGCAGCGGTGTACCGCACGACCCTTGGGGTACGCGGCCTCTCGACGTATTCGCTGTGCACCAGTACCGTCACGAAACCCCAGCGCGGCGTCTATCCCCTTGGCGCGACATCCGCATCATGCACGACCATGGGGATGCGGAAAGAAGAAAGACCGCTGTGAGAGGAGGCGTCCATGGGATCGGTGCGCAAGGCGAGTGCCTGGCTTGGCCTCGTCGACGACAACGATGACGAGCGTTACTACGACGACGACTACGCCGAAGGATCCGAGACCGGGAGCCGGGAGGTCTGGGTCACGGATCCTCGGGTCAAGGTGGCATCGGAGGCCGCCGAGGAGAAGGGCCGCCGGATTGGCACGGTCACCCCGGACAGCTTCCGGGACGCCCGTGGCATCGGTGAACTGTTCCGCGACGGCGTGCCCGTCATCATGAACCTCACGGCCATGGAGGCCGCCGACGCCAAGCGCGTCGTCGACTTCGCGGCCGGCCTGATCTTCGGCCTGCGCGGCTCGATCGAGCGCGTGTCGAACCGGGTCTTCCTGCTGACCCCCGCCGACACGGAGATCGTCAGCGGGGAACCGGCCGCCCGTCGCACGGACGGCTTCTTCAACCAGAGCTAGGCAAGGCGGCTCACCGGGTCCGTTCCCCGGCACCGCGGTGAGAGCGTCCCGCCGCGGGCCCTACCGGAACGCGTCGAGACCGGTGAGCGCCTTGCCCAGTACCAGTTGATGCATCTCGACGGTGCCCTCGTAGGTCAGCACCGATTCGAGGTTCGTCGCGTGGCGCATCACGGGGTATTCGAGCGAGATCCCATTGGCGCCGAGGATCGTCCGTGCGGTACGGCAGATGTCGATCGCCTCCCGTACGTTGTTGAGCTTGCCGAAACTGACCTGTTCGGGACGGAGCCGTCCCGCGTCCATCCGCCGGCCCAGGTGGTGGGCCAGCAGAATCCCCTTGTGCAGCTCGACCGCCATGTCGGCGAGCTTGGCCTGGGTGAGCTGGAATCCGCCGATGGGCCGCCCGAACTGCTCACGCGTCTTCGCGTACTCCACGGCCGCCTCGAAACTCGCCCGCGCGGCCCCCATCGAGCCCCAGACGATCCCGTAGCGGGCGTGGGACAGACAGCTGAGCGGCCCCTTGAGGCCGGTGACCTCCGGCAGTACGGCGTCGGCGGGCAGCCGTACGCCGTCGAGGACCAGCTCGCTGGTGACCGACGCCCGCAGTGACCACTTGTGCTTGATCTCCGGTGCGGAGAAGCCGGGGAGGTCGGTCGGCACGACGAACCCGCGGATCCCGTCGTCGGTCCGCGCCCAGACGACGGCGACGCCCGCCACGGATCCGTTGGTGATCCACATCTTGCGTCCGGTGAGGATCCAGTCGCCGCCGTCCCGCGCGGCGTACGTGCGCATGCCCGCGGGGTCGGACCCGTGGTCGGGCTCGGTCAGCCCGAAGCAGCCGATGACCTCGCCGGCCGCCATCCTCGGCAGCCAGGCCTGCTTCTGTTCCTCGCTGCCGAACCGGTGGATCGCGTACATCGCGAGCGAGCCCTGCACGGAGACGAGCGAGCGGATGCCGGAGTCGGCCGCCTCCAGTTCCAGACAGGCGAGGCCGTACTGCACGGCGGAGGCCCCGGCGCACCCGTAGCCGTCGAGCGACATCCCGAGGGCGCCGATGCCGCCCAGCTCCCGCGCCAGTTCCCGGATCCCGGCCAGTTCCCCCCGCTCGTACCACTCGGCGACATGGGGCAGCACCCGGTCCGCGGCCCAGGCCCGCACGGTGTCCCTGACCGCCAGGTCCTCCACGCTCAGCAGATCGTCGACACCGAGCGGATCGGCGGGATCGAACGGCGGCAACTTCGGGGACATGGGGCCTCCGGTACGAGTACGTAAAACTAGCAGTGGTAGCCACGGACGGTCCCCGACGTTACGTCGAGGCGCACCGCACGTCCAGAACCGCACGCGAGCCACTGTCCCGCGGCCACCGGGGCGGGGATACCCGCAGGGTGCAACCCCCCGCACGGGCGGTGTGAGCGGGAAAGCCCCGTACGCGAGCCACGACGCACCCTCAGCGCACAGACTCCACCCGCACGGGCGCACCGGCCCCCGCCTCCCGAGGCCCCGGCACCTCCGCCCGGGAGGGCTCCGCGCACTCCATCGCCCGCGGCAGCCGCAGCGCCATCGCCGCCCCCACCAGCAACAGCCCCGCACTGACCACCAACGTCACATGCAAGCCGTGCACGAACGCGTGCCGCGCGGCGGACCGCAGCGCCTCCCCCGACCCCCCGCCGAGCCGCGCGGCCACCTCGTACGCCTCCCCCAGCGAATGCCCCGCCGCGGCGGTGTCGCGCGGAGGCACCCCGGAGACGGACGCGAGGCCGGGCGCGTACGCCGCGTTCATCACGCTCCCGAGGAGCGCGATCCCGATCCCCGCCCCGAGCTGGTACGAGGTCTCGCCGATCGCCGCCGCCCCGCCGGCCTGTTCCGGCGGAGCCTCGCTCAGCATCGACTCGTACGCGCCGAAGAGGGTGACCTCAAGGCCGAAGCCGAGCATCACGAACCCGGTCAGCAGCAGCGGGGCGTTGTCCTCGGCGCCCATCGCCGTCAGGGTGACGACCGCGGCGGCGGTGAGGCAGAAGCCGGCGCACACCATGGTCCGCGGCCCGAAGCACTGCAGCAGCTTCGCCCCGGCGAGCCCGGCGGCCATCGCCGCGACGGTGAGCGGCACCAGCCGCAGCCCGGTCTCCAGCGGGGAGAGGCCGAGGACGAGCTGCAGATACTGCGCGGCGATCAGTTCGAGTCCGACCAGCGCGAGCATCGCCAGCACGATGCAGCCGACAGAGGTGCTGAAGGCGGGCCGGGAGAACATCGTGAGGTCGATCAGCGGATGCCGGCGGCGCCGCTGCCGCCGTACGAAGGCGACGAGCAGCCCGGCCCCCGCCAGCAGCGGCACCGCCGTGAACACGCTCAGCGGGTCCTCGCCGCCGCCGAGCCGCTTCACACCGAGAACCACGCCGAAGAGACCGGCCGCGGCCATCAGCGCGCCGACGACGTCCCACGGCCCGTCGCGCTCGCCCTTCGACTCGGGCAGCAGGAGCCGTCCGACGGGCAGGCTGACGAGCATCAGGGGGATGTTGATGAGGAAGACCGAGCCCCACCAGAAGTGCTCCAGGAGGAATCCGCCGAGGAGCGGTCCGACGGCCGCGCCCACCGCGGCGACCGCGCTCCAGACGCCGATCGCGAGGGCCCGCTCGCGCCGGGCGGGAAAGACCTGCCGCAGGATGGACAGCGTCGCGGGCATGATCATCGCGCCGCCGACGCCGAGCAGGGCGCGCGCCGCGATCAGCACCTGCGCGCTGTCGGCGAGGGCCGCGGCGGCGGACGCGACGCCGAAGAGCGCGTATCCGAGGAGGAGGACGCGTCTGCGGCCGATCCGGTCGCCCAGGGTGCCGAAGAGGATGAGGAGCGAGGCGCAGACGAGCGGGTAGACGTCGACGATCCAGAGCAACTCTATCGCGCCGGGCGTGAGGTCCTCGGTGACGGCGGGCACGGCGACGTGGAGCACGGTGGCGTCGACGGCGACCAGGAGCAGGCTGACGCACAGCACCACAAGGACGACCCAGCGGTCTGCACCGGCCCCGGTCTCCCGACGGCGACGCGCGGCGGCCGTGGTCGTCCCGGACATGTACGTACCTCCCAGATGTTCCCTCGCGTTCGGCGATCCGCTGGGTGGGGACTCCCTGCGGCTGCGGCTCGGGAGGAGCGGTGTCCCGGCCCACGCAACAAAGGCGAGTGGGACGTCAGAGTACGCGAGTTGTTCCTGGCGTCGGGTGGCGGACCTCTCACGTTCTCCCGGGACACGTGTGGCGTGCGCCACGCCGCTCCCCGCCCGGCCCGGTGCCCGCGCGCGCCCCCGCCGGGGTCCACGGCCCCGGGCCCCCTCGATAATCGAGCCCGTGACCGATCTTGAGACGCCTGCCGCGCCGCCCCGTCCGGGGCCGTCCTGGCGCCGCGCCGCGCCCGCCCTCCTTGGGTACGCGGCGGTGCGCGCGCTGGGCCTGGTGGTGCTCGCGGTGTGGAGCGCCGCCCGGGACGAGAGCTGGCTGCGGCTGCTCTCGTCCCGCTGGGACTCCCTCTGGTACACGAGGGTCGCCGAGCTCGGTTACGGCTACGAGGTGCGCCTGCCCAACGGCGACGTGCACTCGAACCTGGCCTTCTTCCCGCTGCTGCCCTGGCTGGAGCGGGCGGTGTCGGCGCTCTTGCCGCTCTCCCCCGCACACGCGGGCCTGCTGGTGAGCTGGACCGCCTCGCTCGCGGCGGCCTGGGGGATCTTCGCGGTCGCGGACCAGGTGTACGGCCGCCGGGCCGGGGTCTGCGCCGTACTGGTGTGGGCGGTCCTGCCGATCGGGATCGTGCAGTCGATGGCGTACAGCGAGTCGCTGTTCACGGCGCTCGCTGCCTGGTCGCTGTACGCGGTCCTGACCGGCCGCTGGCTGACCGCGGGCCTGCTGGCCTCGCTGGCCGGGCTGACCCGGCCGGTGGGCGCGGCGGTCGTTGCGGCCGTGTGGGTGACGGCGATCGCCTCTTTCGTACGGGAGCGGAGTGTGCCTGCCGAGGACGGCGCGTCCCGGTGGCGGCGCGCCCTGTCGATGCTGGTCGCGCCCCTCGGCGCGGCGGGATACGTCCTGTGGGTCGGCCGTCGCACGGGCGGGGGCCCGCTGGGCTATCTCGACGTCCAGGCGGGGTGGCGCAACGGCTTCGACGGTGGTTACGCCTTCGCCCGCTTCGTCGCCGACAAGTTCACCTCGTTCCCCTCGGCCCTGGCCGGGCTGGCCCTGATCGCGGGGGTCGGCCTGCTCGTACGGCTGTACGTGGTCTGCGTACGGCAGCGGCAGCCGTTGCCGCTCCTGGTGTACGCGGGGGTCGTCGCCGCTCTCGCGCTGTGCGCGTCGAGCTATTTCGGCTCGAAACCACGCCTTCTGCTGCCCGCCTTCCCCCTTCTCCTGCCCCTCGCCCTGGCCCTGGCGAGGCTGCGGACGTCCAGGTCCGCGTGGGTGCTGGGCGCTGTGGCGGTGGTGTCGGCGGCGTACGGCGCCTGGTGGCTGAACGGGAGCGGTCCGCCATGATCACTCACGGTTGCCGGTGAGCGCCCGGAGAAGCGCGCGCAAGCATTCGGTGAACGAATTTGAAAGCGCCATAAAACTCCGCTCCGGAATGATCAATCGAATTGAAGGAAGAGCGGACGGGGGATTCCATAATCCACGGCGATAAACCCCCTTCTGAGAGCAATCCCACATCACATCGTCATCACAAAGACGGAACTTCGGCCTGGAACACAGCTCACTCGCTGTAACGTCGATTGGGTGCGTACCGAACGAAAGCTGACTCGTCTGGACCGGGTCTTCGCCCGGCTGGACCGTGAGCCGGAACGACCGGCCCACATCGACGTGCCCAGGATGAGCCGGCACCGAGTGGTCCTCTTCGCGTCCACGCTCGCCTTCTACGCGGCCATCGTGTGGGCCGTCGTGATCACCTCGTGGCTGGTCCGGCTCGACTGGCAGGTCATGTTCTTCAGGCCGTACCAGCAGTGGCCGGAGATCCACGCGTTCCTCGACTACTACGTGGTGCTGGGCCAGCGCGGCCCCACCGCCGTGATGATCGCGGCCTGGCTGGGCTGGCGCTCCTGGCGGCAGCACACGCTGCGCCCGCTGCTCACGCTGGGCGCCTCGCTGCTGCTCCTGAACCTCACGGTCGGCGCGGCCAAGATCAGCATGGGCCGCCTCGGTCCGCACTACGCGACCAGCGTCGGCTCGAACGAGATGTGGCTGGGCGGCGACATATTTCCTTCGGGTCACACCGCCAACGCCGTCGTGACCTGGGGCATCCTGGCCTATCTGGCCTCGACGCCGGGCGCCCGCCGCTGGCTGTCGGCCTTCTCCGCCGTGGTCTCCCTCGGCGTCGGCCTGACCACCGTGTACCTCGGTACGCACTGGCTGAGCGACGTGGTGCTCGGCTGGGTCGCGGGACTGCTGATCCTGCTGGCGCTGCCCTGGTTCGAGCCGCTGATCGCGCGTGCCGAGACCGGCATCTTCGACCTGCGTGACGCCTGGCGCGACCGCCGGCGTGGCGCGGCTCCGGCCGAGGTGCCCGTGCCCCTCACCCCGATCGGCGGCTCCGCCGGTGAGCAGGAGCCGGTGGTGCGTGAGCCGGTGGCCGCGTCACGGCCGCCCCGGCCGCCGGGGCATCTGGCCCCCGGGCCGCATCTGAGCCGTTCGGAGCGCACGCCGGTGACACCGCTCGGCAGCCGTCGGCCGCCGCAGGCGGACCGGGTGACACGCGGGACGGCGTCCGCGCGGCCCCTCGCGGGGGGCTGAGCGGGGGAACGCGGCGGGGCCGGTACGCACACACCGATGCCTCGCACGCTTGAACCCGCGGGTAGGTGGGAGCCGGCCGCGCAGTTTCCCGCGCCCCTGGGGAGTCACCGGACCGCGCGCTTGAATCTGCGGGTGAGTCAGCGCCGAGCGCGCAGTTCCCCGCGCCCCTGACGGGGCATAGCCCCGTTCTTCAGGGGCGCGGGGAACTGCGCGGCCGGCATCCACGGCCCGCACCTGCTCCACCCCGCCCCGGCTCGCCCCGGAACCGTTCACCCCTTCCAGCAGCGCGTGACCCGGCCGTCCTGCGCGACCTCGAAGTTCAGCCGCCCCGACAGGTACTCCATCGTGATGATCGCGCCCGGCGGCAACGACCGCACGGTCGACCAGCCGCGCGCACGAGCCTGCCGCTCCGCGCCCCCGGCATCGAGGCCGACGTACGCGTCCGGGGTGTCGGAGGGCTCCGCAGGCGGAGTGGGAATCGGTGCCATGCCGCCACGTTAAGCGCCCCCACGCGGACGCGGAACCCCGGCCCCGCCACCAACAGTCACCGGTCCCCCTCCGGTCACGCTTCTGTCACAGGACAACGACACTCGTTCCGGCCGCGCCGACATCGGCGGTCACGCATCGGGCCGTCACACGAACGGGCGGTTCCCCACGTTTTCCGCCTGCCTTCGCGCGTAATTCCGCGGCGCACGGGACTATCCCCGAAGCGGCCCCGAATACCCCTGCCGAAAGCGGGTAACCGGACCGGTTTCCCTGCCTTTACTTTTCGATTACGGGGCGCCGCAGGGAAGTTGGGCCGCCACAGGAAATACATGGTTCGAGCACAGAACCCGCGTACGCCCCCTGTCGAAGCGCGGTGCCCGCGAGCATCATGGCGTGTGCTTCAGGAGGCCCGGGACGCGACGAGCGAGGGGGCGGCGATGGGGACGGACACCGCACAGGCGGCGCTACGGCCCGTACCGGTGAAGCGGCCGGGACGGCTGGTCGTGGACTGGCTGACCACCACCGACCACAAGAAGATCGGCCACCTCTACCTCATCACCTCGTTCGCCTTCTTCCTGATCGGCGGTCTGATGGCGCTGCTGATGCGGGCCGAGCTGGCACGGCCCGGTACGCAGATCATCGGCAACAACACGTTCAACCAGATGTTCACGATGCACGGCACGATCATGCTGCTGCTCTTCGCGACGCCGACCTTCGCCGGTTTCGCCAACGAGATCATGCCGCTGCAGATCGGCGCGCCCGACGTCGCCTTCCCCCGGCTGAACATGCTGTCGTACTGGCTGTTCCTCTTCGGCGGGCTGATCGTGCTGGGCTCGCTGCTGGTGCCCGGGGGCCCCGCGAACTTCGGCTGGTTCGCGTACGCGCCGCTGAACAGCATGGAGCGCTCGCCCGGGATCGGCGCCGACATGTGGATCATGGGGCTCGCGCTGGCCGGCTTCGGCACGATCCTCGGCGCGGTGAACTTCCTGACGACGATCATCGGGATGCGCGCCCCGGGCATGACGATGTTCCGGATGCCGATCTTCACGTGGAACACGCTGTTCACGTCGATCCTGATCCTGATGGCGTTCCCGGTGCTCGCCGCGGCGCTCCTGGTCCTTGAGGCGGACCGGCGGTTCGGCTCGCAGGTCTTCGCCTCGGCCAACGGCGGGGCGCTGCTGTGGCAGCACCTCTTCTGGTTCTTCGGGCATCCCGAGGTCTACATCATCGCGCTGCCGTTCTTCGGGATCATCACGGAGATCATCCCGGTCTTCAGCCGGAAGCCGATCTTCGGCTATCTGACGCTGGTCGGCGCCACGATGGCCATCACCGGTCTGTCCGTCGTCGTGTGGGCCCACCACATGTTCGCGACGGGCGCGGTGCTGCTGCCGTTCTTCTCGTTCGTGTCGTTCCTGATCGCGGTGCCCACCGGGGTGAAGTTCTTCAACTGGACCGGGACGATGCTGAAGGGGTCGCTGTCCTTCGAGACCCCCATGCTGTGGGCGACGGGCTTCCTGGTGTCGTTCCTGTTCGGCGGCCTCACCGGGGTCATCCTGGCCTCGCCGCCGCTGGACTTCCACGTCACGGACACGTACTTCGTGGTGGCGCACTTCCACTACGTGGTGTTCGGCACCGTCGTCTTCGCGACCTTCGCCGGCTTCTACTTCTGGTGGCCCAAGTTCACCGGCAAGATGCTCGACGAACGGCTCGGCAAGGTGCACTTCTGGACGCTCTTCGTGGGCTTCCACACCACGTTCCTGGTGCAGCACTGGCTGGGCGCGGAGGGCATGCCGCGCCGCTACGCGGACTATCTGGCGGCCGACGGGTTCACCGCGCTCAACACCCTCTCCTCGATCGGCGCGTTCCTGCTGGGCATGTCGACCCTGCCGTTCCTCTACAACGTCTGGAGGACGTCCCGGTACGGCGTGCCGGTCGACGCCGACGACCCCTGGGGCTTCGGCCGCTCCCTGGAGTGGGCGACCTCGTGCCCGCCGCCGCGGCACAACTTCACCACGCTGCCCCGGATCCGTTCCGAGTCACCGGCGTTCGACCTGCACCATCCGCGGTTCGCGGCGATCACCCCGCCCCAGACCCGCTCCGGCCAGGAGGACAGCCCGCAGATCCGCTTCGGCCAGGAGCGTCCGGGAGCCGGCCCCGATGAGTACTGAGTACTGGCCCCTGGCTAAGGGCTGTCCGCGGTGACGGCCACCGAGAGGTCGTTGTCGCTCGTGTAGTACGGCCCGGCCGTCACCGGGCCGTCCGCCGTCTCCAGCGTGACCTTCGGGTACGTGAAGATGGGCTTCTTGTCGGCGATGTCGTCGAGCAGCCGCGCGATCCGTACCCGCGGCCCGCTCTCCCCCGCCGGCCGCAGCCACAGGTCCCACAACCCCGCGGGCAGCGCGCCGTAGTCCACGGTGAAGCGGAACAGCGCCCCGTCCCGGTGGACCCGGATCCTCGGCACGGGGCCCGTCCCCTCGTGGCCGGCCGACTCGGCGTACGCGTCCGGGGTGAGCGCGACCCCGTACACCTGGCCGTGGACGCCCAGTCCGTCCTGCCCTATGTGCAGTTCGCCGGCCTCGGCGTGCGGGGCACGCAGCCAGCTGCGGACGGAGAGGTTGCCGTGCTTGGTCGCGTACGGGATTCGGACGGCGACATGGCCGCGCGCGCCGCTCGGCACCCGGTCGACGAGTGAGCGCAGGTCGTTGAGCCCGGGGGTCAGGCGCTGCGGCTCGCCGTCGCCGGTCTGCGCGAAGGCGTTCCAGCGGCCCTCGGGCAGTTCGACACCGCTGGGCAGCGCGGCGCGCAGCCGGCCGTCGGCGGCCGGGGCCAGCGGCAGCCGGACCTCCCGGATCCCGTCGCGGTGGAGCAGCACGAGGTGGGTGTCACCGCTCTCGCCGGTCTCGGCCATGTCGAAGGTGAGGCCGCCCGCGGAGTCGGCGAGGCAGTCGGCGCGCAGCGCCACGTCGGCGTCCTCGTCGGTGGACGTCCGCGCGCTCTGCGGAGCCAGCGTCATCATGCGGAACGCTCCTTTCCGAATACGGTGAGTCCGGCGTCCCGCACGGCGTACGCGCCGCCGAGCAGGGCCCCTCGGGTGCGGTGCAGCGAGCCGCGCACCCGGCCGATCTTCGAGGTGCCGCCGCGCGAGACGAGACCGCTGAAGAGCGATTCGTAGCGTTCGGCGATCCGTTGCGGGTCGAAGCGCTCGGAGTCCTTGAGCGCCGCGTCCGCCATCTGCCGGCGCAGCGCGTCGTCGTTGATGAGTTCGAGCAGGCCGCCCGCGATGGCCTGGACGTTCCCGACCTGCACGAGGCGTCCGTCCACGCCGTTGTCGATGATCTCCCCCGGGCCGTGCGGGCAGTCGGTGGAGACGACGGGCAGGCCGCAGCGCATGGCCTCGACGATGGTCATGCCGAAGGATTCGAGGCTGGAGGTGACGGCGGCGATGGAGCCCTTGGCCCACTCCGGCTCGATGGGATGGGCCGCCCCCATCAGCAGTACGTGGTTGTAGAGGCCGAGCTCGTCGATGAGGTGGCGCAGTTTGTCCTTCTGCTTCCCGCTGCCGTAGATCCTCAGGCGCCAGTCGGGCCGCTCGGCGCGCACCAGGTCGAAGGCCCTGATCAGCAGGTCGTACCGCTTGACCGGGGCGAGCCGGCCGGCCGCGACGACCCATTTCCCGCTGCCGTCCGCGGGCTCGATGGCGGGCGCGGGCACCGAGTTGGGCACGGCCTCGACCCGCACCCCGGGCAGCCGCATCTTCGTGCGGTACGCGGCGGCGTCCGCCTCCGTGGTCGTGGTGACCGCGTCGAGGCGCGGGTAGGCGCCGCGCAGCTGGGTGCGCAGCCCGACGGAGTGGCTGTCGAGGGTGAGGTGTTCCTGGCCGACGCGGGCCGGGCCGGGCCTGGTGTCACGGGCCAGGTGCACGTTCAGGCCCGGCCGGGTGCCGACCACGACATCGGCGTCGGTCGTGGAGAGGTGCTCGGCGATACGGCGGTCGGTCAGGGCGCTGTACTGCTCGTAGCGGAGCTCTCCCCTCGGGAAGACCCGGGCCGGTTTCCGGTACTCGGGGTCGTCGCCCTCGTATCCGGGACTGCTCTTGCGCAGATCGACGAGGTGGCGCAGGCGTACCCGCGGGTTCCGTGCGAAGACCGGCTCGTCGCGGTGGCGGAGGACGGAGACGATCTCCACGTCGTGCTGTTCGGCCAGGGTGTTCGCGAGGTTGTACGTCGTCCGGATCGTCCCACCGATTCCGTAGGCGTTGTGAATAAGGAAAGAAATCTGCATGCGTCCCCGTATCTCCGGCTCGTCCAGCTACCAGAGGGTTAGACCGGGGTACGGCTGTGATGGTTGGGCTTGCTTATCACTCTGTTCCCGAACAGTTGCGCCATCGGTAACCGGATGAGGGAACCTTTCTGGGCCCGTGCGCATCAGGGCTTGTACGAGAGCTGCGGGACGTCGTAGCACTGGCGGTCCATGTCGCCCTGGCTCACCCACCCGCGGGCGTCCTCCCAGCGGGCCACCGACAGGCAGGTCCTGCGCGTCCTGGGCGGTTCGGGCAGACGCGCGAACCGGACCGGCAGCAGCAGCCCCTTCGCGGTGTACGGCTTCCCCGTGGCCAGGTACCGGTCGACGCACGCGCGCGTGACGCCCCTCTTCAGGCAGGAGCGGGCCGCGTCCGTGAACCACATCGCGGCGGCCCAGCCCTCCACCTGCCACTGGGAGCGGGTCTTCAGCGCCTCGGTGCCGTCCCGGAACTCCCGTACGGCCTCGTGGGCCGTGTCCTTCCCGTGGGTGTCCTGGTAGTTGCGGCTCGCGCCCGTCGCCCACAGGGTGTTGCGGCAGCGCGGGGCCTTCCGGTAGTCCTCGCGGACGGTGGACGTCCAGTTCTGCACGTTGGTGACCTTGGCGAGGACCTTCGCCCCGACGTCGTCCATCGCCTCGCACAGCCGGGCGTTGCCGTAGGTGTCGATGGCGTCGAAGACCAGGTCGGCGCCCCGCTCCTTCAGGTCGGCCGCGGCGGCCCGGAAGTTGGGCAGCGCGAAGTCGACCTGCTCGGTGACGACCCGGTACCCCTCGGCCTTCAGGCCCCGGGTGACGAGCCGGGCGTACGCGGCCGACGCGGACTGGTTGTACGAGACGACGGCCGCCGTACGGGCGCCCTGCTTCTCCTTGAAGTAGCGGTAGATCTCGGTGCCGCCGTACAGCTCGCCGTCCCAGCCGGGCTTTCCGTCGCGTGGCGCGAGGCTGCCGTAGATCCCGTAGAGGTGCGGGTAGGTGTCGTAGGCCGCGCCGATGGGCTGTCCGCCGATGTCGGGCACGCGCGCGTGGGACACCCGGGAGGCGCCCGCGTAGTCGAGGGCGGTGGTGGCGACCAGGGCCACCACCTCGTCCTCGTCGATGAGCCGGTGCACGCATTCGTTGTTGCCGACGCCGCTGCCGCCGTCGTCGCACGTACGGACCTCGACCCTGCGTCCTTCGAGGCCGCCGCGCGCGTTCAGGGCGTCGAAGTAGGCCTTCGCGCCGTCGCGCGGGCCGGTGAAGGCGTCGCCGCCGACCGGGCTGGTGGCGCTCGTGACGATGCCCACCCGGATCGGGTCCGCGGTGGCGCGGGCGGGCGTGCGGCCGGACGTGCGGTCGGGCCGGTTCTCGAAGTCGCTCTCCGGCAGGCGGCTGCCGCAGGCCGTGCCCACCAGGAGCAGCAGGAACAGCAGGCCCGCGACAGCGGGTTCAGCAGCCCGGCCCCGGCGAGGCATCGCCGCTCAGCGTGACGAGACCGCACAGCGTCTTGACCGACACCTTCCAGGTGCCGTCCTGCTCGACGGAGGTCCCGGCGGCGTCCGGCATGACCGTGGCGCCCTTCAGGGTGAGGGTGTACGTGACGTCCGCGTCGGTCGGCGAGGTGAAGGCGACCTTGCCGACCGTCGCCTCGACCTGCCCGCCGCGTTTGTCGCCGCTGAAGCCCTTCAGGACCGGGCCCATCGCGTCGCCGTTCTCCAGGACGGCCTGTTTCTCCTTCGTGGGGACGGCGGGGTCGAAGAACTTCTTCCAGTTCTCCTTGATCTCCTTCTCGGCCGCCGCCGGGTCGTCCGGCGCGCTCGCGCTCGGACCCGGCTCGGCCTTCGAGGTCCGCTCCGCGGAGGGCGAGGGCGGACTCGTGTCGTCACCGCCGCTGTCGTCGCCGCACGCCGCGAGCGTGAGGGAGGGGGCGAACAGGAGCGCCGCCACCACCAGCCCCCGGCCCGTACCCCGCCTGAGATCACTCCCGAGAACCATCTGGCCCACCACCGGGTTTCGGTCCGGGCCATGTGCGCCCGGAGCTTTCAGGGACAGCTTCCAGAAGGCATAGTGCAAGTCCTTCGGCGGACTTGGAAGACAGCCGCACACATACGGCCGGACACCTCACGTGGAGCCCCCATGCGGACTGCTCGACTGCGGAATGTGCGTCCCGTCCTCTGGGCCGGGTGGGCGGCGCTCGCCACGGGCGCGGTGCTGTGCGTCCTCGGCTGGTACGGGATCTCCGGCGAGCGGTACGCGGAACGGCAGTTGCCGTACCTCGCGTCCTGCACGGTGCCCGGCGCGGCCCTGATCGTCGCCGCGGCCGTCCTCCTCGCCCACGGCGGGAACGCGCTCGCGGCGGCCCGCGTGGAGGAGCTGTACGGGCTCCTGGTGGCGGCCGGCCCCGAGGACGCCGGCTCCGCCGACGGGACGGCCGCCGCACCCGTGGCGGTCGGCGGGGAGCTGCTGATGGTGCCGGGCGGCACGCTGTGGCACCGCGCGGACTGCCCGCTCGTCGCCGGCAGACCCGAGGCCCTGCCGGTCGACTCACGGGTCCTCGCGGGCGGAGAACTCGCCCCCTGCCCGATCTGCGAACCCACGGCCGCGGACGACGCCCCCGGCGAGTCCCCGGCTGAGTCCCCGGGTGAGTCGCCGGACGATTCTCCCGGCGCCTTCCCGGACGGCCCGGCGCCCGGGGCGGCGACCGGCTGATGTCGTCACTGACGTACGACCTCACGCTCGCCGGGCTCTCGGTGGGCAGCGCCGCCGCGCTCACCGGGATCGGGCTGGTCGTCACGCACCGGGCGACCGGCGTGCTCAACTTCGCGCACGGCGCGATCGCGATGGTGTGCGCCTGTCTGCTGCGCCAGCTCGCCGTCGAGTGGGACTGGCCGCTCGCTCTCGCCGCGCCGCTCACCCTGCTCGTGGTGGCCCCGGCGATCGGGGTGGCGCTGGAACGATTCGTCTTCCGCCCCCTGGCCGTCCTGGGCGGCGATCCCGCGCAGACCCTCGTCGCGTCCATCGGCGTGTTCGTGCTGCTCGTCGGCGGGGCGGCGCTCGTCTGGGGCCCGGGCGCGCGCTCGGACGCGCCGGCGCTGGTCTCCGCGGACCCCTGGGGCCAGTTGGCGGTGACGCTCGTGCTGGCCGCGGGCGTGGGGGCGGTGATCCGCTGGACCCGCTTCGGCCGGGAACTGCGGGCCGTCGTCGACGACCGCCCGCTCGCCGCGCTGACCGGTGTCGACGCGGACCGGGTGGCGGCGGCGGGCTGGGCGTTCGGCTCGTTCACGGCGGGCCTGACGGGGGTGCTGCTGGCGCCGTACGTACGCCTGGACCCGTACGGCATGCCCCTGCTGGTGATGGAGGTGGTGGCGGTCGCGGTGGCCGCCCGGATGCGGAGTCTGCCGGTGGCGGTGCTGGTGGCGCTGGCCATCGGCGTCGCCCAGAGCCAGCTGACCCGGCTGCACCCCGGGGGCCACCTCGAACCCCTCCTCCAGGCGGTCGGCGCGAACCTCTTCGTCGTCGCCCTCCTGGTCGCCGCCCTGGTGCTGCCGGGGGTCGGCGCCCGGGACGCGCTCCCGCGCACGGCGACGGCGCGCGTGCCGACCCCGCCGGGCGTGTGGATCGTCGCCGTGGTCCTGTTCCTCCTCCCCCTGGGCTTCGCGGGCCCGGACCTGCACACGGCCGTCCAGGTACCGGCGCTGGGCGTCGTCCTGCTCTCCCTGGTCGTGGTCACGGGCCGCGGCGGCCAGATCTCCCTCGGCCAGGCCGCGTACGCGGGTCTGGGCGCCCTCTTCACGGCGCTGCTGGCGGCGGGCCGCTTCCCGGGCCTGCCCGAACTCCCGGAATGGGTGGCGCTCATGACCGCCGTGCTGCTGGTCGCGCCCCTGGGCCTGCTGACCGGCCGGCCCGCCATCGGCCGCCACGGGCTCGCCCTCGCCCTGGCGACGTTCGCGGTGGGCGTCGGCGTCAGCCGCTTCGTCCTCACCCAGCCGTACGCGACCTCGGGCCTTGCCCTGGGCCGCCCGGCGGGCTTCGAGGGCGACCGCGCTTACTACGTACTGGAACTCCTGCTGCTCACGGGCGCTCTGCTGGCCGTCCGCGCGCTGCGCCGGGGCCGTATCGGCCGGGCCCTGGCCGCGATGCGGGACCACGAGGCGGGCGCGTCGGCGGCGGGCGTCCGCGTCCCGCGCCTCAAACTGACGGCCTTCGTGGCGGGCGCGGCGCTGGCCGCGCTGGGCGGCGGGATGCTCGGCATGGGGGTACGCGCCTTCGACCCGGCGGCGTACGACCCGGTCCGCGGGCTGCTGTGGTTCGCCGCGATCGTGGTGCTCGGCGCGGACAGCGTCCTGGGTGCCCTGCTCGCGGCGGCCCTCCTGGTCGGCCTGGACGCGGGCACCCGCGGCGGGGTGGCGGCGGCCACGATCGGCGTCCTGGCGGTCCTGGTGGGCCGCTTCCCGGGCGGCCCGTACGAGGCCCTGCACACGACTGCGAAAGCCCTACGCCTGAGCCCGCGCCGAAGGGCGACGCTGACCCCGCTGGGGGTGGGGGCGAGGCGGGCGATACGGGCGATACGGACGAGGGAGGCGGGCGGGCTTCGGGCGGAGGGCGCGGGCGGGCCCGGTATCGACGAGCCCAGTGCGTGGCGGTCGTCCGGCTCGGCTGAGCCGACCGGGCCGGTTCAGGGTGAGCGCCGTGCAGCGGTTTCCCGTCCCGGGGCCGGTCCCAGGGACGGCGTCGTGGCGGGGCGGGGCGGTCCCGACCGCGGCCGTGGTCCGCGTACGCCCCCGGTGGGCGCGGCGGCCCGGCTTCCCGTCCTGCGGGCCCGGGGCCTGCGCGTCGCCTACGACGGGTTCACCGCCTTGGACGGGGTCGACCTCGACCTCCCGCCCGGCCGGATCACCGCGGTGGTCGGGCCCAACGGCGCCGGGAAGAGCACGCTGTTCCACTGTCTCGCCGGCACCGTGCGACCCGCGTCGGGCAGGGTCGCGCTCGGGGAACGGGACATCACCCGGCTGCCCGCCCACGCGCGGACCCGGCTCGGCGTCGCCCGCACGTTCCAGCAGCCGGCCGTCTTCCCGACCCTGACCGTGGCCGAGAACGTCCGCGTGGGCGCCGAACAGGGACGCTCCGCGGACCCCGGCGCGGCGGAACGAGCCCTGCGGCTGCTCGGGCTCGACGGGGCCGTACGGACGCTGCCCGCCGCGGACCTCCCCACCGGAACCCTGCGCCGGACCGAACTCGCCCGGGCCCTCGCCTCCAGCCCCCGGGTCCTGCTGCTCGACGAACCCGCGGCCGGGCTCGACACGGCAGAGGTGACGGCACTGGCCCGCGTACTGCGCGCCCTCGCCGCCGACGGAACCACCCTCCTCGTCGTCGAGCACGACCTCGACCTGGTGGCCGACCTCGCCGACACCGTGCACGTCATGACCGCGGGCCGCGTCGTCGCCTCCGGCCCCGCCGACCACGTGCTCGAAGGGCTGGACGAGCACGCGGAGTCCGCCGTATCCGACAGGTTCGGCGGCTTCGACGGGTTCGGCGGATGAGCGCGGCCGGCATCTCGCTGCGGCACGCGCGCGTGCGGCACGGCCCGCTGGAGGCCCTGCACGGCGTGACCCTCCACGCGCCCGCCCCCGGCGTCACCGTCCTGCTCGGCCGCAACGGCTCGGGCCGTACGACCGCGCTCGGCGCCCTGGCCGGCACCCTGCCCCTGACGCACGGCTCCGTGGTCTGGGACGGCGCCGACGTCACCCGCCTGCCCGCCTACGAACGGGCCCGCCGCGGCCTGTGCCTCGTCCCGGACCGCCGCGCGGTGTTCGCCTCGCTCACGGTCCGCGAGAACCTCGAACTCGCCGCCGCCGGCCGGCCCTTCTCGTCCGCCCTCGACGTCTACCCACCGCTCGGCGCCCTGCTGCCCCGGCGAGCGGGCACGCTCTCCGGCGGCGAGCAGCGCATGCTCGCCCTCTCCCGCGCCTTGCTGGCACGCGCGCGCGTGGTCCTGGTCGACGAGCCCGCCCAGGGCATGTCCCCGACGGTCGCGGCCCGCACGTACGAGCTGCTGCGCGGCCTCGACGCCTGCGTGGTCGTGGCCGAACAGCGGCTCCCGCCCGGCCTGGGCGCCGGAACGACGATCGTGTACGAACTCCGGCGCGGCGAGGTCGTGTTCAGCGGCGAGGCGACGGAGTAGTCGATGGAGAGGAGGAAGGGGAGGGAGAGAGTGCGGGTGCGGGTGCGGCTGCGGCTGCGGCTGCGGGTGCGGCTGCGGGTGACAGTGACGGCCGCGACGACGGCGACTGCGACTGCGACTGCGACGGATCCATCAGGACCGGCGAAGCCGGCGTGACCGGCGCGGAGGGGACGCCCGAGGGGACGCCCGAGGGGACCCCGGCCACCGGCTGGGTCGGCCGCGTCGAGGGCGGCGCCGGCGGAGTCGGAACGCCCGGGCGGCGCGCCGCGGGTACGGGGGCAAGCCCTCCCCCGGCCTGGGAAGCGGGCCGCCGTCCCGGCCCCGCCCCCTTCGGAAGCCGCAGCATCGTGCCGACGTTCAGCAGCTCCGGCCGCGCCCCGACCATCTGCCGGTTGAGCTTGTAGAGCGCCTTCCACCCGCCCGCGACGCGGTACGACCGGGCGATCGACGAAAGGCTCTCCCCCGGCCTCACCACGTGCGCCCGCCCCGAGAGCCCGTACCTCTTGGAACAGACCGGCCACGCCTTCCAGCCCTGGACGCGCAGCACTTCCTCCGCGACCCTGATCTGCTCCTCGCGGGTGGCCAGATCGGCCCGCCGCGCATAGGCCAGGCCGCCGAACGCCCGCCAGGTGGGCTGCCAGAACTGCAGCCCTCCGTAGAAGCCGTTCCCGGTGTTCGCGTTCCAGCGGCCGGAGCTCTCGCACTTCGCGACGCAGCCCCACGGCCACCCGTCCTTCGCACAGGCGTACGACGCCCGGTCCTCAGGTGCCGATGGTGATGCCGCCTCCGCCTCCACGGGGGCGGCCAGGGCCAGGACCGCGACGACGACGGCCGCGTACCGCATGCGCTTGATCGACATCGGGCCACGTTAGGTGCGGGCACGACGGTGGCGGACGAGCCGCGCGGTGGGCGACGGGGGGCCCCACCCGGTCGGCCGACCGGGTGGGGCCCCCGCTCCGGCTCAGACCCTCAGACCCTCAGATCTCAAATCCTCAGATCTCAAATCCTCAGCCTCAGACCCTCAGCCGCTGGCCAGGAACGATGACATCGGGGTCCCCGCCGATGACGGTCCTGTTGGCGGCGTAGACGCGCTGCCAGGTCGTCCCGTACCGCGCCGCGATACCGCTCAGCGTGTCACCACCGCGGACGGTGTAGTCACCACGCGACGATCCCCGGCCGGTGTGCCCCGCCGATCGCTCCTGCGCCCCGGACGCCTTCGGCGGCTTGGACGACTTGGACGAGTTGGACGGTTTCGACGGCGCGGCCTTTCTGGTCGCACCCGCCGAGGACCCCGCCGGAGCGCTCCCGTACGCGCCTGCGCGGGCCGCGCAGGTGGGCCAGGCGCCCCACCCCTGCGCGCGCTGCACCTTGGCGGCGACAGCGATCTGCTGTGCCTTGGAGGCTTTGTCAGCCGTGGACGCGTAGGCGGTACCGCCGTACGCGCGCCAGGAGCCGGCGGAGAACTGGAGCCCTCCGTAGTAGCCGTTCCCGGTGTTGATGTGCCAGTTGCCGCCGCTCTCGCACTGGGCGATGCGGTCCCACACCCCGCTGTCCGCCGCGGCGGCGTTGCCGTTCGCGGCGAGCAGTCCGAGCGGGGCCAGCAGGGCCGCCCCGGCGAGAACCGCGGTCGTACGAGCCTTACGGGTGTTGTCGGCACATTCGGACATGTATTTCCCTCTCGAAGGACCCGGGGTCCCCCGAGGCGGGTCGGGACCGCCGCGTCTCGACGCGGACGTCCCGACCCGCCCCGTCCGCCGGAGGTGGTGCGGACAAGCGTGCGGCCGGCGGACGTACCCGAGCGGTGCTCGCTGCACACGGCGGAGAAATGTAGGGAGAGGGAGGCCCGATATCAACCAACTCCTTGTCATTCCAGGCCAGTTCACCGTTACCGTAGGTATCGTCGATTTTGAGTCACCCACTTCATTCGTGGATTTCCTGATTTGTCGACCCTCGACCCCGGCGATCTGTGACTCACCTCACCGGCCCAACTTCCCTGCTGATCAAGGGAGTTGGCGTGGAGTGACGGATTCCGCCGCCGGGTTCACGCTGTGCGCAGGATGGTTCGATTCCGTTCGCTCCGGGGCGTGACCCCCGCCACAGATCCTCCGTTGTCTTCTTCATGAGCCGGGACTCCATCCGGTTCACGGACCGGGAGCCCCCGGCCACAACACGCACCGCACCCGAGGAGCCCCCCGTGCCGCGCATGCTCGACGTCAGCGACGACGTACGCGCCGAGATCGGCGACGAAGAAGCCGACCGGCTGCTCGCCGGAGAGAACGCCCCGGGCAGTTACGACTGCACCTCCTGCCGCACCCAGGGCGACTCCGAACAGGAGCGCACCAGCACCGTCCTGTTCATCGGCGACGAGACGGCCGTACTCGCGTTCGCCCACGCCACCTGTCTGCCCTCGCAGGTCGTGCAGGTGACCGAGGAGCAGTTGCAGGGCGCCGTCCGGTCCATCACCGGGGACGAGCGCCCCTCCGAGGCCCTGCCCGAGCAGGCCGTCCTCGGCGTCACCAGCGGGCTCATCCTGCTCGGCGGCGAGCTGCACCCCGCGCTCGTCGTCGAACCGACCGGACGCATCGCCCGGCCGGGTACGACGGGAGGCGGCGGCGACGACTTCCTGCCGCTCCTCATCGAGCAGGGCTTCATGCCGGTCAGCCGGCTCACCGAGGTGCCGCCCGTGCTGCACGGCTGGTCCGTGCTGCTCGCGATGGGCCAGCTGCACGCGGTTCTCCAGCCCAGCAGCAGTGGCGGCTCGCCCGTCGCCTGGTGGCAGGCGCACCAGCCGCTCCAGGTCACCGACAGCTGGCGGGCCGCCGCCAACAAGCACCAGCAGGTGCTGCTGTTCGCCGCCCCGGTCGGCTCCATCGGCCGTCAGCCCCGCGAGGACCTGCTGCGCGACGCCCTCGACAAGGCCGCGGTGGGCGGCCGACTGGTGGCGAGCGCGATGCCCCTGGCCGGCACCTGACACCCCCACCCGCCCGGCCCTGCTCGGCCCGCCAGGACTGCCCGGTCCCCCGGGCCGCTCGGGCCGGGCGGGCCAGGCGGGCCAGGCGGGCCAGGCGGGCCGATGAGCCTGACCGGCAGCGCTGTGACCTGCGAAAGCGGGCCGTCGGCCGCATCCGATGGGCGGCGGGGTCGTTGGCACGTACGTGTACACCTACGACACCCCCCGCCGCCTGCCCCACTCGTCACCGCTCCCCGCCCTGCGGCCGGCCAGGGACGCCACGGGCAGTTCTTCGGCCACCCCGATCTACGACGCGCTCTACGCGGAGTACCTCAGGACCTTCCGGGCCCTGCCGGGTGACCGCCTCGGCGAGGAGGAGATGGGCTTCACGGCCTTCGGGATCGGCCCGCACGGACCGGGGCTGCTCGGCGGTGGCCCGTACCACTCGGGCTCGGCCGCCTACACCCCGACCGTGTACGGCCTGCGACAGGTCACCGGGCAGCACCAGACGGGATACGCGGCCACGCACCAGAGCCAGACGGTCACCTCCGTCCGGCAGCCGGCGGCGCTGCCGCCCGCCCCGCGCAGGGAACGCTGACGTGAGCTGACACGAACGGGAGAGGGCCCCCGCATCCCGCGGGGGCCCTCTCCCTTGTCCACGCACGCACCCCGCTCGCGCGGCGGTCGGCGGCGGCTACTTCTTCTTGCCGCGCTTCTCGCGCACCCGCACCGAGATGTGGATAGGCGTGCCCTCGAAGCCGAACTCCTCACGCAGCCTGCGCTCCACGAACCGGCGGTAGCCGTGCTCGATGAAGCCCGAGGAGAAGAGCACGAACCGCGGCGGCTTGGTGCCCGCCTGCGTACCGAAGAGGATCCGCGGCTGCTTGCCGCCCCGGATCGGGTGCGGATGGGCGGCGACCAGCTCGCCGAGGAAGGCGTTCAGGCGCCCGGTCGGGACGCGCGCCTCCCAGCCCGCCAGCGCGGCCTCGATCGCCGGGACCAGCTTCTCCATGTGGCGGCCCGTACGCGCCGAGACGTTGACCCGCGGCGCCCACGCCACCTGGAGCAGCTCGGTCTCGATCTCCCGCTCCAGGTAGTAGCGCCGCTCCTCGTCGAGGGTGTCCCACTTGTTGAAGGCCAGGACGATCGCGCGGCCCGCCTCGACGGCCATCGTCACGATGCGCTGGTCCTGGACGCTGATGTTCTCGCTGGCGTCCAGCAGGATCACCGCGACCTCCGCCTTCTCGACGGCGGCGGCGGTACGCAGCGAGGCGTAGTAGTCGGCGCCCTGCTGGAGGTGGACCCGCTTGCGGATACCGGCGGTGTCGACGAACTTCCAGGTCACCCCGCCCAGCTCGATCAGCTCGTCGACCGGGTCACGGGTGGTGCCGGCGACCTCGTTGACGACCACGCGGTCCTCGCCGGCCACCTTGTTCAGCAGCGACGACTTGCCGACGTTCGGACGGCCGATGAGGGCGATGCGGCGGGGGCCGCCGACCGCGACGCCGAAGGTCTGCGCGGGCGCCTCGGGCAGCGCCTCCAGGACGGCGTCCAGCATGTCGCCGGTGCCGCGGCCGTGCAGCGCCGAGACGGGGTGCGGCTCGCCGAGCCCCAGGGCCCAGAGGTACGAGGCGTCCGCCTCGCCGCTCAGGCCGTCGACCTTGTTGGCGCACAGCACGACGGGCTTGCCGGCCTTGCGCAGCAGCCGGACGACGGCCTCGTCGGTGTCGGTGGCACCGACCTTGGCGTCGACGACGAAGACGACCGCGTCGGCCGCCTCGATCGCGAACTCGGCCTGCGCGGCCACGGACGCGTCGATGCCGAGGACGTCCTGCTCCCAGCCGCCGGTGTCGACGAGCTTGAAGCGGCGGCCCGCCCACTCCGCGTCGTAGGTGACGCGGTCGCGGGTGACGCCCGGCTTGTCCTCGACGACGGCCTCGCGGCGGCCGATGATGCGGTTCACCAGGGTCGACTTGCCGACATTCGGCCGGCCGACGACGGCGAGGACCGGGAGCGGGCCGTGGCCCGCCTCCTCGATCGCGCCCTCGATGTCCTCGGCGTCGAAGCCCTCTTCCGCGGCGAGCTCCATGAACTCCGCGAACTCGGCATTGCCAAGCGCCCCGTGCTCGTGCTCCGAGCCGTCGGGCTGGATCTGGTCGTTCATGAAGTCCGTACCTCGTTCATCGTGGTGATCGGTGGAACCGCCTGTTTCGGGAGATCCACTACTCAAGTACTGCAAGTGTCACTCAGCGCCCGGTGAGACGCCTGGCGTTCTCCAGGTGCGCGGAGAGCTGCTTCTGGATGCGCACGGTCGCCTCGTCGAGCGCCTTGCGCGTACGCCGTCCGCTGCCGTCGCCCGCCTCGAACGGGTCGCCGAAGACGACGTCGACCCGGCTGCGCAGCGGGGGCAGCTCTTTTATCAGCCGTCCGCGCCGGTCGGTGCTGCCCAGGACGGCGACCGGCACGATCGGGGCCCCGCTGCGGACCGCGAAGTAGGAGAGCCCGGCACGCAGCGAGGCGAAGTCCCCCTCGCCGCGGGTGCCCTCGGGGAAGATCCCGAGGACGCCGCCGTCGTCCAGGACGCCCAGCGCCCGGGTGATCGCGGTGCGGTCGGCGACCGTGCGGTCCACCTTCACCTGCCCGATGGCGAGCAGGAAGGGGTCCAGCGGGCCGACGAACGCCTCTTTCTTGATCAGGAAGTGCGTGGGCCGGGGCGCCACACCCATGACCATCGGGCCGTCGATCATGTGGGAGTGGTTGACGGCGAGGATCGCCGGGCCGGTCGCCGGAACCCGCCAGGCTCCCAGGACGCGCGGCTTCCACAGCCCGTACATCAGGCCGACGCCGATACGGCGGCCGACGTCGGCCCGCCGGGCCGTCGGGGCTGTGTTCGCTGCGTTCCGGGCTTCGCTCACTTCGTGGCCCGCTTCTCCTCGACGAGGGTGACGACGCACTCGATGACCTGCTGCAGCGTGAGGTCGGAGGTGTCCACCTCGACCGCGTCGTCCGCCTTCGCGAGCGGCGAGGTCTTGCGGGTGGAGTCGGCGGTGTCCCGCTTGATGAGCGCCGCGCGGGTGGCGGCCACGTCGGCGCCCTTCAGCTCCCCGCTGCGGCGGGCGGCGCGGGCCTCCGGCGAGGCGGTGAGGAAGATCTTCAGGTCGGCGTCGGGCAGCACGGTCGTACCGATGTCCCGGCCCTCGACGACGATGCCCTGCCCGGCCGCCGAGGCGATCGAGCGCTGCAGCTCGGTGATCCGGGCGCGAACCTCGGGGACGGCGCTGACCGCGCTGACCTTCGAGGTGACCTCCTGGGTGCGGATGGCCGCCGCGACATCGGTGCCGTCGACCGTGATGGCGGGCGCCGCGGGGTCCGTACCGGACACGATGTCGGGCTTGCCTGCCGCGTCCGCGACGGAGAAGGGGTCGGCGATGTCGATGCCGTTGTTCACCATCCACCAGGTGATCGCCCGGTACTGGGCGCCCGTGTCCAGGTAGCTCAGGCCGAGCTGCGCCGCGACGGCCTTCGAGGTGCTCGACTTGCCGGTGCCGGAGGGACCGTCGATGGCGACAATCACGGCCGGGGCGGTCCGGGCGTCGGTGGATTCCACGGGTGCGGACACCTTCCTGGTACGGGGTACTGGCTGGTTCGGGCACGAGCGCGCCCCGAACAAGGTTACTGGCTCCCCGGACCCCGCCTTACGGCCCCCGCGACGAGGGCCGTACGACGCGGACAGCCTCCGGTACCACCGCGGGAGCACCGGGCCGGGTGCGTACACGGTGGCGGGCCCGGTACATACCCGGTGGCGGGCCGGGGCGGGCCGCGAACCGCTACTGCCGGATCGCCCAGCCCCGCTCGCGCAGGGCCGCCGTCAGCACCGGCGCCGCCGACGGCTGTACCAGCAGCTCCATCAGACCGACCTGCTGACCGGTCGCGTGCTCGATACGGACGTCCTCGATGTTGACGCCCGCGCGGCCCGCGTCGGCGAAGATGCGGGCCAGCTGGCCCGGCTGGTCGTCGATGAGGACGACGACGCTCTCGTACGTGGCGGGAGCGGTGCCGTGCTTGCCGGGGACGCGGATCTGGCCGGCGTTGCCGCGGCGCAGGACGTCCTCGATGCCGGTGGTGCCGGTCCGGCGCTTGGCCTCGTCGGAGGACTGGAGGGCGCGCAGGGCCTGCACGGTCTCGTCCAGGTCGGCGGAGACGTCCGCGAGGAGGTCGGCGACGGGCCCCGGGTTCGCGGAGAGGATGTCGATCCACATCCGCGGGTCGGACGCGGCGATCCGGGTCACGTCACGGATGCCCTGACCGCACAGGCGTACGGCGGCCTCCTCGGCGTTCTCCAGCCGCGCGGCGACCATGCTGGACACCAGGTGGGGCATGTGCGAGACGAGCGCGACGGCCCGGTCATGGGCGTCGGCGTCCATCACCACCGGGACCGCCCGGCAGTACGAGACGAGTTCCAGGGCGAGGTTGAGCACCTCGGTGTCGGTGTCCCGGGTCGGCGTCAGCACCCAGGGCCGCCCCTCGAAGAGGTCGGCCGTGGCGGCCAGCGGGCCCGACTTCTCGCGGCCCGACATGGGGTGCGAGCCGATGTACGCGGACAGGTCGAGGCCCAGCGACTCCAGCTCGCGGCGCGGCCCGCCCTTGACGCTGGCCACGTCCAGGTAGGCACGCGCGACGCCGTTGCGCATCGCGTCGGCGAGCGCCGCGGCCACGTGGGCGGGCGGCGCCGCGACGATCGCGAGGTCGACGGGGCCGCCGGGCTCCTCGTCCGTGCCGGCGCCGAGCGCCGCCGCGGTACGGGCCTGCCCGGGGTCGTGGTCGGCGAGGTGCACGACGACGCCCCGCCCGGTCAGGACCAGCGCGGCCGACGTCCCGATGAGGCCGGTGCCGATGACAAGTGCGGTTCTCACTGGGCGATGTCCTTGCGCAGCGCGCCCGCCGAGCCCAGGTAGACATGCGCGATGTCGGCGCGCGGCAGGTCGGACTCGATGTGCGCGAGGACCCGTACGACGCGGGGCATCGCGCCTTCGATGTCCAGTTCCTGTGCGCAGATCAGCGGAACGTCGACGATGCCGAGCTTGCGCGCCGCGGCTGCCGGGAAGTCGCTGTGCAGGTCGGGGGTGGCCGTGAACCAGATACTGATCAGCTCGTCGGCGGTCAGCCCGTTCCGCTCCAGGATGGCGGTGAGCAGCTCGCTGACCTGCTCGTCCATGTGACCGGCTTCGTCCCGCTCCAGCTGGACGGCGCCCCGGACCGCTCGTACCGCCACGGTGATGCTCCTCGTTCATGTACGGATCGGCTCTGCCGCGGCCAGCCTAGCCAGCCCTCGGCGGCCCGGCCCACGGCGCCCGCCTGCCGAGACGGCCGCCCCTTCTCGCTTCGCGCTCTCCACTCCTCGCTCTCGCTCCCCGATGTCCGCTCTCGCCCTCCAATCTCCGCCAAGTGGCTCCTGTGCGCCTCTGGACGCGGGGGCCACGGTCCGCTTCCATGGTGAGGCTGTCCGCGCCAGGCCTCGGGGGAGGCACGATGAAGCGTTCCGGACCACTTTTCACGCTCCTCGCGGGACTGCTGCTCGCCCTGTTCATGCTGTCGCTCAACGCGACGACCGGGACGCGCAGCACGACGACCGGGAGCGATGAGCCCGCCGACGCCGTGTCGGCGAGCCCGGCACCCGGGGTGACGGCCACGGTGTCGCCGACCAAGCAGTCACCGTCGCCCGGCCCGTCGAAGTCCGAACCCGGGTCCGCCGTGCCGAACGCCGACTACGCGGGCCGTACCGACGACGACTCCTCCGCGGTCGCGGTGACACTGCGCGACGGCAAGGCGGTCGCGTACTTCTGCGACGGCCGGGACCAGGAGTCGTGGCTGAGGGGCGATGTCGAGTCCGACGGCAGCATGCGTCTCACGAACAAGAAGAAGCAGGTCCTCACCGGCACCCTGGCGGGCAGGCGGATCACCGGCACGGTCGACATGGGAGCGCGGCGGTACGGCTTCACGGCCGACAAGTCCCTGAAGCCGAACGCGCTGTACCGCGCCACCGACACCGTGGCCGACACCAAGATCGACGGCGGGTGGATCGTGCTGCAGGACGACAGCCAGGTCGGCATCCTCAGGCGGGACGGCAAGGCGGGCCCCGCGCCCCGTATCGACCCGGCGACCGGCACCGTCACGGTCGACGGTAAGCAGCTCACCGCCCGCCCCGTGACTCCGTAACTCCGTGACCGCGAGATCGCGTGACCGCTGGGAGCCGACCATGACAGTGGACCCGAACGCCGCAACCCAGGGTTTTCCCGCGCCCGACCCAGCGCGCCGGGGCCCGGGGGCCGCCCGCTATCTCGTACCCGCCCTGGTCGCCGGCGCCGTCGCGGTCGGCCTCGGCGTCTACGGAAACGTGCACGACCCGGAGGGCACCGCCTTCAACCTCGCGGGCTTCAGCAGCACGAGCGCGGTGAAGTCCTGGCTGGCCACGGTCGCGGTGGGCTTCGCTGTCGTCCAGCTGGTCTCGGCACTGATGCTGTACGGGCGGCTGCCGGGCCCGAGCTGGTCGGGGGTACTGCACCGCTGGTCGGGCCGGATCGCGTTCCTGGTCGCGGTACCGGTGGCGGTGCACTGCCTGTACGCGCTGGGCTATCAGACATATGAACCGCGCGTCCTGTGGCACTCACTCCTGGGGTGCTTCTTCTTCGGCGCCTTCAGCGCCAAGATGCTGCTGCTGCGCGCGGAGCGGCTGCCCGGCTGGCTGCTGCCCGTCGTCGGCGGGCTCGTCTTCTCCGCCCTCACCGTGATCTGGCTGACCTCCGCCCTCTGGTTCTTCCGCACCTTCGGAGTGACGACATGACGAATCCCGCGACGCGGCGCACGGTGCTCGCGACGGGCGCCGCGAGCGCGGCGGGCGCGCTGCTCCTGGGCTGCAGCAAGTACGGGGACGAGAACGACGGGGGTGACACGGAGAAGCCGGCACCCGCAGGCAAGGAACTCACCGGGACCGCCGACGTCCCGGTCGGCGGCGGCAGGATCTTCAAGGAGGAGAAGGTCGTCGTCACCCAGCCGGAGAAGGGCGGCTTCAAGGCCTTCTCGGCGGTCTGCACCCACCAGGGCTGCGTCGTCGCCGACGTCTCCGACGGCACGATCAACTGCAAGTGCCACGGCAGCAGGTTCCGCGTCGCCGACGGCTCGGTGGCCGGCGGCCCCGCCCCGAAGCCGCTTCCGGCGAGGCAGATCACGGTCGAGGGCGACTCGATCAGCCTCGCCTGAGCCTCTTCGAGGCCGGGCGCGCGGGAAGGCCGGGCGCGCGGGCGGAAAATCCGGCCGCGTGGGCGGGACGGCGGCGAACCGGGCGGCTCAGGCGTCCCAGAGCGCGCCCAGCGCCGCCAGGTCACCCTGGTGCTCGACCCTGTCGGCCCACTCCGTGGGCCAGGCCTCGGCGCCGAGGTACGCCCCCGCGAAGGCACCGGCCAGACACGCGATCGAGTCCGAGTCCCCCGATGTGCAGGCGGCCCGGCGCAGGGCCGTCACCGGCTCGGCCACGAAGAGCAGGAAACTCAGCAGGCCGGTGGCGAGGGCCTCCTCGGCGATCCATCCGGCGCCGGTGGCCAGGCAGGGGTCCGTCTCGGGCGACGGCGACCGCAGGGCCTGCCGGAGCCGGTCCAGCGCCGCCAGGCACTCGTCCCAGCCGCGCGTGATGAAGTGCTCGGGCGTCGGATCCTGGGCGCGGGTCCACAGATCACCGAGCCAGCGCTCGTGGTAGCGCGTGCGGTTCTCGTACGCGTACGAGCGGAGCTGTCCGACCAGGCCGGTCGGTTCGGCGCCCTGCGCGAGCAGCCGTATCGCGTGCGCCGTGAGGTCGGAGGCGGCCAGCGCCGTCGGGTGGCCGTGCGTGAGGGCGGCCTGCAACTGGGCCGCGACCGCGCGCTGTTCGTCGCTGAGGCCCGGGGCGAGACCGAGGGGCGCCACCCGCATGTTGGCGCCGCAGCCCTTCGATCCCAGCTGGCTGGCGTCCTGCCAGGGCAGGTCCGCGCGCTCCAGCAGTGCGCAGGCCGTGAGGCAGGTGTTGCCCGGGGCGCGGTTGTTCTCCGGCGACCGGTTCCAGGCGATGAACTCCCCGCGCAGCGACTCCGCCAGTTCCCGTGGGCCGAGCAGCCCCCGGTCCATGGCGGCGCGCAGCCCTCGCGCCACCGCGAGGGTCATCTGGGTGTCGTCGGTGATGTGGGCGGGGTCCGGCAGTTCCAGTTCCCGCCAGGGTCCGTACGCGGCGAGGATCGAGGGCACGTCCTTGAACTCGGTCGGGGCGCCGAGCGCGTCCCCGAGGGCGAGCCCCGTCAACGCCCCGGTGGCGGCCTGCTTCCTGACGGTCGTGGTCATGAGGACGGTCCTTTCGAGGACGAGGACAAAGCCGAAGCCGAAGCCGCAGTTGAAACCGAGGGCGAGGAGGCCGCCGGGTCCTGCGGGCCCGGCGAGTCCTGCGGGCCCGCAGGACCCGGCGCGGGTGGTGCCGCCCGCAGCAACGGCGGATGCAACCCCGTGGCAGCCCCCGCGCGATACAGCGCGGCCGGCTTCCCCCGCCCCCCGGTCAGCCGCGCCGCCCCCGGGACCGGTTCGACGAACCCGGCCGTGGCGAGGACCTTGCGCCGGAAGTTCGGGCGGTCGAGCGCGGCCCCCCACACCGTCTCGTAGACCTGCTGCAGCTCCCCGAGGGTGAACTCCGGTGGGCAGAACGCGGTGGCGAGGCAGGTGTACTCCAGCTTCGCGCCGATCCGTTCCCGGGCGTCGGCGAGGATCCGCCCGTGGTCGAAGGCGAGCGGCCCGAGTCCGTCGTACGGCAGCCAGTGCGCGCTGGCCGCGTCTCCGCCGCCGCGCGGCTCGGGAGGGTCGGGCAGCAGTGCGGTGTACGCCACGGAGACCACCCGCATCCGGGGATCGCGCTCCGGCTCGCTGTATGTGCGCAGTTGCTCCAGGTGCAGTCCGGAGACGTCCGCCAGACCGGTCTCCTCGGCGAGTTCACGCCGGGCGGCCGTCTCGGCGGACTCGGCGGGCAGCACGAATCCCCCGGGCAGCGCCCGGCATCCCGCGTACGGCTCCTGTCCGCGCTCGATCAGCAGCACCTGGAGCGCGCCCGCCCGGACCGTGAACACCGCGAGATCGACGGTGACGGCGAAGGGCTCGAAGGCGTGCTTGTCGTAGCCCTCCATGCCCCCTCCTCGTGTGGCCTCGACGGCCGTCGGCGCACCGTGCCGGGCGACGGCCGAGGACCGGGACCACCCCCGTGGGCCCTGCTCCACCGGCCGCGCCCGGCACGGGCGTTTCCTTAATGGTCAGCAAGACTATAAATCGCGAACGGTGTCCCCACAACCCCCGGACGACGAAGCCCCGAACGCGAAGCGGCCGGCCCCGGGAGATCCCGGAACCGGCCGACGCCGTACTACGCAAGCAGCGGTGGAGCGGTGGCCTAGAGGCCGACCTCCTGCATCAGCATCCCGACCTCGGTGTTGGACAGCCGTCGCAGCCAGCCCGACTTCTGGTCGCCGAGGGCGATCGGTCCGAAGGACACGCGCACGAGCTTGTCGACCGGGAAGCCGGCCTCGGCGAGCATGCGCCGCACGATGTGCTTGCGGCCCTCGTGCAGCGTCACCTCGACCATGTAGTTCTTGCCGGTCTGCTCGACGACCCTGAAGTGGTCCGCCTTCGCGTACCCGTCCTCCAGCTGGATGCCGTCCTTGAGCTGCTTGCCCAGGTCGCGCGGGATCGGGCCCACGATGTGCGCGAGGTACACCTTCTTCACGCCGTACTTGGGGTGGGTCAGGCGGTGCGCCAGCTCACCGTGGTTGGTGAGCAGGATGAGGCCCTCGGTCTCGGTGTCGAGCCGTCCCACGTGGAAGAGCCGCGTCTCGCGGTTCGTCACGTAGTCGCCGAGGCACTGCCGGCCTTCGTTGTCCTCCATGGTGGACACGACACCGGCGGGCTTGTTGAGCACGAAGAACTGGTACGACTGGGTCGCGACCGTCAGTCCGTCGACCCTGATCTCGTCCTTCTCCGGGTCGACGCGCATGCCCTGCTCCACGACGATCTCGCCGTTGACCTCGACCCGGGACTGCTCGACCAGCTCCTCGCAGGAACGCCGCGAACCGTAGCCCGCCCGCGCGAGCACCTTCTGCAGGCGCTCGCCCTCCTGCTCGGCGCCCGGGAAGGTCTTGACCGTCTTGGCGTCGGGCTTGCCCGCGTAGCGGTCCCTGTTGCGCTCCTCGGTACGGGTCTCGTACTCACGCGAGCGCGCGTTCTCCGTACGGCCGCCGCGCTGCTGGCCCTGCTTGGGGCCGCCCTTGGCACCGCCGCGCGCGGAGCTGCCGCGCCCGGACTTCGCACCCTCGTGGGTGGCGCCGGGGCCTACGTCGTAGCGCCGCTCCTCGGGGCGGGGCTTGCTGGGGCGCTTCGGCCTGTCGTCGGAGCCCGCCGCCCCGCTCTGCTGGGAGCCGCCGACGGGCCCCCGGGAGTTGTATCCGCTGCCGGAGGTACGGGGGCCACCGCCGCCGGAGCCGCGGGATCCCCCGCCGCCACCGGAGCCACGGGAGTTACCGCCCCCGGCCCCGCGGGGGTTGCCGCCTCCACCGCCGGAGCCGCGCGAGCTTCCGCTCCCGCCGGTCCCGCGGGGGTTGCCGCGCCCGCCGCTGTTCCTGCCGCTGCCACTGCCACTGCTTCGCATCAAAGTTCCGTCGTCGTCGTGTCGTCTGCATCTGCGTCCGGCGCATCCGGATCGAACGACGGGACCCCTTCCAGCGTCTCTGCTTCGATCGCGTCCGCCTCCGGAAGGAAGGGCGCGAGCTCCGGAAGCTCGTACAGGCCGCGCAGGCCCATTCGCTCCAGGAAGTAGTTCGTCGTCCTGTACAGGATCGCACCTGTTTCGGGTTCCGCGCCCGCCTCCTGGACCAGACCCCTCTGAAGGAGGGTGCGCATCACGCCGTCACAGTTCACTCCGCGGACCGCCGAGACCCTCGATCGGCTGACCGGCTGCCGGTACGCGACGACGGCGAGCGTCTCCAGCGCCGCCTGGGTGAGACGGGCGTGCTGGCCGTCCAGGACGAAGCGCTCGACGGCCGCCGCGTACTCCGGGCGGCTGTAGAACCGCCAGCCGCCGGCGACGATCCGCAGCTCGAAGCCGCGCCTGTGGAGGCTGTACTCGTCGGCCAGCGCGCGCAGCGCGTCCGCGATCTGCCGCCTGGGCCGCTCCAGGATCTTCGCGAGGTGCTCCTCGGTGGCGGGCTCGTCCACGACCATGAGGACGGCCTCCAGGGCGGGCCGGAGGTCGAGATCCGCGACGCTGCGAGCCCCCGCGGGGGCTCCGGTGGTGTCCTCGCTCACACCTTCACACCTTCTTCTCCTCGACCGGATCCGGGACAGGATCCGGCGGCCGGTCGAACTCGTCCGTCACCGCGGGCTGCGCATCCCCCTCCCCGCCCGTCCAGCGCACCACCAGGTCCCCCAGAGCCTCCTCCTGGTCCAGGGAGACCGCCTTCTCCCGATAGAGCTCCAGAAGGGCCAGGAAACGCGCCACGACGGTGAGGGTGTCGTCGACGCCCTCCACGAGCGAGCGGAAACTGGCCTCGCCGAGCTCCCGCAGCCGCGCCACCACGATCGCCGCCTGCTCCTGCACGCTCACGAGCGGCGCGTGGATGTGGTCGACGTAGACCTGCGGCTTGGGGCGGGGCTGCATCGCCTTCACGGCCAGTGCGGCGAAACCTTCCGCCCCGATGCTGATGACCACTTCGGGCAGCAGCTCGGCGTGGTGCGCCTCAAGGCCGACGGTACGGGGGTAGCGGCGCGCCTCCTCGTCGAGGCGGCGGTCGAAGATGTCGGCGATCTGCTTGTACGCGCGGTACTGCAGCAGCCGGGCGAAGAGCAGGTCGCGGGCTTCCAGGAGGGCCAGGTCGGCCTCGTCCTCGACCTCGGCGGAGGGCAGCAGCCGGGCGGCCTTCAGATCGAGCAGGGTCGCCGCGACGACCAGGAACTCGGTGGTCTGGTCGAGGTCCCAGTCCGGCCCCATGGCCCGGATGTGCGCCATGAACTCGTCGGTGACCTTGGAGAGCGCGACCTCGGTGACATCCATCTTGTGCTTGGAGATCAGCTGGAGCAGCAGATCGAACGGCCCCTCGAAGTTGACCAGCCGCACCTTGAAGACGCCGTCGTCGGGCTCGGGATCACTTCCGGGCTCGGCCGCCGCCGGGGAGTCCACGCCCGGCCCGGCCGGGCCCTCTTCCACGGGCGGCTCAGCGGGGGGCCCGCCCCCGGGCCCCCGCCCCAGCACGCGCCGTCGCCCACCGGGTGCGGCGGCGGAGGCGGTGGGAGGAGGGCCGTCGTTCGAGGTCATGGCCGTCGCAGGCTACCGCTACCGCCCGCGCAACCGTCGTACGAGAATGCTCGCGTCGCCGCGCGATTCGAGATCCGCGAGGACCACCGCGACGGCCTCCCGCACGATCCGACCGCGGTCGACCGCGAGCCCGTGCTCGCCGCGGAGCACCAGCCGGGCGTGTTCGAGGTCCATGAGCTCCTCGGCGGACACGTACACCGTGATCTTCTCGTCGTGCCGCTCGCGCCCGCTGGGCCGCCGTCCGGAGCCCCGCCCGCGCTTGCGGGCCTGGCCCTGCGGCTGGACCCCGGCAGCGCCTTCCGGCGGCGCCGGACGCCGCCCGGAGCGGTCCGCCGTGACGGCGCCCCGGCTCCGGGACTCCCCGTCGGCGGAGTCGGCGTCGGCCGCGACATGTTCGTCGCCCTCGCCGTCACCGCCCCGCACGGGCACCGACTGCGGCCCGTCCTCCCCGGCCGCGGCGTCGCTCTCGCCCGCCGGAGCGGGCACCCGCGCCTCGCCGTTGGCCGGACGCCGCGGGCTGGAGGACTGGAGCGCCATCCCCCCGGTCGTACGGAACAGTTCGTCGGCCCCCGGCAGACTCACTCGGCGTGACACCGGGCGAGCACCTCCCTGGCGAGCTGACGGTAGGCGGCGGCGCCGACGGAGTTGGAGGCGTACGTCGTGATCGGCTCACCGGCGACCGTGGTCTCCGGGAAGCGGACCGTCCGGCCGATCACCGTGTGGTAGACGTGCTCGTCGAACGCCTCGACCACACGCGCGAGCACCTCACGGCTGTGCACGGTCCGCGAGTCGTACATCGTGGCGAGGATGCCGTCGAGCTCCAGCTCGGGGTTGAGCCGCTCCTGGACCTTCTCGATGGTCTCGGTGAGCAGCGCGACCCCGCGCAGCGCGAAGAACTCGCACTCCAGCGGCACTATCACCTTGTGGGCGGCCGTCAGCGCGTTCACGGTGAGCAGGCCGAGCGAGGGCTGACAGTCGATCACGATGTAGTCGTAGTCGGCCATCAGCGGCTTCAGGGCGCGCTGCAGCGTGGACTCGCGGGCGACCTCGCTCACCAGCTGGACCTCGGCGGCGGACAGATCGATGTTGCTGGGCAGCAGGTCCATGTTCGGGACCGCGGTCTTCAGCAGCACCTCGTCGGCCGCCATGCCCCGCTCCATGAGCAGGTTGTAGACCGTGAGGTCGAGCTCCATCGGGTTGACTCCGAGGCCCACGGACAGGGCGCCCTGCGGGTCGAAGTCGACGAGCAGGACCCGGCGTCCGTACTCCGCGAGGGCGGCACCCAGGTTGATGGTCGACGTCGTCTTGCCCACGCCGCCCTTCTGGTTGCACATCGCGATGATCTTCGCGGGGCCGTGGTCGGTCAGCGGGCCCGGGATCGGGAAGTACGGCAGCGGGCGACCGGTCGGACCGATGCGCTCGCGCCGCTGGCGCGCCGCGTCGGGCGCGAGCGTGGCCGCGTACTCCGGATCGGGCTCGTACTCGGCGTCGGGGTCGTAGAAATGCCCCTCGGGCAGGTCGTCGTAGTCGGCGAAGTGGGTGCGGTTCTCGCCACTTCCGTTGCCGGCCATGGCGTTCACGTGATGGCCATCCATGCTCTGGTGTGCTGTCTGAGTCGTCTTCGGACTCTGGTGGGCTGCGAAGGTGCGCACAGCGACGGAGCCGACAGCTTCGAGCCCCGTTGGCCTTGAGCCCTGCGCAGGCATTCCTGGTTGACCACCCCCGGGAGTAAATGTCGACTCATTCACAAGTCGTCTTACCTCCTTGGTGACCAGGAAACTTCTCGATAGGTCAGCGTGGCACCATGCCGACGGTTGGCGACTCTATGGCGTGTCACCGCTTCGCAGCAACACAATCCGCCGGACCCGGCCCGATGTGTCGGCAACGGAACATCCCTCTGTCAAGGGCGTAAGGACGTCGCACGGGCGGTTCCAGGGGTGTGCGAAACGGTCTAAGGGTTACGTTCGAGGCGAGTTGAACGAGTCTCGCAAAGTGACCCGACACACATCCGGCCGGGCCCCTGAAGCAAGGTCCGGCCGTACGTGCGATGTTGACGAGTCGTGTTGACGTATCGCCTTTTGGCGACGGGGACCTCAGCCGAGCAGGGTCTCCAGCTCGGCGTGCTCCAGGCCGTGGGCCTCCGCGACCTCGCGGTACACGACCTTGCCGTCATGCGTGTTGAGCCCCCGGGCGAGCGCGGGATCACGGCGCAGCGCCTCGACCCAGCCGCGGTTCGCGAGTTCGACGATGTACGGCAGCGTGGCGTTGGTGAGCGCGTACGTCGAGGTGTTGGGCACCGCGCCCGGCATGTTGGCGACGCAGTAGAAGACCGAGTTGTGGACCGGGAAGGTCGGCTCGGCGTGGGTGGTCGGACGCGAGTCCTCGAAGCAGCCGCCCTGGTCGATGGCGATGTCGACAAGGACACTTCCGGGCTTCATTCGCGACACGAGCTCGTTGGTCACCAGCTTCGGCGCCTTCGCGCCGGGGATGAGCACGGCGCCGATGACGAGGTCCGCGTCGAGGCAGGCCTTCTCCAGCTCGAAGGAGTTCGAGACGACGGTCTGGATCTTCGTGCCGAAGATCTTGTCGGCTTCCTTGAGCTTGTTGATGTCGCGGTCGAGCAGGGTCACGTGGAAGCCCATGCCGATGGCGATCTGCGCGGCGTTCCAGCCGGAGACCCCGCCGCCGATGACCACGGCGCGGGCGGCCAGCACGCCCGGGACGCCGCCGGGCAGGACGCCGCGACCGCCATTGGCGCGCATCAGGTGGTAGGCGCCGACCTGCGGGGCGAGGCGGCCCGCGACCTCGGACATCGGGGCGAGCAGCGGCAGCGCGCGGCCGGGCAGCTCGACCGTCTCGTACGCGATCGCCGTGGTGCCGGACTCCAGGAGCGCGTCCGTGCACTCCTTGGAGGCGGCCAGGTGCAGGTAGGTGAAGAGCGTCTGGTCCTTGCGGAGGCGGTGGTACTCCTCGGCGATGGGCTCCTTGACCTTCAGCAGCAGGTCTGCGGCGGTCCAGACCTCGTCGGCGGTGTCGACGATCCGCGCGCCGGCGGCGACGAACTCGTCGTCCGTGATCGAGGAGCCGACACCGGCGTGCCGCTCGATCAGGACCTGATGGCCGTGGCGCACCAGCTCGTGCACACCGGCGGGGGTGATGGCCACCCGGAACTCGTTGTTCTTGACCTCGCGGGGGATGCCGACCTTCACGTCGATCACGGTTCCTTGGCTCAGGAGGGATGCAGCGGGGATCTGGGCCGGGCAGCGCACAACATGACGATGCCTGACATACCCGGATGCACGGGAGCACACCGGGGAACACCACGAAAAGACGCGGCGGAGCCAGTTTAATGAAGGGATTCTCTCTGTCTAGCCTTTCAAAGCATCAATCTTCTTTGGATGCGCTACGGATTTCGCAGGTGTTGCCGTCTTGTTCCCTGCTTGCTGCGCTCTCCGGGAGCTCGTCACCGAGCATTCGTTCGGCGGCGGTGCGGTGCAGCCGGGCGGCCGTGGGGTCCCCCAGCCGGTCGAGCGTGTCGGCCAGCCGCAGCTGGAGAGCGGCCTGCAGCCGGACGTCGTCGGCGCGGCGCGCCCACTCGACCGCCTCCTGGCAGGTGACGAGGGATTCCTCGGGCCGGCCCGCGTACTCCTGCACCCGCGCCATCTCGCTCAACGCCCGTGCCTGGCCCGCCACATCACCGGTCCGGCGATGTCCGGTGACCGCGGAGCGCCAGTTGCGCAGCGCCTCTCCGTAGCGGCCCGCGTAGGTGTGCGCGGTGGCGATCCGGCCGTGCAGTCGGGCCGCGTCGGCGCGCTCGTCGCGGGCGAGCCGCTGGGCGAGCGCGCGCCCGTACCAGTCGGCGGCCCGGTCGTAGTCGCCGAGTTTCTGATGGGCACCGCCCACGGATTCCATCGCGCGGCCGGTCGCGTACGGGTCGTTCGCCTCGCGTCCGGCGTCCAGAGCGGCCCGGTAGCGGGCCAGCGCGTCCGTCGTACGGCCGGTCCGGGCGTCGAGGTCGGCGAGGTTCAGCAGCGCCGCGGCCTTCTCGCGGGGCAGGTTCCGGCGTTCGGCGACGTCCAGGACGAGTCGGTGGATGCCGTACAGCTCGGGGGCGGCGGCCTGCGTACCGACATGGGCGACCAGCGCTCTGACCAGGGCGGCCATCAGGCGGCGGGCCAGGGTGTCCAGCTCGCCGTCGCGGACCGCGAGGCGGGCGGCGGCCAGCAGCGCGGGCTGCCTGATGCGCAGCCAGTCGGCAGCCGCGCGCGGGTTGGGGAAGCGCAGCGCTCGGGGCATCCCGGCGAGCTTCTCGCGGGCGGGCGAGCTGTCGGTCTCGGTGATCGCCCGGCACGACACCAGGAGCCGCACGGTCCGCTCCAGCATGCGGGCGCGGGCCAGTTGCAGTTCGGCCGCGCGGTCCTCGGTCGCGGTCAGCGCGCGCAGCAGCGGCAGCAGGCAGCCGGGCACCTCGTACTGCGGCAGCGGTGACTCCACGGCTCGTACGAGGCCGAGTGCGGTGAAGTCGTCCAGGGTGGTGCGGGCGGCGCCGACCGAGCAGCCGGCGAGCGCGGACGCGGTGTGCGGGTCGACGAGACCGGCGGGGGCGAGCGAGAGGAGTCGCAGTATCCGTGCGGCGGTCGTCGGCAGGGCCGCGTAGGTGAGCCGGAAGATCCGTTCGAGGACCGGGCCGTCGTCACCGTCGGTGTGCAGTTGCTTGGCGAGATCGGCGACGGCGGACTTGGGCCGGTGGGCGAGCCAGGCCCCGGCGAGGACGAGCGCGGCGGGCTGCGCCCCGCAGGTCTCCACGAGTCCTTCGGCGGCGCGCGGGTCCACGGTGATGCGTACGGAGCCGGTGAACCGGTCCAGGAGTTCGAGGGCCGACTTGGTGTCAAGCCCGCCGAGGGTGCAGGGGCGGACGTCCGCGATCCCGGTCAGGGGCCCGCCGGAGACGGCCACGACCAGGCAGTCGGGGGTCTCCGGGAGGAGCGCGTCGACCTGCTGCGCGTCGGCCGCGTCGTCGAGCAGGAGCACGGCCCTGCGGGTGGCGAGCGCCTCGCGCAGCCGCTCCGAGAGGTCGTCCTCGTCCGCTCCGGCCGGCGCGTTCAGTTCGAGCGCGGTGAGCAGGTCGCGGGCGGTGCGTTCGGTCGGTACGGGGGTGCCGTCGGGCTCGGTGAGCCGGGCCCGCAGGACCCCGTCCGGGTAACTGTCCGCGACCTGCCGTACGAGCTCCTCGGCGAGCGCGGTGCGGCCGGATCCGGGCTTTCCGGCGATGAGCAGCACACGCGCGCGGGGCGCCTTGCGGCCGGCGAGGGTGTCCAGGCCGGCGCGGTCGATGTCGGCCCGCAGTTCCTTCAACTCGCGTGCGCGGCCGAGGAACTGACCCCCCGTGAGGGCGGGCGCGGCAGCCGGGCGCCGCCCCTTCTCCGACACCTTCGTGCCGTCGGCATCCACCGCCTGATCCGTCACGGGCCACACTCCCGTCCCACTGCGCGCGCAAGCCCGCCGGGACTCCGGACGGGGCGTTTTCAGAGCCTAGTTCACGCTCTGCGACGATCCGTGCGGAGCGCGGCGGGCACATCCCCCGATCGGATCAGGCGATCGTCACATCGGTGGGCCGATTGCGCGCACCGAAGTGGATCATGCCTCGAACGGGCGTGCTGGCCACGGCGCCTCGGCGGGGCGCAGCGCGTCCAGACCCTCACCGGCCCGGGCGGCGGTCAGCGCGAGGACGCCCACGACGAGACAGTTGTTGTGCAGTTCGCCGGCGAGGACTCCGCGTACGAGCTCGTCGACCGGGACCCGGGAGAGCTCCATGTCGGCCTCCTCGTCCTCGACCTCGAACCGCTGCCCCTCGGCCTCGGAGAGATCGCGGGCCAGGAAGATCCGGACGGCCTCGTCGCAGCCGCCGGGCGTGGTGTACACGTCGGTGAGCACCCGCCAGTCCTCGGCCTTGACGTGCGCCTCCTCGTACAGCTCGCGCTGTGCGGCGTGCAGGGGGTTCTCGCCCGGGACGTCGAGCAGGCCGGCCGGGATCTCCCACAGCTTGTGGCGCACGGGGTGCCGGTACTGGCGGATGACCAGCGCGCGGCCCTGGTCGTCGAGGGCGAGGACGGCCACCGAACCGGGGTGCACCTGGTAGTCCCGCCGGACGACCGATCCGTCGGGCATGACCACGTCGTCGGTGCGCACGGAGGTCTTCTTGCCGGTGAACGGGGTCTCGGTCGCCCTGACCTCCCACTCCTCGGCGGTGTCCTTGATGGTCATGTCGACTTCTTCCTCCCACACACGATCTGCACGCACGAACCGCGCGCACGAACCCGCGCCGCGACGGCGATGCGCACACGGCGGAAACCGGGGCACGCGCCCCAAAAGACGCGCACCCCGGCAACCGTACAACCCTCGGCCTACTTGGCCGTCTTGCGCTCCACAGCGGCCTTGACCAGGCCCGCGAACAGCGGGTGCGGCCGGGTCGGACGCGAGCGCAGCTCGGGGTGCGCCTGGGTCGCGACCAGGTAGGGGTGGATCTCGCGCGGGTACTCCAGGAACTCCACCAGCTTGCCGTCCGGGGACGTGCCGGAGAACTGCAGACCGGCCTTCTTCTCCAGCTCGGCGCGGTAGGAGTTGTTCACCTCGTAGCGGTGGCGGTGCCGCTCCTCCACGTACTCCTTGCCGTCGTACACCTCGCGCACGAGGGAGCCCTCGGCGAGCTTGGCGGGGTACATGCCCAGGCGCATCGTGCCGCCCATGTCGCCGTCGCCCGCGACGATGTCCAGCTGCTCGGCCATGGTGGAGATGACCGGGTGGCCGGTGGCGGAGTCGAACTCGGTGGAGTTGGCGTCCGCGATGTCGGCGAGGTTGCGCGCGGCCTCGATCACGATGCACTGCAACCCCAGGCAGAGGCCGAGCAGCGGGATCTTGTTCTCGCGGGCGTACTGGATCGCGCCGACCTTGCCGGCCACCCCGCGGTCGCCGAAGCCGCCGGGGATGCAGATCGCGTCGACGTCACCGAGCTGCCTGGCGGCGCCCGCCGGGGTCTTGCAGTCGTCCGAGGCCACCCACTTGATCTTCACCCGGGCCTTGTTGGCGAAGCCGCCCGCGCGCAGCGCCTCGGTGACCGAGAGGTAGGCGTCGGGCAGGTCGATGTACTTGCCGACGAGCGCCATGTGGATCTCGTGCAGCGGGTTGTGGACCCGGTCGAGCAGGTCGCCCCAGGTCGACCAGTCCACGTCACGGAAGGGCAGGTCCAGCTTGCGCACGACGTACGCGTCCAGGCCCTCGGTGTGCAGGACCTTCGGGATGTCGTAGATCGAGCGGGCGTCGGGACAGGCGACGACGGCCGCCTCGTCGACGTCGCACATCAGCGAGATCTTGCGCTTGATCGCGGTGGGCACCTCGCGGTCGGCGCGCAGGACGATCGCGTCCGGCTGGATACCGATGTTGCGCAGGGCCGCAACCGAGTGCTGGGTGGGCTTCGTCTTCAGCTCCCCGGAGGGGCCGATGTACGGGAGGAGCGAGATGTGCACGACGAACACGTTGTCGCGGCCGACCTCGTGACGGACCTGACGGACCGTCTCCAGGAACGGCAGCGACTCGATGTCGCCGACCGTGCCGCCGACCTCCGTGATGACGACGTCGACGTCGTCGGTGGCCATCCGGCGGATGCGGTGCTTGATCTCGTTCGTGATGTGCGGAATGACCTGCACGGTGTCACCGAGGTACTCGCCGCGCCGCTCCTTGGCGATGACCGTGGAGTAGACCTGCCCGGTCGTGACGTTCGCGGAGCCGTCCAGGTCGACGTCGAGGAAACGCTCGTAGTGACCGATGTCGAGGTCCGTCTCGGCCCCGTCGTTGGTGACGAACACCTCACCGTGCTGGAACGGGTTCATCGTCCCCGGGTCGACGTTCAGATACGGGTCGAGCTTCTGCATGGTGACCCGCAGACCCCGAGCCTTGAGCAGCGCGCCCAGGCTGGAGGCGGTGAGGCCCTTGCCGAGGGAGGAGGCGACACCCCCGGTGACGAAGATGTGCTTGGTCGTCGTGGCTGTGCTGCTTCGGAAAGCAGCGGGCGGCATGGCCAAGAGGGGGCTCCCGTGGTCGCGGTTTCGGTTGCGGTACGGCTGCCAGGACCGGAGGTTTCCGGCGGTGCCGTCGCTGCGGTTCGGGGGTCCCTTTTCCTGCTCGGGCGTCCACCGGTCCACGGGCTACCAGGGTATCAGCGACGCGAGGAGGTCGCTTCCGGCCACGCTCCGCGCACGCGCCGACACGCGCCACACCCGGGCTCACTCGTTCGGACCGGGCGGGTTGTCGGGAGGGGCGCGCGGAACATCATCGTGCGTCGTATCCTGCTCGGACACTCGCTGCCGAGTAGGGCGGGCAAACGGCACCATCCCGCCGGTATTCCCGGGCCAAGAGCTCGTCGGTTCGCCTCGCGAAGACAATCGCTGCAACCATTGACCTGCGTGACACGCGACAACCGACGTTCCGCAACGACGCTTTACCAATGATCCTCTGACCGCAAGAACACCGCCCCCTCGGGGCGACGTGGCCGTTCGACTGGAGTTGCACGTGGCCGGGCGCATCGAAGACTACGCACTTATCGGAGACATGCAGACGGCCGCGCTGGTCTGCAGGGACGGCACGGTGGACTGGCTGTGCCTCCCCCGCTTCGACTCCCACGCCGTCTTCGCGGGACTGCTCGGCACGGAGGAGCACGGCTTCTGGCGGCTGGGCCCCGCGCACGCCGCCGACGCCGAACCGCCGAGAGCGGTCCGCCGCCGCTACCGCGGCGACTCGCTGATCCTCGAATCCGAGTGGGACACCTCGCGCGGCACGGTCCGGGTGACCGATTTCATGCCCCCGCGCGACGGCGCCCCGCAGCTCATCCGGATCGTCGAGGGCGTCACGGGCCGCGTCCCGATGCGCTCCGCCCTGCGGATGCGTTTCTCGTACGGGCGCGTGGTGCCGTGGGTGCACAAGCACGAGGGACGGACGGTGGCCGTCGCCGGACCCGACTCCGTCTGGTACGACACGGAGTGCGAGACGTACGGCAAGGCGCTGACGACGTACTCGGACTTCACCGTCGCGCCCGGTGACCGGATCGCGTTCACCATCTCCTGGGAGCCCTCGCACAAGCAGCCGCCCGCGCTGCCCGAGCCGGAGCAGTCCCTGGAGGCCACCGAGGAGTTCTGGAGCGACTGGGTCGACCAGTGCACGTACCACGGGCCCTACCGCGAGGCCGTGGTCCGCTCGCTGATCACCCTGAAGGCGCTGACGTACGCGCCGACCGGCGGCATCGTCGCCGCCCCCACGACCTCCCTCCCGGAGGAGATCGGCGGGGTCCGCAACTGGGACTACCGCTACACCTGGCTGCGCGACGCAGCGATCACCCTGTCGTCGCTGCTGCGCACCGGCTACCGCGAGGAGGCGCGCGCCTGGCGCGAATGGCTGCTGCGCGCGGTGGCGGGCGACCCCGAGAACCTGCAGATCATGTACGGCATCGCGGGCGAGCGCGAACTGGGCGAGGCCGAGCTGGACTGGCTGCCGGGGTACGAGAACTCCGGCCCCGTGCGCGTCGGGAACGGCGCCGCCCACCAGCTCCAGCTGGACGTCTACGGCGAGGTGACCGAAGCCCTGCACCTGGCCCACATGACCGGCCTGGCCCGCAACGACTACGCCTCGCTCCTCCAGCTCAAGCTGATCCGCTACCTGGAGGACCACTGGGACGAGCCCGACGAGGGCATCTGGGAGGTCCGCGGGCCGCGCCGGCACTTCGTCCACTCGAAGGTGATGGCGTGGGTCGCCGTCGACCGCACCATCAAGCTCATCGAGTCCGGGGACGCGGACGGCCCGCTGGAGAAGTGGCGCGAGCTGCGCGACGACATCCACCGGGACGTGTGCGAGAAGGGCTACGACAAGGAACGCAACACGTTCACGCAGTCGTACGGCTCCAAGGAGCTGGACGCCTCCCTGCTGCTGATCCCGCAGATGGGCTTCCTGCCCCCGGACGACAAGCGCGTGATCGGCACGATCGAGGCCATCCAGCGCGAGCTGTCCACCTCGGACGGCTTCATCCTGCGCTACCCCACCTCCGGCGACGACGCGGGCGTGGACGGCCTGGAGGGTGACGAGGGCGCGTTCCTGGCCTGCTCGTTCTGGATGGCGGACGACCTCGCGATGATCGGCCGCGTGGACGAGGCCCGCAAACTCTTCGAGAAGCTGCTGGCCCTGCGCAACGACCTCGGTCTCCTCGCGGAGGAGTGGGATCCGCGGCTGCAGCGCCAGGTGGGCAACTTCCCGCAGGCGTTCAGCCATGTCCCGCTGATCGACACGGCCCTGCGCCTGACGGCCTCCGGAGCGTACGGCGGCTGAGCGGCCGGTGTGAGCCCCGTCCGGCGCGTCACGGCAGGTGGCGGACGGGGTAGCGTCCGGCCATGGACAGCAGCACCGACCCGCCGGACAGCCGGCACAGGGGCGGGATCACCGTGCGGCGGGCCCTGGAGCTGCCCGGGCTGCGCGGTGGCCTGCCGGAGATCCTGGCGGGCGCCGACCGCCTCGGCCGCACCGTGCGCTGGGTCCACGCGGGCGAGGTACCGAACATCGCCTCGCTCCTCAAGGGCGGCGAACTGCTCCTGACCACCGGTTACGGGCTCGGCACCCGCCCCGCCGACCAGCGGGCGTTCGTCCGTACGCTGGCCGAGCGCGGTATCGCGGCCCTGGTGGTGGAGCTGGGGCCGCGCTTCACCGCACTGCCCGCCGCGCTCGTGGAGACGGCGCGGGCAGCCGGTCTCCCCCTGGTGCAGCTGCACCGCGAGGTGGCGTTCGTGACGGTCACCGAGGAGATCCACACCGAGATCGTCAACGGCCACTACGCACTCCTCCAGCGCGCCGAGGAGGTCCACCGGCGCTGCACCGAGGCCCTGCTCGGCGGGGGCGGCATCCCGCAGGTCCTCGGCATCCTCGCCGACTTCGCCGGCAACCCGGTCTTCCTGGAGACCCCCGACGGACAACTCCTGTACGCCGCCGGGGCGGGCCCCGCGAACGCCGACCCGCTCCAGGTGTGGGAGGGGCTGCGCGGCCAGCACAGGACCGCGCCGCCCGCCGGCACGGTCCTGGTGGACGTACCCGGCGGCGGACAGGGCGGCGGTGCCGGGTCCGTCCGGGCCCGGCTGGTCCTCCTGCCGGTGAACTCCCCGCTCGCGCCCGTGCACCGGATCGCGGCCGAGCGGGCGGCGGGCGTCCTCGCCGTGGTCCTGATGCAGGCCCGTCAGGAGGAGGAGCTGGCGGCCCGCGGGCGGGGCGACTTCCTCACCGACCTCGCCGAGGGTCGTATCGCGGCCGAGGACGCCCCGGCGCAGGCCCGGGTCCTGGGTTTCAAGCCCGGCGCGAGCCCGCTGCTGCCGGTCGTCATGCGGCTCGCCGACGGGCCGTCCCCCGGCGGCGGCTGGGCCGTGCTGGCGCGGGCGGTCGCCGAGGAGCTGGCCTCGGTGGGCGTACCGGTCCTGCTGGGCGTACGGCCCGTGGAGGGCCGCGTACCGCTGCTGGTGGGGCTGCGGGCGGAGGCCGAGCGGCCGGCGGTCGCGGACCGGGTCGCCGCGGCGCTGCGGGCGGGCGTGGAGCGGGCAGGTACCCAGCGGCCCGGCGCGCAGCCGCCGGTCGTGGTGGTCGGGGTGGCGGGCGGCTGGGCCGCCGCCTCGGCGGGGCTGCGGCACGCGGCCGAGACGGCCACGGCCGCCCAGGGGCTGTCCGACCGGCCCTGGTACGACGCCCGGCGCCTGGACATCGACCTGCTGCTGTGGCGGCTGCGGGACCACCGGGACCTGGCGGCCTTCGTGGACCGCGCGATCGGCCCGCTGCGCGAGCACGACCACCGCTCGAAGCCGCCGCTGCTGCCCACCCTGGAGACGTATCTCGCGCACGCGGGCCGCAAGGCGGAGACCGCGCGCGAACTGCACCTCAACCGGCAGACGCTCTACAACCGGCTCGCGCGGATCGGGGAGTTGCTCGGGACTGACCTCGACGACCCGCAGACGGTACTGGCCCTGAGCCTGGCGCTGCGGGCCCGCCGACTCGTCCCGTGAGCCCTGGCCCTACGGCAGCGGCAGCGGCCGGGTCAGCTCGTCGTACACGCTGAGGACCTGCGCCACGGTCTCGTCCTCGGTCGGCCAGGTGGCCGCCTGGCGCGTGCCCCGGTCCCGCAGCCGCTCGCACCGGCCGGGGTCGGCGAGGAGCGCGGCGACGGCCCCGGCGAGCGCCCGCGGGTCGCCGGGCGGGACGAGTTCGGCCGCGTCACCGACGAGTTCGGGCAGGCCCGCGGTGGCGGCGGCGACCAGCGGCACGCGCGCGTGGAGGGCTTCCTGGGCGAGCAGGGAGCGCGATTCCGGGCAGCCGGGCAGCAGGGCGAGGTCGGCGGCGGAGAGCAGTTCCCCGATGTCGTCCCGGCGGCCGATGAGACGTACCGGGAGCCCTTCGTCCTCGATGCGCCGCTGGAGCGCGCCGCGCAGCGGTCCCTCGCCGGCGATCACGAGCAGCGGTACGGGGTCGAGCCGACTCCAGGCGTGCGTGGCGTCCAGCAGCGTGTCGTACCCCCGGTGCCGGTCGAGGGAGCCGACGGCCACCAGCAACGGCCGGTCGGTCGTGCCGAGTTCCGCGCGCGCCTTGGGCCGCAGTCCGTCGCTCTCCTCGGGCGCGGCGCCGGGCCGTCGCCCGGCCGGCAGCGCGACCGCGGCGAGCCGCGCGTCCCGGGCGCCCCGGCTGCGGGCGCGGTCCACGAGGTCGGACGAGGATCCGAGGACCACCGAGGCGGCCCTCGCCACCCGCCGTTCCAGGGCGCGCAGCAGATGCGCCCGCGCGCCCTCGGCGTAGGGGCGGGTGTGCCAGGTGACGACGAGCGGGACGCGCCGTCCGCTGAGCGCGAGCGCGGCCCGCAGCGCGGCGTGCAGCCCGTGCGCGTGGACCAGGTCGGCGTCCCCGCAGACCGCCCGCAGGGCGGCCACGGAGGACGGGTCGTTGCGCCTGGGCACCGGGACGTGTTGGGCGCCGACGCCGGTGAAGTCGTACGCGTGGTCGGCCTCGGCCGGGGCGCACACGGTCACCCGCACGCCCCGTGCGACGAGTCCCGAGGTCAGCGACCGCACATGGGCACAGCTGCCCGCGCTGCCGCCGCCGAGCACCTGGACGGTACGCAGCGGCGACTGTCCGTGCGGTGAGTGGCTGCTCACGTGGCCGTGGCTCCTGGTTCGGCGTCGGGCGGTCACGAAGAAAAGTACCGAAGGAACGGGCGACGGGGGTGTACCGCTCGTCCCGCTCCCAAGGATGCCAGGACGGGGACGGGCCGCCGACCACCGCGGGGGCGGAGCGGGACCACCGCGGCGGGGGCCGGGTGTGCGGACCGGCGGCGCGGACGGGATACGCGGACCGGATACGGGGGCCGGATACGGGGGGCCGGATACGGGGGCCGGATGCGCCTCTCACTCGCGCGAGTGAGGTCCGGGCGATGCCCGCGGACAGTCAGGGGCGTGCGTCGCCCTGCCGAGCTCCGGCGCACGCCCTCCGCGCGCCCCTCCCCGCTCCGCTACCCGTCCGCCCGGGCCGTCGCCAGCAGTTCCTCCGCGTGGGCCCGTGCCGTCTGCGAGTCCTCCTGACCCGCCAGCATCCGGGAGAGCTCACGGATGCGCTCCTCGCCCTCCAGGACCTTCACGCCGGAACGGGTCACCGAGCCGTCGTTGGTCTTCTCGACCAGCAGCTGCCGGTCGGCGAACGCGGCCACCTGCGGGAGGTGGGTGACGACGACGACCTGCGCGCTCCTGGCGAGCTTCGCGAGCCGCCGGCCGATCTCGACGGCCGCCTTGCCGCCGACACCGGCGTCGACCTCGTCGAAGAGATAGGTGGGCACCGGATCCGTACCCGCGAAGACGACCTCGACCGCGAGCATGACGCGCGACAGTTCACCGCCGGACGCACCCTTGGCGATGGGCCGCGGCGGTGCCCCCGGGTGCGGGGCGAGGAGCAGTTCGACCTCGTCGCACCCGGCGGGCCCGTACGCGACGGAACGTCCGCCGACCTCCACGCCCTCCGGGTCCTCGGTCTGCCGGATCTCGAACGACACGCGCGCGTGCGGCATGGCGAGCGAGGCCAGTTCGGCGGTCACGGCGGCGGCGAAGCGCTCGGCGGCCTCCGTACGGGCGTCGGTCAGGGCCTGCGCCAGTCCGCCCAGCTCGGCCCGCAGCGCGTCCCGCTCGGCGGTGAGTTCACCGATCCGGTCGTCGTCCCCGTCCAGTTCCAGCAGCCGCGCCGCGCTCTGCTCGGCCCAGGTCAGCACCGCGCCGACGTCGTCGCCGTACTTGCGGGTGAGCGCGGTGAGCGCGGCACGCCGCTCCTCGACCGCGGCGAGCCGCAGCGGATCGGCGTCGAGGTCGTCGGCGTAACCGGCCAGCTCCCCCGCCACGTCGCCCAACAGGATCCCGATCTCCCCGATGCGGCCCGCCAGGGCACCCAGGGCGGCGTCGTGGGACCGCACGGCCTCCAGGGCCCGGTGCGCGCCCGCCACGAGCGTCGTGGCGTCGATGCCCTCCGGGTCCTCCGGGTTGCCCGCCAGAGCGGCGTGCGCGACCGTGGCGGCCGACGCGAGGGCCTCCGCGTGCCCCAGCCGCTCGGCCTCGGCCGCGAGCTCCACGTCCTCGCCCGCCCGGGGCTCCACCGCGGCGATCTCGTCGAGCCCGAAGCGCAGCATGTCGGCTTCCTGGGCGCGTTCACGGGCACGCGTGGTGATCCGGTCCAGCTCGGTGGTGATGGCACGCAGCCGGCGGTAGGCGCCCGAGTACTTGGCGAGCGGCACGGCGACCGCGTCGCCCGCGTACCGGTCGAGGGCCTGCCGCTGCCGGGACAGCTTGAGCAGCCCCTGCTGATCGGTCTGCCCGTGCACGGCCACCAGGTCGTCGGCGAGTTCGGCGAGCAGCCCCACCGGCACCGAACGTCCGCCGAGGTGCGCGCGCGAGCGGCCCTCGGCGGAAACGGTACGGCTGATGAGCAGCGTGCCGTCGTCGAGTTCCGCGCCGGCCTCCTCGGCCCGCAGGGTCGCCGAGGCGCCGTCGGGGACGGAGATCCGCCCCTCCACGACCGCGCTCTTCGCCCCGATCCGCACGAGGGCGGCGTCGGCGCGTCCGCCCATCAGCAGGCCCAGGCTGGTGACCACCATCGTCTTGCCCGCGCCGGTCTCACCGGTGACCGCGGTGAAGCCGGGCGACAGCTCGACCACCGCGTCGTCGATTACTCCGAGCGACCGTATCCGCATCTCCTCCAACACGGACATGACCATACGAGGTTTCTCCCACCCGGCGCGACGCCGCCCCAGTCCCTGCACAAACGTCCAGGTATCCACGCTGCCCGAGGTCACTCCTGGGGGCTACCCCGCCGACGGCCCCGCGGGGCGCTAGGGCGCTTCTGATGGATCTCCGCGGCGTCGCGACGCCCGGCACGCTCCCCCAGCCTCCGGCCGGGGGGACCCCCACTCGCCGCACCGGGCACAGACCCAAGTACGTCCAGTACGCGGGCCTGTGCCCGGCACGACGAGAGCACGCACCGGACGCCGCTCCTTCACCCACGGAGATCCATCAGAAACGCCCTAGTGCGGCGCCCCCCGCCACCCGGCGACCGGCAGCGCGAACTTGGCCACCAGCCGGTCGGTGAACGACGCGTGGTGCAGCCGCGCCAGCCGCACCGGCACGGCACCGCGCCGGACCTCCACCCGGGCCCCCGGCGGCAGCTCGATCGTCCGCCGCCCGTCGCACCACAGCACCCCGGGCGGGATGTGCGGCAGGATCTCCACGGCGAGGACCGAGTTCGGCGACGTCACCAGCGGCTTGGCGAACAGGGCGTGCGCGCTGATGGGCACCATGAGCAGCGCCTCGACCTCCGGCCACACCACGGGACCGCCCGCGGAGAACGCGTACGCCGTGGACCCGGTCGGCGTCGACAGGACGATCCCGTCGCAGCCGAAGCCGGTCACCGGCCGCCCGTCGATCTCCAGGACCACTTCGAGCAGCTTCTCGGCACCCGCCTTCTGCACAGCGGCCTCGTTGAGCGCCCAGTCCGTGTGCACGACGTCGCCGTTGCTGTGCACGACGACGTCGACGGTCATCCGCTCCTCGACCTCGTACGCCTTCGTCACCACCCGGTCGACGACCTTGTCGAGGTCGTCGCGCTCGGCCTCCGCGAGGAAGCCGACGCGCCCCAGGTTGACGCCGAGCATCGGCACGCCGGAGGCGCGGGCGAACTCGGCGCCGCGCAGCAGCGTGCCGTCACCGCCGAGGACGATCAGCAGTTCGCATCCGTCGAGGCACTCGGGAGTGGCCTCCTCGACGAGCTCCACGGTCGGCGGCAGCGGCAGGTCGGCCGCCTCCGCCGCCAGGACGCGTACGCCGAGTCCGGAGCGCAGCAGCCCCTCGACGACGAGCTCGGCACTGCGGATGGCAGCGGGCCGTCCGGTGTGGGCGAGCAGGAAAACGGTACGAGATCGGGTGTCGGTCAACGCGGCCCCTCCGCCACTGCACGGTCGATGTCGGCCGGGTCCGGTGCGGGTGCCCCGGCACGCAGCCACAGAAAGTACTCGACGTTCCCCGAGGGCCCGGGCAGCGGACTGGCCGTCACACCCTTCACCCCGAGCCCCAGTTCCCCCGCCCGGCGGGCCACACCGCGCACGGCGTCCGCCCGCAGCTCGGGGCTGCGGACGACGCCGCCGCTCCCGAGCCGTTCCCTGCCCACCTCGAACTGCGGCTTGACCATCATCACCAGGTCGGCACCGGGCGCCGCGCACCGCACGAGGGCGGGCAGCACCAGGCCGAGCGGGATGAAGGACAAATCACCGACCACAAGATCCACCGGCTCCCCATCGATCGCCTCCAACGTCAACTCGCGTACGTTCGTACGGTCCTTGACGGTGACGCGTTCATCACTTCGGAGAGACCACGCCAACTGGCCGTAGCCGACGTCCACGGCGAGGACGTGCGAGACGCCCGCGCGCAGCAGCACATCGGTGAACCCGCCGGTCGAGGCTCCGGCGTCCAGCGCCCGCCGCCCCCGGACCTCAAGACCCAGCGGTACGAAGGCCTCCAGGGCCCCCGCGAGCTTGTGGCCGCCGCGCGAGACGTAGTCCGGGTCGTCGTCGTCCCGGCTGACCAGGATGGGGGCCGCGGTCTCCACCTGGGTGGCGGGTTTGGTCGCGAGGTTCTTGCCGACGGTGACGCGTCCGGCGGCGATCAGCTGTCCGGCGTGCTCGCGCGAGCGGGCGAGCTTGCGTCGGACCAGCTCGGCGTCGAGGCGGCGTCGTGCCACTCCTGCCACGTTCGGTTCAGCTCCTGTTGCTGTTGCTGTGGTCGGTCGGTCCCGGGGGCGCCGGGGGTCCCGGACGGGCGTCGAGCGCGGTGAGCGTGTCGCGCAGCCCCCGGTGTACATCCTCGTACACCTCGACGTGCCCGTCCGTCGCGAGGTGGTCCGCGTCGCCCAGCCGGTCGAGCAGGGCGTCGACCCCGTCGTCGCCCGTGGGCGTGCGCGGGACGTGCAGGGGGGCGGGCGCGGCCGGACCGTACGCCTCCGTACCGAAGGGTTCCGCGCCGACGGCGCCGACAGCACCGCCGTCACCGCCGGGTTCGGTCCGGGATCCGTCGTCCGGCCCGGTCATGGACTCGCTCATGACCCGACGCTACCGCGAAGCGCTGAGGTACCGTCGATCACGATGGCGACGATCGAGGAGTGCCGCAGCGCACTCGACAAACTCTCGGACAACATGGCCGGCGCGAACGGCGACGTGCGCAGCGCAGCCGCGTTGGACCGCTCCCTGAGCTGCCGTATCACTGACCTGGACATCACCTTCGTGGGCCGCCTGCAGGACGGCCGCATCGTGGTGCTCGACACGGTCGAGGGCCCGCCGCCCGAGAAGGCCGAGATCCGGCTCGCGATGACCGGCGACGACCTGCTCGCGATGGTCGACGGCGAGCTCCACTTCGCGAAGGCCTGGGGCTCGGGCCGCGTCAAGCTCGAAGCGGGCCTGCGCGACCTGATGCGGCTCAGAAAACTGCTCTGACCCGCTCCTCCCCCGGCCCCGTCAGCGCTTGCTCACAGCGACGGGCGCGTCAACAGGCGCGACGGCCGTACGGGCCTTCCGCGCGGCCGGCACCACCAGCGGCGTACCCGTCTCCGGGTCGTCGATGACCTGGCAGCGCAGTCCGAAGACCTCCTCGACCAGTTCCGCCGTGACGATGTCCGCCGGGGCCCCCTCCGCGATCACCGCACCGTCGCGCAGCGCGATCAGATGGGTGGCGTAGCGGGCGGCGTGGTTGAGGTCGTGCAGTACGGCCACCAGGGTGCGGCCCTGCTCCTCGTGGAGTTCGGCACACAGGTCGAGTACGTCGATCTGGTGCTGGATGTCGAGGAAGGTGGTCGGCTCGTCGAGCAGCAGCAGCGGGGTCTGCTGGGCGAGCGCCATGGCGATCCACACGCGCTGCCGCTGCCCTCCGGAGAGTTCGTCGACATACCGGTCGGCCAGTTCGGCGACACCGGTGGAGGCCATGGACTCGCGGACGATCCGCTCGTCGTCGGCGGACCACTGGCGCAGCAGCCCCTGGTGCGGGTAGCGGCCACGCCCCACGAGGTCGCCGACGGTGATCCCGTCGGGCGCGACCGACGACTGCGGGAGCAGTCCGAGCGTCCTCGCCACCTTCTTCGCGGGCATCGACTGGATGGCGTGGCCGTCGAGCAGCACCCGGCCCTGGCGCGGCTTCAGCATGCGGGACAGCGCGCGCAGCAGCGTGGACTTGCCGCAGGCGTTGGGGCCGACGATCACCGTGAACGAGTTGTCCGGTATCTCGACCGACAACCGCTCGGCGATGACGCGCTGGTCATAGGCGAGGGTGACATCCTCGGCGGACAGGCGGTTCACAGTGCTCCTCAGGTTGTTCATATCCGGCCCGCCTTCCGCTCCGTGACCAGGAGCCACAGGAGATAGACGCCGCCGAGGATTCCGGTCACCACGCCGACGGGCAGCTGGTCGGCCCCGAAGAGCCGCTGGGAGGCCCAGTCCGCGACGACCAGGAGCGTGGCGCCCATGCACATCGCGGGCACCAGATTGGGTCCCGGTGAGCGGGTCAGGCGCCGTGCGAGCTGCGGCGCGGTCAGCGCGACGAAGCCGACCGGGCCCGCGGCGGCGGTGGCCGACGCGGTGAGCAGCACGGCGGCGACCATCAGGAGCAGCCGCGTCCGCTCCACGCGCACACCGAGCGCGTACGCCACGTCGTCGCCCATCTCCAGCATGCGCAGGGCGCGCGCGTTGCCGAGGACCAGCGGGACGAGCACGGCGCACAGGCCGAGCAGGGGCCGGACCTGCTCCCAGTCGCGGCCGTCGAGGGAGCCGGTCATCCAGACGACCGCGCGGGCCGCGTCGACCAGGTCGGCCTTGGTGATCAGATAGCCGTTGACGGCCGTGACGATCGCGGAGACCCCGATACCGACCAGGACCAGCCGGTATCCGTGCACGCCCCGCTTCCAGGCGAGCAGATAGATGGCGAATCCGGTCACCAGACCGCCGATCAGCGCCCCGACGGTGACCTGCCTGGCGGTGCCGGAGAACAGCACGATCATCACGAGCGCGCCCGCCGTCGAGCCCTGCCCGAGGCCGAGCACGTCCGGACTGCCCAGCGGGTTGCGGGAGATGGCCTGGAAGAGCGCGCCGCCGAGTCCGAGCGAGGCGCCGACCAGGAGCCCTACCAGGACCCGAGGCAGCCGCAGCTCGTTGACGATGAACTCCTGGCCCGCGTCTCCGTCGCCGAGCAGCGTCCGGACGACGTCGCCGGGGGAGATCGGGAAGTCGCCGGTGCCGATGAGCACGACGCTCGCGGTGAGCGCGGCCACCAGGAGGAGGGCGACGACCGTGAACGCGCGGACGTCGACACGGACCGACAGCCCGCCGACGGTACGGACCGTACGGCCGCGGAAGACCCGGGCGGGGGCCGCCGGCGTGATCCCGTGCTCGGTGGCGGCCTCGGTCGCGGTTTCGGGCTCGGTGGCGGTCTGGTTGCGTGGGGCCTTCACAGCTGTGCCGTCCTCCGCCGTCGTACGAGAAAGATGAAGACCGGGCCGCCGAGGATCGCGGTGACGATGCCGACCTGGAGTTCCGCGGGCCGCGCCACGACGCGGCCGATCACGTCGGCGCCGAGCAGCAGCACCGGCGACAGCACGGTGGCGTACGGCAGGATCCAGCGCAGGTCGGGGCCGGTGAAGGACCGCACGACGTGCGGGACCATCAGCCCCACGAAGACGATCGGCCCGCAGGCGGCGGTCGCGGCCCCGCACAGCACGGTGGCGGCGGCCATGGACAGCGCGCGGGTGCGGCTCAGATGCGCGCCGAGGGCGCGGGCGGTGTCGTCGCCCATGGCCATGGCGTTCAGCGGCCGGGCGAGGGCCAGCGCCAGGACCGTACCGGCCGCGAGGAACGGCAGCACCTGCCAGATGATGTCGCCGGTCGCCGAGGCCAGCGAACCGACCGTCCAGAAGCGCATCTTGCCGAGCGCCGCCTCGTCCGTGATCATCACGGCCTGGAGATAGCCGTAGAGCGCGGCGCTGATCGCGGTGCCGGCGAGGGCGAGCCGCACCGGCGTCGCGCCCCGGCCGCCGCCGAGGAAGAACACGAGCACTCCGACCAGCGCCGCGCCCGCGAAGGCGAACCACACGTAGCCGTTCAGCGAGGTGACGCCGAAGAAGGTGATCGCCGTGACGACCGCGGCGGACGCGCCCGCGTTGATGCCGAGCAGCCCGGGGTCGGCGAGCGGGTTGCGGGTGAGCGCCTGGAGCACGGCTCCGGCGAGCCCGAGCGCGGCGCCGACGAGCAGCCCGAGGACCGTACGCGACAGCCGCTCCCCCACCACGACGTCGCCGTACGTACCGGAGTCCGCGAACAGGCCGTGCCACACCTGCTCCGGGGACAGCTCTTTCGCGCCGATGGCGATGCTCGCCACGGCGACGAGCGCCAGCACGACGAGGGACAGGAGAAGCCCGGCGGCTCGGACCGCCCGGCGCCTGGGGGGCGCGGGGGCGGTCGCGCTCTGTTCGGGGGGACTGTCGACCAACACGGCAGTTAGGTTAACCTAACTTGCGGTGGCGCTTCGCTCGGCGGTCCCGGTGATCAGGCCAGACAAGCCCGAGCGGGCCGGTGCGGGCTTGCGCGGGTCGGCATGTCCTTGCGCGGGCCGTACGTGCCTGTGCGCGCCCCTCAGAGCCCCAGCCGGGCCAGCGCCTTGCCCCCGTCCAGCTCGCACGCCGCGTCGCCGCCCGCCGTCCAGGCCGCGGCACACAGCGCCCTCAGCCCGTCCATGGGCTCGCCCTCACCGTCCAGTTCCAGCCTCTCGCCGCCCGCCGTGGCCGTGTAACCCCCGCACCGGAAGCCGTCACCGTCCTCGACCACCTCGGGCTGCCCGGTCAGCATGCCCCGCAGATCGGCGTCCACATAGGTCGGCCGGTGCTGCGGCGGCGCGGCGAGGAGCTGCGCACCGTCGGTCACCCCGGTCAGTACGAGCAGCGAATCCACCTCGCCGTTGAACGCGCCCTCGATGTCCGTGTCGAGCCGGTCCCCGACCACCAGCGGTCGCTTCGCCCCGGTCCGCAGGATCGTCTCCCGGTGCATCGGGGGCAGCGGCTTGCCCGCCACCTGCGGCTCGGCACCCGTGGCGATCCGGACGACCTCCACGGCCGCGCCGTTGCCCGGGGCGATGCCGCGGGCGCCGGGGATCGTCAGATCGGTGTTGGACGCGAACCACGGCACCCCGCGCGCGATGGCGTAGCAGGCCTCGGCGAAGCGCCCCCACGGCAGGTCGGGGCCGCCGAATCCCTGCACGACGGCCGCCGGGTCGTCGTCGGCCGACTCGACCGGCTCCAGACCGCGCTCGCGCAGCGCGACCCGCAGTCCCTCCCCGCCGACCACCAGCACGCGCGCGCCCTGGGGCAGCTGCTCGCTCATCAGGCGGGCCACGGCCTGGGCCGAGGTGATGACGTCCGACGCCTCGGTCGCCATGCCCAGCTCGGTGAGGTGCTCCGCGACATGGTCGGGCGTGCGCAGCGCGTTGTTCGTGACGTACGCGAGGCGCATCCCGCCCTTGTGGGCCGTGCCGAGCGACTCCACCGCGTGCGCGATCGCGTTGCCACCCGCGTACACCACGCCGTCCAGGTCGAGCAGCGCCGTGTCGTACGCCTGGCTCAGGGCCGTGTCACTGCCCTCGGGCCGCGTCCTGGCGGTCTGGCTCATTACGCATCGCTCCTCGTTCGGTCTCTTTCCCCCGATCATCGCTCATGGCACTGACACACTTACGATGCATCAATGAACACGGCAGGTACCGCGGACGTACCGGCACGCGTGGGTCTCGACCTCACCCCGTTCCGGGGCCTGCGCTACGACCCCGACCGGGTCGGCAGCCTGTCCGCCGTCACATCCCCGCCGTACGACGTGGTCGTACGGCCCGACGGCCTGCACCATCTGGAGTCGGCGGACCCGCACAACATCGTCCGTCTGATCCTGCCGCAGGCCCCCACCCCGAGCATCCGCAACGAACAGGCGGCCGACACCCTGCACCGATGGGTGTCCGAGGGCGTCCTGAGAACCGACGCCCGGCCGGCTCTGTACGTCTACGAGCAGCGGGACGACGAAGGCATGTTCCAGCGGGGCGTCATCGGCGCCCTGCGGCTGTCGGAGCCGTCGGAGGGCGTGGTGCTGCCGCACGAGGACGTCATGCCGCACGTGGTCGCGGACCGTGCGGCCCTCATGCGGGCCACCTCCGCGAACCTCGAACCCCTGTTGCTGACCTACCGGGGCGACGGCGCGTCCGGTACGACGGCCGTCATCGAACGCACCGCGAAACACCCGCCCCTGCTGTCCACCACCACGGAGGACGGCTTCAGCCATCATCTGTGGGCCGTCACCGACCCCGCCGACCTCACCGAGATCCACGCGGACCTGGCCCACCGCCAAGCGCTCATCGCGGACGGCCACCACCGCTGGGCGACCTACCTGCGGGTACGCGCGGAGCACCCGTCCCCCAGCCCCTGGGACTACGGCCTGGTCCTCCTGGTGGACACCGCGCGCCACCCTCTGCGCGTCCGCGCGATCCACCGTCTGCTGCACCGCCTCCCGGTGCCGGAAGCCCTCGCGGCCCTGGACGGCTCGTTCCGCGTACGCCGGGTCGAGGGCTCCCTCTCCTCGGCTCTGTCGGCCCTCTCCGTAGCGACCGCCGAGGGAAACGCCTTCCTCCTTGCGGGCGACGGAGCCTTCCACCTCGTCGACCGCCCTTCCCCCGACCTCCTCGCCCGTACGGTTCCACCGGACCCGCCGGAGGCCTGGCGCACCCTCGACGCGACGGTCCTGCACGCCACGCTCCTCGACCACGTCTGGCGGATCCCGGACGTCCCGGAGCACATCGCGTACATCCACGACACGGCCGCCACGGTCGCCAAGGCGGAGCGCGACGGCGGTACGGCCGTCCTGATGCACCCGGTCCGCGAGGAGGTCGTACGCGAGCTGGCGAGCCAGGGCGTCACGATGCCCCGCAAGTCGACGTCCTTCGGCCCGAAGCCGGCGTCGGGCCTGGTGCTGCGCGCCCTCTCCGACACGGATCCCCCCTAGAAAACACGAACGGGCGGGACTCCCCGAGGGAATCCCGCCCGCGTGTTCCTACCGTGTTCCTACGCGCCGACTCAGTCCGACCGGTCGCCCTTGACGTCGCCGTCACTGTCGCTGTCGCTGTCGCTGTCAATGTGACTGTCGCTGCCGGGCTCGGGGGCCTCTACGTCGTCCTCGGCTGCGTCCTCGGGTCCGGCCTCTGTGTCGTTCTCGTCGTCGACGAGCGCGTCCACGAACTCGACGCCGTCGAGTTCCGCGAGGCGGTCGGAGGCGTCCGTGCTGCCGTCCTTGTCGGACTCGACGGCCTTGGCGAACCACTCACGGGCCTCGCCCGTCCGCCCGGCGGCGAGCAGCGCGTCGGCGTACGCGTAACGCAGCCGCGCGGTCCAGGGCTGGACGGAGTGGGACGCCAGCTCGGGGCTCTGCAGGGTGACGATGGCCGCTTCGAGCTGGTCCATGTCGCGCCGCGCACCGGCCGCCACGAGCCGCATCTCGACCTGTCCGGCCTTGTCGAGCTTCTGCACCTCGGGCGCTCCGGCCATGTCGAGCGCCTTCTCGGGGCGCCCCATGCCCCGCTCGCAGTCCGCCATGACGGGCCACAGGTCCACGTTGCCGGTCATCCGGCGGGCGGCCCTGAACTCGGCGAGCGCCTCGCTGTACTTCTGGTTCGCGTACGCGGCGAAGCCGGCCGCCTCCCGCACGGCGGCGACGCGTGAGGCGAGCCGCAGCGCGATCCTGGAGTAGTTGTACGCGCCCTCGGGGTCCTCGTCGATGAGCCGCGCCACCATGACCAGGTTCCTGGAGACGTCCTCGGCGAGTCCCTTGGGCAGGCTCATGAGCTCCTGCCGCACGTCCTTGTCGATCTCCTCGCCCGTGATGTCGTCAGGGATCGGCAGCCGCTTGATCGGCTCGCGATCGCGGTCCCGCTCGTCACGGAAGCGGCCACCGCCGCCGCCACGGTCGTCGCGCCCACGGAAGCCACCGCCGGGACGGCCACGGCTGTCGTCGCGGCGGGGTCCGCCACGCCCGCGGTCGTCGCGCCCGCCCCGGTCGTCACGGCCACGGAATCCGCCGCGGTCGCCACCGCCGCGATTGTCGTCACGACGGAACGCCGGACGGTCGCCGCCACCACGGTTGTCGTCACGGCGGTCATCACGACGGTCGTCACGCCGGAAGGCCGGGCGGTCGTCGCGGCGGTCGTCGCGTCCACGGAAGCCGCCACGGTCGTCATCACGCCGGAAGGACGGACGGTCGCCACCACCACGGTTGTCGTCGCGCCGGAAACCACCACGGTCACCGCCACCCCGATTGTCGTCACGGCGGTCGTCTCGGCGATCGTCACGCCGGTCATCGCGGCGGAAGGACGGGCGGTCACTGTCGCGGCGCGGGGCACCGCGGTCACGGTCATCGCGGCGGTCGTCGCGTCCACGGAAGCCACCGCGGTCGTCATCACGCCGGAAGGACGGGCGGTCGCCACCGCCCCGGTTGTCGTCACGTCGATCATCGCGGCGGAAGGACGGGCGGTCACTGTCGCGGCGCGGGGCACCTCGGTCGTCGTCGCGACGGAACGCCGGACGATCGCCCCCACGGTTGTCGTCGCGACGGAAGCCCCCGCGGTCACCGCCACCACTGCGGTCGTCGCGCCCACGGAAGCCACCGCGGTCGCCTCCCCCGCGGTTGTCATCGCGACGGAAACCGCCACGGTCACCGCCACCGCGGTTGTCGTCGCGCCGGTCATCGCGGCGGAAGGGCGGACGGTCGTTGTCGCGGCGCGGGGCACCACGCTCGTCGTCGCGACGGAACGGGGGACGACTCCCACCGCTGCGGTTGTCGTCACGCCGGAAACCGCCACGGTCACCGCCACCGCGGTTGTCGTCACGGCGATCATCACGACGGTCGTCCCGGCGGAAGGCCGGACGGTCGCCGTCACGGCGCGGGGCACCGCGGTCACGGTCGTCACGGCTCGGCCCACCGGGCCGGTCGTCGCGGCGGAACGGAGGACGGCCTCCACCACTGCTGCGGTTGTCGTCACGCCGGAAACCACCACGATCACCGCCACCGCGGTTGTCGTCACGGCGATCATCACGGCGGTCGTCACGCCGGTCATCGCGACGGAAGGGCGGGCGGGCACCGCCGCCCCGGTTGTCGTCACGCCTGCCGGCCCCACCGCGGTCGTTGTCGCGGCTCGGGCCTCCGCGGTAGCCGCCGCGGTCACCACTGTCCCGGCGTCGCTGATCGCGCTCCGGTCGCTCGTCGGGAGAGTTGGTGGACATGGGTGACTCCTGTCATCGGTACCGCAAGTCATTCTCGCGCAGCCGGGTACCCGGCGCGCTTCGGGAAAACAAAAAAGGACCTCTGGTCCCAGCGAGTCGCTGGGACCAGAGGTCCTCAAAGATTGTTCGGCGGCGTCCTACTCTCCCACAGGGTCCCCCCTGCAGTACCATCGGCGCTGTAAGGCTTAGCTTCCGGGTTCGGAATGTAACCGGGCGTTTCCCTCACGCTATGACCACCGAAACCCTTTCAGACACTCCGCCAGAGGCAGAGCTGTGAACGGGCAGCGAACTAGCACACTATTTAATTGACTAGTGGAACTGTTCAGCCAGCACAACCGTTCGTTGTCTGGGAACTACACAGTGGACGCGAGCAACTGAGGACAAGCCCTCGGCCTATTAGTACCGGTCAGCTCCACCCCTTACAGGGCTTCCACATCCGGCCTATCAACCCAGTCGTCTACTGGGAGCCTTAACCAATCAAGTTGGTGGGAATACTCATCTCGAAGCAGGCTTCCCGCTTAGATGCTTTCAGCGGTTATCCCTCCCGAACGTAGCCAACCAGCCATGCCCTTGGCAGGACAACTGGCACACCAGAGGTTCGTCCGTCCCGGTCCTCTCGTACTAGGGACAGCCCTTCTCAATATTCCTACGCGCACAGCGGATAGGGACCGAACTGTCTCACGACGTTCTAAACCCAGCTCGCGTACCGCTTTAATGGGCGAACAGCCCAACCCTTGGGACCGACTCCAGCCCCAGGATGCGACGAGCCGACATCGAGGTGCCAAACCATCCCGTCGATATGGACTCTTGGGGAAGATCAGCCTGTTATCCCCGGGGTACCTTTTATCCGTTGAGCGACGGCGCTTCCACAAGCCACCGCCGGATCACTAGTCCCGACTTTCGTCCCTGCTCGACCCGTCGGTCTCACAGTCAAGCTCCCTTGTGCACTTACACTCAACACCTGATTGCCAACCAGGCTGAGGGAACCTTTGGGCGCCTCCGTTACTCTTTAGGAGGCAACCGCCCCAGTTAAACTACCCATCAGACACTGTCCCTGATCCGGATCACGGACCCAGGTTAGACATCCAGCACGACCAGACTGGTATTTCAACGACGACTCCACCCGAGCTGGCGCTCAAGCTTCACAGTCTCCCAGCTATCCTACACAAGCCGAACCGAACACCAATATCAAACTATAGTAAAGGTCCCGGGGTCTTTCCGTCCTGCTGCGCGAAACGAGCATCTTTACTCGTAGTGCAATTTCACCGGGCCTATGGTTGAGACAGTCGAGAAGTCGTTACGCCATTCGTGCAGGTCGGAACTTACCCGACAAGGAATTTCGCTACCTTAGGATGGTTATAGTTACCACCGCCGTTTACTGGCGCTTAAGTTCTCAGCTTCGCCAAACCGAAGTTTGACTAACCGGTCCCCTTAACGTTCCAGCACCGGGCAGGCGTCAGTCCGTATACATCGCCTTACGGCTTCGCACGGACCTGTGTTTTTAGTAAACAGTCGCTTCTCGCTGGTCTCTGCGGCCACCCCCAGCTCACCGAGTAAATCGGATCACCAGTGATGGCCCCCCTTCTCCCGAAGTTACGGGGGCATTTTGCCGAGTTCCTTAACCATAGTTCACCCGAACGCCTCGGTATTCTCTACCTGACCACCTGAGTCGGTTTAGGGTACGGGCCGCCATGAAACTCGCTAGAGGCTTTTCTCGACAGCATAGGATCATCCACTTCACCACAATCGGCTCGGCATCAGGTCTCAGACTTATGTGAACCGGATTTACCTGGATCACGTCCTACACCCTTACCCCGGGACAACCACCGCCCGGGCTGGACTACCTTCCTGCGTCACCCCATCACTCACCTACTACAGGTCTGGTCCGTCGGCTCCACCACTTTCCATTCCCCGAAGGGTCCGGAACGGCTTCACGGACTTAGCATCGCCTGGTTCGATGTTTGACGCTTCACAGCGGGTACCGGAATATCAACCGGTTATCCATCGACTACGCCTGTCGGCCTCGCCTTAGGTCCCGACTTACCCTGGGCAGATCAGCTTGACCCAGGAACCCTTAGTCAATCGGCGCACACGTTTCTCACGTGTGTATCGCTACTCATGCCTGCATTCTCACTCGTGAACCGTCCACCACTGCCTTCCGGCGCGGCTTCACCCGGCACACGACGCTCCCCTACCCATCCATACTCCCGTTGGGGATATGTGTATGAATGACACGACTTCGGCGGTACGCTTGAGCCCCGCTACATTGTCGGCGCGGAATCACTAGACCAGTGAGCTATTACGCACTCTTTCAAGGGTGGCTGCTTCTAAGCCAACCTCCTGGTTGTCTGTGCGACTCCACATCCTTTCCCACTTAGCGTACGCTTAGGGGCCTTAGTCGATGCTCTGGGCTGTTTCCCTCTCGACCATGGAGCTTATCCCCCACAGTCTCACTGCCGCGCTCTCACTTACCGGCATTCGGAGTTTGGCTAAGGTCAGTAACCCGGTAGGGCCCATCGCCTATCCAGTGCTCTACCTCCGGCAAGAAACACACGACGCTGCACCTAAATGCATTTCGGGGAGAACCAGCTATCACGGAGTTTGATTGGCCTTTCACCCCTAACCACAGGTCATCCCCCAGGTTTTCAACCCTGGTGGGTTCGGTCCTCCACGACCTCTTACAGCCGCTTCAACCTGCCCATGGCTAGATCACTCCGCTTCGGGTCTTGAGCGCGCTACTATACCGCCCTATTCGGACTCGCTTTCGCTACGGCTTCCCCACACGGGTTAACCTCGCAACACACCGCAAACTCGCAGGCTCATTCTTCAAAAGGCACGCAGTCACGACGCACCAAGTAAACTTGATGCGCGACGCTCCCACGGCTTGTAGGCACACGGTTTCAGGTACTATTTCACTCCGCTCCCGCGGTACTTTTCACCATTCCCTCACGGTACTATCCGCTATCGGTCACCAGGGAATATTTAGGCTTAGCGGGTGGTCCCGCCAGATTCACACGGGATTTCTCGGGCCCCGTGCTACTTGGGTGTCTCTCAAACGAGCCGTTGATGTTTCGACTACGGGGGTCTTACCCTCTACGCCGGACCTTTCGCATGTCCTTCGCCTACACCAACGGTTTCTGACTCGCCTCACAGCCGGCAGACTGTGAAAGAGAGATCCCACAACCCCGCATGCGCAACCCCTGCCGGGTCTCACACACATACGGTTTGGCCTCATCCGGTTTCGCTCGCCACTACTCCCGGAATCACGGTTGTTTTCTCTTCCTGCGGGTACTGAGATGTTTCACTTCCCCGCGTTCCCTCCACACACCCTATGTGTTCAGATGTGGGTGACAGCCCATGACGACTGCCGGGTTTCCCCATTCGGAAACCCCCGGATCAAAGCCTGGTTGACGGCTCCCCGGGGACTATCGTGGCCTCCCACGTCCTTCATCGGTTCCTGGTACCAAGGCATCCACCGTGCGCCCTTAAAAACTTGGCCACAGATGCTCGCGTCCACTGTGCAGTTCTCAAACAACGACCAACCACCCATCACCCCCGGAAAACTCCGGAGTGCACTGGGGCCGGCACTGAAGATCCAGACTTGAAGTCCGTACCCTCAGACACCCAACAGCGTGCCCGACACCCTCATCCCTTCAGGTCTGCTTTCCACGCCCCGAAGGACAGTACTTGCAGCCGAAGAAGGCTGAGTGTGCCGAATAATCAACGTTCCACCCTTGAGCAACCAGCACCGGACGTTCGCCGATGAACTGGCCTCTGGACCATCAGGCAGAACCTGACAGCCAAGAAGTGCTCCTTAGAAAGGAGGTGATCCAGCCGCACCTTCCGGTACGGCTACCTTGTTACGACTTCGTCCCAATCGCCAGTCCCACCTTCGACAGCTCCCTCCCCACAAGGGGGTTGGGCCACCGGCTTCGGGTGTTACCGACTTTCGTGACGTGACGGGCGGTGTGTACAAGGCCCGGGAACGTATTCACCGCAGCAATGCTGATCTGCGATTACTAGCAACTCCGACTTCATGGGGTCGAGTTGCAGACCCCAATCCGAACTGAGACAGGCTTTTTGAGATTCGCTCCACCTTGCGGTATCGCAGCTCATTGTACCTGCCATTGTAGCACGTGTGCAGCCCAAGACATAAGGGGCATGATGACTTGACGTCGTCCCCACCTTCCTCCGAGTTGACCCCGGCAGTCTCCTGTGAGTCCCCATCACCCCGAAGGGCATGCTGGCAACACAGAACAAGGGTTGCGCTCGTTGCGGGACTTAACCCAACATCTCACGACACGAGCTGACGACAGCCATGCACCACCTGTCACCCGACCACAAGGGGGGCACCATCTCTGATGCTTTCCGGGCGATGTCAAGCCTTGGTAAGGTTCTTCGCGTTGCGTCGAATTAAGCCACATGCTCCGCTGCTTGTGCGGGCCCCCGTCAATTCCTTTGAGTTTTAGCCTTGCGGCCGTACTCCCCAGGCGGGGAACTTAATGCGTTAGCTGCGGCACCGACGACGTGGAATGTCGCCAACACCTAGTTCCCACCGTTTACGGCGTGGACTACCAGGGTATCTAATCCTGTTCGCTCCCCACGCTTTCGCTCCTCAGCGTCAGTAATGGCCCAGAGATCCGCCTTCGCCACCGGTGTTCCTCCTGATATCTGCGCATTTCACCGCTACACCAGGAATTCCGATCTCCCCTACCACACTCTAGTCTGCCCGTATCGAATGCAGACCCGGGGTTAAGCCCCGGGCTTTCACATCCGACGCGACAGACCGCCTACGAGCTCTTTACGCCCAATAATTCCGGACAACGCTTGCGCCCTACGTATTACCGCGGCTGCTGGCACGTAGTTAGCCGGCGCTTCTTCTGCAGGTACCGTCACTTTCGCTTCTTCCCTGCTGAAAGAGGTTTACAACCCGAAGGCCGTCATCCCTCACGCGGCGTCGCTGCATCAGGCTTTCGCCCATTGTGCAATATTCCCCACTGCTGCCTCCCGTAGGAGTCTGGGCCGTGTCTCAGTCCCAGTGTGGCCGGTCGCCCTCTCAGGCCGGCTACCCGTCGTCGCCTTGGTGAGCCACTACCTCACCAACAAGCTGATAGGCCGCGGGCTCATCCTTCACCGCCGGAGCTTTTAACCCCCACAGATGCCTGCAGAAGTATCATCCGGTATTAGACCCCGTTTCCAGGGCTTGTCCCAGAGTGAAGGGCAGATTGCCCACGTGTTACTCACCCGTTCGCCACTAATCCCCACCGAAGTGGTTCATCGTTCGACTTGCATGTGTTAAGCACGCCGCCAGCGTTCGTCCTGAGCCAGGATCAAACTCTCCGTGAATGTTTACCGGTAATCCGGTTCACATCATGAGAGCGGAACGACCAACCGGAATAAGGAAGGCCGTTCACAGCGTCCTCGCTGATGCGCCTGCCGTGCTTGCGCCCGGCAGGACTTTTTCAAAGGAACCTCCACCCACCACCCTGCGGTGATGGACGGGGTATCAACATATCTGGCGTTGATTTTTGGCACGCTGTTGAGTTCTCAAGGAACGGACGCTTCCTTTGTACTCACCCTCTCGGGCTTTCCTCCGGGCTTTTCCCTTCGGTCTTGCGTTTCCGACTCTATCAGACCGTTTCCGGCTCCGATTCCCAGTCGGTGGGCTTTGCCTATTGGCCTTGCGGCCTTTCGACATTCACTACGTTAGCCGATCCCCTCGGCAACTCATAATCGAGTCCCGCGAGTTCGAATTCAGGCATACGGACACGCTGAATCGACCCTCGCTGAGAGGAAGTCGTAGGTAGTGGGTTGGCCACTTCCGGCTGCTGGCTGAACGCAGTACCCGGGTCAAGCGGCTCGGGCCACGTTACGTATCGCCCAAGGACGAGTCAAGTTCGGCGGCGGCGAGGGGTGTGGGCCCGATACGGGCTCACCGTCGGGTCGTCGCTGATCCAGAAGCGCCAGGGGTGGACGCCTCCGTCGCCTGACACTCCGGTGCGTGGGCCGTTGAGTACCTGGTCGGAGGTCACCGGGGTGCCGTGCAGGAGGCTCAGCGGTGAACGCTGCGAGGCGCAGGCGTCCGTGCCGTCGAGGGACCGGTCGACGCCCAGGGCCGTGGCCAGGCGGGCCGGGCCTTTGGCCAGTTCTCGGTCGTGTCGGGCCGAAAGTCGACGTTTGCGTGCGAGTTCGGCGCCTGCGGTGACCTCTCCCGCGCGGAGCAGGACCGCGCTCGCCCTGCCCTTCGGGCCGCAGACCAGGTTCATGCAGTGCCACATGCCGTAGGTGAAGTAGACGTACACGTACCCGGGTGGACCGAACATCACCGCGTTGCGGGCCGTGGGGCCGCGGAAGGCGTGGGAGCCGGGGTCGTTCGGGCCGTCGTAGGCCTCGACCTCCGTGATGCGCAGCTCGATGGGATCGGCCGAACCGTCCATGTCCATGCGCACGAGTACGCGCCCCAGGAGGTCGGGGGCGACCTCAAGTACAGGTCGGTCGAAGAAGTCCCGGGTGAGGGGCGTACGGTCAGGGGCCGCGATCATGGCTTCCGAGCGTACTTCACACGTCCGAATACGGGCGGGGTGGTCAGGGAGCGCCCGGCTTGCCAGGGTGAAGACGCGGAACCGGACCCGGCCGGATCGCGTATGTATGGATCAAGGATCCGATCCGGACCGGACAACCCGGACCGAACAACAACGGGGCGTTGCCCGAAAGAGGAGAAGACGATGGGGTTCAAGCGGCTGCTTGCGAGCATGGGTGCCGGTGGGGCTTCGGTCGAGACGGAGCTGACCGAGGTCAACGTCGTTCCCGGTGGCGTCGTCCAGGGCGAGGTGCGGATCCAGGGCGGATCCGTGAACCAGGCGATCGAGGGACTGTCGGTCGGGCTGCAGGCCAAGGTCGAGGTCGAGGGCCACGACGACCAGGAGTACAAGCAGAACATCGAGTTCACGAAGGTTCAGCTCGGCGGTGCCTTCGAACTCCAGGCCAACGGCGTGCACGCGGTGCCGTTCGGTCTTGAGATCCCGTGGGAGACGCCGATCACGAACATCGCCGGTCAGTCGCTGCGCGGTATGAACATCGGTGTGACCACGGAGCTGGCCATCGCGCGCGCGGTGGACTCCGGTGACCTGGACCCGATCAACGTGCACCCGCTGCCGGCGCAGCAGGCACTGCTGGACGCCTTCATCCAGTTGGGCTTCCGCTTCAAGAGCGCGGACCTGGAGAAGGGGCACATCCGGGGTACGCGGCAGAAGCTGCCGTTCTACCAGGAGATCGAGTTCTTCCCGCCGCAGCAGTACCGCGGTCTCAACCAGGTGGAGCTGACCTTCGTCGCGGACGACCGCGAGATGGACGTCGTCCTGGAGATGGACAAGAAGCCGGGTCTGTTCAGCGAGGGCAGCGACTCCTTCCGCTCTTTCCAGGTCGGCCTCAACGACTTCCAGGGCACCGACTGGGCCGCGTACCTCAACCAGTGGCTGTCCGAGGTGGGCAGCCGCCGCAACTGGTTCTAGGGCGCCCAGGACCTGGCGGGCCTAAGCTCGGGACGTGACTTCTCCGGAGCAGGAATCCCGTAGTCCAGTAGTCCAGTAGTCCCGAGCAGGAACCGATCAGGAGGTACCGAGGTGACGGAGTCGACGAGGCCGCCGCTTCCCCATGACTTCCATCCCGCCGTGCCGTCGTTCACTGTGACCAGTGAGGACGTCGAGGCGGGTGGGACGCTGAAGGACGCTCAGGTCCAGGCGGCCGGGAACACCTCGCCGCAGGTGCGCTGGGAGGGTTTCCCGGCGGAGACCAAGAGTTTCGCCGTGACGTGTTTCGACCCGGACGCCCCCACGGGGAGTGGATTCTGGCACTGGGTCGTGTTCGACATTCCCGTCTCGGTGACGGAATTGCCGGCGGGCGCGGGCACGGGGAAGTTCGAGGGGCTGCCCGAGGGCGCGATCCACGTGCGCAACGACTACGGGTCGAAGGACTTCGGAGGTGCCGCGCCCCCGGCGGGTGATCCGGCGCACCGGTACGTGTTCACCGTGTACGCGGTGGACCAGGAGAAGCTCGGTCCTGACGCGGACGCCTCGCCGGCCGTGGTGGGCTTCAATCTGCGGTTCCACACGCTCGCGAGGGCGCAGCTCGTCGCCGAGTACGCGGCTCCGGCGGAGAGCTGACCTTTCACTGAGTGTTTTGCCCGTCCCTGGTCTTGGAATTGATCAGGGGCGGGCATTTTTATTGCGTTGTCCATCTCGACGTGCCCGGCCAGAGTTGATCCACGCCCGCCAGGTGGTGGGCCGGTGCACATGGGAGGTGGGCTGGATGCGGGACACGCTGGTGCTGAACGCGAGCTTCGAGCCGCTGTCGACGGTGACGTTGAACCGAGCCGTCGTTCTGGTGCTGCAGGACAAGGCTGTCGTCGAGCAGGCCCACCCCGAACTGCGTATGCGCGGAGCCGCGCTGGACATACCCGCGCCGCGGGTGATCAGGCTCTGCCGTTATGTGCGGGTGCCCTTCCGAAGACAAGCACCGTGGTCACGGCGGGGTGTGCTGGTGCGTGACCGGCACAAGTGCGCGTACTGCGGGCGGCGGGCGACCACGGTGGACCACGTGGTGCCGCGGGCTCAGGGGGGTCAGGACTCGTGGCTGAACACGGTGGCGTCGTGTGCGGAGGACAATCACCGGAAGGCTGCTCGGACGCCTGACCAGGCGGGGATGCCGTTGCTGCGGCGGCCGTTCGAGCCTACGCCGGCGGATGCGATGTTGCTCGCGCTGGGGCGGGATGACCTTGAGGCTCTGCCGGAGTGGCTTGCGCAGCCGGCGTAGTCGCTCCGACTGAGGGGGGTGCGGGGCGTTGTCGGGTGCGGGTCCGCTGTGGCTGGCTGCGCAGTTCCCCGCGCCCCTAGGGGGTTCAGCCCCTCTGGCGTTTGAGGAGCGGGGGGTCGGGGCGGAGCCCCTGAGCCCCCCGCTACGTGGCTGAGCGGGTCAGTCCACTGACGGCTTTTCTCGGCGTTCCGTGCCGCCGCCGCCCTGGTTGCCGCCGCCCATCGGCCCGAAGTTGCCCATCGCGCCGCTCAGACCCTTGAGCGCGTCGCCGATCTCGCTCGGCACGATCCAGAGCTTGTTCGCGTCGCCCTCGGCGATCTTCGGCAGCATCTGGAGGTACTGGTAGGCCAGCAGCTTCTGGTCCGCGTCACCGGCGTGGATGGACTCGAAGACCGTACGGATCGCCTGGGCCTCGCCCTCGGCGCGCAGCGCGGCGGCCCTGGCCTCACCCTCTGCACGCAGGATGGCCGACTGCTTCTCACCCTCGGCGGTGAGGATCTGCGACTGGCGGATACCTTCCGCGGTGAGGATCGCGGCGCGCTTGTCGCGGTCCGCGCGCATCTGCTTCTCCATCGAGTCCTGGATGGAGGTGGGCGGCTCGATCGCCTTGAGCTCGACGCGGTTGACGCGGATGCCCCACTTGCCGGTGGCTTCGTCGAGGACTCCGCGCAGGGCCGCGTTGATCTCCTCGCGGGAGGTCAGGGTCCGCTCCAGGTCCATGCCGCCGATGATGTTGCGGAGCGTGGTGACGGTGAGCTGCTCGATCGCCTGGATGTAGCTGGCGACCTCGTAGGTCGCGGCGCGGGCGTCCGTCACCTGGTAGTAGATGACGGTGTCGATGTTCACGACCAGGTTGTCCTGGGTGATCACCGGCTGGGGCGGGAACGGCACGACCTGCTCGCGGAGGTCGATGCGGTTGCGGATCGAGTCGATGAACGGGACGACGATGTTCAGGCCCGCGTTGAGAGTGCGCGTGTAACGGCCGAACCGCTCGACGATCGCGGCGCTGGCCTGGGGAATGACTTGGATGGTCTTGATCAACGCGATGAAGACCAACACCACCAGAATGATCAGGACGATGATGATCGGTTCCATCGTGGCTCCCCGTACCCTTCTCCGCCTCGGTGCTTCCGGAAATCCTGTGACTGCCGAAGATCTGCTGACTGTCGAAGATCTTGCTGGACGAGTGTGACAGACCACAACTCGCCACGTGCGACGTTCCGTTCACTGGACGTCTTGGACGCCTCGGGTGCCTCGGGTGCCTCGGTGGCCTCGGGTGCGTCGGGTGCGTCGGGTCGTCACACGATGATCGCCGTGGCTCCTTCGATCTCCACCACATCCACTTCCTGGCCCACGTCGTAGGCGCGGGTGGTGTCGAGGGAGCGTGCGGACCAGATCTCTCCCGCGAGTTTGATCCGGCCTCCCGAACCGTCCACCTTCTCCAGGACGACGGCTTGCCTGCCCTTCAACGCGTCGATTCCCGTAGCCAGTTCAGGTCGCTGCGCACGGTGCCGGGCCGCGACGGGCCGTACCACCGCGATGAGGGCGACGGAGACGGCGGCGAAGACGACGACCTGGACGACGACACCGCCTCCGAACCCCGCGGTCACGGCGCCCGCGACGGCGCCGACGGCGAGCATGCCGAATTCCGGCATCGCGGTCACGACCAACGGGATTCCGAGCCCGGCCGCGCCGATCAGCCACCACACCCAAGCGTCGATGTCGTTCACACGGTCATGGTAAGTCCGCAGGTCCCGTCCCCGACAGGGCGCCGATCCGGTTGGGGCGGGTGTTCCCGGTTGTCGTAGGAGGTTTGTCAGGACAAGTCCGCCGGCCCGGGCCCGTCAGGACAGCGGCAGGCCCTGGGCGGTCCAGCGGTCGCCGGCCTGGCTGACGACGAGCGGGAGGCCGAAGCACAACGAGAGGTTGCGCGAGGTGAGTTCCAGCTCCAGGGGGCCCGCCGCGAGCACCTTGCCCTGACGGATCATCAGGACGTGGGTGAAGCCGGGGGCGATCTCCTCCACATGGTGCGTGACCATGATCATGGAGGGGGCGATCGGGTCGCGGGCCAGGCGGCCGAGACGGCGTACGAGGTCCTCGCGCCCGCCGAGGTCGAGACCGGCGGCGGGCTCGTCGAGGAGCAGCAGCTCGGGGTCGGTCATCAGCGCGCGGGCGATGAGGGTGCGCTTGCGCTCGCCCTCGGAGAGCGTGCCGAACCTGCGGTCGACGAAGTCGGTCATGCCGAGGCGGTCGAGGAAGGCGCGGGCGCGCTGCTCGTCGATGTCCTCGTAGTCCTCGTGCCAGCCGGCGGTCATGCCGTAGGCGGCGGTCAGCACCGTCTGCAGGACGGTCTGGCGCTTGGGGAGCTTCTCGGCCATGGCGATGCCGGCCACGCCGATCCGCGGGCGCAGCTCGAACACGTCGACCTTGCCGAGGGTCTCACCGAGGATGGTGGCGGTGCCCTGGCTGGGGAAGAGGTAGCTGGAGGCGAGGTTGAGGAGGGTCGTCTTTCCGGCGCCGTTGGGGCCGAGGATGACCCAGCGCTCGCCTTCCTTGACCGACCAGGAGACCTGGTCCACCAGAGCCCGGCCCTCTCGGACCACGGATACGTCCTCAAGCTCCAGTACATCGCTCATGAGCGCGCTGTCTCCCATTGCAGTCTCGGCCGTCGCTGACGTCTGTGGACGCAGCCCCCAGGGAAAACCTACGCCACCGGTCGACCCGTCCAATCCATCGGCCGGTCCTTAAGCGGTTCCTTAAAGTGGGAGGCATGCTTTCGGAACCACGTTCAGGACGGTTGGCGGCATGGGGAAACGCACTGTTGGCCGGATTTGTCTCACCGGATGACGCGGTCGTCGCCATCGTCGGGGAGGACGCCGTGCACCGGGTCGCGGGGCTGCCCGGCGAGACGGCGCCCGTCGGGCTCTCGCTCGCCCTGGGGCGGCTGCGCACGCTCGGGGCGACCGGGCTGCGGGTCGCGCTGCCCGCGCCCGGGCATCCCCTCGGGCTGAGCGGCCCGCCGGACTTCAACGCGCGCGCGTTGGAGGCCGAGGAGGCCGTCGTCTGTCAGGGGGTCGGTCTCGGCCTCGTACCCGAGGTGTACGAGGCCGGGCCCGACGGCGATGTGCATGTGGAGGTCGTCTGGCACTGTCTGCCGGTGCGCGAGGGGCCGCCCGCCGATGTGCCGTCCCTCGGGGAGGCGGAGCGGGAGCTCGCGGAGGCGCTGCGGGACGCGACCGAGGTGCTGTCGCGGCTCGACGTGGCGGGGTCGGGGCCGGTCGCCGAGGCGGCGATCGACGCGTACCGGGCGCGGGCCGAGCGGGACGGCGAGGTGCTCGCTCCCGGTTATCCGCCCCGGGCGGTGCGGGTGCTGGCGCTGTCCCGGCGGGTCGGGCTGCTGGTCTCGGTGGCGCACGGCAACGGGTCCGGTGGGGCTGTGAGCGCGTCGGAGATGGCCGCGCGCTCCGAGGCGCTGCGGCCGGTCGAACGGACGGCCAGGCGGGCTCAGGTGGCGGCGTACAACGCGTTCGTGGAGGAGCGGGAGCGCGGGGTGCGCTGAGGGTCGCGGAGGCCCCGGTTGAGGCGCCGGTCGACGAAGGCCACCGGCACGGCCGAGGGCCCCGCGGACCGTGTGGTCCGCGGGGCCCTCAGGGCGGTCGGGGCGTCAGTCGTTGACAGCCTCGTTGCCGAAGGTCGGGTTCAGGAGCCCGATCACGTTGATGCTGTCACCGACGACGTTGACGGGGACGTGGATCGGCGCCTGGACCGCGTTGCCCGAGGCGACGCCCGGGGACTTCACGGCAGCGGCGTCGGCGTCCGAGTCGGCGACAGCCGCACCGGCCGAGGCACCCGCTGCGATACCGGCGACGGTGACGGCCAGTGCGGCCTTCTTGGCGATGTTCATGAAAAGCGTTCCTCCTGCGATTGCGTATCCGGCCCTGCCGCGGGCCGTAGCCTGAGAAACGTCCGAGGGGCGCGGACGGCACGGTGGCCGGGCGCGTTCTGCCCGTTCGGGCCAGTGGTCCGACGAGCCGAAAAACGGACCGGCCTCCCAGGCGAACCTGGGAGGCCGGTGGTCATGTGACCCGGGGCGTACGTCAGCCGTTGAAGCCGTCGTTGCCGAACGCCGGGTTCAGGATGCCGATGACGTTCACGGTGTTGCCGACCGCGTTCACCGGGATGGCGACCGGGACCTGGACGAGGTTGCCCGAGGCGACACCCGGCGAGCCCACGGCCTGACCGGCGGCGTGCGCACCGTCGGTGGCGGAGGCGAAACCGGCACCGGCGGCAACGAGGCCACCGGCCACCATCGTGACGGCAGCGGCCTTCTTCAGGTTCTTCACTTCTGAGCCCTCTCCTTGCGAACCACTGCGGCAGAGCGCCGCAGCACGCACTGAAGAACGGCGGCGGCCGGCGAAGGATGCGCCATCCGGGGGACATTCCCACGACGGTATGAATCTCAGTCCGGAGGCAGGCCCTCCGAATTGCCGTCCCCCGGACCGGCCGTTGCGCGTATCAGCAGGTCATCAGCCCGTCACACCGTGGCGTACGGCCCACAGCGCGGCCTGGGTGCGGTCGGAGAGGTCGAGCTTCATCAGAATGTTCGATACGTGCGTCTTGACGGTCTTCTCGGAGAGGACGAGGGCGCGGGCTATCTCGCGGTTGGAGCGGCCGTCGGCGATCAGGCCGAGCACCTCGCGCTCCCGCTCCGTGAGCGAACTCCCTCTTCCCTGGCTGTAGTTGACGCCCTCCTGGGACAGCAGCGCGTCGGCCACCTCGGACTGCAGCAGGATGTGCCCGGCGTGAACCGAGCGGATGGCCCCGGCGAGCGCGTCCGGGTCCACGTCCTTGTAGACATAGCCCGCGGCGCCCGCGCGCAGGGCCGGGATCACCGTGCGCTGCTCGGTGAAGCTGGTGACGACGAGCACGCGCGCGGGGTTGTCCAGTTCGCGGAGCCTGCGCAGGGCCTCGACGCCGTCCATGCCCGGCATCTTGACGTCCATGAGGACGACGTCGGGCTTCAACTCCTCGGCGCGGGCGACTCCTTCGGCGCCGTCGGACGCCTCCCCCACGACCTCGATGTCTTCCTGCACCTCAAGGAAGGTGCGCAGCCCTCGGCGGACGACCTGGTGGTCGTCGACGAGCAGCACCTTGATCGCGTCAGCCACCAGGAACCTCCATCTCGATCGTGGTGCCCTTGCCCGGCGCTGATGCGACGGTGAGCTCGCCGCCGACGCCGTTGGTCCGGTCGCGCATGGAGACCAGGCCGAGATGGCGTCCCGCGCGGCGGGTCGCGCTCGGCTCGAAGCCCCTGCCGTCGTCCGTGACGCGCAGGACGGCGCCCGGACCGCGCTTCTCCACGGTGACGTCGACGCGGGCCGCGCCCGAGTGCCGCAGCGCGTTGTGCAGCGCCTCCTGGGCGACCCGCAGCATGGCCTCCTCCTGGGCGGCGGGCAGCGCGCGGACGCCGCGGCTGTCGAAGGTCACGCGCGCGGAGTGGGCCCGGTCGAGGACCTGTGTCTGGGTGCGCAACGTGGCGACCAGGCCGTCCTCGTCGAGGGCGGCGGGGCGCAACTCGACGACGGCGGCGCGCAGTTCGTCGGCCGCCTCGGCGGCGAGGGCGGCCACCTGCTGGAGTTCGCCCTTGGCGCGGTCCGGGTCGCGGTCCACCAGGGCCGCGGCGGCCTGGGCGGTCAGGCGCAGGGAGAACAGCTTCTGGCTGACGGCGTCGTGCAGTTCGTGGGCGATGCGGGAGCGTTCCTCGGCGATGGTCAGCTCACGGCTGCGCTCGTACAGCCGGGCGTTCGTGAGGGCGATCGCGGCGTGCTGGGCGAGGATCCCGAGCACGTCCTCGTCGTCCTCGGTGAAACCGCAGCCGCCCGTCGGCCGTGCGCAGTTCTTGTTGGCCAGGAAGAGTGCGCCGAGGACCTCGTCGCCGTCGCGGATGGGCAGGCCGAGGAAGTCGGACATGTCGGGGTGGGCGGCGGGCCAGCCCTCGAAGCGCGGGTCCTCGCGGACGTCGGCGAGGCGCTCCGGGCGGGCCTGGTGCAGCATCGCGGCGAGGATGCCGTGCTGGCGCGGGAGCGGGCCGATGGCCTTCCACTGGGCATCGCTGACACCATCGACGACGAACTGGGCGAAGCCGCCGTGGTCGTCGGGGACCCCCAGGGCCGCGTACTGCGCGTCGAGCAGTTCGCGGGCGGAGGCGACGATCGTCTTGAGGACGTCGCGCACCTCGAGATGCCTGCTCATGGCCAGCAGCGCGGTGCTCACCGCGAGCAGGCCCGACCGGGGTCCTTGACTCATGACCTCACGGTACCGGCGGGGTGCGACAGCCGGATCCGGCCTGTGGACGGGCCGCTCATGGGCCGCTGGACCTAGGGTCTGTCTGACAATTCCCGTCTGCCGCGCGACGCCATGCACGCACTCTCGCCGCACCGGGCGCAGAGCCAAGTACGTCCAGTACGAGGCTCTACGCCCGGCACACCGAGAGCACGCACCTGACGCCGCGCAGCCGCCCTACGGGCGACGACGGGAATTGTCAGACAGACCCTAGGCCGAAGTGCCCCGGTGCGCTGCGGCCCGCGCACGAGGCGGACAGGTCCTCTCGGTTCCTACGTTGAGGACGACCCGCCGGGAGCGGCGGTTCCGGGACGAGGGGACGGATCATGCCGGTAGCGATCATCACGGGGGCCTCGAAGGGGCTCGGGCGCGCGCTCGCCGAGGCGCTGGCGGAGCGCGGCTGGGATCTGGTGCTGGACGCCAGAACCGCGCGGCCCCTCCAGGAGGCGGCGGCCGTCCTCAGTAAGTACGGAGCACGGGTACGGGCGCTGCCCGGGGACGTCACGGACGCCGCGCACCGGGGCCGGCTGGTGGCGGCGGCCCGGGAGCTCGGCGGCGTCGATCTGCTGGTGAACAACGCGAGCGCGCTGGGCGCCGAACCGCTCGTACGGCTCGAATCGCTGGCTGCGGACGGGCTCAGGCGTGCGCTGGAGGTCAATGTGGTCGCGGCGCTCGGGCTGGTCCAGGAGGCGCTGCCGCTGTTGCGAAGGTCGGCGGCGGGCGCGGTGATCGCGGTCAGTTCGGACGCGGCAGCGGAGGCGTACGAGACCTGGGGCGGCTACGGGGCGTCGAAGGCGGCGCTCGACCAGCTCTCCGCGGTGCTCGGGGAGGAGGAGCCGGGCCTGCGGGTCTGGGCGGTCGACCCGGGTGACATGGGTACGGACCTGTACGCGGCGGCCGTTCCCGAGGACGACGATCCGCGGCCCGACCCGGCGGGCGTCGCGCCGGCCTTCCTGAGGCTGCTGGACGGGCGTCCGGCGAGTGGACGCTACCGGGCCTCCGCGCTGCTGGAGCGGCGATGACGACCGCCATGGGGGTGCCTCCGCTCGACGGCGGCCGGCCGGGGAGCTGGACGCTCCCCGCGGAGCTGTCGGCGTCCGTGCCGGCCGAGCAGCGGGGTCCGGGGCTCGACCGCGACGCCGTCCGTCTGCTCGTCTCCCACGGGACCCGGGTGTCGCACCACGCGTTCGTGGAGCTGCCGGGTCTGCTGCGGGCCGGGGACCTGCTCGTCGTGAACACCTCGATGACGCTGGCGGCGGCGGTGGACGGGAGAGCGGGGCACGCGCGCGCGGTGGTGCACTTCTCCACCCGGGGCGACGACGGGCGCTGGGCGGTGGAGCTGCGGGAGCCCGACGGGAGGGGGACCACGCGCGCACGCGGGGGCGGGCCCGCGGGGACGGAGGTGCGGCTGCCCGGAAACGTACGGCTCGTGCTGGAGGAGCCGCTGTCGGGGCGGAACGCGCGGCTGTGGTGGGGGCGGGTCTTTGACGCCGACGTGCCGGGGCTGCTGCGGCGGCACGGGAGGCCCATCCGCTACTCCTACACGGAGCGGGACCAGCCGCTGTCCGCGTACCGGACCGTTTTCGCGCTGGCGTCCGCCGACGGGGCGGGGAGTGCGGAGATGCCGAGCGCCTCGCGGCCCTTCACGGCGCGGCTGGTGGCGGAGCTGGTGAGCCGGGGTGTGCAGTTCGCGCCGGTCACCCTGCATACGGGGGTCGCCTCGGCCGAGGCGCACGAGCCGCCGTATCCGGAGCGCTTCGCGGTGCCGGAGACCTCGGCGCGGCTGATCAACGCGGCGAGGGCCGGGGGCGGCAGGGTCGTCGGGGTCGGCACCACGGCCGTCCGCGCCGTGGAGTCGGCGGCCGGTCCCGACGGGGTGGTGCGCGCCGCGCGGGGCTGGACCGGTCTGGTGGTGACCCCGGAGCGCGGGGTGGGGGTCGTCGACGGGCTGCTCACCGGGCTGCACGAGCCGCGGGCCTCACATCTGCTGATGCTGGAGGCGATCGCGGGCAGGGAGGCCGTCGACCGTGGGTACCAGGAGGCGCTGCGCGGGCGCTATCTGTGGCACGAGTTCGGCGACGTGCACCTCATCCTCCCGGAGGAGGACCCTCACGCAGAGGGTTGCCGCAGCAACTCCCGGTGAGTTCCCGGTGCGCTCGATGTGAGCCCGCACATAGGGCACACATCACGTACGAACGGGCATAGGAGACAACCGGATCCCTGGTGAGCGGGACAGACGTGCCAGTCTGTCCCGATTTGCCCTTTGGGGGTCCACTACCCGAGGTCGTACGTCACACCTTTGCCATCGAAAATTCGGGCCGCTAACAATGGCTCCCGTCGCTCGATGCCGAAGGTGCTTACCCACGGCGTCAGATCCGGAAACACTTCTTGTCCCCATCGGATCGAGAGCGGCCTCCGCGCTACTCGAAGAGGTCCTCCAGCCATGCCCAAGCAGCACAGCATTCCTGGTCGCATCCCCGCCATGACCAAGGCCCACAAGCTCTCGTTCGCCGGTGTCGCCACGCTCGGCGCCGCCGCGCTCGCGTTCTCGCTGGCTCCCGCCGACACGAAGGCGAGCACCGACGCGGTCTCCGCGGCCCCCGCCGCGTTCTCGTCGGAGCACCTGAAGGTCAAGACCGTCGGCCTCAGCGGCCAGCTCGCCGACGCCCAGGCCGCCGCCGCGAAGAAGAAGGCCGCCGACGCCGCCGCCACGAAGAAGGCCGCCGAGGCAGCCGCGGCGAAGAAGGCCGCGGACGCCCGCAAGGCCAAGGAGGCCGCGAGCCGGTCCGCCCAGCGCGCCGCGGTCAAGCCGGTCGCCGCGAAGACCTACGCGAACAACCTCGACGGCTGGATACGCCAGTCGCTGGACATCATGAAGAAGCACGGCATCCCCGGCACGTACGACGGACTGCACCGCAACATCATGCGGGAGTCCTCGGGCAACCCGAACGCGATCAACGGCTGGGACATCAACGCCATCAACGGCGTCCCGTCCATCGGTCTGCTGCAGGTCATCAAGCCGACCTTCGACGCCTACCACGTCGCCGGCACCGTCCACAGCCAGTACAACCCGGTCGCCAACATCACCGCCGCCGCCAACTACGCGGCGGACCGGTACGGCTCGATCGACAACGTCAACAGCGCGTACTGAGGTCTGCGCGGACCTCTGCCCCGTACGCCGAAAAGGGCGGCACCCCCAGCGGGGTGCCGCCCTTCGCGCGTGCCGCTCGCGGCGTACTACTTGCGCATGACCTCCGGCTCGTGGCGGCGCAGGAAGCGGGCCACCAGGAAGGCGCAGACCGCGGCGAGGGCGAACAGGGCCGTCATGTCCAGGACCCAGGTCAGCGCCGTGTGGTCCCAGAGGGGGTCGGTCTCGGCCGTGTTGTGCGGGTTGATCTTGTTGAAGTCGAGCGTGGCCCCGGAGGCACCGACCGCCCAGCGCGACGGCATCAGATACGAGATCTGGTTGACGCCCACAGCGCCGTTCAGCGGGAACAGGCAGCCGGTGAAGACGACCTGGATGATCGCGAACATCACCAGCAGGGGCATGGTCTTCTCGGCGGTCTTCACCAGCGAGGAGATGACCAGGCCGAACATCATCGAGGTGAAGCCGAGCGCCATGATCGGCAGGGAGAGCTCCAGCGCGACCGCGCCGCCGAGGATCAGTCCCTCGTCGGGGATGGTCCGGCTCATGAAGCCGATCGCGCCGACCAGCGCGCCCTGGAACATCGTGATCACGCCGAGAACGATCACCTTGGACATCAGATACGCGGAGCGTGACAGGCCGGTCGCGCGCTCGCGCTCGTAGATCACCCGTTCCTTGATCAGCTCACGGACGGAGTTCGCGGCGCCCGCGAAACAGGCGCCCACCGCGAGGATCAGCAGCACGGTCGCGGCCGTGCTGTTCGGGATGGGCAGGCCGTTCGGCTGCAGTTTCTCGTTCACCAGCAGCGTCTTGTCCGGCTCGATGAGCAGGCTGACCGCGCCGAGGACCGCCGGCAGGATCACCGTCAGGGCCAGGAAGCCCTTGTCGGACGCGATGACCGAGACGTACCGCCGGACCAGTGTGCTCAGCTGGGAGACCCAGCCCTGGGGCTTCGGCGGGCGCATCGCCTGCGGCGACGGCATGGCTACGGACTGCGGGGCGACCGCGTCGATGTCCGCGGCGTACATCTGGTAGTGCTGCGAGCCCTTCCAGCGGCCCGCCCAGTCGTAGTCGCGGTAGTTCTCGAAGGCGGAGAAGACATCGGCCCAGGTGTCGTAGCCGAAGAAGTTCAGCGCCTCCTCGGGCGGACCGAAATAGGCCACGGAACCGCCGGGCGCCATGACCAGAAGTTTGTCGCAGATGGCCAGTTCGGCCACCGAGTGCGTGACGACGAGGACCGTGCGGCCGTCGTCGGCGAGGCCGCGCAGCAGCTGCATGACATCGCGGTCCATGCCCGGGTCGAGACCCGAGGTGGGCTCGTCGAGGAAGATCAGCGACGGCTTGGTCAGCAGCTCCAGGGCCACCGATACGCGCTTGCGCTGGCCACCGGAGAGGGAGGTGACCTTCTTCTCCTTGTGGACGTCGAGCTTGAGCTCGCGCAGCACCTCGTCGATCCGGGAGTCGCGCTCCTGGGTCGTGGTGTCCGCGGGGAAGCGCAGCTTGGCCGCGTACTTGAGGGCCTTCTTGACGGTCAGCTCCTTGTGCAGGATGTCGTCCTGCGGGACCAGACCGATGCGCTGACGCAGCTCGGCGAACTGCTTGTAGAGGTTTCGGTTGTCGTAGAGGACGTCACCCTCGTTGGCCGGGCGGTAGCCCGTGAGCGCCTTGAGGAGCGTCGACTTGCCGGAGCCGGAGGGGCCGATGACCGCGATGAGCGACTTCTCCGGCACGCCGAAGGAGACGTCCTTGAGGATCTGCTTGCCGCCGTCGACCGTGACGGTCAGGTGGCGGGCCGAGAAGGAGACCTCACCGGTGTCGACGAACTCCTCGAGGCGGTCGCCCACCAGGCGGAACGTCGAGTGGCCGACGCCGACGATGTCGTTCGGGCCGAGCAGCGCGGAGCCGCCCTTGGCGATCGCCACACCGTTGACGAACGTGCCGTTGTGCGAGCCGAGGTCACGGATCTCCGCCCGTCCGTCGGGCGTCGCGTGGAACTCGGCGTGGTGGCGCGAGACCTGCAGGTCGGAGACGACCAGCTCGTTCTCCAGCGCACGGCCGATCCGCATCACGCGGCCCAGCGACATCTGGTGGAACGTGGTCGGGCTGCGGTCCCCGTAGACCGGCGGCGCCCCCGCGGCGCCGCCGGAGCCCTGCTGCTGCGGGATGTGGCCGCCCTGCTGTCCCTGCTGCGACTGCTGCCAGCTCTGCTCCGGCGCCTGCGGAGTCTGCTGGGCCCAGCCGGCCGCCGGGGCGCCCTGAGCGGCGTACGGCTGCTGCTGGGACTGTGCCTGCGGTGCGGGCGCCGCGGCGCCCGTCAGGCTCAGACGTGGTCCGTCGGTCGCGTTGCCGAGGTGCACGGCCGAGCCCGGGCCGATCTCCATCTGATGGATCCGCTGGCCCTGCACGAAGGTGCCGTTGGTGCTGCCGTGGTCCTCGATGACCCAACTGCGGCCACCCCAGGTGATCGTGGCGTGACGCCAGGACACCCTGGCGTCCTCGAGCACGACGTCCCCCTGCGGATCGCGTCCGAGGCTGTATGGCCTGGACGCGTCGAGCGTCCAGGTACGTCCGTTCAATTCCAGTACGAGTTCCGGCACTCCATGCCCCACTGTGTTGTCCCCCGATGTACCCCCAACACAGGGAGTCTAGGGATGTCGAACATCGTGGGGAACTATTTCAGTAGGAGGCCCCTGACCGAAAGTCGGGCCTCGCGAAGACCGAGTACGGGCGTCTTGTCCGTTTCCGTTGACGGGGTTGAAACCGGACCGGAGAGTGGTAATCCCACGCGAGGGGGACACCGCGGCGGAGGTGTCGCGGGTGCGGAGTCGGGGGGCTGATGATGAGCGACGGGTCCGTGGGACAGGGCAGGCGCGTGCCGGTGGGCGATGTGCTGCTGTCCGCGATCGCCGCCGTGAGCTGGGCGTTGATCGGCATGGCGGGCGTGGCCGCGCTGGGGCTGCACCTGCTCGGCGCCGACGAGACGGCCTCGCTCGGACCGATGACCGCGGCGCTCGTGGCGCTCGGGGCGGGTGGTTCGGTGACGCCGTCGGGGGACATGTCCGCCTTCGGGCTCGATGGCGCGCAGGCCGACACCGCCCTCCAGATCACGCCACTCGGGGTGAGCCTGGTGGGCGCGCTGCTGCTGTCCTGGTTCTTCCTGCGCTCCCTGCGCGGGGCGGGCGCGGTGCTCGCGCCCGCCGAACTGCTGGCGCGGGCGGGCACGGTGGCCGCCCTCTTCGTGGCGCTGCTGGGGGGTCTCGCCTGGGCGGGACACGACATCATCACGATCGACGGCGGTGCGCTCGGGCTGGACAAGCTGCCCGGCGGTGGAGTGCCCGACGACGTGGAGGTGCCCGGCCTCGGCAACATCGGCGGACTGCTGCCGGACCGGCTCGGGGACCTCGCGGACGCGAAAGCCAAGGTGGGCTTCACCGTGGACACCGTCCCCACGCTCCTCGGGGGCCTGGGCTGGGTGCTCGGCGTCCTGCTGATCGCGTTGCTGGCCTCGCGCAGGACCCCGCTGCCCGGCGGCTGGACGGCCGTGCACCGGGTGGTGCGGCCCGCGGTGTCCGCGCTGGTCACGGTGTTGCTGGTGGCGGTCCTCGCGGGTTTCGCGGCGGCGGCGTACGCGGCGATCGGCGACGAGAACCCGAAGCGGATCGCCGGCGCCGCGCTGCTCGGGGCGCCCAACGGGGTGTGGCTCGGTGTCCCGATCGGGCTGTTCGTGCCGTGGGACGGGACGGCCAAGGGGCCGTTCCTGCAGTTCCTGCCGGATCCCATGGACGACCTCCTGAAGTTCTCCGACAAGCCCGTGACCCTGAGCAGGCTGGCCGAACTGGACGGCCGGGTCTGGCTGCTGGGCATCGCGGCGGCCCTGATGATGCTGTTCGCGGGCGTCCTGACCGCGGCGCGCACTCCGTTCGTACGGGAGCGGGGCGTCCTCGCCTTCGCGGCTCGTTGCGCGCTGCGGCTGGCGGTCGTGACCGCGCTGGTGCTGCCGCTGCTGGTCCGGCTGACCGAGGTGTCGGTGAACGCCTCGTTGTCCGTGCTCGGCATAGACGCCTTCGACTCCGGCATCGAGTTGCGCGGGCAGATCGGCATGGCGCTGCTGCTCGGGGCGCTGTGGGGCGCGGTCGCGGGGGCGGTGGGCGCGCTGCTCGCGTGCGCGTCGGGTGCGGCCGGCCGGCAGGCGGCACCGCTGGCACGGGGTGACGCGGACGCCACCCCGGACGCCGTCGCCTCGTACGCGGAGGTGGCCGGGCGGGGCGCCGGGCAGGAGGCGGGTCAGGCAGCCGGGGAGGCCGAGGCCGGTCCCTACCGCCCGGGGACGCCGTTCCGGCCGACGAACCCGGAGACGAACCCCTACTTGCGGATCCCCGAAGAGTTACGGGAGTCCGGGCCCGGGCGGCACGCCGGCCCCCACTCCCCCGGTGGCCCGCGACCGCCCGGCGGCCAGCCCCGCGACCCGGGTGGACAGGCCCGGCCTCCCGGCGCACAGGCACCGCCCCCACGTGGGCATGGGCAGCAGCAGCCTCCCGGCGCTCAGCCACGCCCCCCGGGCGGACAAGCACAACCTCCCGGCGCTCAGCCACAGCCCCCTGGCGGGCAGCCTCCACGTGGCGGTGGGCAGCCGCCCGGCTCGCGTCCGCCGGACGATGTGCCGGACGATGTGTACGGGGCGCAGACGATGATCGGTCCCATCCCGCCGGCGTCCCGTCCGGGGTCTCCCGGGGCCGGACCCCGGCGCCGCCCCCGCTCGTCGCAGGACGGGCCGCCGCCCCCACCGGACGAGCTGCCGCCCCCGCCTCCGCCGCGCAAACCGGGCGGGCGCCGCTGACCGGGAAACGGTGAACGGGAAAGAGTGGACGGGGACCGGGACGCGGACCGACGTGTGGCCGACACAGCCGCCACGGCGTGTACGGGCCCGGGACACCCGGACGACATGTACTGTTCCCTGTCCGTCAGGCGGACCTCAGGGGCCTCCGGCACGGAGTGCCGGATACGGTGTACGCACCATGAGCGCATCACAGACCTCTGATGTTCCCACTGATGTCCCCACTCTTCTCGTCAAGATCTTCGGCAAGGACCGCCCAGGTATCACCGCCGGACTCTTCGACACCCTCGCCGCCTACTCGGTCGACGTCGTCGACATCGAGCAGGTCGTCACCCGTGGCCGGATCGTGCTGTGCGCGCTCGTGACGCATCCGCCGGCCGGTCTGGAGGGCGATCTGCGGGCCACCGTGCACAGCTGGGCGGACTCGATGCGGTTGCAGACCGAGATCATCTCCGGTCGCGGCGACAACCGGCCCCGCGGGCACGGCAGGTCGCTGGTGACCGTGCTCGGGCATCCGCTCACCGCTGAGTCGACGGCCGCCATCGCCGCCCGGATCACCGGGGCCGGCGGCAACATCGACCGTATCTTCCGGCTCGCCAAGTACCCCGTGACCGCGGTCGAGTTCGCGGTGTCCGGTACGGAGCCCGAGAAGCTGCGGACCGCTCTGGTGACCGAGGCCGCGGCGCTCGGCGTCGACATCGCGGTGGTCGCGGCCGGGCTGCACCGGCGGGCCCAGCGCCTGGTCGTCATGGACGTGGACTCCACGCTCATCCAGGACGAGGTCATCGAGCTGTTCGCGGCGCACGCCGGCTGCGAGGCCGAGGTCGCCGAGGTGACGGCCGCCGCGATGCGCGGCGAGCTGGACTTCGAGCAGTCCCTGCACGCACGCGTGAAGCTGCTCGCGGGCCTCGACGCCTCCGTGGTGGACAAGGTGCGCAGCGAGGTCCGGCTGACCCCGGGGGCGCGCACGCTCATCCGCACGCTGAAGCGGCTCGGCTTCCAGGTCGGTGTCGTCTCGGGCGGGTTCACCCAGGTCACGGACGATCTGCGGGAGCGGCTCGGGCTGGACTTCGCCCAGGCCAACACCCTGGAGATCGTCGACGGGAAACTGACGGGCCGGGTCATCGGCGAGGTCGTGGACCGGGCGGGCAAGGCGCGGTTGCTGCGCCGGTTCGCCGCGGAGGCGGGCGTACCGATCTCCCAGACGGTGGCGATCGGCGACGGGGCCAATGACCTGGACATGCTCAACGCGGCCGGTCTCGGGGTCGCCTTCAACGCCAAGCCGGTGGTGCGCCAGGCGGCGCACACCGCGGTGAACTTCCCCTTCCTGGACACGGTCCTCTACCTGCTGGGCGTGACCCGCGAAGAGGTCGAGGCGGCGGACATGCACGTGGACTGACCGCCCGCCCTCGTGGACGCGCTCTCGCGAGCATGTGGGGTCCCACGGAGGCTCCCTCGGGGCCTGCCGCGACAGGGACGGGGCCCGGCACCTGATGGTGCCGGGCCCCGTCCGCGCTCACGGCGTGGTCACTCGGACGGGTCCCAGTAGTCGAGCAGGGTGGCGGCGCCGGGCTCCAGGCTCTTCCACGAGCCGGTGAAGGAGAGGACGGCGAACGCGGCGGGGTGGAACTCGCGGTTCACCCCTTCCCGGGCGTCGGCCGCGGACCGGCCGACGAGGATGTCGGTGAGACCCTGCACCCCGGGGTTGTGGCCGATCAGGAGGGCGTTCTGCGCGTCGTCCGGCGTTTCGTTCAGTACGGCGATCAGCTCGCCCGGGGAGGCCTCGTAGAGCCGCTCCTCGTAGACCGTCTTCGGCCGGCGCGGCAGTTCCTGGACGGCGAGCTTCCAGGTCTCGCGGGTCCGGGTCGCGGTGGAGCAGAGGGCCAGATCGAAGGGGATGCCGGTATCGGCCAGTTTGCGTCCGGCGACGGCGGCGTCCTTGCGGCCCCGCTCGGCCAGCGGACGCTCGTGGTCGGGCACTTCGGGCCAGTCGGCCTTCGCATGCCGGAAAAGGACGATCCTGCGGGGTTCTGCGACGCTCATGGGTCCCAGCTTCGCATGAAACACGCCACGGGGCGCAGGGAGTTGATGCGCTGCCCCACCACCGGGTGCGGGGAGCTCGGGAGCCCCGGTGCGGCACGGTCCCAGGAGGCGACGCGCGGGCGGCTCAGGAGCCCTGGTGCAGCACCATCTGCTGGATCCGCTCGAAGAGGCTGCCGACCGCCGGGTCCGCGCCCGCCGCGTGGGCGTCCGCGGGGTTCAGTATCAGCAGCAGGAGGGCCACGAAGGCCAGCGCGGGGAGGAGCAGCGCCCACCAGGGCAGTCGCGTATCGACGCCGCGCCCGGTCGCCGGGTGGGGCGGGGTGTGCGTTGGGGCCGACATGCCGCCTCCGTGGGGCTCCGAGTGGTCCGTGGTCCGCGTCCTCGCGGTCACATCTCGAAGGTACGGACTCGGGAACCCTCAACCCATCCGGTGATCCACCCACTTGACCCTGACACTCGCCCCCTAGGGGACGGGGGGATAACCCCACCACCCGCCCTCGTGAGGGCTCGGCGCAGTGCGGTCAGGGTGAGGCGATGGACGCGATGACGCCGATGACCACGAAGATGAGGAGGAACGCGCCGAAGACGAGGAGCATCTTCTTCTGGCCGTTCTTGGGGTTCGGATCGAGCACGGGCATACGCCCAGTCTCGCACTCTTCGCCCGGCTCCTCACGGGTGGGGTCGGTGTCCGGGGGCGGTCAGCGCCCGGCCTCGTCCTCCACCGTGCGGTCGCGGCCCGCCAGGACGCCCACCACGATCTGCGGGACCAGCAGGCCCGCCATGAGCGCGATCGGCAGCCCCCAGCCGCCGCTGTGCTGGTAGAGCACGCCCACCAGCAGCGGGCCGGGGATCGAGATGAGGTAGCCGGTGCTCTGTGCGAAGGCCGAGAGCTGCACGACGCCCGCGCCGGTCCTGGCCCGCATGCCGACCATGGTGAGGGCCAGCGGGAACGCGCAGTTGGCGATACCGAGCAGCAGGGCCCACGCCCAGGCGCCGCCGGCCGGGGCGAAGTAGAGCCCCGCGTAGCCGGCGAACCCGCAGAGGCCGAGGGCGACGACGATGGGCCCCTGGTGGGGCAGCCGGGTGGCCAGCCGCGGTATGACGAAGGCGAGGGGCACGCCCATCACCATCGTGACCGCGAGCAGTAGTCCGGCGGTGCCCGCCGGGACGCCGGCGTCCCGGAAGATCTGCGCCATCCAGCCCATCGTGATGTACGCGGCGGTGGCCTGCAGCCCGAAGAAGACGGCGAGGGCCCAGGCGGTACGACTGCGGGTGATCCGCAGCGGGGCGGACGCCTCCCGCGCCCCGGAAACCGAGGCCGGGACCGAAGTCTGGGCAGGTGCCGAAGCGCGGGCCGGAGCAGCCGCAGGGGCCCGGGCCGGGGCGGGCTCGGCGGACAAGGGGGTGCCCTTGGCCCGTACCAGCGGGATCCAGGGCAGGACGGCGGCGGCTGCGAGAGCCGCCCAGACGGCGAGGCCCGACTGCCAGTTCCCGCCCAGGGCCCGGGTCATGGGCACGGTGACGGCCGCCGCGGCGGCGGTGCCGAGGGCGAGGGCCATGGAGTAGAGGCCGGTCATGGTGCCGACCCGGTCCGGGAACCAGCGCTTGACGATCACCGGCATGAGGACGTTGCTGACGGCGATGCCCATGAGGGCGAGGGCGCTGGCCACCAGGAAGCCCGCCGTGCCGCCCACGAAGGGGCGCAGCACCAGCCCCGTACCGATCGCGAGCATGCCGGCACAGACCACCGCGGCGGGTCCGAAGCGACGGGCGAGGCGCGGCGCCATGACGCCGAAGACGGCGAAGCAGAGCGGCGGTACGGAGGTGAGGAGTCCGGCGACGCTGCCGCTCATGCCGAGGCCGTCGCGCACCTCTTCGAGGAGGGCGCCCAGGCTGGTGATGGCGGGGCGCAGGTTGAGGGCCGTCAGGACGATGCCGGCGATCACCAGACGCGTCATCCACGCGCGCGTGGGGGGCGTGTGCGGGTCGGCGACCCGCGCGGAGCCGCGTACCGGTGTCGTGGTCGGTATCGATGGGGACACGGTCGTCCTGGTTTCCTCGCCTGTCATGAACCCCATCATAGAATCATGGGATGATTGGTTGTCCAACCCCCTGGCGCGAAGGACCGTCATGCCCCTGAGCCACCCTCGTCGGTCGGCACTGTCCGAGCAGGTCATCGCCGCTCTGCGGAACGAGATCGCCTCGGGCGAGTGGCCGGTGGGCTCCCGCATCCCCACCGAGCCCGAGCTGGTCGAGCAGCTGGGAGTGGCCCGCAACACCGTCCGGGAGGCCGTGCGGGCCCTCGCCCACAACGGCCTGCTCGACATCCGGCAGGGCTCGGGCACCTACGTGCTGGCCACCAGCGAGCTGGCCGGGGTGATGCACCGCCGGTTCGCGGACGCCGACCCGCGGCACATCGCCGAGCTGCGCTCCACGCTGGAGTCGAGCGCGGCGAGGCTGGCCGCCGAGCGCCGTACCGAGCGCGATCTCAAACAGCTGGACGCGCTGCTCGTACGCCGTGAGGAGGCCTGGGAGTCCGGCGACACGGAGGCCTTCGTGACCGCCGACACGACCTTCCACCTGGCCGTGGTCGCCGCTTCCCACAACGACGTCATGACGGCGATGTACGCGGACCTGGGCGAGGTCGTGCGCGACTGGCTGCGCGAGGACGTCGGCGAGGAGCTGACGCCCGAGACGCACATGGACCACACACGCCTGGTGGACGCGATCCGCGCGGGCGACGCGCAGACGGCGGCCTCGGAGGCGGCCGGCTATCCGTTCCTGTGCCGCCCCGGGCGGTCCGCGGCGGCTGGACGGCCGGGGCGGACGGGACAGCGGGGGCAGCCAGGACAGGAGGCTCAGCCAGGACAGGAGGCAGACGTCACTTCTGGTGGCTGACCCACGCCGAGCGGACTTCCTTCCAGCAGCGGCCGGTCAGCCGGACGTTCTGCGCGGGCCCCGCCTCGACCCTCGTACCGTCGGCGTCGAGGTCCCACCACCGGTCGCACTCGATGTGCAGTCCGACATGGTCGGACTCCGGATACGGGTTGTGGCAGTACGCCGTCACGTGGGAGCCGTCGACGACGGTCCGGCACGCGGCCCCGAAGGGCCGCTTCTCGGCGGGCACGCGCGCGTGGGGCGTCGTTACCGCGCTGTGCGCGGTGTGGGAGGCGGCGTCGGAGGGCGCCGCGAGCAGCAGGGTCAGAGCGGCGAACAGCGCGGCGGGGGCCGCCGCGAAACCGTTCCTGGGGAGCCGACGGGTGCATCGGGCCTGGGACAGGCGCACAAAGGGACCTCCTCGGCTGGGCTCTGGAGGGCATCTCGGGAGAAGAACTCCTACTCCAGAGTGGGCCGTTACCCCTCCTGGCCGCCCGGCCGGTGGGGCCGAACGGGTGACGCCCCGCTCCCCGCGCTCTGCGGGGAACGGGGCGCCGACACCGTAGGGGCGCCTTCGCGGCAGCGGTTACGCGCCGATCGCGTGCAGACCGCCGTCGACGTGGATGATCTCGCCGGTGGTCTTCGGGAACCAGTCGCTGAGCAGGGCGACGACACCGCGGCCGGCCGGCTCGGGGTCCTTGAGGTCCCACTCCAGGGGCGCGCGGTCGTCCCAGACGGCGGCCAGCTCGCCGAAGCCAGGGATGGACTTGGCGGCCATCGAGCCGATCGGACCGGCCGAGATGAGGTTGGAACGCACGTTCTGCTTGCCCAGGTCGCGGGCGAGGTAGCGGTTGGTGGCCTCCAGGGCGGCCTTGGCCGGACCCATCCAGTCGTACTGCGGCCACGCGTACTGGGCGTCGAAGGTGAGGCCGACGACCGAGCCGCCGCCGTTCTGCATCAGCGGCAGGCAGGCCATGGTCAGCGACTTCAGGGAGAAGGCGGAGACGTGCATGGCGGTGGCGACCGACTCGAACGGCGTGTTCAGGAAGTTGCCGCCCAGGGCGTCCTGCGGGGCGAAGCCGATGGAGTGCACGACCCCGTCGAGACTGCCCAGCTCCGCGCCGACGACCTCGGCGAGCCGCCCGAGGTGCTCGTCGTTGGTCACGTCGAGCTCGATGACCTTGGTGGGCCTGGGCAGCTTCCGGGCGATGCGCTCGGTCAGCGTGGGCCGCGGGAACGCGGTCAGGATGATCTCGGCACCCTGCTCCTGGGCCAGCCTCGCGGTGTGGAAGGCGATGGACGACTCCATCAGCACACCGGTGATCAGGACACGCTTGCCCTCAAGAATTCCGCTCATGGTGATCAGTGACCCATTCCCAGTCCGCCGTCTACGGGGATGACGGCTCCAGTGATGTACGAGGCCTCTTCCGAGGCGAGGAACCGCACCGTCGCGGCGATCTCCTCGGGCTGCGCGTAGCGGCCGAGCGGCACCTGCTTCACGATGGCCTCACGCTGCTCGTCGGTGAGCGCCTTGGTCATGTCGGTGTCGACGAAACCGGGCGCGACGACGTTGAAGGTGAGGTTGCGCGAGCCGAGCTCACGGGCGAGCGAGCGCGCGAAGCCGACCAGGCCGGCCTTGGACGCGGCGTAGTTCGCCTGGCCGGCCGAGCCGAGGAGGCCGACCACCGAGGAGATCAGGACGACGCGGCCCTTCTTGGCGCGCAGCATGCCGCGGTTGGCGCGCTTCACGACCCGGAAGGTGCCCGTCAGGTTGGTGTCCAGGACGGACGTGAAGTCCTCCTCTGACATCCGCATCAGCAACTGGTCCTTGGTGACACCGGCGTTGGCCACGAGCACCTCGACCGGGCCGTGCGCGGCCTCGACCTCCTTGTAGGCCTGCTCCACCTGCTCGGTGTCGGTGATGTCGCACTTGACCGCGAGGCAGCCCAGTTCGGTGAGGGCGGCCGGGGGCTCGCCCGAACGGTATGTGATCGCGACCTTGTCGCCCGCGTCGGCGAACGTGCGGGCGATGGCGAGGCCGATGCCCCGGTTTCCTCCGGTGACGAGAACCGAGCGGCTCAACGGATCACCCTTTCGATAGCCGGTCTGGTACCTCAAAAACCTATCGGTACGGTCGGTCCCGCGGAGAATCGGGCACCGACAGTGGCTCGGGGGACTCGCTGTCGGATCCCTACAGAAAGGTCTGGCCGCCGGGCCCGCCCGCGCGACATGATCGGACCGACAGGCGACAACAAGGGAGACCTCCGTGCCCCATTCCATCGACGAAGCCTTCACGGCACTGCCGCTACGGGCCCTGGCCGACGCGGCGCTCGCGCGGGCCCGGGCGCTGGGCGCCGACCATGCGGACTTCCGGTTCGAGCGGGTGCGCAGCGCGTCCTGGCGGCTGCGGGACGCGAAGCCCGCCGGTTCCTCGGACACGACCGACCTCGGGTACGCGGTACGGGTCGTGCACGGCGGGACCTGGGGGTTCGCCTCCGGTGTCGACCTGACGATGGACGCCGCCGCGAAGGTGGCGTCGCAGGCCGTGGCGATGGCCAAGCTGTCGGCGCAGGTGATCAGGGCGGCGGGCTCGGACGAGCGCGTGGAGCTGGCCGATGAGCCCGTGCACGCCGAGAAGACGTGGATCTCCTCGTACGAGATCGACCCCTTCTCCGTACCGGACGAGGAGAAGTCCGCGCTGCTGGCCGAGTGGAGTGCGCGGCTGCTCGGGGCGGCCGGTGTCAGCCATGTCGACGCCTCGCTGACGACCGTCCACGAGAACAAGTTCTACGCGGACACCGCGGGCACGGTGACCACCCAGCAGCGGGTCAGGCTGCACCCCCAGCTGACCGCCGTGGCCGTCGACGAGTCGAGCGGCGAGTTCGACTCGATGCGCACGATCGCGCCGCCCGTCGGGCGCGGCTGGGAGTACCTCACCGGCACCGGCTGGGACTGGGAGGAGGAGCTCGGGCGGATCCCGGAGCTGCTGGCGGAGAAGATGCGGGCGCCGAGCGTCACGGCCGGGATGTACGACCTGGTCGTGGACCCGTCCAACCTGTGGCTGACCATCCACGAGTCCATCGGCCACGCCACCGAGCTGGACCGCGCACTGGGGTACGAGGCCGCGTACGCCGGGACCTCGTTCGCCACCTTCGACCAGCTGGGCAAGCTGCGCTACGGCTCCGAGCTGATGAACGTCACCGGTGACCGCACCGCCGAGCACGGGCTCGCGACCATCGGGTACGACGACGAGGGTGTGGCGGGGCAGTCCTGGGACCTGGTGAAGGACGGCACGCTCGTCGGCTACCAGCTGGACCGCAGGATCGCGAGGCTGACCGGCTTCGAGCGGTCCAACGGCTGCGCGTACGCCGACTCGCCCGCGCATGTGCCCGTACAGCGCATGGCGAACGTGTCGCTGCGGCCCGATCCGGCGGGGATGTCCACGGACGACCTCATCGGGAGCGTCGACCGCGGGATCTACGTCGTCGGTGACCGGTCCTGGTCGATCGACATGCAGCGCTACAACTTCCAGTTCACCGGCCAGCGGTTCTTCAAGATCGAGAACGGGCAGATCACGGGCCAGCTGCGGGATGTCGCCTACCAGGCGACGACCACGGACTTCTGGGGCTCGATGGCGGCGGTCGGCGGCCCGCAGACCTACGTCCTGGGCGGCGCCTTCAACTGCGGCAAGGCCCAGCCGGGCCAGGTCGCGGCGGTCTCGCACGGCTGCCCGTCGGCCCTCTTCAAGGGCGTCAACATTCTGAACACCACGCAGGAGGCCGGTCGATGAGTCCTCGTACGAACAAGCCGCACGAGATCGTCGAGCGTGCCCTCGCGCTGTCCCGGGCCGACGGGTGTGTCGTCATCGCCGACGAGCGGTCGACCGCGAACCTGCGCTGGGCGGGCAACGCGCTGACCACCAACGGTGTCACGCGCGGGCGCACGCTGACCGTCGTCGCCACGGTCGACGGCCGCGAGGGCACCGCCTCCGGGGTCGTCTCCCGCTCCGCCGTGACCGCCGACGAGCTGGAGCCGCTGGTACGGGCCGCGGAGGCCGCGGCGCGCGGGGCGGGCCCCGCCGAGGACGCGCAGCCGCTCGTCGAGGGCGTGCCCGCCTCCCCCGACTTCACGGACGCGCCCGCCGAGACCTCGTCGGCGGTGTTCACCGACTTCGCCCCGGCGCTCGGCGAATCGTTCGCCCACGCGCGTACGGGCGGCCGCGAGCTGTACGGCTTCGCCAACCACGAGCTCGTCAGCAGCTACCTCGGTACGTCCACGGGGCTGCGTCTGCGCCACGACCAGCCCAACGGGACGCTGGAGCTGAACGCCAAGTCCCCGGACCGTACGCGCTCGGCGTGGGCCGGCCGCTCCACACGGGACTTCAAGGACGTCGACCCGGCGGCGCTCGACGCCGAGCTGGCCGTCCGGCTGGGCTGGGCGGAGCGGCGGATCGACCTGCCCGCCGGGCGGTACGAGACGCTGCTGCCGCCGACCGCCGTCGCGGACCTGCTGATCTACCAGCTGTGGTCGGCGGCGGCCCGGGACGCGGCGGAGGGCCGGACGGTGTTCAGCAAGCCCGGTGGCACCCGCGTCGGCGACCGGCTCAGCGACCTGCCGCTCACCCTGCGCAGCGACCCGAACGAGCCCGGGCTCGAATGCGCGCCCTTCGTCCTCACCCACTCCTCCGGGGACGACGCCTCCGTCTTCGACAACGGGCTGCCCCTCGCGGCCACGGAGTGGGTCCGCGAGGGGCAGCTGAAGCGTCTGACGAGCACCCGGCACAGCGCGGTCCTGACCGGTCTGCCGGTGGCTCCCGGCATCGGCAACCTCATCCTCGACGGCGGCGACGAGACGTCGCTGGAGGAGATGGTCGCCGCGACCGGGCGCGGGCTGCTGCTGACCTGCCTCTGGTACATCCGGGAGGTCGATCCGGCGACGCTGTTGCTGACCGGGCTGACCCGGGACGGCGTCTACCTCGTGGAGAACGGCGAGGTCACCGGCGAGGTGAACAACTTCCGGTTCAACGAGTCGCCGGTGGGGCTGCTGGGCCGGGCGACGGAGGCGGGGCGGACCGAGAAGACGCTGCCGCGCGAGTGGAGCGACTGGTTCACCCGGGCCGCGATGCCGGCGCTGCGGGTGCCGGATTTCAATATGAGCTCGGTCAGCCAGGGCGTATAACCTCGATAGCCTCGCAGTCGGCAGGTCCCTGCCGACTGCACCCCGAAGATCATCCGAGGAGACGCGAGAACCGTGACGGACATCGTCGACGAGCTGAAGTGGCGCGGGCTGTTCGCCCTGTCCACCGACGAGAACGCATTGCGCAAGGCGCTCGCGGACGGTCCCGTCACCTTCTATTGCGGCTTCGACCCGACCGCGGCCTCCCTGCACGTCGGACACCTGGTGCAGGTCCTCACGATGCGCCGGCTCCAGCAGGCGGGCCTGCGTCCGCTGGCCCTGGTGGGCGGGGCGACCGGCCAGATCGGCGACCCGCGCCCGACGGCGGAGCGCACGCTGAACGACCCGGAGACGGTCTCCGCCTGGGTGGGCCGGCTGCGCTCCCAGATCGAGCCGTTCCTGTCCTTCGAGGGCGAGAACGCCGCGGTCATGGTGAACAACCTGGACTGGACGGCCGGCCTGTCGGCCATCGAGTTCCTGCGGGACATCGGCAAGCACTTCCGCGTCAACAAGATGCTCACCAAGGACTCGGTCGCCCGGCGCCTGGAGTCCCAGGAGGGCATCAGCTACACGGAGTTCAGCTACCAGCTGCTCCAGGGCATGGACTTCCTGGAGCTGTACCGCCGGTACGGCTGCACGCTCCAGCAGGGCGGCAGCGACCAGTGGGGCAACCTCACGGCGGGCCTGGACCTGATCCACCGCCTGGAGCCGGACGCGCAGGCGCACTGCATCGCGACGCCGCTGATGGTCAAGGCGGACGGCACCAAGTTCGGCAAGACCGAGGGCGGGGCCGTCTGGCTCGACCCGGAGATGACGACGCCGTACGCGTTCTACCAGTTCTGGCTGAACGTGGACGACCGCGACGTCTCGACGTACCTGCGGATCTTGTCCTTCAGGTCCCGACAGGAGCTGGAGGAGCTGGAGAAGCTGACCGAGGAGCGTCCGCAGGCCCGGGCGGCGCAGCGGGCGCTGGCGGAGGAGCTGACGACGCTGGTGCACGGCGCCGGGCAGACCGCCGCCGTGATCGCCGCTTCGCGGGCGCTGTTCGGGCAGGGGGAGCTGGGTGAGCTCGACGCGGCGACGCTGAGTGCCGCGCTGTCCGAGCTGCCCCGGGTGCGGGTGTCCTCGCCGGGACCGGTGGTCGACCTGTTCGCCGAGGTCGGGCTCGTGCCCAGCAAGTCCGCCGCGCGGCGGGCCGTGAAGGAGGGCGGGGCGTACGTGAACAATGTGAAGGTCGCCGCGGAGGACGCGGTGCCCGCGGCGGAGGATCTTCTGCACGGGCGGTGGCTGGTGCTGCGGCGGGGCAAGAAGTCGCTCGCGGCAGTGGAAGTCGTGCCCGCTTGAAAACTTGAAAGCAAAAGGATTGCGCCGTTCCCCGCGCCCCTTTTCAGGGGCGCGGGGAACGGCGCAGTCTTTTGCCTTTGGCTCAGGCTCTTTGTTTGTTGCCCTTCATCGCGGTGTAGAGCATGTCTCCCAGGAAGACGATGACGACCGCGGCGACCAGCTGAAGGGCGTGACGGCCCCAGTCGATACCGCTGGTCTCCCCGATGCCGATACCGCGGGCGATCGCGTTGCCCACGATCGCACCGATGATTCCGAAGATCGTGGTGAGCCAGAGCGGACTGTGCTGCTTGCCCGGAATGATCGCCTTGGCCAGCAAGCCCAGCACGAATCCCACGATGATCGCCCACAACCAGCCCATGGCTGCCTCCTATACGGCTCTACGCGAGCATTACGCCCAGTGTCGGCCCGGGTCCCCTACGGCGCATGTCGGGCACAGCCATACGCGGTACGGCGCAGCCGTCCCCACCCGCGCCGGAGGCGACCCGGCCTCGTGGGCGGCGCGACCGCGGCGTAACGTTGTTGCCCGTACGGGCCAGGGAGCGTCCGACGCAGGCGGGGTGGTGGAACGTGATGCGGAAGCAGAGCGAGACCGAGGTCTTCCGGATCACCGGGGCCAGGCAGGGACTCACCGACGACGTACGCGGCAGGCAGCGGCGCTACATCATCTCGATGTCCGTCCGCACGGTTTCCGTCGTCCTCGCGGCCACGCTCTGGAACGTGGAGCGCCATGTCGCCGTCGTTGCGCTGGTGCTCGGCGTGCTGCTCCCCTACATCTCCGTCGTGATCGCCAACGCGGGACGTGAGAACGTACCGTCGCTGCCGTCCACTTTCGTGACCGCTCCGACCCGTCCGATGCTCGCGGCTCCGCGCGCCGGGGGGACCGCGGAACCCGTCGCGGAAGACCTGACGGCCGCCCCCGGCACCGGGCTGCGGGACGAGCCGCACGAGCGGGCCTGAGCACCGGGGACCGGGAAAAAGCGGAATCCGAATCCTCTCCCAAGCTCAAGAAAAGCTCAGATCAATCATGTTGTTCCGTTGCCGGGCGATGGGTTACCCGTGACATACTTGGTACGCACTCCGCATCCCCCGTCGGAGTGACAGACCGACGCCGGGCAGCTCCCCCCGTGGCTGCTCGGCGTCGCCTTTTCCGGAGCCGACAGGGGCCGTCGGAGCCCTTCTGGACTCGGCTAGTGTCGAGGACGTGATCCTGAACGTTCCCGGTTCCGAGCCGTCGTCGCCGTCCTCCCCCATCTGCTCCGCGAAGGGCTGCCGGGCCGACGCCGTGTGGGTGCTCGCCTGGAACAACCCGAAACTGCACACGCCGGAGCGCCGCAAGACCTGGCTCGCGTGCGAGGAACACCGCGACCATCTGTCGAAGTTTTTGAGCGTCCGCGGATTCCTGAAGGACGTGGTCCTCCTGGCGGAATGGGAGTCCGCGGAACAACCGCCCGGAAGCTGACGCGAGGCCCCTGCGACGGGCCGGGCGGTCAGCCGCCGATCGCCGACATCGGGCGGTCCGGCTGAACGAAGGAGGGGTCGTCCAGGCCCGCTCCGGCCTTCTTTCCCCACATCGCCAGCCGCCAGATCCGGGCGATCTCCTCGTCCGGCGCGTCCGAGCGGAGCGCCGCCCGCAGGTCGGTCTCCTCCTGGGCGAAGAGGCAGGTGCGGACCTGCCCGTCCGCGGTGAGCCGCGTACGGTCGCAGGCCGAGCAGAACGGGCGGGTGACCGAGGCGATCACGCCGACCCGGTGGGGGCCGCCGTCCACCAACCAGCGCTCGGCGGGTGCCGAGCCGCGCTCCTCGGAGCCCTCCTCGGTGAGTTCGAAGCGCGTGCGCAGCGAGGCGAGGATGTCACCGGCGGTGACCATTCCTTCGCGCTTCCAGCCGTGCTGCGCGTCCAGCGGCATCTGCTCGATGAACCGCAGTTCGTAGTCGTTCTCCACGGCCCAGGCGAGCAGGTCCGGCGCCTCGTCCTCGTTCAGTCCGGGCATCAGTACGGAGTTGACCTTGACCGGGGTCAGTCCCGCGGCGCGGGCCGCTTCGAGGCCCTCGATGACGTCCTTGTGGCGGTCGCGGCGGGTGAGGGTCTTGAAGACGTCCGGGCGCAGGGTGTCCAGCGAGACGTTCACCCGGTCGAGGCCCGCCGCCTTGAGGGCGGTCGCGGTGCGCCTGAGGCCGATGCCGTTCGTCGTCAGGGACATCTGGGGGCGGGGTTCGAGGGCGGCCACGCGCTCGACGATCCCGACCAGACCGGGGCGCAGCAGGGGCTCCCCGCCGGTGAAGCGGACCTCGGTGATGCCGAGCCGGGTCACCGCGAGGTCGATGAGGCGGACGATCTCGTCGTCCGTGAGCAGGTCGGGCTTGGCCAGCCACTGCAGGCCCTCCTCGGGCATGCAGTACGTACATCTGAGGTTGCACCGGTCGGTCAGTGAGACGCGCAGGTCGGTGGCCACCCGGCCGTAGGTGTCGATGAGCACGTGGGCCCCTCCCTCGATACGGACCGCGACACGGACCGACCGTGGTGGACGGCCGGACCGATGCGAACGACCGGATCGCTTCGAATCCGCTTCGAACGATCGGTCGACGATACGAACGAGCCTACGTGACAGGACCGACAACACGCGTGGCCCGATCCCACGAGACGCACCGCGGCCACGTCGTAGGGATCTACGACGTGGCCGCGGTGCGTGACAGTCGGTACCTGACCGGGCGATAACGAGCGGTCAGCGCGCTTCGGTCTGTGCGCTCCGGTCAGTGCGCCCCGGTTCCGGTGAGGGAACGGACCTCCAGCTCGGCGTACTTGCCGGCGTCGGGCTCCTCCTTGGACAGGAGGGTGCCGAGGAAGCCCAGCAGGAAGCCGACGGGGATCGAGATGATGCCCGGGTTCTCCAGGGGGAACCAGTGGAAGTCGACGTCCGGGAACATCGAGGTGGCCTTGCCCGAGACGACCGGCGAGAAGAGCACCAGGCCGACCGCCGTGGCGAGTCCTCCGTAGATCGACCACAGCGCGCCCTGGGTGGTGAACCGCTTCCAGAAGAGGCTGTAGAGGATCGTCGGCAGGTTGGCGGAGGCGGCGACCGCGAAGGCCAGGGCGACGAGGCCCGCGACGTTCAGGTCACGGGCGAGGGCGCCGAGGCCGATGGAGACGACACCGATGCCGATGGTGGCGTACCGGGCGGCCCTGAGCTCCTCCTTCTCGGTGGCCTGGCCCTTCTTGATGACGTTCGCGTAGATGTCGTGCGCGAACGACGAGGACGACGCGAGGGTCAGACCGGCGACCACGGCGAGGATCGTGGCGAAGGCCACCGCGGAGATCGTGGCGAGCAGGATCGCGCCCCACGCCGAGTCGACGCCGCCCAGATGCAGGGCGAGCAGGGGCGCGGCCGTGTTGCCCGCGGGGTTCGACTCGACGATCTCCTTCTTGGAGATGAGGGCCGCCGCGCCGAAGCCGAGCGCGATGGTCATCAGGTAGAAGCCGCCGATGATGCCGATCGCCCAGTTCACGGACTTACGGGCGGCCTTGGCGTTGGGCACGGTGTAGAAGCGGATCAGGATGTGCGGCAGACCGGCGGTGCCCAGCACCAGGGCGATGCCCAGCGAGATGAAGTCGATGCTGGAGGTGGTCGTGAGCCCGTACTTCAGGCCGGGCTCCAGGAAGGCCGCGCCGCCGCCGCTGTTCTTGGCCGCCGAACCGAGCAGGTCCGAGACGTTGAAGTCGAACTTGAGCAGCACCAGGAAGGTGATGAGCAGGGTGCCGCTGATGAGCAGCACGGCCTTGACCATCTGGACCCAGGTGGTGCCCTTCATGCCGCCGATGGTGACGTACACGATCATCAGGACGCCGACCAGGGCGACGATGCCGACCTTGCCCGCGTCGCTGGTGATGCCGAGGAGCAGCGAGACCAGGACGCCCGCGCCCGCCATCTGCGCGAGCAGGTAGAAGATCGAGACGACGATCGTGGAGGTGCCCGCCGCGGTACGGACCGGGCGCTGGCGCATGCGGTAGGCGAGGACGTCGCCCATCGTGTAGCGGCCGGAGTTGCGCAGCGGTTCGGCGACCAGCAACAGCGCCACCAGCCACGCGACCAGGAAGCCGATGGAGTACAGGAAGCCGTCGTAGCCGAAGAGAGCGATGGCGCCCGCGATGCCGAGGAACGAGGCCGCGGACATGTAGTCGCCGGAGACGGCGAGTCCGTTCTGGAAGGCGCTGAAGGAACGGCCGCCGGCGTAGAAGTCGGAGGCGTCCTTGGTCTGCCGGCCCGCCCAGACGGTGATGACGAGGGTCGCGACGACGAAGATCGCGAACAGGGAGATGATCAGCGGCCGGTGCTCGCTGGCCTCCCCCGCCGCGAGCTGCGCCTGTGCGAGCTGTACCTGACCGATCGCGGGGCTCATGCGCCGCCCTCCATCCGGGACTTGATCGCCTCGGCCTTGGGGTCGAGCTTGGTCGAGGAGTGACGCTCGTACCACCAGGCGATGAGGAACGTGGTGAGGAACTGGGCGAGGCCCAGGACGAAGGCGACGTTGAAGTTGCCGAAGAGCTTGGTGCCCATGAAGTCGTCCGCGTAGATCGACAGCAGGACGTACAGCAGGTACCAGCTGATGAAGCCGATGGTTAGCGGGAAGGCGAAGGAGCGGTGGGCGCGGCGCAGTTCACCGAACTCGGCGCTCTCCTGCACCTCGACGAACTCCGCGGTGGACGGGAGATGAGGTTCGGCTTTCGAGGGGGGTGGTGCGTCGGTGGCCACGGAGTCTCCTCGCGTTGCGGGTGCGGGTGCGGGTTCTGAGGCGGGTGCGGGCATGGCTGGTTTCTGACCTCACGGTGACGTGGATCACGTGGGCCGGCTGGCGATGTTAGGGCCCCCGGGCGTGATCCAACAGGGGGCCCGACGGTGCTCGTGCTCCCTGCTCAACGTCACGGCGCCGCACCGGGAGCGGTTCAACACCCGGCACTTCTTTCGGAACACGGCTCGGGCGTTTCACAAGACATCCCCGTAAGTCATTGCTGGCCAGGGATGGCGGGAGATAGCTTCGCCCTGCACCACCCAGTCATGTACCTGCCCGAGCACCACCTGTGTTCGGGCCGGTTCCTTTTCCGGATGATGTGGAGATCCCATGGCTCATCTGCGCTCCAGACGCCGTCTCGCTCTCGCCGTGCCCGTCGTGCTGTCCCTCACCGCCACGCTCGGTTTCCTGCCGGGTGCCGCTTCGGCCGCCCCGCAGCGGTCCGCCCCCGCGGTCACCGCCGCCGACGGGCCGAACCTCGCGTACGTGGTCAACACGAAGACCGACCACCGCACGATCGGTGCGGTGAAGAAGGCGATCGCGGAGGCCGGCGGCACCGTCGTCACGACGTACGACCGCATAGGCGTCATAGTCGCCCACTCGGCCGACCCCGAGTTCGGACCGCGGATGCGCGCGGTGCGCGGCGTCCAGTCCGCCGGCGCGACGCGTACGACCCCGCTGACCGCGGCGGGTACGACGGACGAGGGCGCCGCCGACCACCTGTCGGCCGCCGAGGCCGCGAAGGTGAAGGCCGCCGCCACCCCCGGGAGCGAGCCCCTAGAGGCCGACCAGTGGGACCTGCGCGCGATAGGCGCCGACAAGGCCGCGAAGATCAACCCGGGCAGCAGGAAGGTCACGGTCGCCGTGATCGACACGGGTGTCGACGACACGCACCCGGACCTGGCCCCCAACTTCTCCGCCAAGCAGTCCGCCAACTGCGTGGGCGGCGTGGCCGACACGAGTGCGGGCGCCTGGCGTCCGTACACCGCCGAGGACTACCACGGCACGCATGTCGCCGGTGAGATCGCCGCCGCCCGCAACGGCATCGGCGTCGCCGGTGTCGCGCCCGGTGTGAAGGTCTCCGGCATCAAGGTCAGCGACCCGGACAACGGGCTCTTCTACCCGGAGAGCGTCGTCTGCGCGTTCGTGTTCGCCGCCGACCACGGCGTGGAGATCACGAACAACAGCTACTACGTGGACCCGTGGCTCTACAACTGCATGGACGACCCGGACCAGAAGGCGATCCTCGACGCGGTCAACCGGGCCCAGCAGTACGCCACGAAGAAGGGCACCCTGCACCTCGCGTCGGCCGGCAACTCCAACCACGACCTGGCCTCGGACGCCATCGTGGACGACTCCAGCCCCGACGACTCGACGCCGGTCACCCGCACGATCGACCCGCACGAGTGCTTCGACGTACCGACCCAGCTGCCGGGTGTCGTCACGGTGAGCGCGACCGGCGTGCAGAACCTCAAGTCGTACTACTCGACGTACGGCAAGGGTGTCATCGACATCGCCGCTCCCGGCGGTGACCGGCTCTACCAGATCCCGGACACCCCGTCGAAGAACGGCCGCATCCTCTCCACGCTGCCGAACAACCAGTACGGCTTCCTCCAGGGCACGTCGATGGCGTCGCCGCACGCCGCGGGGGTCGCCGCGCTCCTCAAGTCCGAGCACCCGTGGGCGAGTCCGGCCCAGTTGCAGGCGCTGCTGAAGGCCCAGGCGGACAACCCGGGCTGCCCGGACTCGTACGACCAGGACGGCAACGGCACGCAGGACGCCACCTGTGAGGGCGGCAAGCGCGTGAACGGTTTCTACGGCTTCGGCATCGTCAACGCGCTGAAGGCGGTCAAGTAGCCCGGTTTCCGCCGGTTTCCGCCAGGGGACTCCCGCACGACCCGCACCGCTCGCACCACCTGTACGGCCCGCACCACCCGTACACCTCGTACCGCCCGCACGGCCCGCTCGAACTCGCGAAAACGAACTGGAGACAGCATGACCGCGCCTACTACGCGCTCGCGTCGCTTCATAGCCATCCCGCTGGGAATGGCCATGGCCACGGCCCTCGCCTTCCTGCCGAACGTCAACGCGTCCGCCGCTCCGGCGGCCGACGGGACCGGGGCGACCACGGCGGCCGACGTGGCCGGGAAGATCTCGGCGGAGGGCACCCCGCTGAGCTATGTCGTCAACGTCCGTTCCGGGCACGGCACGTCGTCCTACGTGAAGAAGGCCATCGCCAAGGCCGGCGGCACCATCGTGACGTCGTACGACCGGATCGGCGTGATCGTCGTCCACTCGTCGAACGCCGACTTCGCCAAGACCATCCGCAAGACGCGCGGCGTCCAGTCGGCCGGCTCGACGCGTACGGCGCCGCTGCCCGCGCAGTCCACGACCGACGTCGGCACCCCGAAGGCGCTCACCGCCGAGGAGATCGCCGACGTCGAGGCCGCCGCCGGACAGGACCCGCTGGAGCCCCTGCAGTGGGACCTGCCCGCCATCAAGGCGGACAAGGCGCACGAGAAGACGCTCGGCAGCAAGAAGGTCACCGTCGCCGTGATCGACACGGGCGTCGACGACACGCACCCCGACATCGCGCCGAACTTCGACCGCAAGGCGTCGGTCAACTGCGTGACGGGCAAGCCGGACACGACCGACGGGGCCTGGCGGCCGAGCGCCGAGGAGAGCCCGCACGGCACACACGTGGCGGGCGAGATCGCCGCCGCCAAGAACGGTGTCGGCGTCACCGGTGTCGCGCCCGGCGTGAAGGTGTCCGGCATCAAGGTCTCCACGACGGCCGGCTTCTTCTACACGGAGGCCGTCGTGTGCGGCTTCATGTGGGCGGCCGAGCACGGCGTGGACGTCACGAACAACAGCTATTACACCGACCCGTGGTACTTCAACTGCAAGAACGACCCGGACCAGAAGGCGCTCGTCGAGGCCCTCACCCGGGCCACGAAGTACGCCGAGAAGAAGGGCACGGTCAACGTCGCGGCGGCCGGCAACGAGAACTACGACCTCGCCGCCGACGAGATCGCCGACCCGACCTCGCCGAACGACTCGACCCCCTCGGACCGCGTCATCGACCCGTCCGAGTGCCTGGACATCCCGACCCAGCTGCCGGGCGTCGTCACGGTCTCCTCGACCGGCGCGAAGGGCATCAAGTCGTCCTTCTCCAACCACGGCCTGGGCGTCATCGACATCGCGGCCCCCGGCGGCGACTCGACGCGCTACCAGACCCCCGCCCCGCCCGCCACCAGCGGCCTGATCCTCGGCCCGCTGCCGGGCGGCTCGTGGGGCTACATGGCCGGTACGTCGATGGCGTCGCCGCACGTCGCGGGCGTCGCGGCCCTGATCAAGTCGACGCACCCGCACGCCTCGGCCGCCCTGGTCAAGGCCCTGCTGTACGCGGAGGCCGACGCCACGCCGTGCACGGACCCGTACGACATCGACGGCGACGGCAAGGTCGACGCGGTGTGCGAGGGCTCGAAGAACCGCAACAGCTTCTACGGCTGGGGCACGGCGGACGCGCTGGACGCGGTGACGAAGTAGGACCCGCGCTGCCCCAGGGCACTGCGGGAGAGCACTGCCCGAGCCGAGGGCACTGCGTGAGGGGCCGGGCAGCCGTGTGCTGTCCGGCCCCTTCGTGCTGACGGGCGTTTGCCGACGGGCGAGGATTGGCTCCGCCCCGGCTGAGTCGCGGAGCGGCCGGGCGCGTATGAATGGGCGGAATGCCCGTGGGGCGGGTGGAATGCCGTTCCGCCGGTTGTTTTCCAGGACTTGCCCCGGTCTGGGACGACTGGTGAAGATCTTGGGGTGAGTGCGATACGACCCACTGCCGACACGGGTGGCGAGGCCGGCGAGCCGGGCGCTGCCCGGGTGAGCGCGGCCTCCCTGCGGCGTTCCGTCACCGTCCTGGCCCTGGTGGCGCTGGCCGCGCTGATCCCCCTGCTGGGCCCGTCCCTCGCGCTGAGCGGCACGGGCGAGGCCGCCGCGCCCGGGGTGGGCGGGATCGCGTTGCTGCGGACGGTCCTGTTCGCGGCGGTGTGCGTGCCGGTCGGCGAGCTGTTCGTCGCCCGGCTGGCGCGCCGGGTGCCCGGCGCTCCGTGGGAGGACGCGCCGCGCAGTTGGGCGCCGGTGTCGGCCGCGGCCGGTTTCGTCGCCGCGCTCGGTCTGGCGTCGGTGGTGGCCACCGGGAACCTGGTGCCGCGCCGGCTCTCCGACATGGACATCGGAGGGCTGTACCAGTCGAGGGACGGCGCGCTGGCGCTCCTGGAGGTCAACGCGTTCGTCGTGCTGGGTCTGTGCGCCCTGTCGCGCCGGCCGGGCACCCAGGTGTGGCCGCTGGCCGCGGTGGCCGTCGCGGAGGCCCTGCGCGCCCATCCGACGACCGAACAGAGTCCGCTGGCCGGTTCGGGCCTAACCCTCCTTCATGTCACCTGTGCGGCGCTGTGGGCGGGCGGGCTGCTGTATGTCCTGCGCACGCTGCTCCGGTGGCGGAACAGCGCCCCCGGGGAGGGCGCCGCGCTGTTGGGCCTCTACGCGCGCGTGGCGGCCGTTCTGCTCGCCGCGATCACCGCGACGGGGGTCTGCAGCACCCTGCGCCGGATGCCGCCCGGCACGGTGGTGGACCAGCTGACGACGACGGCGTACGGGCGCACGCTGCTCGCGAAGGTGCTCCTCGTGGTCGTCGTCGCCCTCCTCGCGCTGTGGGCCAGACGCAGGCTGAGCCGGGCGGCCGATCCGCTCACCGCCTACTCCCCCGCGCGCGCGGAGGTCGTGGTGCTGGGGCTCGTGGTGGCGGTCTCGGCCCTGCTCACGGCGGTGCCGGTGCCGATCCGCTGGTGACCGGCCGGCTCCCGGGGTGCGTGGCGCAGGAGGGTTCGGGGGGCTCGGCGTCGGAGGGCCCGGGGCGCGCGCCGGACACCCTGAGTACGGCTGTGACCAGTAGGTACTGTGCCGCGAGATAGGTCAGCATGATCCACAGGTCGGGCCGTGGCGGCTGCGGCCGGTCGGCGACGCCGGTCGCGATGAGGGTGTCCGACAGCATGAAGAGGGCTCCCCCGGCGGCGGCGACGGGCCCGAGCCTGGTGGCGCCGTACGCCATCGCCGTCAGCAGCAGGCTGTAGGCGGCGACGGGGCCGCGGAGGCCGGCGGGCAGGCCGGGCCACAGGAGGGCGACGGTGACGAGGAGGGCGAGGGCGTACGCGGCTGCCGTGAGCCGCCCGGCACGTCTGCGGGGAGCGTTCCCCTCGCCGGGCTTCCCCGGATTCCCCAGCTTCGCGAAGAGCAGCAGGTAGCAGACATGGCCCGCCGCGAAGGAGGCCATTCCGGCGAGGAACGCCGGTTCGGCGTCGAGGAGGAGCAGGACGTCGCCGCCCCATCCGCACAGCAGGGCGCCGACGAGGAGCCGGGGTCCGCCGCGCAGATGCGCGTAGACGGCGAGCAGGGGCATCAGCAGCGGCTTGGCCACGGCGTGACCGATGTCGAGGCCGACGGCCAGGGAGACGAGATCCACGGCGCTCACGAGAGCGAAGGAGACCCCGAGGGCGACGGTCAGCACGCGCGCGTGGCGCTTACTCACGCGGCGGATTCCGTGACGGGGGCCTCCGTAGGCGCGCCCCGCCCGGGAGAGGAGGCGGGCGCGGGCTCCGGGGGGCGCGGCTGCCAGCCCGGCCCGCCGAACACCCGCCCGGCCCGCTCGCGCCAGCTCCGCGCCGCCCGCAGGTCCCTGGCGATGGCGGCGTACTCGTGCGTGGCGACGCGGATCGGGTTGTAGGTGCGGATGTTCTTGGTCAGTCCGTAGACGGGCCGGTCCGTCTCCGGGACGAACGACCCGAAGAGCCGGTCCCAGACGATCAGGATCCCGCCGAAGTTCCGGTCCAGGTAACCGCCCTGGGAGGCGTGGTGGACCCGGTGGTGCGAAGGCGTGTTGAAGACGAACTCGAAGGCCCGGGGCAGCTTGTCGATCCGCTCGGTGTGGATCCAGAACTGGTAGACGAGGTTCGCGGACGAACAGAAGGCGAGCGCGGCGGGATGGACGCCGAGGGCGATGAGGGGCACGTAGAACGGCCATACGGTCCAGGTCGTCCAGGGCTGCCGCAGCGCGGTGGTGAGGTTGAACTTCTCACTGGAGTGGTGCACGACGTGACAGGCCCACAGGATGCGGATGACGTGGTGCCCACGGTGCGACCAGTAGTAGAAGAAGTCCTGCGCCAGCAGGAGCAGGGGCACGGTCCACCACAGGACGGGCACGCGCAGGGGTGTCAGCTCGTACAGGGCCGTGTAGACGGCGAGGATCGGGATCTTCCACAGGAAGTCGAAGGCCATGCTCCCCAGGCCCATGCCGACACTCGTGGCGGCGTCCTTCGTCTCGTACCCCGCGGCGTCCTCGTCCGGGTGGACGCGGACACTCACCATTTCCACGACGGTGAGCAGGACAAAGGCGGGTATCGACCACAGCACGACATCGGGCAGGTTCGGCATTACTGCACCGTAGGACGGCCGGCCGGCTGCGGCTAGACGTTGTTACCCACAAGTATTACCGACGGTACGCGCTTGTTTCTTGGCCATCCCCGCCAATCCCGTCACCGTGCGGCCCGCCCCATCGGTGCGGAGTCACCAGACCCGTACCGAACCTCCCCTCGCGAACGCCGGGCTCGTCGCGTCCGGTGGCGGGGTGGTCAGGGGCTCGGCCAGCTCCTTCACCGTCGGCCCGACCTTCGCGGCGACGGGATCCAGGAGGGCCAGGTCGAAGCCGTACACGCGGGCCGCGTTGCCGCCCGCCATGACCCTGATCTCCTCGGGTGGCAGGCCCGCGTACGCGATGCGCAGGCCCTGCCCGCTGTACGGGTACGTGCCCTCGTCGTGCGGGTAGTCGCTGCCCCACATGATCTTGTCGAGGCCGATGCGGTCCCGCAGCGGCACCTCGTGCGGGCGCATGAAACTCGCCCCTACGAAGCAGTTGTCGCGCCATACCCGGGACGGACCCCTGCCCATCGAGGCGGCGAGCCCCGCGCCGAACTCGGACTCCGCGGTGGCCGTCTTCGTCGCCGCGGCCACCAGGCGGCCGTGGTAGTAGTCCAGCATGTCGAGCACTCCGGGGATCCAGCCCGAACCCTGCTCGGTCAGGACGAGCCGGAGGCCCGGGTACCGGTGGAAGGCACCGCCGAAGATCAGGTGCCGAAGGGCGCGGTGCGAGAACCATGTCGTCTCCACCATGAAGACCGCCCGGGCCGCCGGTTCCTCCCCGAGCTGCGGCGAGGAAACAGAAGTCCGCGAGCCAGCGGTTGTGGGCGCGCAGGCCCGCCATGCCGAGGTCCGGGTCGTGGTCGCCGGAGAGGCCGAGGCCCACTCCGAAGGGTGCGGCCGTGCGGCTGTCCACGGCGTCCGCGTCCGGGAAGACGACCTCGCCCGCCACCCCGTCGCCGTCCGGCTCCTTGAGGCGCTGCGCGGAGTCCCAGCCGCCGCGCAGGCCCTCCTCGTTGTCGCGGAACCACTTGTCGGCGAAGGACTCGTTGCGGATGCCCAGGCGGGTCATCTCCTCGCGGCGGCGGCCCTGCCCCGCGAGGAACTCGTCGAAGTCCCGGTGGAAACGGGCCTCCAGGTAGGGCCGGTACTCCTCGGTGGGCAGCCCGGCGTGGCAGTCGGAGGAGATGATTCCCCGCCTCCCTCATCGCGGCCTCCCACTGGCCGAGGCTGCGGTACGGGGTTCGGCGGGGCCGCTGCTTGGCGTACCGGGCCGGCCGGTTGCGGTGCGTCTCCCACGGGCCCGTACGGAGCATGTGGGGCCCGGGGAAGAGCACGGAGGCCCCCACGCGCGCGTGCACCACGGCCCCGTCCTCGCGCAGCGCGGCGGCGGCCTTCTCCAGGGCGCCCTCCTCCACATCGGCGAGGACGACCTTCAGCCCGTCGGCCGCGAACCGGCGGGCCAGGGCGAGGCCGACCCCGCTCGCGGCGCCCGTGACGACGGCGACCTGTCCCACGGCCAGTTCCATCAGACACTCCCCCGGGGCGGCCCGTCGAGGATCTGCCGGGGGTCGTCGTACCGGTGGTGGATGTAGGGCAACAGCGCCTGGGCGTCGACGCGTTCGACGACCGTGCCCCTCTGGTCCGTGGTCTTCTCGCCGAGGGTGATCCCGAGGAGTTCACGGACCGGAAGGTCGGCCACCGGGTCGTACACCGACTCCCGCAGGACGACGTCGCCGGAGACCCGTTCCAGCTTCCGCACCTTCTCGTTGCGCACGCAGTGCACGAGGACGGGTCCGGCGTCGAAACCGGAACCGCCTCCCGGACCATCACCCGGACCGTCGGCCGAGCCATCGCCCGAACCGTCCACCGCGGGCAGGAACTTGAAGTAGAAGTCGGTCTTCCGGGCCGGCTCCGGCAGGGGCAGCGGCCCGCTCACGGCGCCGCGCACCTCCACGAACTCGATGCCGTGCCGGGCGAGGGCGGCGCGTACGACGAGGCCCTCTCGTTCGACCGTCACCTCGCCGGGTTTCTTGGGTTCGCCGAAGACCTCCCGGCCGCCGACGAGAGCCCGTTCGTGGGTCATCGGCACGACGAGCGGATACCAGCCCTCGACCCCGCCGTGCGCGGCGGCGACCGCGAACGACCCGGCGCCCAGCGGGTATCCGGGCAGGTCCACCTTGCTGATGTTCACCCGCACGAGGGGACGGCCGGTGGGTTTGAGCGGCGGCGGAAGGACCGCCGCGACCGCGTCCGGGTCGCTCTCCCAGACGGCCGCCACCCCGGTGGACCAGATGTCGGGGGGAGCCGGGAACCCGCGGTGCGCGCGGCGGCGATCTCCGCCCCGGTCCGCGCGCCGTACCGTACGCGTGCCACGCCGTACCGCCCTTCGCGTCGCATGCGTTCCGCTCGTGCGTGTGCCTCGTGCGTGTGCCTCGCGCGTGTCCCTCGTGCGTGCACCGGCCGTTCGGGCCGGGCGCGCAGCACGGTCGCACCGGGCGCGGCAATGGTCCACAGCCGTGCAGGCACGAGCCCGCGGAAATCGCCGGAATGTCGTCGAAAGGGCCTGAACCCGCCCCGGGTTCGGACTCCGGGGACAGGAGTGTCAGTCGCGCCCCTTATCCTCAGTGACCATGCTCGAAGACCGTCAGACCGCACCGTCCGCCACCCCGTGGCCGGCCGCCTATCCCCAGGGGTACGCGGTCGTCGACGTCGAGACCACAGGGCTGGCCCGCGACGACCGCATAGTGTCGGCCGCGGTCTACCGGCTGGACGCGCGCGGCGAGGTCGAGGACCACTGGTACACGCTGGTCAACCCGGAGCGGGACCCGGGCCCGGTGTGGATCCACGGCCTGACGAGCGACGTGCTCGAAGGGGCGCCCCTGTTCCCGGACATCGCCGAGGAGTTCGCGACCCGCCTGGAGGGCCGGGTGCTCGTCGCGCACAACGCGGTCTTCGACTGGTCGATGATCGCCAGGGAGTACGCGCGTGCCCGGCGCGAGGCGCCGGTCCGTCAGCGGCTGTGCACCATCGCGCTGTCCAAGGAACTGGGGCTGCCGCTCGCCAACCACAAGCTGGAGTCGCTGGCCGCGCACTTCGGCGTCGTGCAGCAGCGCGCGCACCACGCGCTGGACGACGCGCGCGTGCTCGCCGAGGCGTTCCGGCCGAGCCTGCACACGGCCGCACGCGACGGCGTACGGCTGCCGCTGCTCGAGTGCCGGCCGCTGACGGAGTGGACGGACCGGGCGGCCCCGCTCATCGGACGGCAGTCGGGGGGTTCGGGGGGCGCGGGGGGTTACTCGTCCGGCGGCTACGCGTCGGGAACGCCCGCGAGTTGGCGTCCCTCGCGCAAGCGGCCCGCCTGCCCGTATCCGAATCCGGGCCGGTACGAACCGGGCAAGCAGCTCAAACAGGGCATGCGGATCGCGTTCTCCGGAGACACCTCGGTCGAGCGCGACCTACTGGAGGACCGGGCCGTCGAGGCCGGGCTGCATGTCGCGACGAGCCTGTCCCGGCTGACCAGCCTGCTCGTCACGAACGACCCGGAGTCCGGTACGTCCAAGGTGGTCAAGGCGCGCCAGTTCGGCACCCCGGTCGTCGACGAGGCGGCGTTCGGCCAGCTCCTCGGGAACGTGGAACCGGCGGCGGGACCGCCGACCGGACCGGCAGCGGGGGCGTGACGGTACCGAGGACACGCCCGGACGGACCTGACCGTACGGACGTGACCGTACGGACCTGACCGTACGGACCTGACCGTACGGACGGGTGATTGCCGGGCGACTCGCCCACGGCCCGCTCGCCCGGACCGCGGGAACGGCCCACCCTGTGGCGCATGGCGACATGTGAGGTTTGCGGCAACAGCTACGGAATGACCTTCGAAGTCCACGCGCAAGGAGCGGTGCACGTCTTCGACTGCTTCTCCTGCGCGATCCACCGCATGGCACCCCTGTGCGAGCACTGCCGGGTCCAGATCATCGGGCAGGGCGTGGAGGTCGAGGGCCACTGGTACTGCGGTGCCCACTGCGCCCGCGCGGAGGGAAAGGTGGGGATCATCGACCGGGTCTGACCCGGTACGCGAGGGACCCGGTACCCGACCGAACGCGCCCCACGACCCGGTTGTACGGTCGTGGGGTGTACCGCTTCCTGTTGTCCCGGCAGTGGGTGATCCTCACCCTCATCATGCTCGCGCTCATCCCGACGATGATCGAGCTGGGCTTCTGGCAACTGCACCGGCACGAGCACAAGGTCGCCCTGAACCGGGTGATCTCCCAGTCGCTGGCCGCGAAGCCCGTGCCCGCCGAGTCGCTGGCCGCGCCGGGGCAGGCGGTCGAGCACGAGAACCTGTACCGCCGGGTGACGGCGAAGGGCACGTTCGACACCGCCGACGAGGTCGTGGTCCGCCGCCGTACCAACTCCGACGAAGAGGTCGGCTTCCACGTACTGACCCCGTTCGTGCTGGACGACGGGCGGGTCCTGCTGGTCAACCGCGGCTGGATCCCGGCGGACGGCGCGCAGACCGAGTTCCCGAAAATTCCGGCGCCCGCGAAGGGCGAGACCACGGTCACCGGGCGGCTGATGGCCGACGAGACGGCCGGCGGCAGCGGCATCAAGGACGTACGCGGTCTGCCCGACCGCATGGTCATGCTGATCAACAGCGAGCAGCAGGCGAAGGCGCTCGGCAAGCAGGTCCTCGGCGGTTACGTCGAACTGACCGCGCCCGAGCCCAGAGGCGACGTCCCCGAACTGATCGCGGCGCCCAACCACAGCGACATCGGCCCCCACATGGCGTACGCGGTCCAGTGGTGGCTCTTCGCCGCGGGCGTCCCGGTGGGCTTCGTGATCCTGGCCCGCCGCGAACGCCGCGACCGAGAGGAAGCGGCGAACACACCCCCCACCCCGTCCCCCGAACCCACCCCGGTCTGAAACCAGGGGGGCGTCTTTGCCCCTCCAGGGGCGCGGGGAACGGCGCAGTCCGTAACCCGCCGGGTTGATCGCCGGATCCCAAGGGAACCCGGCAAAGGTGCACCCTTCCATCGAGGACTACGCGCTCATCGGCGACCACCAGACCGCCGCCCTGGTAGGCCAGGACGGCTCGATCGACTGGCTCTGCCTGCCCCGCTTCGACTCCGCGGCCTGCTTCGCGAAGCTGCTGGGCGACGACGACAACGGCCACTGGCGGCTCGCCCCGAAGGGAGCGGACACCTGCACCAGGCGGGCCTACCGGCCCGACACCCTCGTGCTCGACACCGAGTGGGACACCGAGGACGGCTCGGTACGCGTCACCGACCTGATGCCGCAGCGCGACCGCGCCCCCGACGTCGTACGGATCGTCGAGGGCCTCAAGGGCCGCGTCACCATGCGCAGCACCCTGCGTCTGCGCTTCGACTACGGCTCCGTCGTCCCGTGGGTGCGCAGGTCCGACGGCCACCGGGTGGCCGTGGCCGGCCCGGACTCGGCATGGCTGCGCAGCGAACCCGAGGTGCACACCTGGGGCGAGGACTTCGGCACGCACTCGGAGTTCACGGTCGCCGAGGGCGAGAGGGTCGCCTTCGTCCTGACCTGGCACCCCTCGCACGAACCGCGCCCCGACCTCGTCGACCCGTTCGAGGCGCTGGAGCACAGCGTCGAGGACTGGCGGGCCTGGGCGGCCCGCTGCCGCTACGACGGACCGCACCGCGACGCGGTCGTCCGCTCGCTGATCACCCTGAAGGCCCTCACGTACGCGCCGAGCGGCGGCATCGTCGCGGCGCCCACGACCTCGCTGCCCGAGGAGATCGGCGGCGTCCGCAACTGGGACTACCGCTACTGCTGGCTGCGGGACTCCACGCTCACGCTGGGCGCGCTGCTCGCGTGCGGCTACCAGGAGGAGGCGGAGGCCTGGCGCAACTGGCTGCTGCGCGCGGTCGCGGGCGATCCGGCGGACCTGCAGATCATGTACGGGCTGGCGGGCGAGCGGCGGATCCCCGAGTACGAACTGGCGTGGCTGCCCGGTTTCCAGGGTTCGGCGCCGGTGCGGATCGGCAACGACGCCGTGAACCAACTGCAGCTCGACGTGTACGGGGAGGTGATCGACTCCCTCACGCTGGCGCAGCACGCCGGTCTGCCCGCCGAACCGGACATGTGGCGCCTGCACCAGGCCCTGATGGACTTCCTGCACACGGCGTGGCGCAAGCCCGACGAGGGCCTGTGGGAGGTGCGCGGACCGCGCCGCCACTTCGTGCACTCGAAGGTGATGGCGTGGGTCGCCGCCGACCGTACGGTACGCACCCTGGAGGCGAACCCCGAGCTGGACGGCGACGTCGAGAAGTGGCGCGCGATGCGGGACGAGGTGCACCGGGAGGTGTGCGAGCGCGGCTTCGATCCCGAGCGGAACACGTTCACGCAGTCCTACGGTTCGCGTGAGCTGGACGCCGCGCTGCTGCTCATCCCCCGCCTCGGCTTCCTGCCGCCGGACGACCCACGGGTGGTCGGCACGGTCGACGCGGTGCGCTCGGAACTCGCCCGCGACGGCTTCGTACACCGCTACGACGCCTCCTTCGACGGATCGGGGCCGCGCGGGTCGGAGCCGTCCGGCTCGGACCTCAAGGACGTCGACGGGCTGCCGGGCGGCGAGGGTTCGTTCCTCGTCTGCTCGTTCTGGCTGGCGGACGCGCTGCATCTGACGGGGCGTACGAAGGAAGCCCTGGAACTGTTCGAGCGGCTGATCGCGCTCCGCAACGACGTGGGACTGCTGGCGGAGGAGTACGACCCCGTGGCCGGCCGACAACTCGGCAACTTTCCGCAGGCGTTCAGCCACATCGGTCTGGTCGGCACCGCCCTCGCGCTGTTCGACGACGAGGGGAGGACCGGGGTGCCGGACGGAGACGGGGACGGGGCGGGAGCGGACGAGGCAGTATAGGGGCCATGGATCTTGGACTGAGGGACCGTGTCTACGTCGTCACCGGAGCAACGCGCGGCCTGGGGCACGCCTCCGCGCGTGAACTCGTCGGCGACGGCGCGAAGGTGATCGTCAGCGGGCGCGACGAGAAGACGGTGGCCGAGGCGGCGGCTGCGCTCGGCCCGAACGCCCACGGGGTGGCCGTGGACAACGCCGACCCGTCGGCGCCGGCCCGCCTGATCGCGGCCGCCCGTGAGCGGTTCGGCGGCTTCGACGGCATCCTGATCAGCGTCGGCGGGCCTCCGCCCGGCTTCGTCGCCGACACCACGGACGAGCAGTGGCAGGCGGCGTTCGAGTCCGTCTTCCTCGGGGCGGTCCGGCTGGCGCGGGCGGCTGCCGCCGAGCTGGGCGAGGGTGGGGTGATCGGGTTCGTGCTGTCCGGGTCGGTGCACGAGCCGATCGCGGGGCTGACCATCTCCAACGGGCTGCGGCCCGGGCTCGCCGGGTTCGCCAAATCCCTCGCCGACGAGCTGGGTCCGCGCGGGATCCGGGTGGTGGGGGTGCTGCCGGCGCGGATCGACACGGATCGCGTGCGGGAGCTGGACTCGTACTCGGCCGATCCCGAGGCCACTCGGGCGGCCAACGAGGCGCGGATTCCGTTGCGGCGGTACGGGAGGCCGGAGGAGTTCGGGCGGACTGCCGCGTTTCTGTTGTCGCCCGCGGCGTCCTATCTGACGGGGGTCATGGTGCCGGTGGACGGCGGGGCGCGGAACGGGTTCTGATCCCGGGGTGTGCCTGCGGCAGCGGGGGGCGGGGCGGGTGCGGGCCGGTGAGGCTTTTGCGCCGTTCCCCGCGCCCCTGAAGGGAAAAGGCAGAAGAATGCGCCGTTCCGCGCGCCCCCTTGACGTGTCAGTTGACTCGTTCTGGGGCGTGTTTTGCTGCGCGTAGGTGTGTTTCTGTGGGGAGGGTCGTGAGGCCGGCCGAGTCTCTGGCGTGGGCCACGGACTCCGTCATCAGGCGGGTCAGGGTTTCGGCGGGGTCGGCGTGCGGCTCCAGGAGCAGGCGGACCCGCGCCTCGGGGGCACCGCGCCGGCCGACGAGCGACGCCCGCGCACCCCGTACCCCGGCCAGCGCACTCGCCTCGGCGGCCAGTACGCCCTCCAGGGCCCGGCCCCGCAGCAGCGCGCCCTCGCCGTCGCCGGTGTCGACCAGCACCTCGGCGAGGCGGCGCCGGCGCAGCACCGCCGTCAGCCACCACAGGGCGAGCAGCACGGCCACCGTCAGGGCGGCGATGACGGCGGGCCACGACCAGCCGTCGGCCCGCCACCGCTCCCGGTCGGCGTCGCTCAGCAGCACGTCGTGCCGCCCGTCGTGGATCCACCACAGGGGCGGGTTCACCCCGAGGCCCACCGCGAGCACGGAGCCGCCGAGCACAACCAGGAGCAGCCCCGCGAGGCCCAGCAGGATCCGGTTCACGATCTTCAGCATGCCGTTCACCCCTTCCGGCCCGGCCGGGCGACCCGCACCGACAGCGCGGGCCGCCGGACGAGACCGAGCCCCCTGACGCCGTCGGCGAGCGTGGCGTCCAGGTCGGCGCGTACGTCGTCGAGTTCGCGGAAGTGCGCGACCGCGCGGACGTCCGCCTTGCGCCGCCCCATCCGGACCCGGACCGACCGCACGCCGGACACCTCCATGGCGCGGTCGCGCAGCACCGTCGCGGCGGCGTTCCGGTGCAGGCCGGCCCGTACGTCGGGGTGGGCGCGCCGCATCGTCAGGATGTCGCGCAGTCCGGGGGTCGTGGCGAGGACGAGCAGCCACAGGCCCAGGGCCGTCGCGACTCCGGCGCCGACGAGCACCCAGGTGTCGTCCAGGGGCCGTTCGGCGAGTTCACGGGCGAGGGACCTGCGCCAGTGCATGGCGGGCCGGTCGGCGCGGACGGCGACGACGTCGTACAGCAGGAGCCCCGCGGCGGCCAGGACCAGCAGCGCGAGGACGCCCGCGGGGATGCGGCGGGGCGACCAGAACCGGCCGTTGCCGCCCTCGGTGTCGTCGAGGGTCGGCAGGGGTGTGTAGTCGGCGGCGGAGGTGGCCTGGCCCAGTTCGTTCTCGGCGGTCTTCTCGATGACGGGCAGCTGTCGGGTGCTCTCGGAGCCCTGGGGCTCGCTCATTGCGTCCTCCCCTGTGCCGCGCCGCGCGTCTGCGCGGAGTGCAGTCGCTCCACCTGGACGGCGACCTCGGGAACTTTCATTCCCGCCAACGCCTCTACCCGCTGGGCGACTCGACGACGCACGGCACCGCACCGGCCGCCGATGTCGCAGGGATAGCCGAGTTCGAGGCTGACACTGACGCGGGCGACGTCCCGGTGGACGACGACCGCGGCGTGCGGGGGCGCCGCGCCGGAGGGCAGCGCGTCGAGCGCCTCACGGGCCGCCTGCGCGGCGATCTTCGCGACGACCCGGTCGGCGATCTTCGTGGCGCCCCGTTCGCCCGGCGCGACGGCTTCAAACACGCGCGTCACCGCCGGCGGTCGTCGCGGCTGCCGCGGGACCGGAAGAAGTCACCGGGGTCCAGGTCGCCCTCCAGGAAGCGCCCCACGACGAAGCCGATGGCGCCCAGCGCGGCCACCAGGAGGAACGCGCCGAACCCGCCGAAGTACCCGGCGAATCCCAGCGCCATTCCGGCGATCATGCCGATCACGGCCATGCTCATGGTGCGCTCCTCGGTCTCAGCCTCGACAGGTCGGTCACTGGAGCCTGTTCTCCGGTTCCTCGTCCTCTTCCTCCGGCAGCTTGACGTCGCTGACCGCGATGTTGACCTCGACGACTTCAAGGCCCGTCATCCGCTCGACGGCCGCGATGACGTTCTCGCGTACGTCCCGGGCGACGTCGGCGATGGACACGCCGTAGTCGACGACGATCTCCAGGTCGAGCGCGGTCTGCACCTCACCGACCTCGGCCTTCACCCCGCGCGTAACGGACTTCGCGCTGCCGCCGGGCACCCGGTCGCGTACGGCGCCGAAGGTCCGCGAGATGCCGCTGCCCATGGCGTGCACGCCGAGGACGTCGCGGGCGGCGAGTCCGGCGATCTTCTCGACGACGCCGTCGGCGATGGTGGTACGCCCCCGGGTCGACGGATCTCCGCCGCCGCGCTTGGGCACCGCGGCCTTCCTCATCTGCTGCTGGTCCGGCTGTTCCGTCTCCGGGCCGTCCGGCCGATTGCGCTGGGTCGTGTCGCTCATCGCGGTGCATCCCCTTTCGGTGGGCCTCATCGCCCACATTAGGACGGGTTGCCCGGTCGCGCGCCAGGGATACGGCAGGCTGGAGGGATGACGGCGGACCGATGGACGCAAGCGGTAAGGGAACAGCTCGGCCTGGGCAGACTGCTGCCGTTGGGCGGCCCGGGTGACGGCGCGTGGATCACGGAGGCGGCGGCCGTCGCCGTACTGCGCCGGGCGGTACGCCCCGTGCGGGGTGTGCGCCTGGGCTCCCTGCGCCTCGGCCTCGCCGACCCGGGCGGCGCGTCCGAGCCGGCCGTGCCCCCGCCGCCGAGCGCGCTGCCTCCGGGGCCGCTGCGTGTCGACGCGGAGTTCGCGGCCTCGCCGGCCGAGCCCCTGCCGACGGCCGCGGCACGCCTGCGCGCGACCCTCACCGCGACGGCGACGGATTCGCTGGGCCTTGAGGTCACGGAGGTGGACCTACGGGTGACGGGCCTGCTGGAGGAGGGCGAGGGCCCGTCGGAACCGGCCGACTCGGATGCCGCCCGCACCGCCGGAGCACGCCCCTCGCCGGGCACGGACGAGTTCCGTGTGGCCACCGCCGCGCTCGCCGTCCCGGGGGTGACAGTCCTGACGAGCAAGGCACACATCACCGTCACCGAGCCCCATGGCGGGACGGCTCTGCCCGGCCGCCACGTCCGGGTGGAGGTCGCGGTGGACGACACCGAGCGCACGCTGGACGTGGCCGGAGCGGTCCGCGCGGCCGTCACCGCATCGCTCCCGGACCGTCCGACGACAGCGGTCCTGGTGACGGCGGTGACGGCGGTGTCCCCGGTGACCTCGGTCGGCTGACCGGCCCCGCATCCCCCGCTCACCCGCCCCGCCGAACAGCCGGTCCCTCAGTCGGAGAGCCCCGCGAGGTCCCTCAACCGCCGCGCCTGAGCCCCCCGCTCAGCGGCCCGCTGTTCCTCGTACGTACGACCCGCCGCGCCCTGGAGCAGGGCCTTCGTCTCGATCAGGGCGTCCCGGGGCGCGGCCAGCAGCGCGGCGGCCAGTTCAGTCACCGTGGCGTCGAACTGGTCGGCGGGCACGGCGATGTTGGCGAGCCCGGCCCGCTGCGCCTCCTCCGCGTGCACGAACCGTCCGGTCGCACAGATCTCCAGCGCGCGGGCGTAGCCGACGAGCCCCACCAGCGGATGCGTACCCGTGAGGTCGGGGACGAGGCCCAGGCCGGTCTCGCGCATGGCGAACTGCACGTCGTCGGCGACGACGCGCAGGTCACAGGCGAGCGCGAGCTGGAAGCCCGCGCCGATGGCGTGCCCCTGAACGGCGGCGACGGACACGATGTCGCTCCGCCGCCACCAGGTGAAACCCTCCTGGTACTCGGCGATGGCCGCGTCGAGTTCGGCGTCGGAACCGCGTGCGAGATCGATGAAGGACGGCTCGCCGTCGAAGCCCTCGGGCGTGAACGCACGCCGGTCGAGCCCCGCGGAGAAGGACTTGCCTTCGGCGCGCAGCACGACGACCCGGACGGTGCCCGGCAGCAGCCGACCGGCCTCGGCCAGCGCCCGCCACAGGGCGGGGCTCTGCGCGTTGCGCTTGGCCGGGTTGGTCAGCGTCACCGTGGCGATCGCGTCGTCGACGGTGAGCCGTACGCCGTCCTTGTCGAGCAGCGAGTCGAACGAAGCCATGAGGGCGCCTCCGATGAGTGCGGTCAGCGGGGATGCCGTGCGGGCACACCCTTAAGTGACTGCACAGTAACCACCCGGGCGGTCAAGGAACCGACCGGGTGGTCACCATCGGAGAACGAGGAGCCGTCCGGCGTCAGGCCGACGCGGACTTCTTGCCTCGCGTCGCTCCGCCACGCCCACGCAGCGTGACGCCCGACTCACTGAGCATCCGGTGCACGAAGCCATACGAGCGGCCGGTCTCCTCGGCCAGTGCCCGAATGCTCGCACCGGAGTCGTACTTCTTCTTCAGGTCTGCCGCGAGCTTGTCGCGCGCGGCGCCGGTTACCCGGCTGCCCTTCTTCAGAGTCTCGGCCACCCGTGCCTCCTCAGCGGAAGTGCGCTCTGGACTTCTCATGATCACCCCTCATGAGCGTCCTGGCCACCCATTCGGCAAGGTCGGTGGGACGAGCTTGCGCCGTGAAAGCCCGTCACCATGAGCGGAATCCCGCATTCCATCCGCTTCCCGCGCGCGCCGCCGAACGAGTTCGCGGACGAAGGTCCAGGTCAGCGACGCACCACGGCCGGGCCTTCGAGAACGAGGGGCCCGGCCGGGAAATGCGTGTAGGACACACCTCGGTACGAGGAGATCTCACTCAGATGATGGATCACGGATCGGCCGAATGATCCATACGAAGTGGATCAGCGAGTGGATCAGTGGGGAGTGAGCGAGGGGTCGGGGCGGGATCAGTCAAACGATCAAATATCTCGGACCGCTCAGGCGAGGGCCACCAGGTCCGCGTAGTCGGCGCCCCACAGGTCCTCGACGCCGTCGGGCAGCAGGATGATCCGCTCGGGCTGGAGCGCCTGGACGGCTCCCTCGTCGTGGGTGACGAGGACGACGGCGCCCTTGTAGGTGCGCAGCGCGCCGAGGATCTCCTCGCGGCTGGCCGGGTCGAGGTTGTTCGTCGGCTCGTCGAGGAGCAGGACGTTCGCGGACGAGACCACCAGGGTGGCGAGCGCGAGACGGGTCTTCTCACCGCCGGAGAGGACCGAGGCCGGCTTGTCGACGTCGTCCCCGGAGAACAGGAACGAGCCGAGCGTCTTGCGGACCTGGACGAGGTCGAGGTCGGGGGCCGCGGAGCGCATGTTCTCCAGGACCGTGCGCTGCGGGTCGAGGGTCTCGTGCTCCTGCGCGTAGTAGCCGAGCTTGAGGCCGTGGCCCTCGATGACCTGGCCGGTGTCGGGCTTCTCCGCACCGCCGAGGAGGCGGAGCAGGGTCGTCTTGCCGGCGCCGTTCAGCCCGAGGATGACGACCCGCGAGCCCTTGTCGATGGCCAGGTCGACGTCCGTGAAGATCTCCAGGGAGCCGTACGACTTGGACAGGCCCTCGGCCATCAGCGGGGTCTTGCCGCAGGGGGACGGGTCGGGGAAGCGCAGCTTGGCGACCTTGTCGGACTTCCGCTCGGCCTCCAGGCCCGCGAGGAGCTTGTCGGCCCGCTTGGCCATGTTCTGCGCGGCGACGGTCTTGGTGGCCTTGGCGCGCATCTTGTCGGCCTGCGAGTGCAGCGCGCTGGCCTTCTTCTCGGCGTTCTGCCGCTCGCGCTTGCGGCGCTTCTCGTCGGCCTCGCGCTGCTGCTGGTAGAGCTTCCAGCCCATGTTGTAGACGTCGATCTGGGCGCGGTTGGCGTCCAGGTAGAACACCTTGTTGACGACCGTCTCGACCAGGTCGACGTCGTGGGAGATCACGATGAAGCCGCCGCGGTACGTCTTCAGGTAGTCGCGCAGCCAGACGATGGAGTCGGCGTCGAGGTGGTTGGTGGGCTCGTCGAGGAGCAGGGTGTCCGCGTCCGAGAACAGGATGCGGGCCAGCTCGATACGGCGGCGCTGACCGCCGGAGAGCGTATGGAGGGGCTGGCCGAGCACCCGGTCGGGGAGGTTGAGCGCGGCGGCGATGGTGGCGGCCTCGGCCTCGGCGGCGTATCCGCCCTTGGTGAGGAACTCCGTCTCCTGGCGCTCGTACTGCCGCATCGCCTTCTCGCGGGTGGCGCCCGAGCCGTTCGCGATGCGCTGTTCGTTCTCGCGCATCTTGCGGATCAGGGTGTCCAGGCCGCGCGCGGAGAGCACGCGGTCGCCGGCCAGCATGTCGAGGTCGCCGGTGCGCGGGTCCTGCGGAAGATAGCCGACCTCGCCGGAGCGGGCGACGGTGCCCGCGGCGGGGGTGCCCTCACCTGCGAGGACCTTGGTGAGCGTGGTCTTGCCGGCGCCGTTGCGGCCGACCAGGCCGATGCGGTCGCCCTTGGTGATGCGGAAGGTGGCGGACTCGATGAGCATGCGGGCGCCGGCACGCAGTTCGATACCGGAAGCGGAAATCACGGACAGACTCCTGGGCAGGGTTGTTGACGGGGCGGGCGGCTGAAGGCGTTCACGCCGTCTAATGCGCGAGGAGAATGGCCATGGGCCAAGTCTAACGGGGCGATGCAACCACTTTTTCTGTGCGCGGGTGTTCGGGGGTGTGACGCTCATTGCCCCGCGGCGGGCCGCGGCCTTTCCTCGTCAGTCCCCCGCCGGTCCCCCCGCTGGTCCCCCGTTCGGCCCGTCGTCCGGCGCCGCGCTGCGGGACGCGGGCGAGGATGGCGCCAGGGGCGACGCCGCACCGGAGCGGCGGCCCCGCAGGTCCCGTCCGCGGAGGGTGGAGCGCCCATGCAGTTCGACGACGACACCGGTCTCGACACCTCCGAGGTCCAGGATGTGCGCGGCAGTCGGATCCCCGGCGGCAGGGCCACGGTGGGCGGTGGCGTCGCCGGTCTGATCGCCCTCCTGCTGGGGCTCTTCTTCGGTGTCGGGCCCGACCAGCTGGGCCTCTCCTCCGGGGACGAGGAGCCCCGGGCGGGAGCCTCGTCCCTGGCCCAGGTCCAGCAGACGTGCCGCAGCGGACGGGACGCGAACACCGAGGAGGACTGCCGCGTCGTGGCGGTGGTCAACAGCGTCCAGGACTTCTGGGCGCAGGAGTTCGAGCGCCGCGGCGGTACGTACACGCGCTCGCCGACCGTCTTCTTCAGTGAGAGGGTCGGCACCGCCTGCGGAACGGCGACCTCGGCGGTCGGGCCCTTCTACTGCCCGGGCGACCGGAAGGTCTATCTGGACCTGGGGTTCTTCGACGAGCTGCGGACCAAGTTCGGCGCGGGCGGCGGACCGTTCGCGCAGGCGTACGTGGTGGCGCACGAGTACGGGCACCACGTGCAGGACCTGACGGGGACCCTGGACCGCTCCCAGGACGGGCGGACCGGCGCGAACAGCAACGCGGTCCGGGTCGAGCTGCAGGCCGACTGCTACGCGGGCGTGTGGGCGCACCACGCGACGACCACGAAGGACGAGTCGACGGGCAGGCCGCTGGTCACCAGCCTCACCGAGGCCGACATCCGGGACGGAATGGACGCGGCGGCGGCCGTGGGCGACGACCGGATCCAGGAGCGGTTCCAGGGCCGGGTGACGCCGGAGTCCTGGACGCACGGGTCGGCCGCTCAGCGGCAGCAGTGGTTCCGCCAGGGCTACCGCACCGGACAGATGGCCCGCTGCGACACCTTCCGCTGAGCGTTCGCGGGGCGTGCGCCCGGGGGGGTGTCCGGCGTTCGCGGACGTTCACGGCCGTTCGCGGGGCGTTGTCAGTGCCGGGTGCCAGACTGTGGGGCAGGTCACAGTCATGTGCTGTCCCAGCGGTGGGACAGGACAGCGGGGACCGGAGGGAGTGATCGGCATGGCCGGTACGGACGGCGGGCGCCCGAGCGTCTGCCCGACGCTGCTGTACGCGGACGCGAAATCCGCGATCAGGCAGCTCACGGAGGCTTTCGGCTTCACGGAGGCGTCGGTGTACGAGGACGAGGAGGGCAAGGTCGTGCACGCCGAACTGGTGCAGGGCAACGGCGCGGTGATGCTGGGCTCCAGGGGCACCGGCAGCCGCTTCGACGAAGCCATGAAGAGCGCGGGCCCCACCGGGGTGTACGTCGTCGTGGACGACGTGGACGCGCACCACCAGCGGGCCGTGGACCACGGGGCGGAGATCCTGATGCCCCCGACGGACCAGGACTACGGCTCACGGGACTACATGGCCAGGGACGTCGAGGGCAACATCTGGAGCTTCGGCACGTACGCCCCGGAGACCAGGGTCTGAGCCCTGCCGGGGCCCGAATCCCATCGGCGTCCGAGTCCCACCGGGGCCGGAGTCCCATCGGCGTCCGCGTCCGCCCCGGACGGTTCAGCCCCCTCGGTGGACCTGGAAGGCGGCGCGGCGCACTGCCTTGGCGAGGGCCGGGTCGGGGTGGGCGGCGGCGAGCGCGACCAGGACCTGCACGGTGCGGGGGTGGCCGACCGCGCGCACCTCGTCGAGGAGCGCGGGGACGGTCGGCTGCACCGCGGACTCCAGGTGCCGTACGAGGAGCGGGGCCTCGCCGTGGTCGGCGACGGCCGCGGCGGTGTCGACCCACAGCCAGGTGGCCTCCTCGCGGGTGAGCACCAGGTGGGCGTCCTCGGGGTCGTGCCCGTCGTGCTCGGCGAGCCACAGCAGGGCGTACGGACGCAGGGGCGTCTCGTCGGCCACCGCGCGGACCTCCGGCTCGGCGGGAGCGCCGACCACGCGCAGGGCCTCGAAGGCCAGTCCGCGCGAGAGGGCGTCCTCCCCGCGGGCGGCGGCGAGGAGTTCGGTGACGGCGCTGCCGACGGGGCGGGCGGCGAGCCAGGCGCGGTACTCGGCGCGGGCCGCGTTGGGTCTGAGCTGGGCGCAGCCGCGGAGCATGTCCTCGGCGCCCTGCTCGATGTTCCCGGCGGGGCTCTGCGCGGCCACGCAGATCTGCTCCAGCTTGACCCACACGGCCCAGCTGCCGAGCGGGGTGAGCGTGGCCTGGCCGTCGGCGCAGGTGAGCGCGCCGACGGCGGCGAGGGCGTGCAGCGCCCAGTCGAGGAGGGGGGCGAGCGCGGTGTCCTCGGGCGCGGAGTCCTCGGCCGGGCTCTCCGAGCTGTCGACGGGGCCGGGCTGCGGTCCGTAGGGGATCTCGCAGCGCTCGGTGCGCAGTTCCGTGACGCGCTGCTCCAGCAGGTCGAGGAGCTGCGGGACGGGGACGGGGCCGGCGGACAGCTGGAGGAAGGAGAGCACCTGCGGCATCGCCGAGACGACCTCGGCGACGGCGGAGGGCTCCTGTCCGTCGGGGCCGGGATGCGCGATCGACCAGGCGTCGAAGAAGGCGACCCAGCCGCGCAGTACGGCGCTGTCGTCGCGGTTCCAGGCACGCAGGCGCCAGCCGGGGCGCGCGGTGTCGCCGTGCACCTCGATGAGGCCGGCGAGCCGTGCGATGTCCCAGTCCGCCCGTACTTGATCCGGGGTCAGGGACAGATCGGTGGCGGCCTGTTGGGCGATCGCGTCGGAGAGTGTGCCTTTCGCCCCGGGGCCGCTCTCCCCTCCGGAGTCGCCGTTCTCCGTGGAACCGCTGCCGGGGGCCGCGCTGTCACGCTCCCGGCGGGGCCCGGGGGCGGGGCCCAGCGTGGCGTCGGCCCAGCGGGCGACCCGGGCCGCGCCGGCGAGCACGGCGCGCGCCATACGGGCCAGTTCCGCCGGTGCCGGTGTGCCCTCCGGTGGGCGGGGGGCAGGTCGGCGGGCGGGCCTCTGGGTCATCGCTCGGGGGGCGGCGGCCAGGGTTCGCGGGCGGACGAGTCGGAGCCTGGAGTCGCGCGGGATACGGGACGTCACGGGGGCAGTCTTCCGGTTGACGGTCCGAAAACCCAAACGGAATGCCACAGGAGGCCACAGCGGCGGTCCGCTCACCGGCCCCGGCAGGGGCTCCGGGAGGATTTCGGCCACTGGTACACGGTTAAACGGAAGCTTCGCGGCCGGGGCGGGGAGGCGGTCACATCAGTGGGGTGAGAAAGCGGCGGAGGGCCTCTTCGTAACCGGCCGGGTCGGCGTTCCACATGGCGCCGTGCGGGGCGTCGTGGACCGTGTGGAGGGTGACGAGGTCGGGGCGGTGGTCCGCGAGGCGGCGGGAGAGTCCCCAGGGGGCGACGGTGTCGTCGGGGCCGTGCAGGAGGAGGGTGGGCACCTTGAGACGTACCGGGTCGGCGGCGCCCTCGACGCGGTCGCGGCCCAGGCCCGTGCGGCCCTGTGCGGCGCGGACGGCCAGCGGCAGCAGGGCGCCCGGGGTGCGGCGGGCCCTGGCGAGGGCGCGCAGGGTGGTCTCCCAGCTCAGGACCGGCGAGTCCAGGACGAGTCCGGAGATCCGCTCGCGCAGGCCGGAGTGCCCGGCGGCGCGCAGCGCCATGGTGGCGCCGGTCGACCAGCCGTACAGCACGACCCGTTCGGCGCCGTGGCGCACGGCGAAGCGGATGGCGGCGTCCAGATCGTGCCACTCGGTCTCGCCGAAATGGTTCAGGCCGTCCGGGGACCGCGGCGCCCCGGCGTCCCCGCGGTAGGCGAGGCCGAGGACGGGGAACTGCTGGTGGTGCAGGAACTCCAAGAGGTTCATGGGGTGTTCGCGGGTGGCGCCGAGGCCGTGCACGGTGATCACCCAGGTGTCACGGGCGGCGGGCACGAACCAGGCGGGCAGGCTGCCCAGTTCGCCCTGGATGTCCACGTCGGTGAAGGGGAGGCCGAGGGCGGTGCCCGGGTCGCCGACGTGCACGCCGGGCGTGAACCACACCTTGTCGCCGGGTTGCAGCGTGCCGTGGGTGACGCGCTCCAGGCGCCGTACCACCGTGTCGGCGGTGTGCGCGGCCCCGGCCAGGAGCGGGCCGACGACGGCGTGGCTGCCGTGGCCGACGAGGCCGTACACGCCGGGGCGCCGGGAGGCGAGGGCGCGGGTCAGGGTGATCTGGCCCGCGGCCGTGGCGTGCACGGTGAGCCGGGGTTCGGTGGGCAGCGGCCGGCCCGGCGCCGCCTTCAGGGCGGCGTCGCCGGCGAAGCGGCCGGCGGCGACACCGGCCGCGCCGGCCACGGCCACGGCGAGGGCGGTGGTGAGGGCTGCGGTCGTCGGTTTCACTGTGCGCACCCGTCCAGTCTCCTGATCGAGCCCGCCGTCGGCCAGTGGACGGGCGACACGGGTGACCCCCGGGTCGGTGAGGACAGGCGGGTCGGTGAGGACAGACGGACCGGCGGGGGCAGGCCTGTCAGCGAGGACAGACGGGCCCGCGGGGGCAGGCGCGTCACGGCTGGCCGTATCCCTTCAGGCGTTCGCCCGCCCGTGTCACCTGGTCCTCGGTCAGCAGGGTGGGGGTGAGGCCCGGGACGGACGACGCGGTGAGCCACACGCGGCACATCCATTCGAGCTGGGCGGTGCGGTCGTAGGCCTGGTCGAGGGTGGCGCCGTGGGCGAGGGTGCCGTGGTTCTGCAGGAGGCAGGCCGTGCGGTCCCGCAGGGCCCGGAGCGTGTTCTCGGCCAACTCCGCCGTGCCGTAGGTGGCGTAGGGCGCGACCCGGACGGGCCCGCCGAGGGCCGCGGACATGTAGTGGACGAGGGGCAGCTCGGTGACGAGGGTCGAGACGGCCGTGGCGTGCACGGCGTGGGTGTGGACGACGGCACGCGCGTCCGTGGCTCGGTAGACGGCGAGATGCATGGGCAGTTCGCTGGTCGGAACGAGTGAACCGAGCACGCGCCGGCCGTCCAGGGAGACGCCGCAGACGTCCTCGGGCCGCAGCCGGTCGTACGGCACCCCGGTCGGGGTGACCAGGACGGTGTCGCCCACGCGCACGGACACGTTGCCCGAGGTGCCGACGACGAGTCCGTCGGACACCGTCCGGCGGGCCGTGGCCACCAGGTCGCCCCACGCCCGCTCCAGTGTCTCCGCCTCCGCCTCCTCGGGCCGGCCCGCGCCCCGCTCCCCCGCGCCTCGTCCGTCCCCTGCGTCCCGCCGCTGCTCAGCCATGCCGTGATCCTGCCAGCCGCTCGGGCCCTGCTCCGTTCGGGCGAGAGCACTGAAGGACGGAACCCGCACGTCCGAAAGGTCATATACAGGTACTAATCCGGGGGAGACATGGTCAGTGATCGCACATCGTCCCGTCAGCGCGTCCGTCTCGTCGCCGCCTCCGTGGCGGCGCTGGCGCTCGGCGGCACCGCATTCGCCGACGTGCCGGCCACGGCCGCCGGCAAGCCCAAGGGGCACGACGTGTCCTCGCACCAGAAGAACGTGAACTGGTCGAGCGCGAAGAGCGGGGGCGCCGCGTTCGTCTACGTGAAGGCCACCGAGTCGACCACGTACCGCAACCCGTACTTCGCCCAGCAGTACGACGGCGCGCACGACGCGAGCATCATCCGCGGCGCGTACCACTTCGCGCTGCCGAACAGGTCGTCGGGCACCGAGCAGGCCGCCTACTTCGTACGCAACGGCGGCGCCTGGCGGGCGGACGGCCGGACGCTGCCGCCCGCGTTGGACATCGAGTACAACCCCTACGACAAGAAGAAGAAGTGCTACGGGCTGAGCAAGAACGGGATGGTCGGCTGGATCAGGGCCTTCAGCGACGAGGTGCGGCGGCAGACCGGCCGCCGTCCCGTGATCTACACGACCTACACGTGGTGGAAGACGTGCACGGGCAACAGCGCCGCCTTCGCCGCGAACCATCCGCTGTGGCTGGCCCGCTACAGCGCGAGCGCGGGGCCGCTGCCCTCGGGCTGGAAGTACTGGACGTTCTGGCAGTACGACAACAAGGGCAGCCTGCCGGGTGACCAGAATCTCTTCAACGGTTCGCTGTCACAGCTGAAGGCTCTCGCGAAGGGGTGAGCCGGGGTGGCGGAACCAGGGATTCCGCTTCCGTTCGACACCGTTCGGCGCCGCCGCACGCTCTTTGCCGCCCTTTCGACACAAGCGGAATGCCGACACCTCCATCGGGTCACCCCACCGCCCGACTCAGTTCATCTTCCGTTCATCCAGGTTGCTTACGTTCCCCATGCCACTGTCGTCCAACAGAAGCCTGGGTAAATGGAACACATCACGCTCCTCCTCGGAATCGTGATCGTGACCGCTCTCGTGTTCGATTTCACGAACGGTTTCCACGACACTGCCAACGCGATGGCGACCACCATCTCGACCGGCGCGCTGAAGCCCAAGACGGCGGTGGCCATGTCCGCCGTACTGAACCTCGTCGGTGCCTTCCTCTCCGTGGAGGTCGCCAAGACGATCTCCGGCGGCCTCATCAACGAAGAGGGCATCCGCACAGAAGTGATCTTCGCGGCGCTCGTCGGCGCCATTCTGTGGAATCTGCTGACCTGGCTCCTGGGTCTGCCCTCCAGTTCGTCCCACGCGCTCTTCGGCGGCCTCATCGGCGCCGCGGTGATGTCGGCGGGCTGGTCCTCGGTGAACGGCTCGACCGTGATCACCAAGGTCCTCCTGCCGGCGATCGCCGCACCCGTGGTGGCCGGACTCGCCGCGATGCTCGCCACCCGGCTGACCTACCGGATCAGCCGCGGAGCCGGTGAGAAGGCGACCTCCAAGGGCTACCGCGCGGGTCAGATCACCTCCGCGGGCCTGGTCTCGCTGGCCCACGGCACGAACGACGCGCAGAAGACCATGGGCATCATCACCCTGGCCCTGGTCACCGGCGGGGTGCTCGCGCCCGGCTCGAACCCTCCCCTGTGGGTCATCGTCTCGGCCGGTATAGCCATCGCGCTCGGCACCTACCTGGGCGGCTGGCGCATCATCCGCACCATGGGCAAGGGCCTCACCGACCTCGCGCCGCCGCAGGGCTTCGCCGCCCAGACCAGCGCCGCGACGGTCATCCTGGCCTCCTCGCACCTCGGCTTCTCCCTCTCGACGACCCAGTCCTGCTCCGGCGCCGTGATGGGTTCGGGCCTGGGCCGCAAGGGCGGTGTCGTCCGCTGGTCGACCGCGACCCGCATGTTCGTCGCCTGGGGCCTCACGCTCCCCGCCGCCGGTCTGGTCGGCGCGGGCGCCGAGTTCCTGACCAAGCAGGGCACCTGGGGCATCGTCCTCACCGGCGCGCTGCTGATCGCGGGCTCCGCGGTCATCTGGACGCTCTCCCGCCGCCAGCCCGTCACCGTCGACAACGTCAACGACGACCACGAGCCCGCGGGCGTCGTGACCACCGCGATCGCCGCCGTCACCCCGCCTCCCGCCGGTCCGGTCGCCGCGGCCGACGACCTCAAGACCACCATCCCGGGCCCGGACGTCGAGCCCGTCCGTCCGGCCACGGTGTAAGGAACGAACCTCATGAAGATCGACTGGGCAGCCCTCGGCTCCGTGTTCGGAGTCAGCCTCATCGCCACCGTCGCCCTCGTGGGCCTCTTCACCCTCGGCATCGTCGGCCTCACCAAGCGCGAGTCGGCCGCCGCGGAGGGGGGTTCCGCTCCCCTCGCGGTCACCGGCGCGTACGCCTGCTTCGCCGCCTGCGCGGCGGCCGTGGCGTACGGGATCTATCTGATCGTCGCCTGACCCTCGCAGCACGTCCGTTCCGAACGGGACCGCCCCGTCGACCACCTGGTCGGCGGGGCCTGCTCGTGTCCGTGTGTGGGGCTCAGCACACTCTCCCGCCGCAGGTCAACGGCAAGTTGACGGTTGTTCTCGGACCGTGGTGGACTGCCGGGGCCATGTACGTCGGCAGAAGAGGAAGCCGGTGCGAATCCGGCGCGGTCCCGCCACTGTCACCGGGGAATCGATCCCCCCGGGAGCCAGGAACTCTCGCCGTCGGTCTCGTCGAACCAGGGCGTGGACACCCTGAGTGAGGACATATCGCCATGCGCGGCCGTCTGTTGTGGACCAGTGTGCCCGGGCCCGGTACGAGGGTGCCCGGCAGGGCAGTTCCGCCGCACGCGACGGCGGGCTGAACCGATGCGTGCCGATCGCGTCTTCGCGTCCGGCGCCGCCGCCGGCCTCCTCGCCGACCTGCTGCTCGGCGATCCACGCCGGGGGCATCCGGTCGCCGCGTTCGGGCGGGCCGCGGGAGCCGTCGAGCGGGCCCTGTGGCACGACCACCGGGGCTGGGGCGCACTGCACACCGCCGTGTGCGCGGGCGGCGCCGTCTGCCTCGCCGTGGCCGCCGAGCGTTCCCTGCGCTCCTCCCCCGTCGCCTCCGCCGTTCTGACCGCGGCCACCACCTGGGCCGTCGTCGGCGGGACCTCGCTCGGCCGTGAGGCGCGGGCCGTCGGCGGGGCGCTGGCCGCCGGGGACATCGAGGTGGCCCGGGAGCGGCTGCCGCATCTGTGCGGGCGCGACCCGCAGGCGCTGGACGCCGACGGGATCGCCCGCGCGGTGGTCGAGTCGGTCGCCGAGAACACCTCCGACGCCGTGGTGGGCGCCCTGGTGTGGGGCGCGGTCGCGGGCGTGCCCGGGCTGGTGGGGTTCCGGGCCGTCAACACGCTGGACGCCATGGTGGGGCACAAGTCGGCCCGACACCGGCGGTACGGGTGGGCCTCCGCACGGCTCGACGACGTGGTGGGGTGGCCCGGCGCCCGGCTGACCGCCGCCCTCGCCGCCGTCGCGGGGGGTGATCCACGCGGGGCCGCCACCGCCTGGCGCGCCGACGCCGCCAGGCATCCGAGTCCCAACGCCGGGCCCGTGGAGGCCTCGTTCGCGGGCGCGCTCGGGGTACGGCTCGGCGGGACGCTCTCGTACGCGGGACGGGTGGAGCACCGGCCCGTGCTCAATGGTCCGGGGCGGGCCGTGCGGGTCGGGGACATCGAGCGGGCCGTGCGGCTCTCGCGCCGCGTGAGCCTGCTCGCGATGGGCGCGAGTGCCGCCGGGCGGCTGCTCGCCACGTCAGTGCTGTCGAAGGCGAAGGGGCGTACGGCATGAACGCGGGAACGGGCGGGAGAACGGGCGGCGGGCTGCTCGTCGCCGGGACGACCTCCGACGCGGGCAAGAGCGTCGTGACCGCCGGGATCTGCCGGTGGCTGGTGCGCCGGGGTGTGAAGGTGGCGCCCTTCAAGGCCCAGAACATGTCCTTGAACTCGTTCGTCACACGCGAGGGCGCCGAGATCGGGCGCGCGCAGGCCATGCAGGCGCAGGCCGCCCGCGTGGAGCCCTCCGTGCTCATGAACCCCGTCCTGCTCAAGCCGGGTGGCGACCGCAGCAGCCAGGTCGTCCTGATGGGCAGGCCCGTGGGCGAGCTGAGCGCGCGCGGCTACCACGGCGGTCGCCAGGAGGCGTTGCTCGGCACCGTGCTGGACTGCCTGGCCGAGTTGCGGGGCACGTATGACGCGGTGATCTGTGAGGGGGCGGGCAGTCCCGCCGAGATCAATCTGCGGCGCACCGACATCGTGAACATGGGGATCGCGCGCAACGCCCGGCTGCCCGTGCTCGTGGTCGGGGACATCGACCGCGGCGGGGTCTTCGCCTCGTTCTTCGGGACGGTGGCGCTGCTGTCGCGCGAGGACCAGGAGCTGGTCGCCGGGTTCCTCGTCAACAAGTTCCGCGGGGACGTCTCGCTGCTCGAACCCGGCGTCGACATGCTGCGCGGGCTCACCGGGCGGCACACCTACGGCATTCTGCCCTTCCGGCACGGGCTCGGCATCGACGAGGAGGACGGGCTCAGGGTGTCCCTGCGGGGGGCGGTGCGCGAGTCCGAGGTCTCCTCCCCCGTCGGCGAGGACATCCTGCGCGTCGCCGTCTGCGCGGTCCCGCTGATGTCCAACTTCACGGACCTGGACGCCCTCGCCGCCGAACCGGGCGTCGTCGTACGGTTCGTGGACCGCGCCGAGGAACTGGTGGACGCCGACCTGGTCGTCGTACCCGGCACCCGGGGCACGGTCCGGGCCCTGGAGTGGCTGCGGCGGCGCGGCCTCGCGGACGCCCTGGTGCGCAGGGCCGCCGAAGGGCGCCCGGTGCTGGGCATCTGCGGCGGCTTCCAGCTCCTCGGCGAACACATCGAGGACGAGGTCGAGTCGAGGGCCGGCGCCGTCGACGGCCTCGGACTCCTCCCCGTACGCGTGCGGTTCGCACGGGAGAAGACCCTCACCCGGCCCGTCGGCGAGGCGCTCGGCGAACCCGTCCAGGGGTACGAGATCCATCACGGAGTAGCCCAAGTGACGGGCGGTGAGCCCTTCCTGGACGGCTGCCGGGTCGGCGCGGTCTGGGGGACGCACTGGCACGGCTCGCTGGAGTCGGACGGCTTCCGGCGTGCCTTCCTGCGCGAGGTGGCGGCAGCGGCGGGGCGGCGCTTCGTACCGGCCGCCGACACCTCGTTCGAGGGGCTGCGCGAGGAGCAGCTCGACCGGCTGGGCGACCTGATCGAGGAACACGCGGACACGGACGCGCTGTGGCGGCTCATCGAGTCCGGCGCACCGGCCGGACTGCCTTTCATCCCACCGGGGGCGCCCGTATGAGCGTGCGCGAAGCCCGCCTGGGCCACGAAGTCGAAGTCCGTATGGGCTATTTGGAGGACGACAACCAGTGAGTACCCCGTTTCCGTTCACGGCCGTGGTCGGTCAGGACGACCTGCGGCTGGCCCTGCTGCTGAACGCCGTCTCCCCCGCGGTGGGCGGTGTGCTCGTCCGCGGTGAGAAGGGCACCGCCAAGTCCACGGCCGTGCGCGCGCTGTCGGCGCTCATGCCGCAGGTGGACGTCGTCCCCGGCTGCCGTTTCTCCTGCGCGCCGCACGCCCCCGATCCGGCCTGCCCGGACGGCCCCCACGAGGTGGGCCCGGGTGTGCCGCGTCCCGCGCGGATGGTCGAACTGCCCGTCGGCGCCTCCGAGGACCGCCTGGTCGGCGCGCTCGACATCGAACGGGCGCTCGCGGAGGGCGTGAAGGCCTTCGAGCCCGGCCTGCTGGCCGACGCCCACCGCGGACTCCTGTACGTGGACGAGGTCAACCTCCTCCACGACCACCTGGTCGACCTGCTGCTCGACGCGGCGGCGATGGGTGCCTCGTACGTGGAGCGCGAGGGCGTCTCCGTACGGCATGCCGCGCGGTTCCTGCTGGTCGGGACCATGAACCCCGAAGAGGGCGAGCTGCGGCCGCAGTTGCTCGACCGGTTCGGGCTGACCGTCGAGGTGGCGGCCTCGCGCGAACCCGACCAGCGGGTGGAGGTCGTGCGGCGGCGGCTCGCGTACGACGACGACCCGGAGGGGTTCGCGACGCGCTGGGCCGACGAGGAGTCCGACGTACGGGCGCGGATCGTGGCCGCGCGGGAGCTGCTGCCGTCCGTGCGGCTCGGCGACGGCGCGCTGCGCCAGATCGCGGCGACCTGCGCCGCGTTCGAGGTGGACGGTATGCGGGCCGACATCGTGATGGCCAGGACCGCGACGGCGCTGGCCGCGTGGGCGGGGCGGACCGACGTGCTCGCCGAGGACGTGCGGCAGGCCGCGCTCCTCGCCCTGCCGCACCGGCGGCGGCGCAATCCCTTCGACGCGCCCGGCCTCGACGAGGACAAGCTCGACGAGACGCTGGAGGAGTTCGCGGGCGACGAGAACGGCTCAGGGCATCCCAGTGAGTCCGGTGACTCCGGCGACTCCGGCGACTCCGGCGATGACGATCCGGATCCGGACGGGCCCGGTGGCGGTGGCGGGCGGCCTCCGCAGGACGGGCCCGACGACGGGGGCGACAGTGACAGCGGTGACGGTTCCGGGGAGGTGCCCGCGCAGGGCGAGGCTCCCGCGAACGAGTCCGAGCACGGCGGGGCGCCGTCCCCCGGCGCGGGCGAGCAGTCCCCCGTACGGGCCGCCGAGCCCTTCCGTACGAAGATGCTGAGCGTGCCGGGGCTGGGCGAGGGGGCCGCCGGGCGGCGCTCGCGGGCCCGGACCGAGCACGGGCGCACCACCGGGGCGCGCCGACCGCGCGGGGCGCTCACCAAGCTGCATCTGGCCGCGACCGTCCAGGCCGCGGCGCCCCATCAGCGGGCACGCGGACGGTCCGGGCCCGGCCTCGTCGTACGCCGTGACGATCTGCGGCAGGCCACCCGGGAGGGCCGCGAGGGGAACCTCGTGCTGTTCGTCGTGGACGCGTCCGGGTCGATGGCGGCCCGGCAGCGGATGAGCGCCGTCAAGGGAGCCGTGCTGTCCCTGATCCTCGACGCCTACCAGCGGCGGGACAAGGTGGGGCTGGTGACCTTCCGGGGGTCCGCGGCCGAGGTGGCGCTGCCTCCCACGTCGTCGGTCGACGCGGCGGCGGTACGGCTGGAGTCGCTGCCCACCGGCGGCCGTACACCGCTCGCGGCCGGGCTGCTGCGGGCCCACGACGTGCTGCGGGTGGAGCGGTTGCGGGATCCGGCCCGGCGCGCGCTGGTCGTCCTGGTGACCGACGGGCGGGCGACCGGCGGCCCGGAACCGGTGGCGCTCGCCGGGCGGGCCGCCCGGCTGTTCGCCGCGGAGGGGATCGCGTCCGTCGTCGTCGACTGCGAGTCGGGCCTCGTACGGCTCGGGCTGGCGGGGCAGCTCGCGGGCGACCTCGGCGGTACGGCCGTGACGCTCGACGAGCTGCGGGCCGACTCGATCGCGGGGCTGGTCAGGGACGTACAGGGCAGCAAGCAGGGCAACGGCAGGAAGGCCGCGTAATGCCTCAGGGACAGCCGAGTGTCGTGCCGGACGACGGGCTGACGACCCGTCAGCGACGGAACCGGGCGCTCGTCATGGTGCACACCGGAATGGGGAAGGGAAAGTCCACCGCCGCCTTCGGGCTCGCGCTGCGCGCCTGGAACCAGGGGTGGCCGATCGGGGTGTTCCAGTTCGTCAAGTCCGCGAAGTGGAAGGTCGGCGAGGAGAACGCGCTGCGCGTCCTCGGCGCCAGCGGTGAGGGCGGGTCCGTCGACTGGCACAAGATGGGCGAGGGCTGGTCGTGGGTGCAGCGCGACGCCCAGCAGGACAACGAGGAGAAGGCCCGGGAGGGCTGGGAGCAGGTCAAGCGGGACCTCGCCGCCGAGACGTACAAGCTGTACGTGCTCGACGAGTTCGCCTACCCGATGCACTGGGGCTGGGTCGACGTCGACGAGGTGGTGGAGGTGCTGCGGGGCCGTACCGGGACCCAGCACGTCGTCATCACCGGGCGCAACGCGCCCGAGAAGCTGGTCGAGTTCGCCGATCTGGTGACCGACATGTCCAAGGTGAAGCATCCGATGGACGCCGGGCAGAAGGGGCAGAGGGGCATCGAGTGGTGACGTCCCACGGCTCCGCCCCGGGAGCGTCCGGCTTCGATTCCAGCTCCGGGTCCGGGTCGGGGTCCAGCTCCGGGTCAGGGTCCGGGTCCGTTCCTCGGCTGGTGATCGCCGCGCCCGCTTCCGGGAGCGGCAAGACCACCGTGGCCACGGGGCTGATGGCCGCGTTCGCCTCGCGGGGGCTCGCCGTGTCCCCGCACAAGGTGGGGCCGGACTACATCGATCCCGGGTACCACTCGCTCGCCAGCGGGCGCGTGGGACGCAACCTCGACTCCTACATGTGCGGACCCGAGTTGATCGCGCCGCTGTTCGCCCATGGGGCGCGCGGGTGTGATCTCGCCGTGGTCGAGGGCGTGATGGGGCTGTTCGACGGGGCTTCCGGGGAGGGCGAACTGGCCTCCACCGCCCACGTGGCGAAGTTGCTGCGGGCGCCCGTGGTGCTGGTCGTGGACGCGTCCTCGCAGTCACGGTCGGTGGCCGCGCTCGTGCACGGGTTCGCCTCCTGGGATCCCGCGGTGCGGATCGGCGGGGTGATTCTCAACAAGGTCGCGTCCGACCGGCACGAGGCGCTGCTGCGGGAGGCGATGGATCAGTCCGGGGTGCCGGTGCTGGGCGCTCTGCGGCGGGCCGAGGAGGTGGGTACGCCGTCCCGGCATCTGGGGCTGGTGCCTGTTGCCGAGCGGCGGGCCGAGGCCGTTGCCGCTGTCGCGGCGATGGGGGCGCGGGTGCGGGCGGGGTGTGATCTGGAGGCGTTGTTCGCGCTCGCGCGCAGTGCGGGGGAATTGGGGGGTGGGGCCTGGGACGCGGGTGAGGTGCTGGGTTTCTCGCCCCCGCCGCCCCTTCCCGTTCCCGACCACGCAGGGGGGCTGCGTCCCCTTGCCCCCCGGATCGCGCTTCGCGCTCGTCCTCAAACGCCGGACGGGCTGAAATCGCCGGACGGGCTGAGAGGGAGAAGTGCTCCCGTTGTCGCTCTCGCCGGTGGGGCCGCCTTCACCTTTTCCTATGCCGAGCACGCCGAGTTGCTGGCTGCGGCCGGGGCCGAGGTTGTCGCGTTCGATCCGTTGCGGGACGAGCAGTTGCCTGACGGGACCCGTGGGCTGGTCCTCGGGGGTGGGTTTCCCGAGGTGTTCGGGCCGGAGCTGTCCGCCAACGAGCCGCTGCGCAAGGCCGTGGCCGCGCTCGCCGAGAGCGGGGCGCCGATCGCGGCCGAGTGCGCGGGGCTGCTCTACCTCTCCCGAGAGCTCGACGGGCTGCCCATGTGCGGGGTCATCGACGCCGAGGCCCGGATGGACGCGCGGCTGACGCTCGGGTACCGCGACGCCGTCGCGGTGTCCGACAGCTCGCTGGCCGAGGCGGGCACCCGGATGCGGGGGCACGAGTTCCACCGGACCGTCGTCGAACCGGGGGCCGGGGATGCCGCCGCCTGGGGGATGCGCACTCCGGTGCGGCGGTTGGAGGGCTTCGTGCAACGGGGTGTGCACGCGAGCTATCTGCACACGCACTGGGCGGGCTCGCCGGGTGTCGCCCGGCGCTTCGTGGAGAGGTGTTCCGGGAGCGTGGGCGGTGCCGGGAGTGCCGGGTCATGAGACCGGCTCCCGGTGCTCGGGGGCCGGTCTGCCGTGGTTCACTCCGCGATGCCGACGACCAGCCAGATGAAGGCCACTCCGGCGAGCGTGCAGAGCAGGGTGGAGCGGGCGGGGTGATCGTGGTGCGCCTCGGGCAGGATCTCGGCGGCGGCCAGGTAGAGGAGCGCGCCGCCGAAGAAGCCGAGGTATCCGCCGAGCAGATGCTCGGGAAGGGTGAAGAGCATCGTCGAGGCCGCGCCGAGCACCGGGGCCGCGGCGTCCGCGACGAGCATCGCGACCGCCTTGCGGCGGGCGTTCCCGTACAGGGTCGTGATCGTGTACGTGTTGAAGCCGTCCGCGAAGTCGTGGGCGATCACCGCGACCGCCACGGCCGCTCCCATGCCGCCGCCCACCTGGAAGGCCGCGCCGATCGCCACGCCGTCCATGGCACTGTGGCCGACCATCGCGGCGGCGGCGGTCAGGCCCACCTGGGGTGTCCGCCCGTCGTGTTCCCCGCCGCCGTGCGAGGCCTGGCGCACGGCGAGCAGCCGTTCCACCATATGGGCCCCCAGGAAGCCGCCCACGAACAGCAGGAGCGCGGCCGGGACGCCGAAGATCTCCTCGCCCGCCGCGTCGAGTGCCTCCGGCAGCAGGTCGAGGCCGACGACGCCCAGCATCAGGCCGCCGGCCAGGCCGAGTACCAGGTGGCGGCGGTCGGTGACGCGTTGCGCCGTCCAGCCGCCGGCCAGCGTCATGAGGAACGCGCCGAGCGCGACGAACACCGCCATACGCCCTTGCTATCCGATCAACCCGCCTTCACGCACCTTCGCCGCACTCCGGATGCCTCCCGGCTTGCCCGGCCGACCCTGCTTGCCCGGCCGGCCCGGCTCGCATCCCTCCCGGGAAGACCGCCGTCCCTCGTCGTCGGCGTGGGGGCCCGCAGGGGCGTAACGGCCGAGGAGGTGCTCGGGCTCGTCGAGGGCGCCCTGCGCGAGGCCGGGCTGGCCGCGCGGTCCGTCGCCGAGCTCGCGACCGTCGACACGAAGGCCGGTGAGCCCGGGATCCTCGGCGCGGCCGAGCGGCTCGGGGTGCCCCTGGTGACGTACAGCGCCGAGGAGCTGGCGCGGGTCGGCGTGCCGAACCCCTCGGCCGCGCCGCTCACCGCCGTCGGTACGCCGTCGGTCGCCGAGGCCGCGGCCCTCGCCAGGGGCGGTGAGCTGCTCGTCCCCAAGCGCCGGTCGGCCGCGCGTCCGTCACGGGCGACCTGCGCGGTCGTACGCCTCACGGGGCACGGGGTGCCCGAGATGAGTGGGGACGCGACGGCGACCCGCGAGGCCACCGGTCGTAGGGTGGCGCAGCGCGGCCACCGTCGACGGGAGGAGCCCGAGTGAGCCACCACACCCGTCAGGCACTCGTCGTCTCCTGGCCCGCCCGCCGTCGACGCCCGCCCTGGCAGCCCTTGCTGACCCCCCACCCCGTTCCGTATCCCCGGGAGACATCGTGACCACCCCCGCCCCCACCCCCGCTCCAGCCCTGCTTCTCGTCGGCCATGGCACCCGGGACGACGCCGGAGCCGAGGCGTTCCGCGACTTCGTACGGGAGCTGGGCCGGCGCAACCCCGGCCTGCCCGTGGCGGGCGGTTTCATCGGGCTCTCCCCGCCGTCGCTCGGCGACGCGGTGGCCGGGCTGGCCGCCCAGGGGGTGCGCCGGTTCGCCGCGGTCCCGATGACGCTCGGGCCCGCCGGACCCGCCGAGGGCGAGCTCACGGCCGGGCTCGCCCGTGAACTGGCACGGCATCCGGGGACCTCGTACACGTACGGGCGTCCGCCGGGTCCGGACCCCGCGCTGCTCGCCGTGCTGGAGCGGCGGCTCGACGAAACGCTGGGCGGGGCGGTGCGCACGCCCCGGGACCGGGCCGAGGTGACCGTGCTGCTCGTCGGCCGCGGCTCGACCGACCCGGCGGCCAACGCGGAGGTGCACAGGGCGGCGCGGCTGCTGTGGGAGGGGAACGGTTACGCGGGTGTGGAGACGGCGTTCGTGTCGCTGGCCGCGCCGGACGTGCCGTCGGGCCTGGAGCGCTGTGTGAAGCTCGGCGCGCGGCGGATCGTGGTGCTGCCCTACTTCCTGTTCACCGGCACGCTCCCGGAGCGGATCCGGCAGGAGAGCGAGGGGTGGGCGACGGCTCGTCCGGAGGTCGAGGTGCTCCGGGCCGATGTCATCGGGCCGGCGCCCGAACTGTTCGGCCTGGTGATGGAGCGGTACCGGGAGACGCCGGCGGGCGACGAGGGCCGGGACCACGGACACAGACCGCACGAGGGCGGTCCCGACCGCGGTCTCCGCCTCGATCGCGTTTCCTCTCATGCGCACTGACAGCGGCGGGAGAGGCGGCTCCGGTTCCTGGGGCGGCGGGCACGATCTGCGGCATCACGGGGACGCCGAGGTGCGCGACGACGGCTCCGCGCTCGTCGACCTCGCCGTGAACGTGCGTGCCGGTACTCCCCCGGAGTGGCTGCGGGGCCGTATCGCCGAGGCGCTGGGCGGGCTGGCCGCCTACCCGGACGGGCGGGCCGCGCGGGCCGCGGTGGCGGCACGGCACGGGCTGCCCGTGGAACGGGTGCTGCTCACGGCCGGGGCGGCCGAGGCCTTCGTGCTGCTCGCGCGTTCGCTGAAGGTCCGTCACCCCGTGGTCGTGCACCCGCAGTTCACCGAGCCGGAGGCGGCGCTGCGGGACGCGGGGCACACGGTGGACCGGGTGCTGCTCCGTCCCGAGGAGGGTTTCCGGCTGGATCCGGCGGCCGTTCCCGAGGACGCGGACCTGGTCGTGATCGGCAACCCGACGAATCCGACGTCCGTGCTCCATCCGGCCGGGTCGATCGCGGAACTCGCGTGTCCTGGGCGGACGTTGGTGGTCGACGAGGCGTTCATGGACGCGGTGCCGGAGGAACGGGAGGCGCTCGCGGGGCGGACCGACCTGCCGGGGCTCGTGGTGCTGCGCAGCCTCACCAAGACGTGGGGGCTGGCGGGGCTGCGGATCGGGTACGTGCTCGCGGCGCCCGAGACGGTCGTCGAGCTCGAACGGGCGCAGCCGTTGTGGCCGGTGTCCACGCCCGCGTTGGCCGCCGCCGAGGCGTGCATGACGCCGGAGGCGCTCGCCGAGCAGGCGGTGGCGGCTTTGCGGGTGGCCACGGACCGGGCGCATCTGGTCGCGGGGCTGCGGGAGTTCGCGTCCGACGGGGTGCGGGTGGCGGAGCCTGCGGAGGGGCCGTTCGTGCTGGTCTCGCTGCCGGGGGCGGGGGCCGTGCGGGAGCGGTTGCGGCGGTTGGGGTTCGCGGTGCGGCGGGGGGACACGTTTCCTGGTCTTGACGGGACGTGGTTGCGGCTGGCGGTGCGGGATCGTCGGACGGTGAACCGTTTCCTCCAGGCGCTGGACCAGGCGCTGAGCCTTCGGGGTGCGTGACGCCCCTGAGAAGGTCGGGCCCGACGGCCGGTCGGATGGTGCGGGTCGGCCGGCGCTGGGTGCGCAGTTCACCGCGCCCCTTGGGGAGTTGGGGCGCGGGCCTGTGAGGTGGTGCGGGTCGGTCGGGGGTGCCGTGCGCAGTTCCCCGCGCCCCTTTTCAGGGGCGCGGGGAACTGCGCGAACCGCCGTCGCACCAGGGGCGCGGAGTCAGCGCCTGCGGCGGCGGGTCAGCGCCAGCGTTCCCGCGCCTGCGGCGAGCAGCGCGCCCGCCCCCGCCGCGACATACGGCGTCGCCGACCCGCCGCCGGTCTCGGCGAGCCCCGGCTCCTCCGCGGCGGCCCCCTGCGGCGTCACCCCGGGCTCGGCCCCGGCAGGGGCCTCGCAGGTGGCCTCCGCCAGAGTGACCGTTCCTTCGACCTCCGCCACGTTCAGCTTCAGCGGGTTCACGGACACCTTGAGCCGCAGCGCCGTCGCCGCCGCCGTACGGGACGTGGTCCTGGTCGACGACAGGTCCAGGCGGACCTCACCGACACCCGGCACCTTCACCTCCGTCACCCCGCCGGAGGTCAGCGTGGTCCTCTTGCCGAGCACCGTCACCGCACCCAGCGGATTCGCCGAGGCGACGGGCTTCTTTCCCGCCGCGCAGACCGCCTTCGCGGTGACCTGATCGACCTCGATGAGGGACAGCAGCGGCAGCCCGGGGACGTGCACCTTGGCGTGGGCGAGGTGCACCGACCCCTCGGCCTTCGCCGCCGAGACGGTCGCGGCGGCTCTCGCGACCTCCGCGCCGAGCACGGTGAACGGCCGGCCGCCGCCGACCCCGTCCAGCTTCGCGCTGAGCGTGGTCTTCTCGGCGCTGCGCGGCGCCCGCACGTCGTTGAGCGAGACCGCGAGCGGGACGTTCACGGTCCTGTTGAGCAGGGACACGTCGAGTCCGGTACGGAGCACGACGGCCCCGGCCCGGCCGTGCTCGTCGGTCGCATGGGCCGGGCCCGCGCCGGCCAGGACCGCTGGACCCGCGGCCAGGGAGACGGCGGTCGCGAAGGCGGCCAGCCGGTGTGCGGGCATGCGGAAAGTGGTGCTGTTCATGGTGGTGGGACCCCCACGGGAGACAGAACGGGAAGAGACGACGCCGCGGAACGCTCCGCTCGCAGGGACATGCGGGGAGCGTCCGGCGGCGTCGATGACGGGAATCCTTACGCACGGAGAGTGAACAGTCAGCGAGCTGACGGGAGTTCACCCGTACGTGGGCTTTCCGCGCACCTCTTCGATTCATCCTGCACGTACGTTCCTCAGGGCCACCCGGATCACCGAACTGGCTGGAAAGCGCCCCTCCACGCGCCGGAGTGCGGGCAGTGGAGCGGGGCGGAGGGCCGGCAGAACGCGCGCCGCGCGGACCGGCGTACGGTCACTCTCCGTCAGCGTACGACCCTGCCGTCCAGCACCACCCGCCGCGGCGCCGCCAGGACCCGTACGTCCGTCCTCGGATCCTGCTCGTACACGACGAGGTCGGCCGGAGCCCCTTCCTCGAGACCGGGCCGCCCCAGCCACGCCCGGGCACCCCATGCGGTGGCCGAAAGCGCTTCGAGGGGCGGGAGGCCGGCCGTCACCAGTTCGGCGACCTCCGCCGCCACCAGTCCGTGCGGAAGCGTGCCGCCCGCGTCGGTGCCGACGAAGACGGGGATCCCGGCGTCGTACGCGGCGCGCACGGTGTCGTAACGGCGCTCGTGCAGCCGCCGCATATGGGCCGACCACCGCGGGAACTTGGTCTCGCCCCCGTCCGCGAGGTGCGGGAACGTGGCGATGTTCACAAGGGTCGGGACGATCGCGACGCCGCGCTCGGCGAAGAGCGGGATCGTGTCCTCGGTCAGGCCGGTGGCGTGTTCGACGCAGTCGATGCCCGCCTCGACGAGGTCCCGCAGGGAGTCCTCGGCGAAGCAGTGCGCGGTGACGCGGGCGCCGAGCCGGTGGGCCTCGGCGATCGCCGCCTCGACGGCGTCGCGGGGCCAGCAGGCGCCGAGGTCGCCCGTGCCGCGGTCGATCCAGTCGCCCACCAGCTTCACCCAGCCGTCGCCGCGCCGGGCCTCCCGGGCCACGTACGCGACGAGGTCCGCCGGCTCGATCTCGTGCGCGAAGCCGCGGATGTAGCGGCGGGTACGGGCGATGTGGCGGCCCGCTCTGATGATCTTCGGGAGGTCGTCGCGGTCGTCCACCCAGCGGGTGTCCGCGGGTGAGCCGGCGTCGCGGATGAGCAGGGTGCCCGCCTCGCGGTCGGCCAGGGCCTGCTTCTCCGACTCGTCGTCGGCGACGGCGCCGTGCGGGCCGAGGCCTACGTGGCAGTGGGCGTCGACCAGTCCCGGGAGGGTCCAGCCGTCGATCGTGCGCACGTCCCGCGCGGCCTCGGCGCGGGGGCGGTCGTAGGTGACCTTGCCGTCGACGACCCAGAGTTCGTCCCGGGCGTCGTCGGGGGCGACCAGCACCCGGCCCTTCACGTGCAGTACCACCGACTGATCGCTCATGAACGGCAGCCTAGTTCTTTGCCGCCGCCCAAAGGACTGCGCCGTTCCCCGCGCCCCTGAGGACAGGGGCGCGGGGAACGGCGCAGTCCTTCAGGGGCGCGGCGTGTCCTCCACGTCCGCCATCGCCGGGTCCAGCAGGCGGGAGAGGAAGTGGCGGGTCCGGTCGTGGGTCGGGGAGCCGATCACCTGGGCCGGCGGGCCCTGCTCCACGATCACGCCGCCGTCCATGAAGACGACCCGGTCGGCGACCTCGCGCGCGAAGGACATCTCGTGGGTGACGACCATCATCGTCATGCCCTCGTCGGCGAGCATGCGCATCACGGCCAGGACGTCCCCGACCAGTTCCGGGTCGAGCGCCGAGGTGGGCTCGTCGAAGAGCATCACCTGCGGGCCCATGGCGAGCGCGCGGGCGATGGCGACACGCTGCTGCTGGCCGCCCGAGAGCGAGGCGGGGTAGGCGGTCGCCTTCTCGGAGAGTCCGACCCGCCGCAGGTTCTCGACGGCGACCTTCGCCGCCTCCTCCTTGTCGCGGCCCAGCACCCGGCGCTGCGGCAGCGTCAGGTTGTCGGTCACCGTCAGGTGCGGGAAGAGGTTGAACTGCTGGAAGACCATGCCGATCCGGCGGCGTACGGCATCGATGTCGACGTCCGGGTCGGTGATCTCGGTGCCGCCCACGAAGACCTGCCCCCGGGTGGGCTCTTCGAGGAGGTTCACGCAGCGCAGCAGGGTCGACTTGCCGGAGCCGGAGGGGCCGATGACGCACACGACCTCGCCGGAGGCGACCTCCAGGTCGATGCCGCGCAGCACCTCGTTGTCCCCGAACGACTTGTGCAGCCCGCGGACCTGGATCTCGGGGGCGGGGTTCGCGGTACTCACTTGGTGGCCTCCCCGGCCTTCGCCTCAAGGCGGCGTACGACGAAACCGAGCGGGATCGTGACCAGCAGATAGCACAGGCCCGCCACCAGGATCGGCGTCGAGTTGGCGGTCTCGCTGGCCAGGTCGCGGCCGAACTTGGACAGTTCGCGCTCCTCCAGGGTGACCCCGAGGAACAGCACCAGCGAGGAGTCCTTGAAGAGGAGGACCAACTCGTTGGTGAGCGGGGGGATCACGATCCGGAACGCCTGCGGAATGATGATGGAGACCATGGCCCGCGCGTGCGAGAAGCCCAGCGAACGGGCCGCCTCCATCTGCCCCTTGGGAACGGCCTGGATGCCGGCGCGGATCGTCTCCGCCATGTACGCGGCGGCCACCAGGCCGAGCGCGAGCGCGACCTTGCCGTACGTGCCGCCGGGGATCTCCGTGCCGGGGAACGCCAGCGGCACGGCGACACCCACGAAGATGAAGATCAGCAGAGCGGGCAGCCCGCGGAAGATCTCGATGTAGATGCCGGCCAGCCAGCGGTACGGGCCGACCGAGGAGAGCCGCATCAGGGCGACGAGCACACCGAGGGCGAGACCGAAGACGAAGCCGGACACCGTGTAGAGGACGGTGTTCTTCAGGGCCAGCGTGATGATGTCCGGGAACATCCGCTCGGCGAGGTCGACCTGGGCGAACTGGTTCCGCAGCTGTCCCCAGTCGGCCGTGAACCCGAGGGCGACCAGCGCGGCGACGAACACCGCGTACTGGACGCCCCGGGACACGGTGCGCTTCTGGCTCCTGGTCAGACCGCGCCGGCGGGGCTGGACCCGGGTGTCGGTCTCCGTCATGAGGAGGCGGAGGGCGAGGCGGAGGCGGCGCTCTCGTCGTAGGGGCCGATCCACTTCTCGTACAGCTTCTTGTACGTGCCGTCGGACTTCGCGTCCGCCAGTGCCTTGTTCACGGCTTCGAGGAGCTTGGTGTTGCCCTTCTTCATCGTGAAGCCGTACTCCTCACCGGTGTTGATGTTGTCGGCGACCTCGAAGGCGGCGGCGTTGGCCTTGTCCTTGAGCCAGCCCTGGAGGACCGGGTAGTCGATGACGACGGCCTTGACCTGGCCGGTGCGCAGACCGTTGAGGAGGGCGTCCGAGGACTCGAAGGAGACCGGGTTCAGTCCCTTGCTCTTCGCGAACTCCTCGCCGGTGGTCTGCGCCTGCGCGCCGACCTTCTTGCCCTTGAGGTCAGCGAGGGAGGAGATGCCGCTCTTCTTGTCGGCCAGGATGCCCTGGGTGGCCTCGAAGTACGGGTCGGAGAAGTCGACGTTCTTCTTGCGCTCGTCGGTGATCGTCATACCGGCCGCGGCGAGGTCGCACTGGCCGGAGTTGAGGGACCCGCCGGTCTTGAAGTTCTCGAACGGCTGGTCGAGGATCTGCTGCTTCACGCCCAGGTCCTTGGCGACCAGGTCGACCAGCGACACGTCGAAGCCCTGGACCTTGCCGTCGATCTCCGACTGGAACGGCGGGTACGGCAGGTGCGTGCAGGTGGTGAGCTGTCCGCCCTTGACGAGCTCGACCCCGTTCGCGGTGGTCTTCTTGCCCCCGTCGTCGTCCGAGGAGCAGCCGGACACGAGCAGCAGCCCGGCCGTCGCGGTGGTGGCGGCCAGAATGCGGGTTCGGCGCCCGGGGACCATCTTCACGGGGGTGACCTCCTGTGGGGAAACTGTGACTGCTAATTATAAGGATTGGTTTGAGGCTCTCAAACCAATCCCATGGCCGTGGGGCCGTCCGGCCTCGGAAGTCGTCGGTGGGCGACTGCTGGGACGGCGGTTACGCTCGTTGCTGCCTACCCAGTGAGTGACCAGAGCAACGTGAGCGTCGTGAGCAACGTGAGTGAAGAGAGCAACGCCGTGACCCATCCCCTCCTGGACCTGACGCCGCTGAGCGCCGAGCGTTTCGCGGCGATCGAGGACCGCGTGACGCGGCTGCTCTCCACCGAGCAGGACGTCGTGATCATGCAGGGCGAGGCGCTGCTTCCGCTGGAAGGGGCGATCCGCGGCGCGGCCGGTCCCGGCACGACGGCCCTCAACGTGATCACCGGCCCGTACGGGCAGACGTTCGGCGACTGGCTGCGGGACTGCGGCGCGACCGTGTACGACCTGGCCGTCCCCTTCCACACGGCGGTCACGGCCGATCAGATCCGCGACGCCCTCGCCGAGCACCCCGAGATCGACTTCGTCTCCCTGGTGCACGCGGAGGCGGCCACCGGGAACACCAATCCGGTCGCGGAGATCGGCGAGGTCGTACGGGCGCACGGCGCCCTCTTCTACCTGGACGCGGTGGCCTCGGTCGGCGCGGAGCCGGTGCTGCCGGACGCGTGGGGCGTGGACCTGTGCGTGATCGGGGCACAGAAGGCGATGGGCGGGCCCGCGGGGGTCTCGGCGGTGTCCGTGAGCGAGCGGGCGTGGGCGCGGATGGCCGCGAACCCGGCCGCGCCGCGGCGGTCCTACCTCTCCCTCCTGGACTGGAAGCAGCGGTGGGTCGACGCCGGGCGCAAGGTTCTTCTCCACGCGCCGGCGCAGCTGGAGATGCTGGCACTGGAGGCGTGTGTGGACCGTATCGAGGCGGAGGGCCTGGAGACGGTGATGGCGCGGCACGCGGCGGCTGCGGCGGCGACGCGGGCGGGGGCGCTCGCGCTGGGCGTCGGGCTTGAGCCGTACGTGTATGAGGCGTCGAACGCGGCGCCGGTCGCCACGACGTTGCGGGTCCCCGTGGGGGTGGACGCCTCGGAAGTGGTGGCCGCCGCGTTGGCCGTCGACCCCTCGCTCCCGCTCGTCGCGGGTGGGGGTGCGCTGGCGTCGTCGATGATCCGGGTCAACCACTACGGGCCTGCGGCCGACCCTGTCGTGGCCGGGGCCTGCCTCACCGCGCTGCGCACGGTGCTGGCGGCGACCACCTGAGCATCGACGCCGGCTGCGGCCCCGGCGGGGGCCGTTCGCGCAGATCCCCGCGCCCCTGAAAGCCACAAGCAGAAAGACTGCGCCGTTCCCCGCGTCCCTGGTGGGACGCGGGGAATACGTTGCGCTTCTTGAATGTTCATGCATTCAGCTGAGCCGGTCGTCTGGTCGAGGGAGAGTTCGAGTCATGCGCGTCGAGATCTGGAGCGACATCGCCTGCCCGTGGTGCTACGTGGGCAAGGCCCGCTTCGAGAAGGCCCTCACCGCCTTCCCGCACCGCGACGCCGTCGAGGTCGTACACCGCTCCTTCGAGCTCGACCCGCACCGCGCCAAGGACGACATCCAGCCCGTCATCCCCATGCTCACCAAGAAGTACGGCATGAGCGAGGCCCAGGCCCAGGCCGGCGAGGAGAACCTCGGCACCCAGGCCGCCGCCGAAGGGCTGGACTACCGCACCCGCGACCGCGACCACGGCAGCACCTTCGACATGCACCGGCTCCTGCACCTCGCCAAGGAGCGGGGCCGCCAGGACGAGCTGATCCAGCACCTGTACAAGGCGAACTTCGCCGAGGAGCGTTCCGTCTTCGGCGACGACGAGCGGCTCGTGGAGCTGGCGGTCGACGCCGGACTCGACGCGGACGAGGCCCGCAAGGTGCTCGCCGACCCGGCCGCGTACGCCGACGAGGTCCGCGCCGACGAGCGCGAGGCCGCCGAGCTGGGCGCGAACGGCGTGCCGTTCTTCGTCCTGGACCGCAAGTACGGCGTCTCCGGCGCCCAGCCCGCCGAGGTCTTCGCGCAGGCACTGGAGCAGGCGTGGGCCAGCCACTCCCCGCTCAAGCTGATCCAGCCGGACGGCAAGGGCGACGCCGAGGCCTGCGGTCCGGACGGCTGCGCGGTGCCCCAGCAGCACTGACCACACCGCTGAACCGGGCCTCTCACCTGGACATATAAGCGTTCCTTCGCGGAACCGCTTAAAAGAACGCAATGGACGGGGAGGTCTCCGCGCCGCAGAGTGGTCGCATGGAGACCTTCGAGAGCCTCGTCCGTTCCGAGTTCGCCCCGAAGAACACCTATCTGAACACCGCCAGTACCGGGCTGCTCCCGGCCCGCGCGGTGGCGGCCATGCGCGCCGGCATCGAGTCCGTGGCGGCCGGCCGGCCGCAGGACATGTTCGCCGACGTGGAGGCGGCCCGTGCCTCCTTCGCGCGGCTCGTCGGCGTTCCGGACAGCCGGGTCGCGGCCGGGGCGTCGGTCGCCGTCTACACCGCGCTGATCGCCGCCTCGCTGCCCGAGGGCGCCGAAGTCCTCACCGCCGAGGGCGACTTCACCTCCGTGGTGAACCCCTTCCATGTACGCCGCGGGCTCAAGGTGCGCTCGGTGCCGCTGGAGCGGATCGCCGAGTCGGTGCGCCCCGGCACCGCGCTCGTCGCGGTGAGTGCCGCGCAGTCCGCGGACGGCCGGATCGCGGACCTGCCGGCGCTGCGCGAGGCCGCCCGCGCCCACGGCGCCCGTACGTACATCGACGCGTCCCAGGCGGCCGGATGGCTGCCGGTCGACGCGGACGCGTACGACTATGTCTCCTCCGTCGCCTTCAAGTGGCTCGTCTGCCCGCGGGGCGTGGCCTTCCTCGTCGTCCCGGAGGACTTCGGAGGGCTCGATCCCGTCTTCGCGGGCTGGGTGGCGGGAGAGAACCCCTGGGACAGCTGCTACGGGCCGGTAGAGGAACTCGCCCACTCGGCGCGGCGGTTCGACGAGAGTCCCAGCCTCTTCTCGTACGCGGGCGCCCGCCACTCCCTGGAACTGGTCGAGAAGCTGGGCGTGGAGACCGTACGCGCCCATGACCTCGGCCTCGCCGACCGCTTCCGGGCAGGTCTCGCCCCGCTGGGGCACGAGCCGGTCCCGGCACCGGGGTCGGCGATCGTCTCCGTGCCCGGACTCGGTCACCGGCAGCCGGAGCTGAGCCGGGCGGGGATCGAGGTGTCCGACCGCGCGGGCCATCTGAGGGCCGCCTTCCACCTGTACAACGTGCCCGCGGATGTCGACCGTCTGCTGGAGGTCCTGTCCGGATGAGCCCCCGGGCCACTGGCGCGCGGCCCACGGGACCGCTAGGAAGGGCACCACGAGGTGGTGGTGCCGGTGGAGCCAACTCTCCACACGTCCGAACGGCCGTCCGCGGATGCGGAGTTGCACCGGCGGCTGGTGTACGGCGAGGAGACCGCGCTGGCCGAGGCGTACGCGGCGTACGGCGGCCTGGTCCGGCGCGTCGCGGTCCGGGTCACGCGCAGCGCGGTGGCCGCCGAGGACGTGGCGCAGGAGGTCTTCGCCCAGCTGTGGAGCAGGCCGTACGCGTTCGACCCCGACCGGGGCTCGATGCGTACCTGGCTGTCCCTGCTCGCGCACCGGCGGGCCGTGGACTGGGTGCGCAGCGAGGCACGGCACCGCAAGGAAGCGCGTGCGGACGACTCGGCGCTGCACTCCATCCCGGACTCCGGGCCGGGGCCCGACGAGGCGTTCGTCGACCGCGAACGCTCGCTCCTGCTGCACTCCGCGCTCGCCGAACTCCCCGAGCCCCAGCGGGAGGTGGTCCTCCTCGCCTACTTCGCGGGCCGCACCTACCGCCAGGCGGCCGTCGAGCTGGGTATCCCGGAGGGCACGGCCAAGACCCGATTACGGTCGGCGTTGCGCAAGTTGGCCGTGTCGTTGGGCGACCCGTCGGATCCGGCGTGGGAAAGGGGCGCATGATGGCGCCAGGGAAAGAAGGCCTCCGGTGAGCGACGACCACGACGGCGTGCCCGAACTGCTGGCCGCCTGGGCCTTCGGCGCGCTGCAGCCCGCGGACGAGAGGGCCGTGCCGCTGCATCTGGCCGGGTGCGAGAGCTGCGCCGCGGAGGCGGAGCGGCTGCGGGAGACGGTACGGCTGCTGGACGGGCCTCCGGGGGCACCGGAGCAGGCCGCCGTGCACAACGGTGCCGCCCTGCCGGACGGCGTGCTCGCCGCGGCCCGGCGGGCGCGGCCCACCGCGCCGCGCGTCGCCGCGCACGCCGCCCCGTACGCGGCGGCGGTCACCGGGCTCACCGCTCTGCTGCGCGAGGTGGACGGCCGCCGGCCGTGGGGCACTCCCGTGGTGCACGACTGGGATGTCCGGGACACGGTCGGTCATCTGATCGCCGCCGACGAGGAGTTGGCCCGGCTGCTCGGCGTGTCCGCGGACGGCGCGGCGGCGGACGTTCCGGCCTCCCGGGGCGGGCCGGACCTGCCGTGGGAGGAGGCCTGGGAGGCCAGGACCGCCGACATGATCGCGTACCAGCGGACGCGCTCCCCCGAGGAGACGGTGGCCGCGTGGGCGGCGCAGAGTTCGGCGCTGCTGGCGACGCCCGAGGCCCGGGATCCCGAACGGGCCTCGCACGCCACGACGATGCTGGGCGTACGGCTGCCGGTGGCCGACCATTTCCTGGGGCGCGCCTTCGAGACCTGGATCCACACGGTGGACATCGGCCGCGCCCTCGGGCTCGCCGTGCCGCCGCCGGTCGAGGCCCACCTCGGGCAGATGGTCCGGCTGGCCGTCCGGATGCTCGGTCTGGCGCTGGGGCCGACGGCGCCGCCGGTGCTGTTCGCCGTGACGGGCGTCGAGGGCGATCTCCAGTGGGTGCTCGGCTCCGAGGGCGAGCCGGTCCGGGGTGAACTGGCCCTGCGGGCCGTGGACTTCTGCCTGCTGGTGGGAGGACGCCACACACCCGCCTCGATCCCCCGCGGTGTGGAGGGCGACGAGAACGCCGTACGCGCCGTACTGGAACAGGCGGCGGCGCTGGCCTGGCTCTAGACCCTGGGCCCGCTGCCTGCGCGAGGCCCGGCGCGGACCGGGTCTCAGGGCCCGCCCGTCAGCGCAGAGCTCGGTGCCGACCGGGTCTCAGAGCCCGTCGGCGCGGGGCCCCGCGCCGGGCAGGGTCTCAGGGCCTGTCACCGCCGGTCGGGCCGGCCGGGCAGTCGGTGGTCTCCGTGCACAGGTTCGCCTCGACGCGTGCGAGGAGTCCGGCGAGCTGCTCGCGCTCGTCGGTGCTCAGCCCGGCGAGGGTGTGTTCCTCCAGGCCCGTCCAGACCCGGGTGACCTCGTCGTGCAGGCCGCAGCTGTCCTCCGTCGCCTCGACGAGGACCGCGCGGCCGTCCCTGGGGTCGGGGCGGCGGCGGACGTGTCCCGCCTGCTCCAGCCGCTGGAGCATCTTCGTGACCGTCGACGGATCGAGCTCGACCGCCTTGATCAGCTCCGACTGGCGCACCGCGCCCGCGTCCCACAGGTGCATCATCACGAACTCCTGGCCGGGGTAGAGCCCGGCCCCGCGCAGCAGCCTGCCCGCCGCGGCCCGGTGCATCCGGGCCACCCGGGAGATGGCGTAGCTGACCTGTCCGCCGCACGCCGCGGAGGGCGCCTCCTCGGTACAGGCGGGGTCGGCCTGAGAGGTTGCGACCTCTTGGGTGGCACTCATCCTGGCTCCTGGTTCCGCGCGTGTTCGTATCGGCCAAGCTTTTCACGGGACAAAACTTGGCCGACCAAGGAATGGGTTACGGTGGCCCCTTGTTCCAATCTTTGGCCGACCATATACATTCCCCGCACTCTTCCCAGGAGCAGCCGTGACCACCGCATACGACCCCATCGACCTGTCCGGCACACCGCTCGCCAACCGCATCGTCATGGCGCCGATGACCCGCAGCCGGGCCGGCGCCGGCGGAGCGCCGACCGATACCGTCGTCGAGTACTACACGCAGCGGGCCTCCGCCGGCCTGATCGTCACCGAGGGCACCCAGCCGTCCGTGGTGGGCCAGGGTTACCCGGACACCCCGGGGCTGCACAGTGCCGAGCAGATCGCGGCCTGGCGCAAGGTGACCGACGCCGTGCACGCCGCGGGCGGCCGGATCTTCGCGCAGCTCATGCACGCGGGCCGGATCGGCCACCCCAGCCTGCTGCCCGACGGGCTCGTCAACGTCGGCGCCTCGCCCGTACGGGCCGAGGGCCAGGTCTACACCCATGAGGGCCCCCTCGACTTCGTCACCCCGCGCGAGCTGACCGGCGACGAGGTCCGCGCCACCATCGGCGAGTTCGCGAGCGCCGCCCGGAACGCGATCGAGGCCGGCTTCGACGGTGTCGAGCTGCACGGCGCCAACGGCTATCTGATCCACCAGTTCCTGGCCCCGGGCTCCAACCTCCGCACCGACGAGTGGGGCGGCCCGGCCGAGAACCGCGTCCGGTTCGCGGTCGAGACCGTCAAGGCCGTCGCCGCGGAGATCGGCGCGGGGCGCACGGCCATCCGCCTCTCCCCCGGCAACCCGTACAACGACATCCGGGAGCCCGAGCCGGAGGCGGCGTACACCGCGCTGGTGGACGCGCTGGAGCCGCTGGGTCTGGCCTATCTGCACATCACCGAGGTGGGCGAGATCCGTGAGCTGACGCTCGCGCTGCGCAAGCGGTTCAGCGGCACGTTCATCCTGAACCCGGCGACCGAGGGGCCGACCGGCCCCGAGTCCCTGGCCCTGGTCGAGGACGGCACCGCCGACCTGGTCGCGTACGGCCAGCTGTTCCTGGCCAACCCGGACCTGCCCGCCCGGCTGAAGGCCGGCGGCCCCGTCAACGAGGCCGACCCGGCGACGTTCTTCGGCGGGGACGCGAAGGGCTACACCGACTACCCGGCGCTGTAGTCGCGCCAGGCACGGCGATCGGCCCGGTGTCCGACTCACGTGAGTCGGACACCGGGCCGATCGCCGTCAGGCGTACGTCACCTCACCCGCGGGTCACTTCACCGGGGTGAAGTCCGTCGACCCGATGAACTCCGGTCGGCGTACCGGCGCCGCGAACGGCTCCACCGCCGCGTTCTCCACGCTGTTGAACACGATGAAGACGTTCGAGCGCGGGAACGGCGTGATGTTGTCGCCCGAACCGTGCATGCAGTTGCAGTCGAACCAGGTCGCCGATCCCGCCCGGCCCGTGAAGAGCTTGATGCCGTGCTGCGAGGCGAATTTGGTGAGCGCCTCGTCGGAGGGCGTGCCCGCGTCCTGCATCTGCAGCGACTTCTTGTAGTTGTCCTTCGGCGTGGCTCCGGAACAGCCGAGGAACGTGTGGTGCGACCCCGGCATGATCATGAGGCCGCCGTTGGTGTCGTGGTTCTCGGTCAGCGCGATCGAGACGGACACCGTGCGCATGTTCGGCAGGCCGTCCTCGGCGTGCCAGGTCTCGAAGTCCGAGTGCCAGTAGAAGCCGCTGGCGCCGAATCCGGGCTTGACGTTGATCCGCGACTGGTGCACGTACACGTCGGAGCCGAGGATCTGCCGGGCGCGGCCGACCACTCGCTCGTCGCGCACCAGCTGGGCGAAGATCTCACTGGTCTTGTGGACCTCGAAGACCGAGCGGATCTCCTGCGACTGCGGCTCGATGATGGAGCGCTCGTCCGCGCGGACCGCCGGGTCGGTGACCATGCGCTCCAACTCGGCCCGGTAGAGCGCCACTTCCTCGTCGTCGATGAGCTGCTCGACGGCGAGGAAGCCGTCGCGCTCGTACCCCTGGAGGTCGGCCGCCGGGATCGGACCCGGCGCGCCCGGCTCGCTCCACACGACCGGGTCCTGCCGGGGTACGGACACCTCACTGGTGCCGCGGCTGGGGTACAGGTCGGTGACGGTGGTCATCGTTCAGACCTCCTCGGGCTCGGTCAGCAGGGGGTAGACACCGTTCTCGTCGTGGTCCTCCCGTCCGGTCACCGGCGGATTGAAGACACAGATGCAGCGGAAGTCCTCCTTGATCCGCATCGTGTGCCTCTCGTGGCCGTCGAGGAGGTAGGTGGTGCCCGGCGTGATCGTGTACTTCTTGCCGGTCTCGTCGTCGGTGAGTTCGGCCTCGCCCTCCACGCAGACGACGGCCTCGATGTGGTTCGCGTACCACATCGACGTCTCCGTACCCGCGTACAGGATCGTCTCGTGCACCGAGAAGCCGACGCGCTCCTTCGCGAGGACGACGCGCTTGCTCTCCCAGGTGCCCGACGCCGACTTCACGTGTCGGTCAGTGCCTTCGATCTCCTTGAACGAACGGACTATCACGGTGGTACGAAGCCTCCTTCAGGCTGGTGTGCAGGGGGATGTGGTGGTTCAGGCCGTCTCGCGGACGGCCCGGGCGAGGGTACGCAGGCCCTCGTCCAGCTCGTCGGGCGTGATGGTGAGCGCGGGGAGGAGTTTCACGACCTCGCTCTCCGGGCCCGACGTCTCGATCAGCAGGCCGAGCTCGAAGGCGCGGTGCGCCACCCGGCCCGCGCGCTCCTTGTCGTGGAACTCCATGCCCCACACGAGGCCCCGGCCGCGGTACTCCTTCACGTCGGCGAGGTTCTCCTCGGTGATGGAGATGAGCGCCTGCTCGACCTGCTCCCCTCGGGTGCGGGTCTGCTTCTCCATGGCGGGCCCGTCGGACCAGTACGTCTGCAGAGCGGCGGCGGCCGTCACGAAGGCGGGGTTGTTGCCGCGGAACGTGCCGTTGTGCTCACCCGGCTCCCAGATGTCCAGGTCGGGCTTGAACAGGCACAGGGACATGGGCAGCCCGTAGCCGCTGATGGACTTGGAGACGGTCACGATGTCGGGCACGATCCCCGACTCCTCGAAGGAGAAGAAGGCGCCGGTCCGGCCGCAGCCCATCTGGATGTCGTCGACGATCAGCAGCATGTCCTGGCGCTCGCACAGCTCGGCCAGCGCGCGCAGCCACTCGACGCGGGCGACGTTGATGCCGCCCTCGCCCTGCACGGACTCGACGATCACGGCGGCGGGCTTGTTCAGGCCCGAGCCCTGGTCCTCGAGGAGGCGCTCGAACCAGAGGAAGTCCGGCACCTGGCCGTCGAAGTAGTTGTCGAACGGCATCGGCGTACCGTGCACGAGCGGGATGCCGGCGCCGGCCCGCTTGAAGGCGTTGCCGGTCACGGCGAGCGAGCCGAGCGACATGCCGTGGAAGGCGTTGGTGAACGACACGATGGACTCGCGGCCCTTGACCTTGCGGGCCAGCTTCAGCGCCGCCTCGACGGCGTTGGTGCCCGTCGGGCCGGGGAACATCACCTTGTACGGCAGGTCGCGCGGGCGCAGCACCAGGTTCTGGAACGACTCCAGGAAGCCGCGCTTCGCGGTCGTCGACATGTCGAGACCGTGGGTGACGCCGTCACGTTCCAGGTAGTCGATCAAGGCCCGTTTCAGTACCGGGTTGTTGTGTCCGTAGTTGAGTGAGCCGGCTCCCGCGAAGAAGTCGAGGTACTCGTGGCCGTCCTCGTCGTACATGCGGCTGCCCTGCGCGCGGTCGAAGACGGTGGGCCAGCTGCGGCAGTAGCTGCGGACCTCCGACTCCAGGGTTTCGAAGACGCTCAGGTCGGGCTGGGTGATGGTCACAGTGGTGCTCCTCGTGCGTGGGGGGGTGTTCAGAACGACAGGGGACCGATGCGGTACAGCACTTCTGGGTCGTGCGGGCCGTCGGGGAACTGCCCTGTGTCGAACAGGACCTCACGCTCGACGCTCGCGCCGTGGCGCGCCGCGTAGGAGGTGAACAGCCGCTCGGATGCGGTGTTGCCCGGGGAGATCGTGGTCTCCATGGAGGTCAGCTCGTGCCGGTCGGCGACCTGGCGCGTCAGGCCGTCCAGGAGCGCGGCGGCCAGACCGCGGCCACGCTGGGCCGCGTCGACGGCCACCTGCCACACGAGAAGCGTGTGGGGGCGCTCGGGCCGGATGTAACCGGTGACGAAGGCGACGGGATCGCCGTCGGCCTTACGCGCCACCGCGGAGGTGCCGGCGAAGTCACGGCACCACAGCAGGTAGCTGTAGGAGGAGTTCAGGTCGAGGGTCCCGGAGTCCTTGGCAATGCGCCAGAGTGCGGCTCCGTCGTCCACGCGCGGACGGTCGATCAGCAACCCTTCTGGCATTTCCAGGAATTCCGCTTGCAGGTCTGCTTGTGCGGCGGTCATGTTGATTGAATTTACCCAGCAAAAATCGAAATTGCATCGCCGAGTGGGGTTACACAAGCAGCCCGCGTGTGTTATCACGCGGGCGCGCCCCGCGCGTGGAGCCAACAAAAAGTGCCGCTTTGTCCAGTAAATACCAGGACAAAGCGGCGCGGTTGTGTATTGCGTCACAAGGGCTTAACCGCCGCGAGACCTGCCCGAATTACGAGACGAGACTTCTCGAAACTGGGGTGTTTAGGCTCCGAGAAATCGGGCAGAAGCTAATGGAAAACCCTGGGAAGATAAAAGCACAATAAGGCTCGCATTCACAGTGGCCCCTCGAATGGGGAGGCCCGGAAATCAGCGACCGTCCCTCAGGTCCGCCGGCCACTCGGAGCGGAACTCCATGTGGTCGTACGTGACCACACAGCCCTCGCCCATGGGTGACTGGGTCATGAAGCCGACGAGGGCGGCCCCGGTCTCCTTCTCCTCGCCCAGCGTGAAGAGCCGGACGAAGGTCCAGCGCTCGCCGTCCTTCGAGGCGTGGAAGGCGAAGGCGCGGCCGGTGCGGCTGATCCGGAGCCAGACGGAGCTGCCGTCGACGGTGAAGGAGTTCGCGTCGTCGGAGTGGCCGCGGGTGACGACCGTGCACACGGTGGGCACGTCCGGGGAGTTCTCCAGGCAGAGCTTGGCCCAGGCCCGCTCGCCCACGTGCGCGTAGAGGACGCCGGCGTCGAAGGCCCCGGCGAAGCCGACCGTGACACGGGCGATGAGCTGGAAGTCCCCCTCGGGCGCCCCCAGCAGCCGGGGCGCGTCCGACGCGGGGTCCAGCCCCTCGTCGGTGGGCGGCACGAACCGGTCCTGCCGGGCACCGGCCCAGCCGGTGAGCACGCCGTCCTCGTACGACCAGTGCCCGTCGGGCCCGTACGACCGAAGCGAAAAGGGAAGTTCAGGAATTTTCACGTCCATCCACAGAGTCTGCCAGCTCCCCCACCCTCGGGGCGGCCCCTTCGGGGGCGCGGGGAACGGCGCAGTCTTTTTGCTTCTAGGGGCGCGGGGAACGGCGCAGCCTGTTGCTCTTGGGGGCGCGGGGAACGGCGCGATCTTTGCGCCTGAGGAGCGCGGGCAACCGCGTGGGGTCCGCGGCCGACCCCCGGCCACGGACCCCACGACGGAACAAGCGGAGCGCTACGCGCTACCGCTCCAGACGCCCGTCATACCGCCGAGGCAACCCCAACGGGTTGGAATCCCGCAGCTCCGCCGGAAGCAGCGCCTCCGGCGCGTTCTGGTACGCGACAGGCCGCAGCCACCGCTCGATCGCGGTCCCGCCCACGGACGTGGACGTCGACGTCGTGGCGGGATACGGCCCCCCGTGCTGCTGGGCCGGCGCCACCGCGACCCCCGTGGGCCACGCGTTCACGACGACCCGCCCCGCGAGCGGCGTGAGCTCCGCCAGGATCTCCGCGCCACGCCCCTCACCGGCCTCCTCCTCCGTGGAGAGGTGCACCGTCGCGGTGAGGTTGCCGGGCAGCCGCGCGAGGACGGCGTTCGCCTCGTCCTCGTCCTCGTAGCGCGCGACCACGGTCACCGGCCCGAAGCACTCTTCGAGCAGCAGGTCGTAGGCGCCCTCGGCGGCCAGCTTCTGCGCCGAGACCGTCAGGAAGCCGGCGCTCACCGTGTGCTCACCGCCCGCACCCGGCGTCACCGGCGCGTCCACGCCCGGCAGCTCCGCGCGCTCGGCGACCCCCGCGACGAAGTTGTCGCGCATGCGGTGGTCGAGGAGGACCCCCGCCTCGGTGTCGCTCACCGCGTCCGTCAGGGACTTCAGCAGGCGGTCGCCCGCCGCGCCGGCCGGCGCCAGCACCAGGCCCGGCTTCACACAGAACTGGCCGACGCCCAGCGTCATGGAGCCCGCGAGCCCCGCGCCGATCGCCTCGGCGCGCTCGGCGGCGGCGGCCTCGGTGATCACGACCGGGTTGAGCGATCCCAGTTCGCCGTGGAACGGGATCGGCGCGGGCCGCGCAGCCGCCGCGTCGAACAGGGCGCGTCCGCCGCGTACCGAGCCGGTGAATCCGGCGGCCGACACCAGCGGGTGCTTGACCAGCTCGACACCCGCCTCGAAGCCGTGCACGAGGCCGAGGACGCCGTCCGGGATGTCGTGCTGGGCGGCGGCCCGGCGTACGACGGAGGCGACCAGCTCGGACAAACCGGGGTGGTCCGGGTGCGCCTTGACGACGACCGGGCAACCCGCGGCGAGCGCGCTCGCGGTGTCACCGCCGGCCACCGAGAAGGCGAAGGGGAAGTTCGAGGCCGAGTAGACGGCGACGACGCCCAGCGGCACCTTGTAGCGGCGCAGATCCGGGATCGGCGGCGTCGCGGTGGCGTCGGGGTGGTTGATCACGACGCCGAGGAACTCGCCCTCGTCGACGATGTCCGCGAAGGCCCGCAGCTGATAGCAGGTGCGGGCGAGTTCGCCGGTGAGCCGGACCGGGCCGAGCGCGGTCTCCGCGTCGCCCGCCTCCACGAGGTGCTCCTTGGCGCCTTCGAGCAGGTCGGCCGCGGTGCGCAGGAAGGCCGCGCGGACCGTGCGGTCGGCGAGAGCCCCCCGGGCGGCGTGCGCGGCGCGGACGTCGTCGTCCACCTCCTGGGCTGTGGCCTCCACCGCAACCTGCTCGCGCTGCTTCCCGGTTCGGGGGTCGACACTCCAGACTGGTGCTGCTGCCACCGAGGGTCCCTCCAGATGTAATGCCGAAGTACGTGTGCCACTCACCAGGGGCGTTCGATATGCTGAACGCTGTCTCTGATGGTGAATATGCTGTCGAGACTATTTCCCGGCGAACTAGGGGGTCAAGGCCGATGTCGGCAGGCGAGACGGGCGGCGGAGCACAGGTCAAGTCCGCGGTGCGGACGGTTGAATTGCTCGAGTACTTCGCCGGACGCCCCGGTATGCACTCCCTGGCCGCCGTGCAGGAGGCCGTCGGGTACCCCAAGTCCAGTCTTTACATGCTGCTGCGCACGCTTGTCGAGCTCGGCTGGGTGGAGACGGACGCGACGGGCACGCGGTACGGCATCGGCGTACGGGCGCTGCTCGTCGGCACGTCGTACATCGACGGGGACGAGGTCGTCGCGGCGGCGCGCCCGACGCTGGACCGCCTCTCCGACGACACGACGGAGACGATCCACCTGGCCCGCCTCGACGGCACGAACGTCGTCTACCTCGCGACCCGCCAGTCCCAGCACTACCTGCGGCCCTTCACGCGCGTGGGGCGCCGGCTGCCCGCCCACTCCACGTCCCTCGGCAAGGCGCTCCTCGCGACCCACACCGACGAGCAGGTACGCAAGCTGCTGCCGGAGACGCTGCCCGCGCTGACCGAGCACACGATCACCGACCGGGAGAAGCTCATCGAGGAGCTGCGCCTGGTACGGGAGCAGGGGTTCGCGGTGGACCGCGAGGAGAACACACTGGGGCTGCGCTGCTTCGGCGTGGCGATCCCCTACCGGACGCCCGCCCGGGACGCGATCAGCTGCTCGGTGCCGGTGGCGCGGCTGACGCCCGCGCACGAGCAGATGGTGAAGGACGCGCTGTTCGACGCGCGGGACCGGCTGACGCTCGCGACCCGGAGGCTCTGACATGTCCGACGCCCCTGAGGTACCTGGTGTGACCGGCGTGCCCGGCATGCCTGACGTGCCTGGTTCCGAGGTCGAGCTCCGGGAGGTCCACGACAGTGATCTGCCGGTGTTCTTCCGGCAGACGAACGATCCCGAGTCCGCGCGGATGGCCGCGTTCACGCACAAGGACCCGACCGACCGGGACGCCTTCGAGGCCCACTGGAAGCGGGTGCGGGCGTCGTCCGCCGTGACCCGTACGGTCCTCGTCGACGGGGACGTCGTCGGGAACGCGGCGGTGTACGGGGAACCGGGCGAGCGCGAGGTGACGTACTGGATCGATCGCGCCTACTGGGGTCGGGGAATCGCCACGGCAGCGCTGCGGGCCCTGCTGGTCCTGGTGCCCGAGCGGCCCCTGTACGGGCGGGCCGCCGCGGACAACGCGGGGTCTCTGCGGGTGCTGGAGAAGTGCGGGTTCGTCGTGACCGGACGGGACCGGGGGTTCGCCAACGCGCGGGGCGCCGAGACCGACGAGGTGGTCCTCAAGCTCTCGGAGTAGAGCGCCCGGGGCGGTGGGCGTTGATGAACTCCGCATGAGAAAAATGGGGCGAAGGGAACGTTCGGGGGGTCGGTGCTCGTCTTCTGGACGGGATGAACAAAACGATCAGGCACGCCTCCGTCTTCACTCTGCTGCTCGTGTTCGCTCTGCTGGTCAGAGCGACCTGGGTGCAGTTCTACGACGGCCAGGCGCTCGCAGAGGACAAGGACAACCGCCGGAACGCGATCGAGCAGTACGCGTATCCGCTCGGGAACATCGTCGTGGGCGGCGACGAGGTCACCGGTTCCGCGCGGACGACGGGCGGCGACCTCAAGTACAAGCGCACGTACACCGACGGCCGTCTCTACGCGGCCGTCACCGGGTACAGCTCGCAGGTCTTCGGGGCCACGCAGCTGGAGGGCGTCTACCAGCAGCTGCTCGACGGCACGGACAACCGGCTGAAGAACCCCCTCGACACGGTCACCGGCAAGCGGTCCGACCCGGGCGATGTGATCACCACCATCGACCCGGACGTGCAGAAGGCCGCCTACAAGGCGCTCGGTGACAAGAAGGGCGCGGCCGTGGCGATCGACCCGCGGAACGGCAGGATCCTCGGTGTCGTGTCCACCCCGTCCTACGACCCCTCGGTGCTCAGCGGGGGTGACTCGGAAGCCTGGAAAAAGCTGACCAAGGACTCCGAGAAGCCCATGACGAACCGGGCGCTGCGCCAGCCGCTGCCGCCGGGCTCGACGTTCAAGCTGGTCGTCGCCGCCGCCGCGCTGGAGGACGACCTGTACTCCTCGGTGGACGAGCGGACGGACAGCGAGAATCCGTACACGCTGCCCGGCACCACGACGGTCCTGGCGAACGAGAGCAAGTCGGCGCCCTGCGAGAACGCGTCGATCCGGGTCGCGCTCCAGTACTCGTGCAACAACGTCTTCGCGAAGATGGCCGTCGACCTCGGGCAGGACAAGGTCAGGGCGATGGCCGAGAAGTTCGGCTTCAACGACACGTCGCAGGACGTGCCCGTGCGCGCCTACACAAGCGTGTACCCCTCGGACATGGACAAGTCGTCCACCGCGCTGACGGGCATCGGGCAGTTCGACGTGACCGCGACGCCGCTGCAGATGGCCATGGTCTCGGCCGCCATCGCCAACGGCGGGAAGCTGGTCTCGCCGCACATGGTGTCGCAGATCAGCGACGCGAACGGCGATGTGCTGGAGAACTACGACGACGAGGCCCGGAGCGAGGAGATCGTCAGCTCGTCCACGGCCGAGCAGTTGCAGTCGGCGATGCGGACGGTCGTCGAGGAGGGTACGGGGACGAACGCGCGGATCTCCGGGGCGACGGTCGGGGGCAAGACCGGTACGGCTCAGCACGGCGAGAACAACAGCAAGACGCCGTACGCCTGGTTCACGTCGTATGCGAAGTCCGACTCCTCCGACAAGGAGGTCGCTGTCGCCGTGGTGGTGGAGCAGTCGGATGCGGCGCGGTCGGAGGTGAGCGGGAACGGGTTGGCCGCGCCTGTCGCGGAGGCCGTGATGCGGGCGGCCCTCCGCGACTGAGGGCCCCCTGCGGGTCGCCGCCGCCGGGCCAAAGGATTGCGCCGTTCCCCGCGCCCCTGAAAGACCAACAGACCGCGGCGGTTACTTTGCGTTCAGGAGTTGTTCGATCGGGTCTATCGCGAAATAGATCAGGAACAGCGCCGACGTCCCCCACAGCAGCCAGTGCACCTCCTTCGCCTTCCCCAGCACCGTCTTGATGAGGACGTAGGACACGAACCCCGCCCCGATCCCGTTCGTGATCGAGTACGTGAACGGCATCACCGCGATCGTCAGGAACGCGGGGATGGCGATCTCGTACTTGTCCCAGTCGATGTGCTTGACCTGCGTCATCATCAGGAACCCGACCGCCACCAGCGCCGGCGCCGCCGCCTGCATCGGCACGATGGTCAGCAGCGGGGTCAGGAAGAGCGCGCAGGCGAACAGTCCGCCCGTGACGAGGTTCGCGAACCCCGTACGGGCCCCCTCGCCGACCCCCGCCGCCGACTCGATGTACGACGTGGCGGAGGACGCGGACGACGCGCCGCCCGCAACCGCGGCGGCGCCGTCGATGAGCAGAACCCGGCCCAGGTTCGGCACCTTGCCCTCCTCGTCCAGCAGCCCCGCCTCGGCGCTGATGCCGACGACCGTGCCCATGGTGTCGAAGAAGTCCGACAGGATCAGCGTGAACACCAGCAGCACGACGGTGATCACACTGACCTCGCCGAACGCCCCGAACAGGCTGAAGTCGCCGAGCAGTCCGAAGTCGGGCGAGGCCACCACGTCGTCGGGCACCTGGGGCGTGGTGAGGCCCCAGCTCTTGACGTCCGCGATCTCGTTGACGACGATCGCGACGAGCGTCATGGTCACGATGCTGATCAGGATCGCGCCCTTGACCTTCCGCGCGAGCAGCCCGATCGTCAGCAGCACCCCGAGGCAGAACACCAGGATCGGCCAGCCGGTCAGCGCGCCCGTGGCCCCCAGCTGCACCGGCACGGTGGTGTTGGCCGCGTCCGGTATACGGCTGACGAACCCGGCGTCGACGAAGCCGATGAACGCGATGAACAGCCCGATGCCGACACTGATCGCCTGCTTGAGCGGCTGCGGTATCGCGTACATGACGGCCTCGCGCAGTCCCGTCACCACCAGGACGCAGATCAGCAGGCCTTCCAGGACGATGAGGCCCATCGCGTCGTCCCAGCTCATCAGCGGGGCGATCTGGAAGGCGACGACGGCGTTGAGGCCGAGGCCGGCGGCGAGCGCGAGCGGCAGGTTGCCGCCGACCCCCATGACGATCGTCATCACCGCGGCCACCAGGGCGGTGGCGGTGACCAGTTGGACGCTGTCGAGCTGATCGCCGAACTTGTCCTTCGCGCTGCCGAGGATGATGGGATTCAGGACAAGGATGTAGGCCATCGTGAAGAACGTGGCGAAGCCGCCGCGCACTTCCCGGCCGACGGTGGAGCCCCGGGCGGAGATCTTGAAGAACCGGTCGACGCTGTTGGCCGGGGGCGGTCCGGCGCCGGGCCGGTCGTCCACCTGCTGCGTTTCGGACATGGCGGATGCTCCTCGTTACCTGCGTGCCTGGTGTGCGGGTGCTGGCTGGATTGTTCCCGCGCAGAACCAGTTTCAGGTTTTCATCGTGTTACAGAATGAACCGACAGGGAGAGGTCCCCGTGGGCACTGTCGTCGACGACGCCGCCTCCGTGGAGTTCCATGACTTCTTCGAGCGGCACTACTCCGAACTGGCCCGGCTGGCCCAGCTGTTGACCGGTGAGTCCGACGCCGCCGACGACCTCGCGGCGGACGCGCTGCTCGCGCTGTGGCACCGCTGGGACCGTGTGCGCGCCGCGGACCACCCGGTGGCGTACGCGCGCGGTGTGGTCGCCAACCTGGCGCGTGGCCGGATCCGCAGCGCGGTGCGCGAACGAAGACGGATCACCCTGGTCTGGTCGCAGCGCGAGGACAGGAGCGAGAACCCCGACGTGCCCGGCATGGTGGACGTCCAGGAGGCGCTGCGCAGACTGCCGTTCCGCAAGCGGGCGTGTGTGGTCCTGCGCCACTCCTTCGACCTGTCGGAGAAGGACACCGCGCTCACCCTCGGCGTCTCGGTGGGGACGGTGAAGAGCCAGACGTCGAAGGGGATGGCGGAACTGCAGCGGCTGCTGGGGCCGCGGGAGGCCCCACGAGCCGATGACAAATGGTTCGGGCCCGGACGGAACCTCTTGCGGCTGCACGGCATCTGACAGGACGTACCAGTGAACACGGGGTCGTCCGGACCCCGCGGAGCTGCTGGCCTGAGCCCCCCTCGGCCAGTCAGAGCGACGCCCCTCGTCGGTGACGACCGCGAGGGGCGTTCGCATGCCCGCCCCGCGAAACGGAGCGCGCCGGTTACAGGACCGCGTCGAGCCAGGCGAAGACCTCGTCCTGCTGCGGCACGCTGAACACATGGCCCAGCTCGGGCCAGACCTTGGTGTGCAGGTGCTCCCCGGCACGGCGTGCGCGCCAGACGGCGCGCAGCTTCTCGTGGGCCACCCGGACGCCCTCCGCGGGGAACAGGGTGTCCTGGGCGCCATGGAAGAAGAGCGACGGCTTGGGCGCGGCGATGCTCGCCACGTCGGGGAAGTCGAGGTGCCGGGCGAGCCCGGGGTGGAGCATGCAGTACGAGGACTGGCCGCGCAGGATGTTGTTGCCCGGCACCATGACCTCCTTCAGCCCGGTCATCCAGCACACGCTGGCCGCCGCCGCGATGTCGTCGCTGAGGGCGGCCGTCTGCCAGGCGCGGAAGGCGCCCATGGAGAATCCGACGGCCGCGACCCGGCGCCGGTCCACCCGGTCGAGACCGGCCAGGAAACCGGCGGCGCGCACGTCCTCGCGGGCCATGAGTCCGGCGAGCGAGGACCCCAGATGGAAGAGGTTGCTCGCCAGGGCCTGTTGCTGCTCGTACGTGACTGGTCCGCGGTCGCCCCAGCCGAGCGCGTCCAGGGCGAGGACCACGTAACCGCGCCGGGCCAGCTCGTCACCGACGAACCGGCCGCCGAAACAGCGGTCCGCCCAGCCCTGCGCCGACGCCAGCCGTGTGTCGTCGTCCCAGGGCCGGACCAGTTTCTCCTTCCCGATGTCGAACTTGGCGCCGTGGTCGTGGAGCAGGAGGACGGCGGGGAAGGGGCCGGTGCCGTGCGGGGTGAGGAGGGAGCCGCGGACCCGCTCGTACCGGGTGAGCGAGAGGGTCACCGACTCGCGGGTGTACCCGTCGGCTTCGACGCGCCCGCCGAACTCCTGCTCGTACGGGGTGTGGTCCCGCTCGACGAACAGGTGCTCCTCGACCTTCGACCGGGCCGCCCGCCGCCACGCCCGGAAGTCCCGGACCGGGGAGGTGCCCCAGGCGAGCGGGAAACGCAGTTCGTCCTTGAGGAGGGGGTGGAAGTCGGGAAGGTTCCCCTCGACGATGCCCGTCACCCGCGCGGCCGGGGCGGTGGCCTGTGCCGCGTGCGCGGGGGCCGCGGACGCTCCGGCGCCCGCCGCGCCGAGCAGTGCCGCCGCCCCGGCACCCGCGACGAACGACCGCCGGTCCAGGGACGGCGGTCCCGGGGACGACGGCTCACCACCGCTACCGCTGTTCATACGGCCTCCAGTCACCGAGATACGTCCTGCGGGTGTGCGAGGCGGCCTCGGCGCGCGTGAGCTGGGGCCGGTTGGCCGGGACGGTGATCTCGGCGCCCGGCCCGCTGTTGCGGTACTCGGCGAACCGCTGGCTCTGCCACGGATAAGTGGCCGACATGTCGGTGTACGGCTCCACGGCGTCGATCCCGGCGCCGAGGCGGGTCTCGCGCACGGTCAGCATGGGCCGCGCGGTGGGGTCGGATCCGGGCACCCAGGGCCGGGCCAGCTTGTAGTAGGCGTCCGGGGCCCCACTCGTCACCCGGCTGTCCGTCACCAGGTATCCGCGCGGATTGGCGACCGCGGTCGAGGGCGCGAAGACGAAGCCGTACGGGGCTCCGGCGAGGTCCGTGCGCCGCAGCGTGCGGAAGTGGCAGTGCTCGAACACGGCGGTGGCCCGCCCGAACACGAAGTCCACGTCCCCCTCGACGTAGCAGTGCGCGAAGTACTGCCGCGCGAAGGCGGTGAGCGCGAGGGAGTCGGCGTACAGCGTGTCCTGGTGGCCGAGGAAACGGCAGTGGAGGAACGCCGAGCGGTCGCCCTGCACCTTGATGGCGACGGCCTGGGTGCCGGTGATCTCGGGATGGTCGGCGCGCAGCCAGTCGTTGGCGAAGGTGATGTCGCGGGCGGTGAACCCGTCGGCCTGCACGGTCGTGGTCGCCGAGCCGGTCGTGCCGTGGGTGCCGGAGCCGTCCGGTTTCGGGGTGCCGTTGGCGTTGTCGTAGACGATGACGACGTCCCGCGCGTCCTCGGAGGCCCCGAGCCAGGTCAGCTCCGTACGGGCGGTGCTGACGGCGACCGTCTCGCGGTACGTTCCCGGCGCGATGACCAGCGTGTGTCCGCTCCCGTTCGCGGCGTTCACCGCGGCCTGGACCGTGGTGTGGTCGCCGAGGCCGCCGGGGTGGACGTACAGGGTTCGCTCGTCGAGCCGGGCCGACGGCGAACCGTACCGTCCGAAGGGGGAGCGCCCGCGCGCGTGGGCGGTCCCGCCGGTCCCCAGCGCGAGGGCGGCCCCGACGCTCGCGACGACGAAGGACCGTCTGCTCGCCCTCGGGCTCGCCTTCGCATTCGCACTGATCGGCAGGGTCATGATCAGCGGACCTTTCCGGCGCCCGCGCGGCCGTCGACGATGCCGGGCACCGCGCGCGGCGGGTCGACCCTGGTCCGCAGGGTGGGCGTCCAGCCGGCGCCGGACCGGAGGGTCTCGGCGGGGATCTCCGCGTTGTGGACGGCGATGAGATCGGTCCTGCGGCCGTTGACGTAGTTGTTCTCGGCGGTGAGCGGCGCCTCGCTCCACTTCTTCAGGGTCTTGGCGGCGCTGACACCGGCGGGCAGCGAGAACGCGTTGTCGGAGGCGTACAGCTGCGAGGAGATCCCGACGCCGAAGGTGTAGCCGTACGACTGCCCCTCGCGCACCACGAAGTGGTTGTTGTACGAGTCGACCTGGCCGAAGCGGACCCGCGGCGCCCGCTCGACGACGCCCTCGAACCTGTTGTGGTGGAGCGTGACCTTGAGCTTGCCGGTGTCGGTCGCTCCGGCACTGTCGCTGTTGCCGATGAGCATGGTCTTGTCGTGGTCCTCGACCGCGTTCCAGGAGACGGTCACGTGGTCGGCGCCGCGCACGATGTCGAGCAGGCCGTCGTGCTGCTGGTAGGTCCGGCCGAAGTAGGTGGGCAGGGTGCTGTCCGGGTAACGGCCGTCGGTCAGCGTGTTGTTGGCGACCCACACATGGGTGGAGCCGTACACGACGACCGCGTCGTACTCGGAGTTCCAGGCGCCGGTCGCCGTGTCGGTCGGGTCCCACTGCGGGAAGCAGTCCAGCGGGGCCTCGATGGTGAGGTTGCGCAGGATGACGTTGTCGACGCCCTTGATCTGCAGGCTGCCGCCTCTGATGCCGGCGCCCTTGCCGACGCCGACGATGGTGGTGTCGGCGGGCACGTTCACCTTGATGGCGGCGTCCTGGGCGGCGGCGGAGGCGGCCCGCAGTCCTTCGGGGCTGTCGGCGGGCTCCCCGGACAGGTCGGTGTCCAGACCCCAGTTCTCGGGCGAGTACTTCTCCAGGTAGGCGTCGAAGTCGTACCCGGGGGCCGCGAAGGAGGCACACCCCTCGGCGACGGGGTCGATGACGCCCTTGACCTTGACGATCTTCGGCGCGTCGCCGCCGGCCTTCAGCGCGGCCTTGAACGCGTCCCAGGTGGTGACGGTGTACACGTGCTCGCCGTCGGCGGCCGAGCCGCCGGTGGTCCCGGCCCCCTCGGCCCCCCACCCGTCCCCCACGGCAAGAACCTCCCGCCCGAGATCCCGACCACGCTCCCCCTCCCCGGCATGGGCAACGGTCGCGACCGCCCCAAGGGCAAGCGCGGTACATCCAGCAATGACATGCACATGCCACATAGAAGTACGCATGACTACGGTTCCTTCCAACAGAGAACGGATCGACTTACCCAGGGCGCGAGGAACGGCGCAATCTTCGGCTTTCGCCTTTCGCCCTCAGGGGCGCGGGGAACGGCGCAATCTTTTGCCTTTGGGGCCCGGGGGGGGCGACTGCACGACCACCCCCACGGCCCCGCAGTCCCCTGCCCCCCACCAGCGGCCAGCCTACCCCTTCTGCTCGTTCCACTCCCCCTGAGCCTCATTGAGCTGATCGGCCAACGTGTCCAGGAACTCCTTCTCGCTCAACGACCCGTTCAGCACCTTCTGGAAAGCCGGCTCGTTGTCGGTCTTCGAGATGGTGTTCCAGTCGGGCAGGTAGTAAGGCAACTGGACGATGGTCGTGGAACCGTCGGTCAACGCCTCGGCCGCCAACTTCGTCGGCTCGGCCTCGGCCACCCACGCGTCCTTACCGGCGTCGTTGTTCGACGGCACCTGCCCCGCCGACTCGTTGAACTTCGAGTTCTGCGCCTTCTCCGTGGCGAACTCGATGAACTTCCAGGCCGCGTCCTTGTTCTTGGAGGTCTTGAAGATGCCGAGACCGTCCACGGGGTTGGAGACCTGGACGCGCTTGCCGCCGGGCCCGACCGGCTGCGGAATACCGCGGAACTTGTCGGCGCCCAGCGCCTTCACGTGATCCTGGTAGGAGCCCAGGTTGTGGTTGAGCATGCCGATCGTGCCGGAGTCCCACTGGGCGACCATCTTGGTGAAGTCGTTGTTGAGGTCGGCCGCCGGAGTGACCTTCTTGAACAGGCCCGTGTACTTCTCCAGGGCCGCCACGTTCTTCGGGTCGTTGACCGTGGTCTTCTCGTTGCCGTTGTCCCAGAACGAGGTGATGCCGGACTGCCCGTACATCGCGTCCAGCGCCTGGGCGATGGAACCGGCGCCCCCGCGGATGGTGTAACCGAAGGCGTTCTTGTCCTTGTCGGTGAGCTTGTCGGCGGCCTCGTAGAACTTGTCCCAGGTGGTCGGCGCGTCCAGCCCGGCGCTCTTGAACAGGTCGGTGCGGTAGTACAGCACGCCGTTGTTGGCGGAGGTCGGGACCGAGTACAGCGTGCTGTCCTCGGCGCCGCCACCACCCGCGGCCTTCAGCGACTTGACCATGTCGTCGTTGAGCTTGCCGTTCAGGGAGGACTTGCCGAGGCGGTCGTCCAGCGGCTCCAGCGCGTTCTGCGCGGCGAAGCCGGCGAGCATCGCCGCACCGACACCGCCCACGTCCGGCAGCCCCTTGGCCTGGATGGAGGTGTCGACCTTGGACTGGTACTCGGTGGCGGCGATCGGGACGTACTTGACGTCGATGTCCGGGTTCGCCTTCTCGAAGTCGGCGATGATCTCCTTCCAGATGTCGGTGCGGACACCGCCGTTGTTGTCCCAGAAGGTGATCTCGCCCTTGCCACTGCCCTCGGCGCCCTTGTCACCCGACGAACCGCTGCCGTCGTCACCGCAGGCGGTGGCGGTCAGCGCGAGGACCGCGCTCACGGCGACGGCGGCCGCGGAGCGGCGCGCTCCTCTACTGCTGCTGCGCATGCTGCTCTTCATGATCGGCTCTCTTCTTCTGGATCCGACGAGGGGTGTGTCGCTGTAGCGGTGAAGCGGTGTCGCCGTGAAGCGGCGTGCTGTGGAATCAGGCAGGTGAGGCGGTGGTGACGCGGAACCGCGTGAACGTGGCCGCCCCCGCGTGTCCCCCGCCGGACGGCGCGACCCCGTAGAGGCCGAGCAGGGCCCCGACCCAGCGCCAGGGGGTGGCGGCGAAGACCTGGCCGGAGGGCTCCCAGCCGCCGCCGAGGTCGTACGAGAAGCGGCAGCGCGCCCCCGCTCCCACCTCGATCCGCAGCCGGATCCCCGCCTCGGGTGCCATCCGCGGATGCGCCGCGTCGCGCTCCCGCTCCGCGACCTGCTCGCCGAACCGGTGCACGAGGTGGACCGTCCCGTCGGCCCCCCGTTCGAGTCCGATCCAGCTGAACGCGTCGCCCAGCACGGCGAGTCCGGCCCGAGCGCCCGGCTCCTCGGCGTCGAGCCGCAGCCCGACCTCGACGGTGCACGGGGTGCCGGGCAGCCGCTGGGTGAGCACGTTCGCCAGCTTGCGCGGGTCGTCCGCGTCCGCCGACCGCACGCAGGCCAGCCGCAGTCCGTCACCGGAGTGCTGGGTCGCCCAGCCGTCCTGGGGGTTGGCGGTCCACTGCCACTGCCGTCCGAACCGCCCGCCGGGGAAGTCGTCGTCGGTGGCGGGCGCGGAGAGCGGCTGCGGCGGCAGATCGGGCTTGCGGTGCACGGCGACGGGGGTGCCCTCGTCACCGATGACCGGCCAGCCGTCCCGGCCCCAGCGCATCGGCTGGAGGTGGACGACTCTCCCGTACGGGCCCCTCTGCTGGAAGTGCGCGAACCAGTGCTCGCCGGACGGGGTGGCCACCCAGCCGCCCTGGTGGGGGCCGTTGACGTCGGTGGCGCCCTGCTCCAGGACGACCCTCTCCTCGTACGGGCCGAAGAAGCCGCGTGAGCGGAAGGCGCCCTGCCAGCCGGTCTCGACGCTGCCCGCGGGCGCGAAGATCCAGAACCAGCCGTCGTGCCGGTAGAGCTTGGGCCCTTCAAGGGTGAACCAGCCGGGGATGCGGTCGCCGTCCACGATCAGCCTGCCCTCGTCGAGCAGGCCGGTGCCGTCGGGCCGCATGCGGTGGCCGGTGAGCCGGTTCTTGATGCCGGAGCGGGATCTGGACCAGCCGTGCACGAGGTACGCCTCGCCGCTCTCCTCGTCCCACAGGGGGCACGCGTCGATGAGGCCCCTGCCCGCCTTGACGAGGTGCGGGCGGGTCCAGGGACCGCGTATCCCGGGTGCGTTGACCTGGAAGACGCCGTGGTCGGGGTCGCCCCAGAAGATCCAGAAGCGGTCGTCGTGATGCCGTAACGCCGGCGCCCAGACCCCGCAGTCGTGCCGGGGCTTGTTGAACTCGGCCGCGGGCTCCAGGCGTTGCAGCGCGTGGCCGATCAGTGTCCAGTTGACCAGGTCGCGGGAGTGCAGCAGCGGCAGGCCGGGGGCCCGGCCGAAGCTGGACGCGGTCAGGTAGTAGTCGTCCCCCACCCGCAGGAGGTCGGGGTCGGACCAGTCGGCGTTCAGCACGGGATTGCGGTACGTGCCGTCGCCGAGGTCGGCGGTGAAGGCGGGACTCTCCTGGGCGTTCATGGACTCACTGCCTTTCGGACGAGTGCCGCCGCCTCGGCCCGGTCGAGGCGGCCGTCGGCGACCACGGTGACGACCCGGCGTACGACGGTCTCCCCCGCCGGGACCGGCAGCCGCTCCTCGGGGGCCAGGGACGAGCCGACGCCCGGATACTCGGTGCCGCGCACGAACCACGGGTCGCGGCGGGTGCGGTCGGTGGCCCCGGCGAACACCAGCGTCCAGCCGTCCCCCGCGAGCGCCACCCAGCCGGCGCGGGTGCCGTGCGCCGCGTCCTCGCCCTCGGTGTCCGCAGTGAACACGGCGGGCGGCTCGGCCTCCTTGCGGGCCCGCCAGAAGAAGCCTCCGTAGGCCGCGCCGGGCCGGCCGTTGGTCGCCGGGCTGCCGATCGACAGGGGTGCGGAGGTGGTGTTGGTGAGCGAGAAGGTGAAGTCCAGCGCCCAGGCGGTGTCGGTGAGTTCGGTCGCCGCGACGGTACGCCGTTCCCGCAGCAGCTCGGCTCCGGCGGCGACCCAGCGCAGCTCCTGCACGAAGCCGTCCGGGTCGCGCAGCTGGAACGCCGTGTGCCGCTGGGCGCCGTGGTTGGCCAGCTCGGTCGGCCCCCGGTCGCGTACGAAGGTGCGCCCGCCCCAGAAGTTGTGACCCTCGACGTCGGGAACGGCTACACCGACGCCGAGGTGATGGAGGTGGTCGGCGGGGCTGAGCTCGGTGACAGCCGTGCCGGCCAGGGTGGTGACGGGATGGAGGTACGGACGCGGTGACAGCGTCGGGGCCAGTGCGGGCCGGGTCACGTAACGGCCGACCGGGCGGCCCGCGACGCGCAGGACCAGCGACTCGTCGTTCATCAGGTGCTCACCTCTTTCGACAGTGCCCACGAGGCGCCCAGCTCGGAGTAGAGGGCGAGGGTGTCGGCGGCGGCGGCCACGAGTCCGTCGACCCCGGCCACGACCCGACGGTTCTCGTCGGCGTCGAGGTACCAGGCGTCCCGGGGCAGCGCGACCGGGTCCGGCGCCCGCCGGATCGCCTCGACGACCTTCATGAAGGCGCCCGTCCCGTCGGGCGCGACCAGCAGCCCGGCCCGGCCTTCGAGATGCTCGACCAGGTTCTCCAGCAGATCGGTCCTGCCGTACGTGAGCTCCTGCGGGCCGTGCCCCGAGCGCTGGACGAGGACGCGGTCCTGCTTGTACCAGAAGGTGATGCGCCCGCCGTCGCCGTGCACGAGGACGTACGGCTCGTCGGGGCGTTCGGCGCACAGGGTCGCGGCGACGGTGATCCGGTTGCCGCCGGTGGTGGTGACGCGGACGCAGGAGGTGTCGTCGGACTCGATGTCGTTGGCGCGCAGCAGCTCGGTCTCGATGCCGGCGACGTCCTCGGCGCGGGTGGCGCCGTCCAGTGCGAGGGCGGTGGCCACGGCGTGCGCGAGGGGGTTCGTCAGGACGCCGTCGACGACGTCGGACCCGTTCATCCGGCGCCGTCCCGCCCAGGGCGCGCGGCGGTAGTACTCCTCGGCGCGGCCCCAGGCCCCGGCCCCGCCGATGCCGTGCACACGGCCGATGGTGCCCTTCGCGATCAGCTCCCGGATCGCGGGAACGGCGTGCGAGCCCATCGACTGGAAGCCGATCTGGCACACCACCCCGGCCGCCGCGACCCCGTCGGCCATCCGGCGGAACTCGGCGTACGACGGGGCCGGCGGCTTCTCCAGGAGCAGGTGCACGCCCCTGGCGGCGGCCGTCAGCGCCAGGTCGGTGTGGGTGGGGATGGGCGTGCAGATCACGGCGATCGCGGCACCGGTGGAGTCGAGCAGGGACCCGAAGTCGGGTGACTGCAAAGGGAGTTCACCGGCAACTGGGGTGAAGAAGCCGGCCAGTTCCGCCGGGGTGAGCGGGGTCAGCTCGCAGATCCCCGCGAGCCGCACCACTCCCTTGTCCTGGAGGCGGCGGATGTTCTGCAGATGCCAGCGGCCGTGCCCGCGGGCGCCCGCCAGGACGACGGGAAGAGGTCCCCCGTGGCCGCTCATCCCTTCACCGCCCCGGCGCTGAAGCCCGTGATCAGCCACTTCTGGATGAAGGCGAAGACGATCACGACGGGTACGGCCGCGACGATGCCGCCCGCGGCGAGTGCGCCGAGGTCGACGCTGTCGGCGCTCATCAGGCTGTTGAGGCCGACGGGGATCGTCTGCTTCTCCTGGTTGCTGAGGAACATCAGGGCGAACAGGAAGTGGTTCCAGGAGTGCACGAAGGCGAAGGAGCCGACCGCGATCAGGCCGGGCCGCAGCAGCGGCAGGACCACGACCCGGAAGCCGGTGAAGCGGTTGCAGCCGTCGACCCAGGCGGCCTCTTCGAGGGTGTACGGCACGTTCCGGATGAAGCCGCTGATCAGGATCATCGACAGCGGCAGCTGGAAGACGGTCTCGGCGATGATGACGCTGCCCAGCGAGTTGATCATCTGCAGTTCGGCGAAGATCTGGAACAGCGGCACCAGGAGCAGCGCACCCGGCACGAACTGCGAGCAGAGCAGTGCCAGCATGAAGGCGCGCTTGATCCTGAAGTCGAAGCGGGCCAGGGCGTAGCCGCCGGCCAGGGCGACGAGGGTCGTCATGAAGAGCGTGGCGAGGCCGACGTACACGCTGTTCTCGAAGTACGTGCCGAAGCTGCGGTCGTTCCACACCTTGTCGAAGTGCTCGAACGTCATCGGCCAGGGCACGAGCGAGGTGGAGCCGGTCGGCCGCAGGGCGAAGAGCAGGATCCAGTAGAAGGGGACGAGGGTGAAGACGAGGTAGATGCCGAGCGGGAGGTAGATCTGCCAGCGCGGGGCCTCGTCCCAGGCGCGCCTGCCCTTGCGGGGGCGCTGCGGCGGTTCGTCGGCCACCGGTGCGGACTGCTCCGCCGGAATGATGGTGTCGATGTCCTTGGTGATCACTTGTCCCCACCCACTCCGAACTTGCTCAGCCGCAGATAGACCATCGAGCAGAAGAGGAGAATGACGAACGCGACGGTGGTCAGGGCCGAGGCGTAGCCGAAGTTGTGCGCGTCGACGCTGGTGTTGGCGATGTAGAGCGGCAGTGTCGTCGTCTCCCCCGCGGGTCCGCCGCCGGTGAGGGTGTAGAGCAGGTCGACGTTGTTGAACTCCCACACCGCGCGCAGCAGGGTGGAGAGGATGATCGCGTCCTTGAGGTGCGGCAGGGTGATGTGCAGGAACTGCCTGAGGCGGCCGGCGCCGTCGACCTCGGCGGCCTCGTAGAGGTCCTTCGAGACGGACTGGAGGTCGGCGAGGATGAGGATGGCGAAGAAGGGGACTCCGCGCCACAGGTCCGCGACCACCGCCGCGGGGAAGACCGTCGAGGTGTCGGAGAGCCAACTGGTGCCGTACTCGCCGATGCCCATGTCCGCGAGGTAACGGGTGATGCCCGTCTGGGAGTTGTAGAGCAGGACCCAGATCGCGGAGGTGAGCACGCCGGAGACGGCCCAGGGTGAGAAGACCATGGCGCGGCCGAGCGAGCGGCCCACGAAGGTCTGGTTGACGATCAGCGCGAGGGCCAGGCCGAACAGCAGCTGGAGTCCGACCTCCACGACGACCCACTTGGCGCTGAAGACCAGCGTGTCCCAGAACTGCGGGTCCTCGGTGAAGATGCGGGTGAAATTGTCGAAGCCCGCGTAGCCGTTGCGCCACGGCTTGGTGGGGTTGTAGTGCTGCAGGCTGTAGTAGAAGACGCTGAGCACCGGGTAGGCGATGAAGCCCAGCATCAGCAGTCCCGCCGGGGCGATCAGCAGATACGGGAGCCTGCGGGGCGTCGCCGAGCCACGGCGCCGCCTCGGTGGCGCGGGCTGCTTCGCCACGGCTGCGGCTTGTGCCATGACTGTTCTCCGTTCTCGGGTGTGCGGGTCGAGCCGGTGGTACGGGCGAACCGGTCGTACGGGTCGTACGGGTCGTACGGGTCGTACGGGTCGAGCCGGTGGTACAGGCGCGCGATCTTGATGGCAAGCGCTTTCACGTACGGTGTGCGGAAGCCGGACCGCCGGGGTGGGAAGGCGGTCCCGGGTGGTACGGGTCAGCCCGCGTACGGGTCCGGCACCTTGCCCGGCCGGGCCAGGAAGGCGAAGTCGCAGCCGGTGTCGGCCTGGGTGATCTGGTCGTTGTAGAGCGCGCCGTAGCCCCGCTCGAAGCGCTCGGGCGGTGCGGTCCACCGCTCCCGACGCCGCTCCAACTCCTCGTCGGTCACGTTGAGTCGCAGCGAACGCGCGTCGACGTCGAGCGTGATGCTGTCGCCGGTGCGGACCAGGGCGAGCGGCCCGCCGATGTACGACTCCGGCGCCACGTGCAGCACACAGGCGCCGTAACTCGTGCCGCTCATCCGGGCGTCGGAGATCCGCACCATGTCCCGTACGCCCTGCTTCAGCAGATGGTCGGGGATCGGCAGCATCCCGTACTCGGGCATGCCGGGGCCGCCCTTGGGTCCCGCGTTGCGCAGCACCAGCACGGTGTCGGCGGTGATGCCCAGCTCCGGGTCGTTGATGGTGCGCTGCATGGTCCGGTAGTCGTCGAAGACGACCGCGGGACCGGTGTGCTTGAGCAGGCGCGGCTCGGCGGAGATGTGCTTGATGACCGCGCCGTCGGGGCAGAGGTTGCCGCGCAGCACGGCGACGCCTCCCTCGGCGGCGACGGGGTTCTCACGGGTGCGGATGACCTCGTCGTTGTGCACCTGCGCCGGAGCGAGCTGTTCGCGCAGGCTGTCGTGCGAGACGGTCGGCCGGTCCAGGTGCAGCAGATCGGTGATCCGCGACAGGAACCCGGGCAGCCCGCCGGCGAAGTGGAAGTCCTCCATGAGGTACCGCTGCCCGCCGGGCCGTACGTTCGCGAGGACCGGCACCTTACGGGCGATGCGGTCGAAGTCGTCGAGGGTGAGCCGGGCTCCGGCGCGTCCCGCCATGGCGATGAGGTGGATCACCGCGTTGGTGGAGCCACCGAGTCCGAGCACGGTCGTCACCGCGTCCTCGAAGGCCTGCTGGGTGAGGATGTCGGACAACGTGCGGCCCTTGTGGACCAGTTCAACGATCCTGAGCCCCGAGGCGGCGGCCATCCGATCGTGGCCGGAGTCGACCGCGGGGATGCTGGAGGCGCCGGGCACGGTGACCCCGAGTGCCTCGGCGGCGGCGGTGAGCGTGGACGCCGTACCCATGGTCATGCAGTGCCCCGGCGAGCGCGCCAGACCGCTCTCCAGTTCGGTCATCTCGCAGTCGCCGATGAGCCCGGCGCGCTTGTCGTCCCAGTACTTCCACATGTCGGTGCCGGAGCCGAGGACCTCGTTGCGCCAGTGGCCGGGCAGCATGGGCCCCGCGGGCACGAACACGGTCGGCAGGTCGACGGACGCGGCGCCCATCAGCAGGGCGGGCGTCGACTTGTCGCAGCCGCCCATCAGGACGGCCCCGTCGACCGGGTACGACCGCAGCAGTTCCTCGGTCTCCATCGCGAGCATGTTGCGGTAGAGCATCGGGGTGGGCTTCTGGAAGGTCTCGCTGAGTGTCGACACCGGGAATTCGAGGGGGAAGCCGCCGGCCTGCCACACACCCCGCTTGACCGCCTGGGCACGGTCGCGCAGGTGGACGTGGCAGGGGTTGATGTCGGACCAGGTGTTCAGGATCGCGATGACCGGCTTGCCGAGGTGCTCCTCGGGGAGGTAGCCGAGCTGACGGGTGCGGGCGCGGTGGCTGAAGGAGCGCAGGCCCTCCGTGCCGTACCACTGGTGGCTGCGCAACTGCCGCTCCTCAGCCGGGACTTCACCGGCTTCGGGCGTCGTCGGGCTGATGTCTGTCATATGGACCACCCCCCGGCGATGGCGGCGACCTCGGCCCGTTCGGACTCGGGGAGCTGCCTGCTCGGCGGGCGGACGTCCCGGCGGCACAGGCCGAGCGAGGCCAGGGCCTCCTTCACGACTGTCACGTTGTTGGCGGAGCCGTTGGCCCCGCGCAGTTCCTCGAAGCGGCGGATCTGCTCCCAGACCTTCATCGCGCCCGCGTAGTCACCGGAGCGCAGCGCCTCGATCATGTTCAGCGAGACGGCCGGGGCGACGTTCACGAGCCCCGACGTGAAGCCCGTGGCACCCGCCGAGAAGTACGAGGGCGCGTACGGCTCCGCGAGCCCGGCCACCCACACGAAGCGTTCGAGCCCCGCGTCCCGGGCGAACGCGGCGAAGCGGGCCGCGTCCGGCACGGCGTACTTCACGCCGATCACGTTCGGGCAGGCGTCGGCCAGTTCGGCGAGCCGGGCGCCGGCGAGCACCGGGTTGCGGATGTAGGGGACGACGCCCAGTTCGGGGACGGCCGCCGCGATCTCCCGGTGGTAGTCGACCCAGCCGTCCTCCGACACGTACGGGTGCACGGGCTGATGGACCATCACCATCTCGGCCCCGAGCCCGCGGGCGTGGCGGGCGGAGGCGACGGCGGTCGGCAGGTCGTGCCCGACTCCGACCAGGACGGCGGCCCGGCCCCGCGCCTCGTCGACGGTCAGCTCCGTGACCAGGCGGCGCTCCTCGGGGCTGAGGGCGTAGAACTCGCCGGTGTTGCCGTTCGGGGTGACGATCCGGACGCCGGCGTCGAACGTCCGGCGCAGCAGCGCGCGGTGCACGTCCTGGTCGATGGAGCCGTCCTCGGCGAAGGGGGTCACGGGGATCGCCACCACGTCGGCGAGGGCGGCCCGCTGGGCCTCGAACGTGGTCGTGGTCGCGGTCATTCCTGCTCGTCCTTTCCCTGGGCCTCGGGGAAGGCCCGTCGCACGAACGAGGCGATGTGCGCGTGCAGGGCGCGCGCCGCGCCGTCCGAGTCGCCGTCGAGGGCGAGCCGCAGGATCTCCCGGTGCTCGGCGGCCTCGCGCTCCCAGGACGGGTCGGCGGCCCAGGCGACCGCCGAGACCAGGGCGGCCTGGTCCCGGACCTCGTCGAGCATCCGGCCGAGCAGCGGGTTGCCGCAGCGGACGTACAGGGAGCGGTGGAACTCGCGGTTGGCGAGGGACCGCTGGGCGGTGTCGGTGGCGGCGTCGGCGCGCTCCAGCGCCTCACGCGCCGTGTCGAGGGAGGTGCCGCGCAGGACGGAGCGCCGCAGGGCCTCCGGTTCGAGCAGCAGCCGCACGTCGTACACCTCGCGCGCCATGTCCGCGTCCACCATGCGCACCGTGGCGCCCTTGAACTGGTTCATCACGACGAGCCCGGTACCGGCCAGGGTCTTGAGCGCCTCGCGCACCGGGGTCTTGGACACCCCGAACTGTGCGGCGAGCTCGGTCTCAACCAGGGCCTGTCCCGGGGTCAACTGCCCGGTGAGGATGCGGTGTTTGATCCCCTCCTGCACGAACTGCGTGCGGGAGGGGATCGGCGTGGGCACAGAGGTCATGCTCGCCTCTCGGTGGCGCGGAGCCCTCATCGGGGATCGAGGGATCGCGTATCTGATCTTCTGTATCGCGTCTCATATATGACGTACGAAGTACGACGCGATGAAGCTAGAAGCGCCTCCGTGTTTCGTCAATGCTTCCGACAAAAGAAGTTGCCGTCGGGGTCCGGTGGCCGCTCCTCGACCGCGGGTTCTGGTGCTCGGAGTGGAGCCGCGAAGCACGCACGTCGACCTGTCCCACCTCGCGGAGGAGGCCGTCGAAACGCTCCTGCCCCTCGCGGAGAAGCGGGGCGTCGCCCTGGAGACCGGCGGAGACCTCACCCCCACCGAGGATCGCGCGCGCTCCTCCTGCAGCCGACCACCAACCTCGTCCAGAACGCGATCGTCCACAATCTGCCCGGTCCGGGCAGGGTGTGGATGCGGACCGACGTCCGGCCCGGCGGGGTGGTGCCCACGGTGGAGAACACCGGCGAGAAGATCTCGCCGGAGCAGGCCTCGGCCCTCACCGAGCCGTTCCGGCGCGGCGCCGAGCGCGTCCACACCGACCACGGAGGCGTCGGCCTCGGCCTGGCGATCGTCAGGACCATCGCCCGGGCGCACGACGGCACGCTCACCCTCACCCCGCGCCCCGCCGGCGGGCTGCGCGTCACGGTGGAACCGCCCGGAGTCTGAGATCCCCTCGGAGCCCGGGTCGTCCCCGGTCGGATCAGCGCTCCCCGGCGGCCCGCCACCCCGGGTCCCGCCCGCTCAGCCCGATCACCCGGTCCAGCAGGGGCGCCCTCTCGGGGACGGCCACCACCGGGCCGAAGATGCTGCCGCGCGACGGGTCGTCGACGGACGCGGCCAGCATCCCGTACGCCACCCGCAGGGCCGCCTCGTCGGGCACGTACTCCTGTCCCGTGGCGCGGGCCAGATCCCAGCCGTGCACGACGAGTTCGTCGGCGGCGACGATGCCCGCGATCTCGCCGGGCAGGTCCACCCCGCCCGCCCGCGTCTGGCCCGTCCACGCGGCCGGGTCGCGCCAGGCCTCGGCCAACTCGACCAGCAGCTTGGGCAGTTCGCCGCGCCAGCCGGGCGTCACGTCGGGCAGGGCGGCGGTGGGCGCGGTGTCCGTCGTGGCCCCGAGATCCTTGCGCCCGGCGTCCCGGAAGGCCGCGGCGAGGCCGGTCAGATGCCCGACCAGATGGCGTACCGCGTAGTCCGGACACGGCGTCGCGTCCTCCAGCTGGTCCTCGCGCACCGCGTCCGCGACGCGCGCCACGATCAGGGCCTGCGGACCCAGGTCAAGGGTGCTCGCGGTGCTCTCGCCGTCGCCCATGGTGGGCTCCTCTCGTCACAAGGTCGTCAGGGGGTCGTCCAGGGGTCATCCGGGAGTCGTCAGGGGGTAGACCGTCGGCCGTACGAAAACTCATCGCTTCTCCTCCCACGATCGTGCTCAGGAATCTGGCCAGGCGTTCGAACCGCCGGAATGCTCGGGCCTACAAGATTCCCGGCGCCGGGGACCACGAGGGGAGCCACGCCATGAAGGCGATCGTCCAGGATGCCTACGGATCGGCGGACCTGCTGGAACTGCGGGACATCGAGCGTCCGGTCCCCCGCGACGACGAGGTACTGGTCGAGATCCGCGCGGCCGGTCTCGGCCCCGAGGTGTGGCACCTCATGACGGGCCGCCCGCTGGTGGCGCGCGCCGTCCTCGGGCTCCGCAGGCCCAAGAACCCGGTACGGGGCTGGGACGGCGCCGGACGGGTCGAGGCCGTCGGGGCCGAGGTGACCGACTTCAAGCCGGGCGACGAGGTCTTCGGCAACTGCGAGGGTTCGTTCGCCGAGTTCGCGTGCGCCAAGGCCGCCAAACTCGCCCTCAAACCGGTCAACCTGACCTTCGAGCAGGCCGCCGCCCTTCCGGTGTCGGCGGCGACCGCCCTCCAGGCCCTGAGCGGCCCGGCCCGCCCGAAGCCGGGCGGCCGGGTCCTCGTCATCGGCGCCTCCGGCGGTGTGGGCTGCTACGCCGTCCAGCTCGCCGCCCTGTACGGGGCCGAGGTCACCGGTGTGTGCGGCCCCGGCGGCGCGGACTTCGTGCGGGCCCTTGGTGCCGCGCACGTCATCGACTACACCACCGGGGACATCACCGGCGGCCCGCACCCGCACCGCTACGACGTCGTCGTCGACAACGCGGGACAGCGCCCCCTGTCCGTACTGCGCCGCGTCCTGGCGCCGCGCGGCACCCTGGTGATCGTCGGCGGCGAGGGCGGCACCGCGCTGTTCGGCGGGCTGAGCCGCGGGCTGCGGGCGGTCCTGCTCTCGCCGTTCGCCAGGCAGAACCTGCGCAACCTCGTCGCCGTCATCCGCCGCGAGGACCTGCTGACCCTCAAGGACCTCGCCGAGAACGGCAAGCTCGTCCCGCCCGTCGACCGCACGTACCCCCTCGCCGAGACCGCCGAGGCCGTCCGCCACTTGGAGAAGGGCCACCCGCGCGGCAAACTCGTCATCACCGTCCCTTAGGGGACGACGCCGCGGCGCCCCTGCCGCGTACCCCGTCCAAGGCACCTGCCCGATCCCCGCCCCCGGGCCTTAGCCCCACGATCAGCAGGCATGACGGAACAGACACCGCGGGCACCGCGGACTTCCCGGGCGGCCCGGCCGGCATGGGCGGTGGTCCGCGTCCTGCGGGACCGCAACGCGAGCCTGTACCTGGGCGGAGTCGTGGTCTCCGGTTTCGGCTCGTCGGCGATGTGGCTGGTGGCGGGGATCTGGGTGAAGGACCTGACCGGCTCGGACGGCCTGGCCGCGCTCTGCGTCTTCGCGCTCTGGGCGCCCACGCTGATCGGCCCGGCCCTGGGCACCCTCGCCGACCGCATGCGCCGCAGACCGCTGCTGGTGGGGACGGACCTGGGCCTGGCCGTGCTGCTCCTGCCGCTCCTCGCGGTCGACTCGCCGGACACCCTGTGGATCCTGTTCGCCGTCCTGCTCGTCTACGGGGCGGCGGGCGTCGTCCATGACGCGGCGGAGGCGGCGCTGGTGGCCACCGCCGTCGACCCACGGCTCCTCGGCGACTTCAACGGCCTGCGCATGACGGCCAACGAGGGCATGAAACTGCTCGCCCCGCTCGCCGGAGCGGGCCTGTACGCGGCCTACGGGGGCGCCCGCGTCGCACTCCTGGACGCCGTCACCTTCGCCCTCGCCGCGGGTCTCTGCACGCTCCTGCGCGTCCACGAGCCGCCGCCGCGTCCGGCGGAGGGCGCCGCGGACCTGCGGGCCCGGACCGTCGAGGGCGCGCGCTACCTGTGGGGCCACCCGGTGCTGCGCCCGCTCGTCCTCGCCGGCGGCACGACGATGCTCTTCGCGGGCGTCAACGGCGCGGCGGTCTACGCGGTGGCGGAGGGCCTCGGCCACGCCCCCTCGTACGTGGCGCTGCTGTACGTCGCGCAGGGCGCCGGGTCGGTGGCGATCGGCCTGGTCTCGGGGCCGCTGCTGCGGCGGCTCGGCGAGCGGCGGTTCGGGCGGTACGGCATCGCGCTGACCGCGGTGGCCGTGACGGCTCGCGCGCTCCCGTACGACGCGGTGGCGCTCGCCTCGGCCGTGGCGGTGGGGGTCGGGCTGCCGTGCGTTCTGGTGGCAGCCCTCACCGCGGTCCAGCGGGAGACTCCGGGCGCGCTCCTGGGGCGCACGGCGGCGACCGCGAACACGTTGCTGTTCGCGCCGAACGCGGTGGGGCTCGCGCTGGGCGCGGCTCTTGTGGAACTCGTTCCGTATCAGGCGCTGTTGGCGGTGGTGGGGGTCACGCGGCTCCTGACGGTGCTGCCCTGCCGGAGCCGGCCGCGCAGTTCCCCGCGCCCCTGAAAAACGTGGCTGCGCCCCGGCTTTTCATCGCTGCGCGCATGAAGCCCCCGGGCCGCTGTAGGACGGGCGGCGGCCCCGCCTCACCGCCGTGCGGCGCACAAGGCCCCCAGGTCCGCGAAAGGCCGGCCGCGACCCGGCCTGTCGTCGTTGCCGTCAGGTCAGTCGGGCCAGTGCCTCCGTCACCAGTGACAGGTCCTGGGCCGATGCCAGGCCCGCGTGGTAGAGGCGCAGTTCCGTGGCCCCTCGTCCGGCCGCCCGCCTCGCGTCCTCGAAGAGGGTCCCGGGGCTGCCGCCCATCCCCGCCACCACGGGGAAGTTGGCCGCCAGCACGTTCCCCTCTGCGGCGTGTGCCGCGAAGGGGGTGAGCAGCCCGGCCCCTCCCGCGCACGGCACGACCACACCGTCCGCGACGGTCAGGATGTGCCGCGGGTCCACCCCGGCGTTCGCGCCCACGTGGTACGAGTCCGGGTCCGCGTGCAGCAGGATCCGGAAGCCCTCGGGGGCCGCCGCCCGGACCGCGCCGACGACGTCCGTCTGGAGGGAGCGGGCGACGGAGTCGCGCCACGCGCGCGTGGCGCTCGCGAGCTCACCGCCCAGCAGCTCCTCCACGGTCTCCCAGCCCCCGGCGGGCGTCCCACCACGCCACACCGGCTCCAGGGCGCGCCGCACGGCCGACGCCAACTCAGCAGCATCCAGACCCAGTTGCGTATACCCGTCACGGCACGACGGGCAGAAGCACAGCGACATCAGGTACGTCCCGGCGTCCCCGAGCGCCACGCCCGACGTCTTGTCGTGGGCGTGCAGATGCGGGAGCCCGTACCAGCCGAGGGACTCCAGTTCCGTGCCCGCCGCCCCGGGCCGTACGGCCGCCTCGACGGCCAGGTCGGTCAGATGGGCGCGCGTCTCGGGCTGGGCGATGCAGGGTGCCCACGGATAGCGGTCCCCGTAGGCGTTGACCACGGAGGTGTCCGGGAACTCCTCGCCCAGCCGGGAGTTGTGCGCGAGGACCACCCAGGTGTGCACGTCGAGCCCCGCCCCCGCGAGCGCCCCGGCGGCCTCCCCGTACGCGTCGCCGGGCGCCCAGTCCCCGGCGGGGTACGGCCGCAGCCTGCGCCCCTCCCAGCGTCCGGGGTCCGGCGGGTAGAGGACGGCGGCGTACCGGGCGGTGACGACGCGGTGGCGGGGGTGCCGGGGGGTCAGCGCGCGCGTGGAGTGGTACGCGGACGCGAGGGTCGCCTGCCGTACGCCGAGCCCGGCGATGCGTGCCGCCGCCCCGGGGTCGCCGTTGACGTCCCACGGATAGACGAAGGTGGCCGCCTTCACTTGGCCTCCTCCAGCAGCGCGTGGCCGCGTTCGATCAGTTGGGCGAGCTGTTTGAGGTGGTCCTCGGACGGTTCGTGCAGCGGCGGCCGTACCTCGCCCACGTCGAGCCCCCGCAGCCGTACGCCCGCCTTGACGAGCGAGACGGCGTACCCGCGGCCCTGTGCGCGCAGTTCGACGAGCGGCCGGTAGAAGCCGTCGAGCAGCCGGTTCACGGTCGCGTCGTCGCCGGAGCCCAGGGCACGGTGGAAGGCGAGGGCGATCTCGGGCGCGAAGCAGAAGACGGCGGACGAGTAGAGCGTGATGCCGATGCCCCGGTAGGCGAGTCCGGTGAGTTCGGCGGTCGGCAGCCCGTTGAAGTACAGGAAGCCGCCCGGTACTTCGGACCGTACGGCGCTGACGATGCGCTGCATGAGGTCGAGGTCGCCGGTGCCGTCCTTGAAGCCGATGACGCCCTCGGTGCGGGCCAGCGCGACCACGGTCTCCGGCGTGAAGACGGCGTTGTCCCGCTGGTACACGACGATGTCGAGCGAGGTGGCGCGGGCCAGTTCCGTGTAGTGCCGCAGCAGCCCCTCCTGCCCGGCGACCACGAGGTACGGCGGCATGGCGAGCAGCCCGTCGGCGCCGGCCTCCTCGGCGAGCCGCGCGTACCGCACCGCGAGGGCGGTCCCGTACCCCGCGCCCGCGACGACGGGTACCCGGCCCGCGGTCTCCTCGACGGCGGCCCGGACGCAGTCCTGGAACTCCTCGGGCGTGAGCGCGTGGAACTCGCCGGTGCCGCAGCAGGCGAAGACGGCGGCGGCACCGGCCTCGACACCCCGTCGGACGTGCTCGCGGTAGACGTCGAGATCGACGGCTCCGTCACGGTCGTACGCGGTGACGGGGAAGAACAGCGGCCCACTGGGGATACTGAGTCGAGCGGCGAGGGGGGCTGACGACACGGGCTCTCCCTAGAGCATGTACGTACACGCCACCCGTGCACGTTTCTGACCTGCGTCCACATCTCTGAACCCGCCCACGCTAGAGCTCGCCGTCGGGACCGGTCAAGCGGGCAAACCCGCATTCCCGAAGCAATTTCGGAACATGAGAGAACCGGAAATCAACCCGACCGATAGGGCGCCCCACCCTTCGCGCGACACTTGACGCGAGCGGCGAACGATCCATAGCGTTTCCATGGATGTGAATGCCGTACACGCTTACGCATTGCATACGGCTGCTGATTCTAGGAGACCCGAGGATGCCCGCTCCGCGCACCGCTCCCCGCACCGTCCTGCTCACCGGCGCCGCCGGCGGACTCGGCACCCTGATGCGCGGGCTGCTTCCCGCCTACGGTTACGAACTGCGCCTCCTCGACATGCGCCCCATCGAGGGCGAGCCCGACGCGATCGTCGCGGACCTCGGCGACAAGAAGGCCCTGCGAGAGGCCGTGCGCGGCGTGGACGCCGTCATCCACCTAGCGGGCATCTCCCTGGAGTCCACCTTCGAGAAGATCCTCAAAGCGAACATCGAAGGCACGTACAACCTGTACGAGGCCGCACGCGAGGAGGGCGTCGGACGGGTCGTCTTCGCCTCCTCCAACCACGCGGTCGGCTTCACCCCGCGCCCCGAGGGCGAGGCGCCCCACGAGCCGGGCGCGCTCATCCCCATCACCACCCCCCGCCGCCCGGACACCTTCTACGGCCTCTCCAAATCCTTCGGCGAGGACCTGGCGCAGTTCTACTGGGACAAGCACGGCCTGGAGACCGTCTCCGTGCGCATCGGCTCCTGCTTCCCGGAGCCGACCACCGTGCGCATGCTGTCGGTCTGGATGAGCCCCGGCGACGGCGCCCGCCTCTTCCACGCGGCCCTGACCGCCGAGCACGTCGGCCACAGCGTCGTCTACGGCTCCTCGGCCAACACCCGCCTGTGGTGGGACCTTTCGACCGCCCGCGCCCTCGGCTACGAGCCGCGGGACGACTCCGAGCAGTACGCCGGGAAGCTGATCGCGGAACAGGGCGAACTGGACCCGGCGAACCCGGACCACGCCTGTCTCGGCGGCGCCTTCGTCACCGACCCCCCGGTGTGGCCCCACTGACGCTCCCGGCCGCCCACAGCGGGCCCCGCCGACACTTCCGGCCACCCCATACGGACGACCCCACCGGGCGGACGGGCACCGAACGGGCCCGTCCGCCCCGCCGTTCGGGCACGCTCCCTGCCCGAATTACGCTCCGCCGCAGGTCCGCAGCGGGCACCCGTCTCACCCAACGGGCACACACGGGCGCCATCGGACCCGCAACAGACCTGGTCAGTGGCGCGTACCCGCTGTAGAACTTCCCCCATGGGTCGAACGGGCCCGAACGGGCAGTAGACGCGTACGCAAGGGAGCGGAAGCGGGTGTCGGGCATGAGCGCGGAAGAACGGCAACGGGCGATCGTGAAGACCGCCCGACGCACGGGTGCCGTCGACGTGAACGAGCTCGCGGCCGAGCTGGGCGTCGCCCGGGAGACCGTGCGCCGCGATCTGCGCGCCCTGGAGGACCACGGCCTCGTCCGCCGCACCCACGGCGGCGCCTACCCCGTGGAGAGCGCCGGTTTCGAGACGACGCTCGCCTTCCGCGCCACCAGCCACGTACCCGAGAAGCGCCGGATCGCCGCCGCGGCGGCCGAGCTGGTCGGGGACGCGGAGACGGTCTTCATCGACGAGGGCTTCACCCCCCAGCTCATCGCCGAGTCACTGCCCAGGGACCGGCCGCTGACCGTGGTCACCGCGTCCCTGGCCACCGCGGGCGCGCTCGCCGAGGCCGACAACAAGACGGTTCTGCTGCTGGGCGGCCGGGTCAGGCCCGGCACGCTGGCCACCGTCGACCACTGGACGACGAAGATGCTCGCGGGCTTCGTCATCGACCTGGCGTTCATCGGCGCCAACGGCATCTCGCGCGAACACGGCCTCACCACCCCCGACCCGGCCGTCAGCGAGGTCAAGTCACAGGCGATCCGAGCCGCGCGGCGCACGGTCTTCGCTGGCGTGCACACCAAGTTCGGCGCCGTCAGCTTCTGCAGGTTCGCGGAGATCAGCGCCCTGGAGGCGATCGTCACCAGCACGTTCCTCCCCACCTCCGAGGCCCACCGCTACTCGATGCAGGGCCCTCAGGTCATCCGCGTCTGAGCACACCCCCTTCCACCACAGAGGCAGCACACCCCCCTTCCCCTCTCCTTCACACCCTTCGTCATCCCATTTGCACTGATACATCCAGGAGTGATCCATGCGAACCCAGAGCCGACGGAGGCCGCGCGCGATGTTCGCCGCGGCCGCCGCAGGGACGCTGCTCGCCCCGCTGCTCTCCGGTTGCTGGGCCGGAGCGGGCGGTGCGGGCTCCGGTGGCAACTCCATCAACGTCCTCATGGTCAACAACCCGCAGATGGTGGAGTTGCAGAAGCTCACCGCGGCCCACTTCACCAAGGAGACCGGCATCAAGGTGAACTTCACCGTGCTGCCGGAGAACGACGTCCGCGACAAGATCAGCCAGGACTTCGCCAACCAGGCCGGCCAGTACGACGTCGCGACGCTCTCCAACTACGAGATACCGATCTACGCCAAGAACGACTGGCTGCACGAGATGGACTCGTACGTCGCCAAGGACCCGGGCTACGACGAGCAGGACGTCCTCAAGCCCATGCGCCAGTCCCTCACCGCGGAGGACGGCAAGCTCTACGGACAGCCCTTCTACGGCGAGTCGTCCTTCCTGATGTACCGCAAGGACGTGTTCGCCGAGAAGGGCCTGAAGATGCCCGCCCACCCGACCTGGGACGAGGTCGCCGACCTCGCCGCGAAGGCCGACGGCGCCGAGTCCGGCATGAAGGGCATCTGTCTGCGCGGCCTGCCCGGCTGGGGCGAGATCATGGCCCCGCTCACCACGGTCGTGAACACCTTCGGCGGCACCTGGTTCGACAAGGACTGGAAGGCGCGGCTCGACTCCCCCGAGTTCGAGAAGGCGACCAAGTTCTATGTGGACCTCGTCCGCAAGCACGGGGAGTCCGGCGCGGCCCAGTCCGGCTTCGCCGAATGCCTCAACAACCTGACCCAGGGCAAGGTCGCCATGTGGTACGACGCCACGTCCGCGGCCGGTTCCCTGGAGTCGGCGAAGTCCCCGGTCAAGGGCAAGATCGGTTACGCACCGGCGCCGGTCGACAGGACGGAGTCCTCCGGCTGGCTCTACACCTGGGCCTGGGGCATCCAGGACGCGTCCCGAAACCCCGACAAGGCGTGGAAGTTCGTCTCCTGGGCGTCCAGCAAGGAGTACGAGCAGCTGGTGGGCGACAAGATCGGCTGGTCCAACGTACCGGCCGGCAAGCGCGCCTCGACGTACACGAACGCCGACTACCGCAAGGAGGCCGGCGCCTTCCAGGAGATGACCAAGGAAGCCATCGAGGGCGCCCGGCCCACCGACCCCGGTGTACAGCCGCGGCCCGCCCCCGGCATCCAGTTCGTCGGCATCCCCGAGTTCACCGATCTCGGCACCAAGGTCTCGCAGGAGATCAGCGCGGCCATCGCCGGACGCCAGTCCGTCGAGTCGGCCCTGAAGAAGTCCCAGAAGCTGGCCGAGGAGATCGCCGAGGAGTACGAGGGACGATGACCGCGACAACGACAGCCCCCGTGGCCGCACCACCCGTGCACACCCAGAAGAAGCAGCCCTCCGGCCGCATGCGCGCCTGGGCGACCCGGGCCCCGCTCCTGCCCGCCCTGATCTTCATGATCGCCGTGACCCAGCTGCCGTTCGTGGCCACGCTGGTGATCTCCTTCTTCGACTGGAACTCCCTCTACCCGGACGCCCGCAGCTTCACGGGCTTCGGCAACTACACCGAGGTCCTCACCGACGCGGCCCTGCGCAAGTCGGTCTGGGTGACCATCCTGCTCACCGTCGGCGTCGTCCTCACGAGCCTGGTCCTGGGCCTCGGCCTCGCCCTCCTCCTGGACCGCAAGTTCCGGGGCCGCGGCCTGGTCCGCACCCTCCTGATCGCACCCTTCCTGGTGGTGCCCGTAGCGGCGGCCCTGCTCTGGAAGCACGTGCTCTACAACCCGGAGTACGGCCTGCTCAACGGTCTGCTGCACTACGTCGGCGGCCCACAGCCCGACTGGATCTCCAACACGCCGCTGCTCGCCATCGAGGCGTCCCTCGTCTGGCAGTGGACGCCGTTCATGATGCTGATCCTGCTGGCGGGCCTGCAGAGCCGGGACCACCAGCAGATCGAGGCGGCCAAGGTCGACGGCGCGAGCAACTGGCAGGTGTTCCGCTACCTCACCCTGCCCCATCTGCGCCGCTACCTCGAACTGGGCGCCCTGCTCGGCTCGATCTACATCGTGCAGAACTTCGACGCGGTGTTCACCATCACATCCGGCGGTCTGGGCACGGCGAACCTCCCCTACACCGTCTACCAGACCTTCTACCAGGCGCACGAGAACGGCCTCGCCTCCGCGGCCGGCGTCCTGGTCGTCATCGGCTCGATCATCATCGCGACCTTCGCGCTGCGCGTGGTCTCGTCCCTGTTCCGCGAGGAGGTGTCCCGCGCATGACCGCAACCGCCGTACAAGCCCGCCCCAGCACCACACAGTCGGCCGATCCCACCCCCCGCCGCCCCAAGGGACGGGGCCTCGGCCTGGTTGCCTGGCTGGCCGGGATCGTCTTCTTCCTCCCCATCGCCTGGATGGCGCTGACGTCCTTCCACTCCGAGGAGGACGCGGCGACGAATCCACCCTCCTTCGCCGCACCCCTCACCCTCGACGGCTACCGCGAGTTCTTCGGCACGGGCGGCGGCGCGAGCCCCTGGCCGTCCCTGATCAACTCCACGGTGGCGTCCTTGGCATCAACCCTCCTGGTCCTGATCCTCGCCCTGCCCGCCGCGTACGCGCTCTCCATCCGCCCGGTGAAGAAGTGGACGGACGTCCTCTTCTTCTTCCTCTCCACGAAGATGCTGCCGGTGGTGGCGGGCCTCCTTCCGATCTACCTCTTCGCGAAGAACACCGGAATGCTGGACAACATCTGGCTCCTGGTCATCCTCTACACCTCGATGAACCTGCCGATCGCGGTGTGGATGATGCAGTCCTTCCTCTCCGAGGTCCCGGTGGCGATCATCGAGGCGGCGCAGATAGACGGGGCGAAACTCCCCACGATCCTGACCCGCGTCGTGGCCCCGATCGCCCTCCCCGGCATCGCCGCCACCTCCCTCATCTGCTTCATCTTCAGCTGGAACGAACTGCTGTTCGCCCGGGTGCTCACAGGCGTGGTGGCGGAGACAGCCCCCGTCTTCCTGACCGGCTTCATCACCAGCCAGGGCCTGTTCCTGGCGAAGGTGTGCGCCGCGTCGCTCGTCGTCTCCCTGCCGGTGCTCGCCGCGGGGTTCGCCGCCCAGGACAAGCTGGTCCAGGGCCTTTCGCTGGGAGCCGTGAAATGAAGGCCGCCGTCATCGAGTCCGTGGGAAAGGCCGTCGTCTCCGAGGTCCCGGACCCGACGCCGGGCCCCCGCGAGGTCGTCGTGGAGGTGTCGGCCTGCGGGCTGTGCGGCACGGACCTGCACATCCTCCAGGGCGAGTTCGCGCCCAAGCTGCCGATCGTCCCGGGCCACGAGTTCGCGGGCGAGGTGGTCGGCGTGGGCCGACAGGTCACCGAACTCTCGGTCGGCGACCAGGTGGCCGTGGACCCCTCCCTCTACTGCTACGAGTGCCGCTACTGCCGTACCGGCCACAACAACCTCTGTGAGCGCTGGGCCGCGATCGGCGTCACCACGGCGGGCGGCGCCGCCCAGTACGCGGTCGCCCCGGTGGCGAACTGCGTCAAGCTCCCCGAGCACGTACGCACCCAGGACGCGGCCCTGATCGAACCGCTCTCCTGCGCGGTCCGCGGCTATGACGTCCTCAACTCCCGCCTCGGCTCCCACGTCCTGATCTACGGCTCGGGAACGATGGGCCTGATGATGCTGGAACTGGCGAAGCGGACGGGCGCGGCGAGCGTCGACATGGTCGACATCAACGAGCAGCGTCTGACGACCGCCCAGAAGCTGGGCGTCTCGGCCTCCGCGACGAGCGCGGACGAGCTGGACCGGCCGCAGGGCTGGGACCTGGTGGTGGACGCCACGGGCAACGCGGCGGCGATCCAGGACGGCCTGGAGCGGGTGGCCAAGGCGGGCACGTTCCTGCAGTTCGGAGTGGCGGACTACGCGACCCGGGTCTCGATCGACCCGTACCGCATCTACAACCAGGAGATCACGATCACGGGTTCCATGGCCGTCCTCCACAGCTTCGAGCGCGCGGCGGAACTCTTCGCGACAGGCGTCCTGGACCCGGACATCTTCATCAGCGACCGCCTCCCTCTGGACCAGTACCCCCAGGCCCTGGACCAGTTCGCCTCAGGCATCGGCCGCAAGATCGTGGTAATCCCCTAACCCTCTCCTCGCCCCCGCCGCCCCTACCCGTTCCCAACCACGCATGGGGGCTGCGTTCCCTCGCCCTCGTTCGCGCAGCTCCTCGCGCCCTTAGCCCTGGGGTGCGGGGAAACTGCGCAGCGGGGAAGTGCGCAGCCCCATGCAGTGACGGGAACGGGTAGGGGGCGGGGCGGGGGGCAGAAACCCAGGGCCACCTCCCACCCCCCGCCCTACGCTCCCCCATGCCCAAACCCCACGGCTTCACCTACACCCACCACCACCCCGACAACACGGTCACGATCACCCACGGCGCACGCCCCGCCACCACCCTCCGCGGCGCAAGAGCCACCCAGTTCCTCGCGGAAGTGGAAAGGGGCGACCCTCAGCTCGTCATGGCCCGCTGGACGGGCAACTACAAACACGGCAACGAACGAACCGCCCGCAACCACCCCCGCAACCGCCACTGACACCCGGTCGGCCGAAAACCCACTTGGTAAGGGAACGGCAAAGACAGCCCGCTCGTTCACCCGGCATGACAGCTATGACCCCGGCTCGAACATCCCTCTCCCCGTCACCCGCGTGACGGTGGACGTCGCCGCCCCGGTGCGGCTCGACGTATCGGGCCTGCTGCTCACCGCCGACGGCAAGGTGCGCTCCGACGACGACTTCATCTTCTACAACCAGCCATCCGGCCAGGGCGTGCGTGGACGTACCGCTCCGGCGGCGGCAGCTCCCCCGACTCGATCACGGTCGACACGACAGCCGTGCCCCAGGGCATCGAGAAGATCGTCGTCACCGCGAGCCCGGACGCCGCGGGCCAGACGTTCCAGGGCATCGAACCGACGGCCACCATCCGCAACGCGGACGACAACGCGGTCCTCGCCTCCTTCACCCCGCCCCAGCTGGGCGCGGAGACGGCCCTGGTCATCGTCGAGGTCTATCTGCGCAACGGCGCATGGAAGGCCCGCGCGGTAGGTTAGGATATTCAAACGGCCTGGCAGGCATCGCCACGGACTTCGGCGTAACGGTGGAGGAAACCCGCTGCCGCAACCCTTGTGGCACCCCGCCCTACACCCAGACCCTCCCCTGCCCCCGCACCTCTGGTCACCACCCCCACGCCCCCAGCACTTCGGCCGCCCTCGCCTTTGCTCCCGCCTCAAGTGCTGGCACCGGCAAGATCAACCTCGACAAGGGCCGGGTGAACCTCCAGAAGAACCAGACCGTATCCTCACAAGGGCGGCAGCCCTTCCTCTCCCAGGTGAAGATGGGCTCGGGCTGGGAGCCGGCGTACCGGGGCAAGTGACATCGACCTGGATCGCCTCGGTCATCGCCTACGGCCCGCAGCGCAACCACATCGACAGCTGCTACTTCGGCAAGCCTCGATCGTGAACGGCGCGATCAAGCACCTCGGCGACAATCTCACGGGCGAGGGCGGCGGCGACGAGGAGGTGATCGTCGTGGACCTCGGCCGCCTCCCCCAAGAGGTCACAGGCCTGGTCTTCACGGTCAACAGCTTCTCGGGCCAGAAGTTCACCGAGGTGGCCAAGGCCTACCGCCGTCTCCTGGACGCCACGACGGGCGCAGGAACTGGTCCGCTTCGACCTCACCACAGTGGAGCCCCAGACCGGCGTGATGATGGCTAAGCTCATCAAGCAGTTCTCCGGCGAATGGGAAATGACGGCCCTGCAACTTTTTGTCAAATCTCTGCACGGTCCGAGGCATGGTCAAACTTCAGCCCAGGCCCTCTAACCCCACCCCACGCACCCTGTTCTCCCCGCTGCACCCGGCACCTGCAGACGCAACCGGGGCGGGGCCGTGCCGGTGTGTCGGGCTGCCCGCAGCGTACGGCCCCGCTGGAAACGCCCACCTCGTGGAAACACAGGCCGTGCGCACGGAGACGCCGCGGAACGGACACACCGGCACGGACGCCCCACCCCACCCACACCCATCGCGGGAGCGACCAAGAGCCCTGCGGGCCCCCAGGGCCCTGAAGATCGTCACCCTGCTTCCTGCTGCCGCCAAGGCCCTTGATCGCCACCATGATCCCGGCACCTGAATGCTGCGTACAAAACCTTCCCGTCGGGCGAAAAAGTAACACCAGTGAATTCCACTGAACTCAGGCTCCGCAGAGCCAATATTCAGGTCATTGCGAGCAATGGGATAAGTACGCCCACTGTCCGTCGCACCGAACAGATGCGAAACGCCTTCACCGTCCTCAGCGATGACCAGCCCCCCATAAGGCGACACGGTGATGTTGTCAGGACCGTCGAACGCACCGTCCTTCGCCGGATCGGGATTCACCCCGAGCAGCACCTTCAACGTCAGCGTGCGCCGCTTGGGGTCATAGAACCAAACCTGCCCATCATGCTGGACAGGACTCTCCTCACGGGCGTACGACGACACGACGTAAACGCCCCCGTCCCCCCACCACATCCCTTCGAGTTTACGAGCGCGCGTGACCTCGCCGATGTCGAACTGCTCGCGCACCGGAACGGCCCCAGCGTCCCGGTCGGGCACGTCGACCCAGTCCACCCCGTACACCGTGCCGATCTTCGTGGCACGGGACAGGTCGTCGACGTAACGGCCGCCGGAGTCATAGCACTTGGGCGCCTGGAGCACCCCCGCGTCGTCGGCGAGCGTACGGAACTTGCCGCGCCCGTGCGTGAAGCCGTGCGGGGGCTTCCAGCGGAAGAACAACCCGTTGGGCGCGGAGTCGTCCTCGGTGAGATACGCGTGGCCGCGCTTCGGGTCGATGACGACGGCCTCGTGGTCGTACCGGCCGAAGAACTTCAGGGGCTTGGGATCACGGTTGGCCCGCCGATCACTGGGGTCGACCTCGAAGACGTACCCGTGGTCCTTGGTCATGCCGTTCTCGCCGGCCCGGTCGGAGTTCTCCTCGCAGGTGAGCCAGGTACCCCACGGCGTGCTGCCGCCCGCGCAGTTGGTGGAGGTGCCCGCGATGCCGACCCACTCGGCCACCGCGCCCCCGGGACGCACCTCGACGACCGTGCAGCCACCGGAGGCGGCCGGGTCGTAGACGAGGCCATCGGCCAGCGGCACCGGGTACTTCCAGTTGGCGCGCGGCCCCTTCAGCTCGTGGTTGTTGACGAGGAGGGTCGTGCCGCGCGGACCCTCGAAGGTGGCCGTGCCGTCGTGGTTGGAGGGGGTGTACTCGCCCGACTCCAGCCTGGTCTTCCCGCTGTACGTGACGACGCGGTAGGAGAACCCGGCGGGCAGCGCGAGGACGCCCTTCGGGTCGGGCAGGAGCGGCCCGTACCCGACGGCGCCGTGCCGCTCCCCGGCACCGTCACGGTCACCGCCCCCATCCCCATGACGGTCGCCGTCGCCGTCGCCGTCGTCGCCCGCGGTCTCGGTGTCCGTGGACGCGAGGGCGCCGGGCGCGGTGGCGAGTGTGCCGACGCTGCCGATCAGGGCGACACCGGCACCGGTGATCGCGGATCGTCTGGCGAAGTCCCTGCGGGTGAGCGACATGCTGTCTCCTGTGACCGTGGCGAGCGGCGAGCCGGGCCCCAGGAGCCCGGGCCCTGGGGCTGCGGGACGGGCCAGGAATCCGGGGCCAGGACCCAGGGCTGTGGACCCGGGAGGGGTCGGCCACACGTTCCCGCCCGCGACTTAACGCCGCTTGAACGCCGCCCGACTTTTCGATTCCCCCTTGCGTGAACGCGCCCCGATCCGTCCCTCCGGCCCCACGCACCCCATACGGCCCATCAGCCCTCGCGTCCGGACCGTCGGCCGGAATAATCTCGGTACCGAGGCCCGGCACGAGACCACGACCGTACGGCGCATGGGAGGCGAGCTGCAGTGACGTGCACGTCAGGCGCGCCATCTTCATGAGGAGCGGTTGGCGATGGCCCATGTGAGTGGCGTCGGGACGGGCGTGACGAGGAGTCTGGCGAGGATGTCGTCGTCGTGTTCGTCACGCGCAAGGTGCTCCTCTGGGACGGCCCGTCCCGAGGACACGATTCCGGACACCCTGGAGGGTGTCCTGCAAGGGCCCCTCCATGGACGACCCCTCCACCCCTTGAATTCGCCCCCGCCGCCCCCACCTGTTCCCATTCACGTATGGGGGCTGCGCTCTCCTGTTTCGTATCGCGTTGCAAGCGCTCGTCCCCAAACGCTGGACGGGCTGCGTCGCCGGGACGGGCTGAAGCGGTTCAGCCCGTCCGGCCCGCGAGGACCGGGGTTCGGGGCGGAGCCCCCGATCACTGCCCCTGTTGCGACCGCGCCTGCAGCCTTCCGCGCCTCCTTCGCCACCCTCTTGTCCGGGTGCAACCGCCCCATCGCCTCCAGCACATCCGGCGTGGCGGGATGCTCCACCCGCCACGCCGCCGCGAAGAACGACCCGTGCTGCGCCGCGAGCCCCTCCACCAGCGCCTGCAACTCCTCGGAGTTCCCCTCCGCCGCGAGCTGCGCGGCGATCGTGTCGACGGTCAGCCAGAAGACCATCTCCTCGGACGGCGGGGGCACGTCCGGAACACCCCGCTCGGTGAGCCAGACCCGTGCGAGCCCGCCCAGTTCACCGTCGTCGAGCACCTCGTGCAGTGCGGGCGCGGCCTCCGTACCGACGAGGGACAGCGCCTGCTGGCAGCGCAGCCGCCGCAGCGGCGCGCCCGTGTCGGCCCCGCGCGCCGCGGCGAGCAACTCCCGTGCGGCGGCGAGGGGTTCACGCCGGGCGAGCCACTGCTCGGTCTCCGCCCGTGCGGCCATGGGCGGGAACGTGGACGTGCTGTCGAGGAGCACGTCGGCGCCCTTGTCCGCGAGGTCGCCGACCGCGGGCGCCGCGAACCCGGCTTCCAGGAGCCGCGCGCGGATGCCGTACACCCCGAGCGGGGTGAGCCGCACCATCCCGTACCGGGAGACGTCCGTGTCGTCCACGGCCTCGCCCGACGAGAGGGCGGCCTCGTCACCCGCCTCCGCCATGAGCGCCTCGTCGACGGGCTGGAAGTCGACGAGCCCCACCGGTTCCAGCGCCCGGAACTGGTCGTCGAGCCGCATCATCGCGTCCGACACCTGCTCCAGGACGTCGTTGGTGGGCTCCCCCATGTCGTCCGGCACGATCATCGACGCGGCGAGCGCGGGCAGCGGGACAGGACCGTCACCGGGTCCGTCCTCGCTCGCGGTCAGCAGGTAGAGGTTGCCGAGGACCCCGTCGAGGAACTCGGCCTCGGCCTCGGGATCCCAGTCCAGCGCGGAGAAGTCGATCTCGCCGCCCTCGTCCATGGCCTCCACGAGGTCGTCGAGGTCGGGCACGCTCGCGTCGGCCAGGACCGTCTCCAGTGCGCCGAGCCACAGCCCCAGTACATCCTGCGGCGCCCCGGAGAGCACGAGGGCGAGATCGGCTCCGGCGGCGACCGTGCCCTCCTCCTCGTCCACGACCTCGACGAGCCCGGTGTCCACGGCCACCCGCCAGGCCTCGCTGGCGTAGGCCGCGGCGTCCTCGCCGTCGAGCGCGAGTTCCGCGGCGGCGGCGGGCAGCTGTTCCTCGACGAGTTCGCCTCCGGCGCCGACCCGGGTGTCCGGGCCGGCCCAGCGGGCGAGCCGCACGGCGCGCGACAGGAGCGGCGTGGCGAGCGCGTCCCGTGCGAGCTCCGCTTCGGAGTGCAGACGCACCGGCGGCAGGGGGGAGCTGTCTGACATCGGCTGGTTCTCCTAGGACGAACGTCGGACGTCGATCTCGTATCTCGGCGCCCTGCTGGACGCGACTCGCGTATCCGGCGCCCCTCCGGACGCACGACGCGGCGCCCCCGGGCCGCCGGGGAGAGCACCCTCCGGCCGCCCCGAAGACGCAGCCTCAGCCTAGACGGATTTGGGCCCATGCCGCCCGGTTCATGAACCTGTCAGAAGTGTTCGGCCAGGAAACCTTGACAAGTGGCCTGACCAGACACGAGATTGACGCGCGTAGATAGCATGGACCGCACCCTCGTCCCGGCGCCCACGCACGTCCCCGGAGGGATTTCGTTGCCGAGCAAGTCTTCCGCACGCATCGCCGCGCTCACTGTCGCCGCCGTCTGTTCCACGGTCTCCTCGGTGGTCGTCGCCTCGCCCGCCCACGCCGACCCCGTGGCCGTCCACGACATCCAGGGCTCCACCCGGACGTCCCCGCTCGCGGGTCAGCAGGTCACGGATGTGGCCGGAATCGTCACGGGCGTACGGACCTACGGTTCGTCCCGCGGTTTCTGGATCCAGGGCCCGTCGGCGGACGGCGACCCGGCCACCAGTGAGGGCGTCTTCGTCTTCACCAGCTCCACGCCGAAGGTCGCCGCCGGCGACTCGGTCACCGTCTCGGGCACGGTCACGGAGTTCGTACCGGGCGGTGCCTCGACCGGCAACCAGTCGGTCACCGAGATCACCCGTCCGACGGTCACGGTCGTGTCGAGCGGCAACGCGCTGCCCGCAGCCACCGTGGTCGACGCCCGTTCCGTACCGGCCGCGTACGCGCCCGAGGGCGACACGGCGGCGGGCGGTTCGACGAACGGCCTCACGCTGCGGCCGAAGAAGTACGCCCTCGACTTCTACGAGTCCCTGGAGGGCATGAACGTCGCGATCGGCTCGTCGCGCGTGGTGACCGCGACCGACCCGTACTCGGAACTGTGGGTGACGGTCAAGCCGCACGAGAACCCGAACCGCCGCGGCGGCACGGTCTACGGCTCGTACTCCTCGCAGAACACCGGCCGGCTGCAGATCCAGTCGCTGATCCCGACCGCCACGCAGCCGTTCCCGACGGCGAACGTCGGGGACACCCTGAAGGGCACCACCGAGGGCCCGCTCGACTACAACCAGTTCGGCGGCTACACGCTGACCGCCCGCACCCTCGGCACGGTCGAGGCCGGCGGCCTGGAGCGCGAGACGACCCGCAGGCAGTCGCGCACGGAGCTGGCGGTCGCCACGTACAACGTCGAGAACCTCGATCCGGCGGACGGTACGTTCGCCGATCACGCGGCGGCGATCGTGGACCACCTGCAGTCGCCCGACATCGTGTCCCTGGAGGAGATCCAGGACAACAACGGCGCGACGAACGACGGTACGGTCGCCGCCGACCTGACGCTGAAGAAGCTGACCGACGCGATCACCGCCGCGGGCGGACCGGCCTACGAGTGGCGGTCCATCGACCCGGTGGACCTCGCGGACGGCGGTGAGCCGGGCGGCAACATCCGCCAGGCGTTCCTCTACAACCCGGCGCGGGTCTCCTTCGTCGACCGCGCGGGCGGCGACGCCACCACCGCCGTCGGCGTCACGAAGGTGCGCGGCAAGGCCCGTCTGACGGCCTCTCCGGGCCGTATCGACCCGGCGAACGCGGCCTGGACGAACAGCCGCAAACCGCTCGCGGGCGAGTTCTCCTTCCGCGGCGAGACGGTCTTCGTGATCGCGAACCACTTCGCGTCGAAGGGCGGCGACCAGTCCCTGCACTCGCAGTTCCAGCCGCCGGCGCGCAGCTCGGAGACCCAGCGCCACCTCCAGGCGAGCGCGGTGAACGCCTTCGTCAAGGACATCCTGGCCAAGCAGCGCACCGCGGACGTCGTCACGCTGGGCGACATCAACGACTTCGAGTTCTCGCGGACGGCGAAGCTCCTGGAGACCGACGGCGCCCTGTGGTCGGCGGTCAAGTCCCTGCCGGCGAGCGAGCGTTACAGCTACGACTACCAGGGCAACAGCCAGGTCCTCGACCAGATCCTGATCAGCCCCTCGATCCGCAAGGACCGCGACTTCACGTACGACAGCGTGCACATCAACGCGGAGTTCTCCGACCAGATCAGCGACCACGACCCGCAGGTGCTGCGCTTCCGCCCCTAGGGCGCTTCTGATGGATCTCCGCGGCGTCGCGACGCCCGGCCCCGGTGTCAGCGGGGCCGGGCCCGGTCGTGTCCGCGGGCGAACCGGTGGGCTGTCAGCGGCCGGGTTCGTAGGCGAGCTGTTTGATCTGACGCAGGGTGAGCACGGTCTCCACGGCCTGGACGCCGTCGAGGACCCCGATGCGCTCGCTCAGATACGTGTACAGGGCGCCGGTGTCGCGGCACAGGACGGCGGCGACGATGTTGGCCTGCCCGGTGACGGCCGCGGCGAAGCCGACCTCGGGATGTCCCGCCAGCGCGCGCCCGACCTCGGCGAGGGCGGCGGGGGCCACCGTGAGCCAGAGCATGGCGTGGGTGGAGTGCCCCAGGGACTGCCCGTCGTGCTGTACGTCGAAGTAGAGCACCCCGCAGGCGCGCAGCCGGTCCAGGCGTCGTTTGACCGCCGACTCCGTCTGCCCGGTGCTCGTCTGCAGTTCGGTGAGCGGGGTCCTGCCGTCGCGCCGGAGCACGGCGAGCAGGGTTTCGTCCTGCGCGTCCAGGGTGACGGGATCGGTGGGCGTCCCGACGGGCGGCGGGGTCAGAGCGGCCTCCTCGTCGGGGTCCAGGGCCCGCAGTTTGTTGAGCCAGCCGAGCGGTCCGCCGTAGTAGGAGTGCAGCAGGCAGTGCGCGCTGACCGAGATGACGCGCGGAGTGCGCGGCAGCCGGTCGAAGAGCAGTTCGTCCCGTTCCTGGCTGGACCGCGGCTTCATCGCGCACATCAGCTCGGTGCCTCCCGAGAACAGCCCGATGTACGAGGTGTCGGGGCGCCGGGCAAGTGCGGCGGCCAGTTGTTCCGCGGCGTCGGGCGTGCAGCGCAGCCGGACCACCCAGCTCTGTCTGCCCAGCCGGCTCTCGTCGGTCATGCCGAGTACGCGCAGGCCCGTCGTGGTGCGCAGGCGGCGGTAGCGTCGCGCGACGGTCTGGTCGGAGACGCCCAGGACGTCCGCGAGACGGCTGAACGGCGCGCGGCCGTCCAGCTGGAGCGCCTGCAGCAGCTTCAGGTCGAGAGGGTCGAGGGGGTCGGTCGTGCGGGACTCCACGGGCGCGCTTCCGCTCTTGGGCCAGGACGGCATGGACGGGGAACCGTCGACGATCATCCCACCGAGGGGGTGCCGGCGGAGCAGGCATGAGGCCCGGACCCAGGAGTGTGTTCCCGGGTCCGGGCCTCGCACCGGCGCCCATCCCGTCCCCACGGAGGGCACCCGGTAAGACGCCGGATCACCGCTCGGGGTTCATCCCCACCGGCGATCGGGTTCCGGTCCCGGCACCCGAGCCGGATCCGGCCACGGGCGTCGTCGTCCGCTGCTGCCGTTGCCGTGGGCCACGCAGCAGGACGGCCGCGACCGCCGCGGCGAGCAGGGTCAGCAGCGCGGAGACGATCAGGCACAGGTGGAGGCCGTCGAGGAAGGCCTCGGACAGCGCGCCCAGGGCGCGCCCCTGGGCCGGGCCCAGGTCCAGCCGCGCGACCGCGCCGAGTCCGCCCTCGTCCACGGCCGCGAGGACGCTCCGGCGCTGAGGGCCGGTCAGGCCCGCCTCGGCGAGGTGTCCGGACAGGGAGCCGGTGGCCCTGCTGGTGAGCAGGGCGCCGAGGACGGCGGGGCCGAGGGCGCCGCCGACCTGCCGGAAGGCGTTGTTCCCGGCGGCGGCCATGCCCGCGAGGTGGTGCGGTACGGAGGCGACCGCGGTGGCGGTCATGGGCGTGATGACCAGTCCCATGCCGAGACCCAGCAGTGCCAGCCGCCAGACCAGCGATACGTACGAGGTGTCGGCGTCGATGGTGGTCAGGGACAGCAGGGCACCCGCGCTGACGAGCAGCCCGCCGGTGATCAGCAGACGTGCCGACACCCGGTGCATCAGGCGGCCGACCGGCGCTCCCACCAGGATGGCCATGAGGCTGACCGTCACCAGCCGGGCGCCCGCTTCCAGGGTGCTGAGCTGCTGGACCATGCCGAAGTAGAGGCTGAGGGCGAAGAAGAACCCGATCAGGCCCAGGAAGCTGATCATGGCGACCAGGGTGGTGGCGCTGAAGGCCGCGCTGCGGAACAGCTTCAGGTCCAGCATCGGACTGTCACTGCGCCGCTCCACCAGTACGAAGGCGACTCCGGCGGCGACGGCCGTGAACAGGGCCAGCAGCACCTTGGCGTCCGTGAAGGACTCGGCGCCGCCCTCGATGACTCCGTAGACGAGTGCGGTGATCGCCAGGGCGGCGGTGAGCTGGCCGGGCCAGTCCAGTCTGCGCGAGCCGGCGGCGCGGGAGTCGGTCAGCAGCCGGGCCGCGCAGACCATGGCGACGACCGAGGCGGGAACCGCCGGCAGGTAGATCCACCGCCAGGAAACGTGTTCGAGGACAAGCCCGGCGATGATCGGGCCGAGGGCCAGGGCCGACAGGAGGGACGTCGCCCACAGGCCGATGAACTTGCCGCGTTCCCGGTGGTCGGGGACCGCGTGGCTGATCAGTGCCAGGGTCGTGGGCAGCAGTGCCGCGGCCCCGGTGCCCGCGAGGGCCTGGCCGATCCAGAGGACCTCGACCGACTGGGCGGACAGGGCGACGGCCGCGCCCGCGGCACAGAACGCCAGGCCCGCCTGGAAGACCTTCTTGCGGCCATGGACGTCACCGACGACTCCGGCGGTGAGGATGAGGGCGGCCATGGGCAGGACGAACGCGTCGGACACCCAGGCCAGCTGGGCGGTCGACGCGTGCATCGCCCGCTGGATGGCCGGCAGACTCACCGAGACGGTGGTCACCGGCAGATAGGCGACGAACACGCCCACGCAGGCCATCACGAGCGTAGCCGCCCGTCGGCCCTGCGGGACGCTGTCGGTAGTGGTGACGTTCACGGAACTCTCCCCCTCGCGGCGCCGTACGCCGCGTTCGGCTGTTACCGCGCCCACCTTCGGCGTCACCGCCGATGCGGGCCCAGCCACGGTCCCGATATCGAGGTAATCCGACATCGGAGGCGTGTTCCGCGAGGATTTCCGAACCACCCGACACGACCGCCCGACACAAGGAGTGGCGAGGCCGGGTAACCCGGCCCCGCCACTCACCACGCTTTTCCCCTCCGCCCGCCGGCCCCCTCGGTCGGCTCAGCGGTGGCCGTTGCGGCGCCGCAGCAGCACGGTCACGACCACCACTCCGGCCGCGGCGATCAGTACGGCCTTGGGGTTGCGCCGTCCGGCCCGGATGGCGGCGGTCGCGCCGTCGAGCACCGGCTGGGGTACGCGGTCCTGCACGACGTGCCCCGCTTCCGCGGCCTTCTCCTGCACGACGTGCCCGGCCACGGTCGCCTTCTCCTGCACGACATGGCCGGCCTGGACCGCCTTGCCCTGCACGACCTGCCCCGCCTCGGCCGCCTTGTCCTTCAGCTCATCGCCCTTGACCTTGGCCCTGGCCTTCACATCGGCCTTCGCCGCCAGCTCCTCGACCGTGTCGCCGAGCTGCGTACGGGTCTCCTCGATCTGGCGCCGCAGTTCCGCCGGCCCCTCGGTCCCGGCGGCCGGCTGGTCCGAGGCCCCGCCGATCTCCACCGGCTCGTTCGTGTCCTTCATCGGTGCGCCCTTTCCTTGATCTCGTCGACGTCGGCCCGAACGCTGTCGAGCGTCTCCTCGGGCATCGGAGGGGTGGCGCGGCCGAGCTGCGAACGGCCGGTCTTCGCCAGTACGGCCGCGACCACGAAGAGCACGGCCGTGACGATGAGCGCCGCCGCCCACACGGGCAGCACCAGGGAGAGCGCGACCGCGCCGGTCGCCGCAAGGGCCATCAACCCCACGTAGGCGACGGCACCGGCCGCGCCGAGCAACCCGCCGCCGCGCCCCGCGCGCCGCCCTTTCTCGGTCAGCTCCTCTTTGGCGAGCCGCACTTCCTGTCGTACGAGTTCGGAAAGCTGTTCTGTGGCCTGCCCGACGAGTTCACCCACCGAGTGCTGCTCGTCCGGCCGCCGGTCCGTGGTCCCGGTCATGGCGTTCCGCCTCCTTTCGTCCGGGGGGAACGCCCGGGTACCCGGCTGAGCCGCCACTACCCCCCGGCACCGATCCAGTAGCACCCCTTACTTATATGCCACAGAAGAATTAAGTGGAGCTTCCGAGTGGGCAGCCCGAGACTGCTCCCATGACCACGACCTCACCGCCACCCCTCCGCCCCCGCTCCCGCCCCTTCGGCCGCGCCCTGTGCGCGATGGTGACCCCTTTCACCGAGGAGGGGCTGCTCGACCTGGACGGCGCTCAACGGATGGCCGAGCGGCTGGTCTCCGAGGGCTGCGACGGGCTGGTGCTGTCCGGGACCACCGGGGAGTCACCGACCACGACGGACGCGGAGAAGTCCGCGCTGGTGCGGGCGGTGGCGGAGGCCGTCGGAGGCCGCGCTTCGATCGTCGCGGGCATCGGGACGGCCGACACCCGTCACTCCGTCCGGCTCGCGCTGGCGGCCGAGAAGGCGGGCGCGGACGGCCTGCTGGCCGTGACGCCCTACTACAGCAGACCCCCGCAGGACGCCGTCGAGGAACACTTCCGGACGATCGCGGACGCCTGCGGACTACCGCTCGCGCTGTACGACATCCCGGGCCGCACCGGGACCCGCATCGAGCCGGAGACGATGGTGCGGCTGGCGGAGCATCCGCGGATCGTGGCCGTGAAGGACTGCGCCTACGACCTGCTGGGCACGCAGAAGGTGCTGGCCGCAACGGAGTTGGCGTACTACACGGGCTGCGACGAATACGTACTCGCCCTGTACGCGATCGGCGGCGCCGGATACATCAGCACGGTGGCCAATGTGATGCCACGTCACTTCCGTTCGATCATCGACGCGTTCGACGGGGGCCGGACGGGCGAGGCAGCCCGCTTGCAGCAACACGCCATCCAGCTCACCGAGTTGATGATGGCCTCCGGGCTTCCCGGCACGGTGACGACGAAGGCACTGCTGAACGCCCTCGGGCTGCCGGCCGGTCCGGTGCGGGCACCGCTGCGGCCCGCCGGCCGGGAAACGGTCGACGGGCTGCTGACGGCGTACTCCGCGATGGCCGGTGTCGCCGCGGGCTAACGCGTGCTGAAGATCGGACTCCACCGGCCGGGGTAGTCGTCGCTCGCCCTGCGGAAGTCGCTGAGCGGTACGACCTGGTTGGTACCGATGGTCACGAGCAGCAACTGGTTGCGGAACTCGCCCTTGCCCGAGCACTTCTCCGGGTCGCAGCCCCAGGCGATGAGCCGCTTGTCGTCGGCCCAGGCGAGAAGCTGCTGTGCCGGCAGTTTGTACGCACGCTTCCCCGTCCTGGCGTCGTTGACCGCCACGGCGATCTCCTTGCCGCTTCCGGCGAACTCCCCGGCCGCGAGCTTCCCGTTGGGCGAGAGCCCCGCCTCGGGATAGCTGAGGTACTTCTCGTTCGCGGGCACGGCCGCCTTGTCGCCGTTCAGGTCGTAGTACTGGCGGAAGGGCTCCGAGGTGAGGTGGGTGTAGACCAGCGAGCCGTCGTGACTCCAGTCGAAGTCCTCGCGGCTGTTCATCGTCGAGAACCCGAACTCGTCCTTGACCAGCGGGACCTTGTGCCAGTCGGACGTGCCGGAGGCCACGTCGACGATGGTGAAGCCGGTCCTGCTGGGCACGGGTCCGGGCTCGTCCTTGCCGTTGACGTTCACCGGCTTGTCCGCCAGGTAGCGGCTCGGGTTCTTCGCATACGTGGTCGCCACGAGTTTTCTGCCGTCGGGCGAGAAGGCGACGCCGCCGACTCCGTGGTCCACGGGAATCCAGCGGTCCACCTTGCCGGTGATCAGGTCGAGCAGCCCGATGCGGTCGGCCGGCAGTTCCCGCTCCAGCACGGCGGCCGTGCGCGAACCGGGCGCGACGTCCAGGAACGCCCACTTCTTGGTCTTCTCGTACTTGCCGGTCTTCTGGTTCAGCAACCCGTAGGTGGGGGTGTGGACGATGTCCCCGTTGTCCTGCTTGACGCCCTTGCTGACCTGGAAGGCGGCGAGCACGGTGTCCCCCGCCGCGATCAGGTCCTTCGGGGGCGACTGGTCGGGGTGACCGATGATGTCGCTGCTGTTCATACGGCTCGCCGGCCGCACCTCGTCCCCGCCGTCCAGCAGCGGGACGGCCACCGCGACCGCCACCACGGCGGCGGTGACGCCGGCCGTCGCCACGATCCTGCGGTTCCGGCGGCGCCGCCGGACGGCCAGCACCCGGTCGGCGAAGCCCGCCGGGACGGACACCGTGTCCGCCGCGGTCTCACGGAGCGTGTCACGCACCAGTTCGTCGACGTTCACGGACGTACCTCCACGGGCGAGAAGTCGCGGGAAGGGCTCTGTTCGGCGTCGGCCGGACCGAGTGCGGTCAGCTCCGGCGCGAGCGCGCGCAGCCTGGCGAGCGAACGGTGGGTCGTGGACCGCACGGTGCCGACCGAGCAGCCGAGGATCCGGGCCACGTCGGCCTCCGGCAGGTCCTCGAAGTACCGCAGGACGAGCACGGTCCGCTGCCGGGCGGTGAGCCGGGCGAGCGCTCCGCGCATCAGGATCCGCAGCTCGGTCGCGGCGGCGGCGTCCGCGGCGTCCGCCGTCCGGCCGGTCGCGCCGTCCGCCGTTTCTGGTGGCTCGGCGACGGTCAGCTCCCGCCGGCGCCACTTCAGCCGCCATCGGCTCACCTGCTGCCGGTACAGGATCTGACGTACGTACGCCTCCGGCTCGTCGATCCGGTGCCATCGTCCGGCCGCCTTGATCAGCGCGTTCTGCAACAGGTCTTCGCCCGCGTGGCGGTCGCCGCCACTGAGCAGCACGGCGGTCTTCAGCAGCGCCGTCGACCTGTTCTCCACGAACTCCCTGAACGCCTCGTGCCCCTGGGCATCCATCGTCACCGTCTCTTCCCCGCGGGCGTCTCCCCCGCTCCCACCTGTACTGACGCCTGCACCGACCCCCCGCTATGCCTCGACACCCAGGATTCCTCCCCCGGTGGGCCCCTGAAGGGGTGAGGGCCGTGACACGTGCGGGTGCGCTGGTGTTGGCCGCGCAGTTCCCCGCGCCCCTAAACACGGGGCTGCGCCCCTGTTTTTTGGTCTTTAGGGGCGCGGGGAACTGCGCGCTCAGCCCCAGCGCACCCGCACAGGACACCCCACGGCGCCCCACCCACCCCAGGGGCGCGGGGAACTGCGCGCTCGGCCCCAGCGCACCCGCACAAGACACCCCCCAGCACCCCCACCCACCAAGGGGCGCGGGGAACTGCGCAACCGCCCCACCCACCGCCCGCGCACGACGAACGCCCTCCCGCCGGGCACCGGCGAAAGGGCGTTCACGTCAAAACCCCCGCACAGCTCAGTTATGGCTGTGCAGAACCTCGTTCAGCCCACCCCACACCGCGTTGTTCGGCCGAGCCTCGACCTTCCCCGTGACCGAGTTCCGCCGGAACAGGATGTTCGACGCCCCGGACAGCTCACGCGCCTTGACGATCTGCCCGTCGGGCATCGTCACACGCGTACCGGCCGTGACGTACAGCCCCGCCTCCACCACGCACTCGTCCCCGAGGGCGATACCGACCCCCGCCTCCGCCCCGATCAGGCACCGCTCCCCGATCGTGATGCGGACGTTGCCGCCACCCGACAGCGTCCCCATCGTGGACGCGCCGCCGCCGATGTCCGAGCCGTCACCGACCACGACGCCCGCGGAGATGCGGCCCTCGACCATCGACGTACCGAGCGTGCCGGCGTTGAAGTTCACGAAGCCCTCGTGCATGACCGTGGTGCCCTCGGCCAGGTGCGCCCCCAGGCGGACCCGGTCGGCGTCGGCGATCCGCACACCCTTGGGGGCCACGTAGTCCGTCATGCGCGGGAACTTGTCGATGGACGTCACCGCCAGGTGCAGCCCCTCGGCACGGGCGTTCAGCCGTACCTTCTCCACGTCGTCCACGGCCACCGGACCGAGCGAGGTCCAGGCGACATTGGCGAGGTGGGCGAAGAGGCCGTCCAGGCTCTGCCCGTGCGGCTTCACCAGCCGGTGCGAGAGCAGGTGCAGCCGCAGGTACGCGTCGTGCGCGTCGACCGGCTTCTCGTCGAGCGAGGCGATGACCGTGCGGACCGCGACCACCTCGACACCCCGGCGGGCGTCCGGGCCGACCGCTTTCACGGCACCTTCGCCGAGCAGTTCCACGGCACGCTCGACGGGCAGCCGCTCGGTGCCGGAGGGGCCCGGTTCGACGGCCAGTTCGGGGGCCGGGAACCACGTGTCGAGGATCGTGCCGTCGGCGGTGATCGTGGCGAGCCCGGCGGCAACGGCGCCGGTGGTGCGTGTAGCAGTGGTGTCGGTCATGACAGAAACCTAACGTGGCCGACCCCGCCCGAGCCAACCAGCGCACCCCCCGTCTCAGGTACCGGCCACCCGCGCGACCGGCCCAGGTTCAGCACCAGCCCCCAGCCCTCAGCCCCAGCCCCAGCCCCAGCCCCAGGGAAATCTTCCGGCCGTGATGGAAACTCCCCCACCGGCGCCCCGGCTTCCCCCCTCGGGCGCCCGGACCCCCTCCTCAGGGCCCTGATCTCGAATCCTTAAGCCTTGAACTATCTTTCCCGGCCGCCGAGCCCGGCGCCCGCCGCCAACTCGATGGCCTTCGCCGTCAGTTCAGGCAGAAACCGCTCTCAGGAACGCTTACTCGACCCGCACGAGTTCCACTAGGGTTCCCCTCGTCGCGCACACGGACCGCCCGGCCATGGCCGTCCCGTGTGCCCGCGACCTCCGCCGCCCCATGTGCCACGACCAATGACCGAACCGCGTCCGCCATCGGCGACGCCGGGGGGAACCGCGCATGCCCGACAGAAACACCGAGTCCGCTCCCGCCCCGTCCCCTCACCACCTCCCGAAGGTGTGGGAGACCGGCGAGACCCTGGACCAGTCCCCCATCCCCGGCACCCGCCGGCTCTGGCTGGCCGGAGCGCTGCTGCTGGCCGTCCTCGCCTCCACGGTCACCGCGGTCACCGTGCTGGACGAGGACAGGGACACCTCGTCGAAGGACCGGACGGAGAACACCTCCGTCAAGGACGAGCCGCTGGTCGCCGCGCCGCCCGTCGCCGCCACCGCTCCCAGCGGGAAGAGCGGGCTCGCCGCCCCCTCGCCCTCGGGGAGCACCCCGGACAAATCCGCCCCGCCCGCCGAGCCGCAGGGCGGCGCCGGTCCCGTACCGAAGCCGTCGGCGTCCAGGTCGAAGTCCGCGTCCGGCGGCAAACCGCCGGCGGCCAAGCCGTCGTCCGCGCGGAAGTCCGTCCAGGCGGTCAACTACCCCGACCGCTACTGGCGCCTCGACCGCGACTACGTGGGGCTCGACCGGGTGGACCCGGGCAGCTCCTCCTGGAGCAGGCAGGGGACCTCCTTCAAGCTGGTCCCGGGCCTCGCCGACGCCGACTGCGTCTCGTTCTCGCTGGGGAACGGCCGCTATCTGCGGCACTCCCAGTTCCAACTGCGCGCCGACCGCCGAGACGGCTCCGAGCTCTTCAAGAAGGACGCCACCTTCTGTCCGCGTCCGTCGGCGTTCTCCGGCGCCGTCATGCTGGAGTCGGTCAACTACCGCGGCCGGTTCCTGCGCCACCGCGACTTCCGGCTCCGCCTGGACCCGTACGACAACAGCCGTGCCTACCAGGCCGACTCGGCGTTCCGCCTGGTCAAGGGCCTGGGCTGAGCCGCACGACACTCGGCTGACGCAGCACGCACGCGGCCCCCGGCGCATTCGCCGGGGGCCGCACACACATACGCTCGGACGCGCTCAGACGTTGAAGCCCAGCGCCCGGAGCTGGTCACGGCCGTCGTCCGTGATCTTGTCCGGGCCCCACGGCGGCATCCACACCCAGTTGATGCGGAGCTCGTTCACGATGCCGTCCGTGGCGGACTTGGCCTGGTCCTCGATGACGTCGGTGAGCGGACACGCCGCCGACGTCAGGGTCATGTCGATCGTCGCGATGTTCGCGTCGTCGATGTGGATCCCGTAGATCAGTCCGAGGTTGACGACGTCGATGCCCAGCTCGGGGTCGACGACGTCGTACAGCGCCTCGCGGACTTCTTCCTCGGAGGCCGGTTTCATCTCGATGGTCTCGCTCATGCCGTCTTCCTCTCGGCGCCGGCCTCGCCCAGGGCCTGGGCCGTCGCGTCCTTCCAGGCCATCCAGCTCAGCAGCGCGCACTTCACGCGGGCGGGGTACTTGGAGACCCCGGCGAACGCGACCGCGTCCTCCAGGACCTCCTCCATCGCGTCGTCCGGCTCGATACGACCCTTGGACTGCATCAGCTCCAGGAAGGTCTCCTGGATCCTCCGCGCCTCAGCCAGGTCCCGGCCCACGAGCAAATCGTTCAGCACGGAGGCGGAGGCCTGGCTGATGGAGCAGCCCTGGCCCTCGTACGAGACGTCACTGATCGTCGTGCCGTCGTACTTCACCCGCAGGGTGATCTCGTCGCCGCACGTCGGGTTGACGTGGTGCACCTCGGCGTCGCCGTCCCGCAGACCGCGCCCGTGGGGGTGCTTGTAGTGGTCCAGGATGACTTCCTGGTACATCGAATCAAGCCTCACGACTCAGCCAGCTCCTCAGCCGAAGAAGTTCCGTACGTGCTCCAGGCCGTCGACCAGTGCGTCGATCTCGGTCGGCGTGGAGTACAGATAGAACGACGCTCGCGTGGTCGCAGGAATTCCGTACCGCAGGCAGACCGGCCGCGCGCAGTGGTGTCCGACCCGGACCGCGATGCCCTGTTCGTCGAGAACCTGACCCACGTCGTGCGGGTGGATGTCACCCAGCGTGAACGAGATCGCCGCGCCACGGTCCTCGGCGGTCGTCGGGCCGATGATGCGCAGGCCCGGGACCTCGGCGAACCGCTTCACCGCGTACTCGGTGAGCGCGTGCTCGTGGGCGAGGATCCTGTCCATGCCGATCGCGCTCAGGTAGTCGATGGCCGCACCGAGACCGACCGCCTGGGCGATCGGCGGGGTGCCCGCCTCGAACTTGTGCGGGGCGGGCGCGTAGGTCGACGAGTGCATCGACACCGTCTCGATCATCTCGCCGCCGCCGAGGAACGGGGGCAGGTCCTCCAGCAGTTCCTGGCGGCCCCACAGGACGCCGATGCCGGTCGGGCCGCACATCTTGTGGCCGGTGAAGGCCACGAAGTCGGCCTGCAGGGCCTGCACGTCCAGCGGCATGTGCGGGGCGGCCTGGGAGGCGTCGATGCAGACCAGCGCGCCGACCTCCTGCGCTCGGCGCACTATCGCCTCGACCGGGTTGACCGTGCCCAGGATGTTCGACACCAGCACGAAGGACACGATCTTCGTCTTCTCGGTGATGACCTCGTCGATGTTGGACAGGTCGAGCCGGCCGTCGTCGGTGAGGCCGAACCACTTCAGCTTCGCGCCGGTGCGCTGCGCGAGCAGCTGCCACGGCACGATGTTGGAGTGATGCTCCATCTCCGTGATGACGATCTCGGTCTCGTGGTCGACGCGGTAGGGCTCGTCGGCCCAGCCGAGCATGTTGGCCACGAGGTTGAGCGATTCGGAGGCGTTCTTCGTGAAGATGACCTCGTCGCGGCTCGGTGCGTTGATGAACGCGGCGACCTTGTCGCGCGCGCCCTCGTACAGCGCCGTGGCCTCCTCCGCGAGCACATGCACACCGCGGTGGACGTTGGCATTGTACTGCTCGTAGTAACCACTGAGTGCGTCCAGCACCTGGCGCGGCTTCTGCGAGGTCGCCGCGTTGTCCAGGTACACGAGCTTCTTACCGTCGTGGACCTGGCGGTCCAGGATGGGGAAGTCCTTACGGATCGCCTCGTCGAGCAGTTGAGGTGTACCCGTGAGGAGGCCCGGCGACTGCGTCACGCTGATGCGCCACCCTTCACGTACTTGTCGTAGCCCTCGGCCTCAAGCTGGTCGGCGAGCTCGGCGCCGCCGGACTCGGCGATGCGGCCGTTCGCGAACACGTGCACGTGGTCGGGCTTGATGTAGCGCAGGATGCGCGTGTAGTGCGTGATCAGCAGGGTGCCGACCTCGCCGCTCTCACGGACGCGGTTGACGCCCTCGGAGACGACACGCAGGGCGTCGACGTCCAGACCGGAGTCGGTCTCGTCGAGGATCGCGATCTTCGGCTTGAGCAGCTCCAGCTGAAGGATCTCGTGGCGCTTCTTCTCGCCGCCGGAGAAGCCCTCGTTCACGTTGCGCTCGGCGAAGGCGGGGTCCATGTTCAGCCGCTGCATGGCCTCCTTGACCTCCTTGATCCACAGGCGGAGCTTGGGGGCCTCGCCGCGGATCGCGGTGGCGGAGGTGCGCAGGAAGTTGGAGACGGAGACACCGGGCACCTCGACCGGGTACTGCATCGCCAGGAACAGGCCCGCGCGGGCGCGCTCGTCGACGGACATCTCCAGGACGTCCTCGCCGTCGAGGGTGACGGTGCCGCCGGTGATCGTGTACTTCGGGTGTCCCGCGAGCGAGTAGGCGAGAGTCGACTTGCCGGAGCCGTTCGGGCCCATGATGGCGTGCGTCTCGCCCTGCTTCACGGTGAGGTCGACGCCCTTGAGGATCTCCTTCGTGGCGTTGTCGGCCTCGACGGTGACGTGCAGGTCGTGGATTTCAAGCGTTGCCATGGGTTCCTCAGGACTCCTGGGTGAGGCGGGCGCGTACGTCAACGAAGACGCTGCCCCCTTCGATCTTTACGGGGTATACGGGGACGGGGCGCGTCGCGGGGAGGCCGGACGGCTTGCCGGTTCTGAGGTCGAACGCGGAGCCGTGCAGCCAGCACTCGATCTGACAGTCCTCCACCTCGCCCTCGGAGAGCGAGACGTTCGCGTGCGAGCAGATGTCGTGGATCGCGAACACCTCCCCCTCGGTCTGCACGACCGAGACCGGCGTGCCGTCGAGTTCCACCCGCTTCGGGGTGTCCTCCTCCAGCTCGCTCAGCCCACAGGCCCGCAGGTATTGAGCACGGTCGGCGGCAGTCATCAGACGGACGCCTCCAGCTCCTCGTCGATCCTGGCGAGGAGGCGTTCCTGGATGTCGGGGACGCGGATCTGCTGGACCAGCTCGGCGAAGAAGCCGCGGACCACCAGACGGCGGGCCTCGTCGGCCGGGATGCCGCGGGCCATCAGGTAGAAGAGCTGCTCGTCGTCGAAGCGGCCGGTCGCCGAGGCGTGTCCGGCGCCGACGATCTCGCCGGTCTCGATCTCCAGGTTCGGCACGGAGTCGACCCGGGCACCGTCGGTCAGCACGAGGTTGCGGTTCATCTCGTAGGTGTCCGTGCCCTCGGCGGCGGCCTCGATGAGGACGTCGCCGATCCACACCGCGTGGGCGCCGTCGCCCTGGAGCGCGCCCTTGTAGGCGACGTTCGACTTGCAGTGCGGGGTGTTGTGGTCGACCAGCAGGCGGTGCTCCTGGTGCTGGCCGGCGTCCGTGAAGTACAGGCCGAACAGCTCCGCGTCGCCGCCGGGTCCCGCGTAGGCGACCCGCGGGTGGAGGCGTACGAGGTCGCCGCCGAAGGTGACCACGAAGGACTTGAAGGTGGCGTCACGGCCGACCAGCGCGTTGTGCTGGCCGACGTGGACGGCCTGGTCGTCCCAGTCCTGGACGGAGACGACGGTGAGCTTGGCGCCGTCGCCCAGGACGTAGTCGACGTTGGCGGCCAGGACGGCGTCACCGGTGTGGTCGATGACGACGACGGCCTCGGCGAAGGCTCCCAGCTCGATGACCTGGTGGCCGTAGGCGACCCCGCCCGCGCCGTGCACGGCGATGCGGATCGGCTCGGTGAGGACCGTCTCCTTGGGGACGGTGACCACACCGGCCTTCTCGAACGCCGAGTAGGCCTGGGCGGCGACGCGGTCGACCGGGGTCGCCCGGCCGAGCCGCTCGTCGTCACGGCCGACGGTCTCGACCGTGACGCCCTCGGGCGCGTCGATGTCGACCTTCACGCCGTCGCCGGTGGCGACCGCGGTGCCGTCGTGCAGCCCGCGCAGCCGCTCCAGCGGGGTGAACCGCCACTCCTCCTCACGGCCGTGGGGGACGGGGAAGTCCGCCACGTCGAAGGACGGGGGCGCGCTCATGCGCGTGGCGACGGTCGACTCGGCGGCCACCGCGATCTGGCCCGCGGTGGTGGAGCCCACGGGGATGTTCTGAGCCTCAGCCATGGCTGTCGGTCTGCTCTCTTCCTACGTCTACGTCAGAAACCTGCGACTGCTCCGGAGTGCGGGTCCTAGCCGACCGCGCCTTCCATCTGCAGCTCGATCAGCCGGTTGAGCTCCAGCGCGTACTCCATGGGCAGCTCCTTCGCGATGGGCTCGACGAAGCCGCGCACGATCATGGCCATCGCCTCGAACTCGGAGAGGCCGCGGCTCATCAGGTAGAAGAGCTGGTCGTCGGAGACCTTGGAGACGGTCGCCTCGTGGCCCATGGACACGTCGTCCTCGCGGACGTCCACGTAGGGGTACGTGTCCGAGCGGGAGATGGTGTCGACGAGCAGCGCGTCGCACAGGACGTTCGACTTCGAGCCGTGGGCGCCCTCGCCGATCTCGACGAGACCGCGGTAGGACGTACGGCCGCCGCCGCGCGCCACGGACTTCGACACGATGTTCGACGAGGTGTTCGGCGCCATGTGGACCATCTTGGAACCGGCGTCCTGGTGCTGGCCCTCGCCCGCGAAGGCGATGGAGAGGGTCTCGCCCTTGGCGTGCTCGCCCATCAGGTAGACGGCCGGGTACTTCATGGTGACCTTGGAGCCGATGTTGCCGTCGATCCACTCCATGGTCGCGCCCTCGTACGCCACGGCGCGCTTGGTGACCAGGTTGTAGACGTTGTTCGACCAGTTCTGGATGGTCGTGTAACGGCAGCGTCCACCCTTCTTGACGATGATCTCGACGACCGCGGAGTGCAGCGAGTCCGACTTGTAGATCGGGGCGGTGCAGCCCTCGACGTAGTGCACGTAGGCACCCTCGTCGACGATGATCAGAGTCCGCTCGAACTGGCCCATGTTCTCCGTGTTGATACGGAAGTAGGCCTGGAGCGGGATCTCGACGTGCACGCCCTTCGGCACGTAGATGAACGAGCCGCCGGACCACACCGCGGAGTTCAGCGACGCGAACTTGTTGTCGCCGACCGGGATGACGGTGCCGAAGTACTCCTTGAAGAGCTCCGGGTGCTCCTTCAGCGCGGTGTCGGTGTCCATGAAGATGACACCCTGCGCCTCCAGCTCCTCGTTGATCTGGTGGTAGACGACCTCGGACTCGTACTGGGCCGCGACACCGGCGACGAGGCGCTGCTTCTCCGCCTCGGGGATGCCGAGCTTGTCGTACGTGTTCTTGATGTCCTCGGGCAGGTCCTCCCAGGACTGCGCCTGCTTCTCCGTGGAGCGCACGAAGTACTTGATGTTGTCGAAGTCGATGCCGGAGAGGTCCGAGCCCCAGTTCGGCATGGGCTTCTTGCCGAACAGGCGCAGGCCCTTGAGACGGAGGTTGGTCATCCACTCCGGCTCGTTCTTCTTGGCGGAGATGTCCCGGACGACGTGTTCGTTGATACCGCGCTTGGCAGAGGCACCAGCCACGTCGGAGTCGGCCCAGCCGTATTCGTAGTTGCCCAGACCCTCGAGCTCGGGGTGGGCGGTCTCCTCGATGGGGAGCGTCATGCGGGGTTCCTCCCGGCGGTACGTGCGGATGCGTTGTCAGTGGTCTTGGCGGGCGTGGAGACTGGTGGAGCCTTGGAAATCTTCGGGGCGGGGGAGTTCTTGGGGATGAAGGTCGTGCAGACGCCGTCGCCGTGGGCGATGGTGGCCAGCCGCTGCACGTGCGTACCCAGCAGCTGGGAGAAGAACTCGGTCTCCGCCTCGCACAGCTGCGGGAACTGCTCGGCCACATGGGCGACCGGGCAGTGGTGCTGGCAGAGCTGCTCACCGACCGGTGCGCTGCGCGCCGTAGCAGCGTACCCGTCCGCGCTCAGGGCCTTGGCCAGGGCTTCGGCGCGCTTCTCGGGGGTGGCGGACTCGACCGCCTCGCGGTAGGCGCCGGCCTGGGCGGCCATCCGGGCGCGGGCGAAGGCGACGAGCGCCCCCTCCCCGCCCTCACGGTCGGCGATCCAGCGCAGGGCGTCCGCGGCGAGCTGGTCGTAGGACTGGTCGAAGGCGTCCCGGCCGCAGTCGGTCAGGGCGAACACCTTGGCGGGCCGTCCGCGCGTGCGCGCGCCGTAGACCCGCTGCTCGCGGGGCTCCACCACGTCGTCGGAGACGAGGGCGTCGAGGTGCCTGCGCACGGCCGCCTGGGTGAGTCCCAGCCGTCCGGCGAGATCGGCCACGGTCGACGGGCCGTGGTCCAGGATGGAGCGCGCGACCCGGTTGCGCGTGGAGCGCTCCCCGCTCGCGAGTTCCTCCTGAGGGGCCCCCGTGGGGGTCTCCCGAGCCTCGCCGACGTATTTCACAACACCATTGTTGCGTAATTCCTCAGAGAGTGACAAGCCGTGCCCGCGACCGATGGGGTGCGCTGCATCACTTAGGTGAACCTAATCTGACCTGCGGGAACGATCTTTGATCGATCAATTCGGTGGCGCGGCCCGAGGCGGACGGCAAGACTGGTGAACCATGCCGACACCCCCTCCCACCGGCCCTCTGGTCACCCGCGCCACCCTCGCCACGGACCTGCGCGCACTGGGCGTACGCCCCGGCGAGACGCTCCTCGTCCACGCGTCGCTCCGTTCCCTCGGATGGGTCAACGGAGGAGCGGTCGCCGCCGTCCAGGGACTCCTGGACGCACTCGGACCCGACGGCACGCTCGTGGTCCCCACCCAGTCCGGCGACCTCTCCGACCCGGCCCTGTGGAGCAACCCGCCCGTGCCCGAGGAGTGGTGGCCGGCGATCCGCGCCACGATGCCCCCGTACGACCCGCTGGTGACGCCCTCACGTGGGGTGGGCGTGGTCCCGGAGACCGTGCGCCGCTGGCCCGGCGCCCTGCGCAGCGCGCATCCGCAGACCTCCTTCGCGGCCGTCGGCCCGGCCGCGGCGGCGGTCGTCGAGGGCCACGCGCCGGACTGCCGCCTCGGCGAGCACAGCCCGCTGGCGCGCCTGGAGGAGCGCGGCGCCCGGATCCTCATGCTGGGCGCGGGGTATGACACCTGCACCGGCTTCCACCTCGCCGAGTACCGGATACCCGCACCCCGCGTCGAGGTGGGACGGCCGGTCCGCACTCCGGAGGGGCCCCGGTGGGAGAGCGTCACGGAGGTCTCGATCAGCTCGGACGAGTTCGACACCCTGGGCGCCGACTTCGAGCGCGACCGCCCTGTCGTACGCGGCCGGGTGGGCGCGGCGGACACCCGGCTGTTCCCGCTGGCGGACGCGGTGGCCTACGCGCAGCGGTGGCTCGCGGTGCACCGTTCGCGCGAGGAGTGGATCACGAACGACGTGCCCCACCCACGCTCCCTCCCACACCCCGCCCCGCCCCGCCCGTGACGCGCCCCGCCCTCATGCGCCCGCCCGGCCGTCCCTAGACTTGGCGACCATGCGAAGTGAGGCCGCCCATGCGAAGTGACCCCGTCGTCCAGGTCAGCGGTCTGGTGAAGCGTTACGGCGGGAAGACCGCCGTGGACGGCCTGGATCTGGTGGCCCGGGCGGGCATCACGGCCGTGCTCGGACCCAACGGCGCGGGCAAGACGACCACCGTCGAGAGCTGCGAGGGATACCGGCGCCCCGACTCCGGAACGGTCCGGGTCCTGGGCCTGGACCCGGTGCGCGAGGCCCCGGCCCTGCGCCCCCGCATCGGTGTGATGCTCCAGTCCGGCGGCGTCTACTCCGGCGCCCGCGCCGACGAGATGCTCCGGCACGTGGCCAGGCTGCACGCACATCCGCTGGACGTGGACGCGCTGATCGAGCGCCTGGGCCTCGGCAGCTGCGGCCGGACCACCTACCGGCGCCTGTCCGGGGGCCAGCAGCAGCGTCTCGCGCTCGCCATGGCCGTCGTCGGACGCCCCGAGCTGGTCTTCCTGGACGAGCCGACGGCCGGCCTCGACCCGCAGGCACGCCGGGCCACCTGGGAACTCGTCCGGGAGCTGCGCGCCGACGGGGTCTCGGTGATCCTGACCACGCACCACATGGACGAGGCCGAGCAGCTCGCCGACGACGTGGCGATCATCGACGCCGGCCGGGTCATCGCCCAGGGCTCCCCCGAGGAGCTGTGCCGCGGCGGCGCCGAGAACACCCTGCGGTTCGGCGGGCGCCCCGGCCTGGACGTGGCCTCCCTCCTCAAGGCCCTCCCGGCGGACTCCACGGCGGCCGAGCTGACGCCGGGCTCGTACCGGGTGGGCGGCAAGATCGACCCGCAGCTGCTCGCCACCGTCACGAGCTGGTGCGCCCAGCACGGGGTGATGCCGGAGAAGATCTCCGTGGAGCGGCACACCCTGGAGGACGTCTTCTTGGAGCTCACCGGTAAGGAGCTGCGCGGATGAGCACGGAGCGGATGAGCACGGAAACGACGGGAACGGGCGCGGGAGCCGCCGCCCGGTCGACGGCCGCGGGCACCTACGCGCCGAAGCCGGGAGCCGCCCCGCTGCCCCGCATGATCGCGACGCAGGCGGCCCTCGAAACGAAGATGCTGCTGCGCAACGGCGAGCAGCTGCTGCTGACGGTGATCATCCCGACGCTGCTGCTCGTGCTGTTCAGCGCGGTGGACATCGTCGACACGGGCGAGGGGAAGGCCGTCGACTTCCTGACGCCGGGCATCCTCGCGCTGGCCGTGATGTCGACGGCGTTCACCGGCCAGGCCATCGCGACCGGTTTCGAGCGCCGGTACGGCGTGCTGAAGCGGCTCGCCGTCTCCCCGCTGCCACGCTGGGGCCTGATGACGGCCAAGACACTCTCCGTGCTGGTCACGGAGGTCCTCCAGGTACTCCTCGTGACGGCGATCGCCCTCGCGCTCGGCTGGTCCCCGCACGGCAATCCGTTCGCCGTGCTGCTCCTGCTGGTCCTGGGCACGGCGGCGTTCTCCGGGCTCGGCCTGCTGATGGCGGGGACGCTGAAGGCGGAGGCCACGCTGGCCGCCGCGAACCTGGTCTTCCTGCTGCTGCTCATCGGCGGCGGGGTGGTCGTCCCGCTGGACAAGTTCCCGCAGGGAGCGCAGGACGTCCTCGGTCTGCTGCCGGTCTCGGCCCTCTCGGAGGGGCTGCGGGACGTGCTCCAGCACGGGGCCGGTATGCCCTGGGGCAGTCTCGGGATCCTCGCGCTGTGGGCGGCCGTGGGCCTGGCGGCGGCGGGCAGGTTCTTCCGCTGGGAGTGACGGCACAGGGACACGCGCTCTCGGCGAGGGGGCTCGTGAACGCGTGCACAAGCGGCCCCCTACGATGGAGCCCGTGCCAAACGTGACCCGAGCGGACGCCGCTCAAGCCGTGCGCAACCCGCTCGCCTTCATCGCCGGGCGCTGGACCCCCTCCCCCCGGACGGTCCGGCGCGCCGCTCTCGCCGCGCTCGTCATGGCGGTACTGATCGTGGTCACCGGTGGTGCCGTCCGGCTGACCGGCTCGGGTCTCGGCTGCCCGACCTGGCCCAAGTGCACCGACGACTCCCTCACCACGACGAGCGAGATGGGCCTGCACGGCGTCATCGAGTTCGGCAACCGCATGCTGACGTACGTGCTGTGCGCCGCGGTCGGCTGGGCGATCATCGCCGCGCGCTCGCAGAAGCCGTACCGCCGCAGCCTCACCCGGCTCGGCTGGGCGCAGTTCTGGGTGGTCATGGGCAACGCGATCCTCGGCGGGGTCGTCGTCCTCGTGGGGCTGAACCCGTACACGGTCGCCGCGCACTTCCTCCTCTCCACCGCGCTGATCGCCGTCGCCACGGTGATGTGGCAGCGCACCCGGGAGGGTGACGACGCACCCCGTCCGCTGGTCGGGAAGCCGGTGCTGCAGATGGCGTGGATCCTGGTCACCGCCACGGTCCTGCTGATCGCGGTGGGCACGGTCGTCACCGGTGCGGGCCCGCACGCCGGCGATTCCAGCGAGGTGCACCGCATCCCGCTGAACTGGGAGGACGTCACCAAGCTGCATGCCGTGCTGGCCTGGATCGTGGTGACGCTGGCCTTCGCCCTGTGGTTCGTCCTGAAGGCCGTCGACGCGCCCCGGGGCCCCCTGCACCGCACCCGCGACCTCTTCCTGGTGCTTCTCGCGCAGGGCGCCATCGGGTACGTCCAGTACTTCACCGATCTGCCGGAGGTCCTGGTCGGCCTCCACATGTTCGGCTCCTGCCTGGTGTGGATCGCCACGCTCCGCGTCCTGCTGGCCCTGCGGGAACGTCCGGGGACCGTGGCCGAGCTGCCGGGCCAGTCGACGGAGTCGGCGCTCAGCCGCACCTGACGCGCCCCCGGTCCGTCAGGTGTACGCGGCCACCAGCCGGTCGATCGCCGGACCGAGGTAGTCCCTGGTCAGGCGCCCCCGGCGGGCCACCCACCCCTGGACCTCCCGAACCTCCCGGAGCGGCGTCCCCGGCCCCGGGTACCGCCGCCCGCGGATGTCCGCGACCACCTCGACGGGCGCGCCGAGGCCGGGCAGCAGGTCCAGGGCCTCGCGCTTGGTGATCAGACGGCCCTCCTTCAGGGTGACCGCGGCCCGCGCGTGGGTGGTCATGCCGACGTCCACCCACGCGTCCTGGGTCCAATTGCCCGTACGGTCCACCTCGCGGCGCCAGAAGTCCCGCTGGTCCCGGACCACGAACGCGGCGAGTTCGTCGTCGGTCACCGGTGGCAGCAGGGCCTCGGGGCGCTCGCCGTCCAGGACCAGCCCGAAGGCGTGCAGCTCGCGCCGGGTCACCGGGGTGACCGGCCGTGCGAAGAGCTGCCGGTGCGCCCAGGTGAGGTGCCGTCGCTCCGGATCGGCGGCCGTGCCGGGCGTCAGATAGCTGCAGTGCAGCTTGGCGACGAGCGGTTCGGCACGCAGCCGGGCGTGCAGCCGGGCCACCCGCCAGACCGTTCTCGCGCCGATCGGGCCGTCCAGGACCACGATCAGGTCCAGGTCGCTGCGGCCCTCCTGGTAGTCGTCGCCGCCCACGCAGCCGAGTGAGCCGTGGGCCCACACCGCCACGGGGCCGAGGCCGCGCAGTTCGGTGCGGAAGCGGTCGAGGAGCCGGTCGGTCGCGTCGCTGCGAGTCATGCGCCCAGTCTGTGCACCTCACCGCACTCCGTACACCCGCCTCACTCCACTCCGTACACCCGCTTCGCGTTGCCCGCGGCGATCAGTCCCGCGACCCGCTGCGCGTCGGCCTGCGACCAGGCGCCCTCGCTCACCCAGGCGCCGAGCACCCGGGCGAGCGCCTCGCGGAAGAGACGGGCGCCGACCACATGGAGTTCGGGCAGTCCGTGGGCCCCGCTGGAGAACAGGAGCTTGCCGAAGGGGGCGAGCTCCAGGATCTCCGAGAGCACGGCCGCCGCCCGCGCGCCGGTGCGCACCAGCGCCGCGCCCAGATCGGCGTACACATGCGGGAAGATCCCGGCGAGATGCGCCGCGTGGCGGTGGTACGGGTAGCCGTGCAGCAGCACCAGATCGGTGCCGAGCCCGGCCGTGGCACGGGCGAAGTCGGTGAGCAGGACAGGGTCGGTACGGTCGATGCGCAGACCGGGTTCGCCGAGGCCCGCGTGCAGCTGGAGCGGACGGCCGGAGGCGACGGCGATCCACAGCAGGTGTCTGAGCAGCACCGGGTCGCCCAGCGCGCCGCCCACCCGGCGGCCCGCCAGCCAGCGGCCCGCGGCGCCCCGCACCTCGCCGGGTCCCGGTGGTTCGGGCGCGAGCGCGAGGCCGTGCCGCACACCCGCCACCGAGGTGAAGGCCACGGCGGTGACGGCGGCCCCGTGCACCGACTCGGCGAGGTTGGCGAGGAACGACTCGACGGTGCCGGAGGTGTCGGCGACCTGCTCGGCGAGCAGTTCGAGACGGACGATCTCGTGGGCGTCGGCGGCCCCCGTGGAGGCCATCTCACCGGGCCCGGTGAGATCGCCGGGCAGCCCGGTGTCGACGAGATACGTCGTGATGCCGGTCCCGCGCAGCAGCTTGCGGCCCGACTCCAGGACGCCGAGTTCGCGGCGGCGGGCCAGATAGCGGGCGGGCGGGCAGTGCGGTTCGAGCCCCAGCAGAGGGGGGCACCAGCGGCGTACCGCGAAACCGGTCTGGGTGTCGAAGAACGTGGTGCCCGCGGCGGGCGGTCCCTCGCCGCGGGCCAGGTGGGCCTCGAAGGTGCCGAGACCCAGCTCCGTCCGCAGTACGCCGTGGCAGTACTGGTCCACCAGCGACGGCGTTTCGATCATCCGGACCTCCCCCGCGATTGGCTCCGCCTGTGTGCAGGGCCTAACGGGGGAGGTGGGTGGTCGGGTGCGGGTCCGCTGAAGCCGGCCGCGCCCACGAGGCGGAGCCGCAGATGTCACAGCCCCGCGCCCCTTCGGGCGCTGTCAACCGTTGCTGGGGCCGCCGACCTGGATGCCCGCCATGCGGGTCCACTCGTACGGGCCCGTCCTGACCTTGTTGGCGAAGTCGCCGTCGAAGTCCTCGTGGACGGTGATGCCGGACTGCTTCACGGCTTCCTCGGCGAGGGCGTAGGTCGGGGCCACGAGGTCGCCCCACTCACCGTCCTCCCCCACGAGCACGATCCGGGCACCCTTCTGCCCGAGGTACGCGATCTGCCCCTCGGCCCCGCCATGGGCCTGGGCGAAGGAGGAAATCTGCTTGACGAGCTTGGCCGTACGCCGCCCGCCGCCGTCAACCTGCTGAGTCTCTGCCATACCCAGATGCTACCGACCGGTAGCCCCCCAAGGGGCGCGGGGAACGGCGCAATCTTCTGTCCTTCAGGGGCGCGGGGAACTGCGCGACCAGCCATGGCCGACCCGCACCCGACAACGCACCTCAGCGACGCCGCGTGGCGGACGCGGCGTCAGCGCAGGAAGGGGTCCACGGCCACCGCCACGAACAGCAGCGACACGTACGTGATCGACCAGTGGAACAGCCGCATCTCCTTCAGCTTCGCCCCCACGGCCCCGCCCTTGGCCCGCGACTGCAGCCCGTGGGCCTCCCAGAGCCAGAACCCACCCGTCACGACGGCGACGACCGTGTAGAACCACCCCGTGTAGCCGAGCGGCGTGAGCAGCAGGGAGACACCGACCATGGCCCAGCTGTAGAGGACGATCTGCCGCGCGACGACCTTGTTGGAGGCGACGACGGGCAGCATCGGCACGCCCACGCGCGCGTAGTCGTCCTTCACCTTCATGGACAGCGGCCAGTAGTGCGGCGGCGTCCAGAAGAACATGACGAGGAAGAGGATGACCGGGGCCCACGACATGGAGTTCGTGACGGACGACCAGCCGATGAGGACCGGCAGACAGCCGGCGATCCCGCCCCACACGATGTTCTGCGACGTACGCCGTTTGAGGAGCATCGTGTAGACGACGACGTAGAAGAGGAGGGCTCCCAGCGCCAGCCACGCGGACAGCCAGTTGACGGTGAGGCCGAACAGGAGCGTGGAGACCACGGCCAGCGTGATGCCGAAGGCGAGGCACTCGCGGGGACTCACCATGCCGGTGACGAGCGGGCGCTGCGACGTACGTTCCATGAGCGCGTCGATGTCGCGGTCGATGTACATGTTCAGCGCGTTGGCGCCACCCGCGGACAGGTAGCCGCCGAGGCAGGTGAGGAGCACCAGCTTCAGGTCGGGCACCCCCTGCTGCGCCAGGAACATCACCGGCACGGTGGTGATCAGCAGCAGTTCGATGATCCGCGGCTTGGTGAGAGCGACGAACGCCTTGATCCGGGCCCCGAACGGCCGGTGCTTCGTGCCCTGAGTCGTCCCAAGCACTCCCGCTGGACGGGATTCAACGGCCGTCACGCACACCCCTGACAGAGACATCCCAGCGAGCCCCGGGTGTGAACTCCCGGTAAAGGCTCGCGCGTACCACGCCACTGTAGACGTTGCCCAGACCCCGGCCTCGGCGGGGGTCCGCTCGTGTTGAAAGGGTCCTGCGAAGGACTGATCGCCTTCGGATTGAGCACTCGGATGACCGGCTCCGTATTCACTTGCCGAATACGGAACCCGCCGGTCGGGAGGCGGAAGAGGGCAAGTCCCGGCAGTCTGGAATGACTCGAAAGAATGCGCGTTGCCACGGGGGTAGGCTCGACAGCGAGCCGGTGGGCGCCACGTGCACCGGCATTCGACATGTGCGACATGTGGAGAGGAGCCCTGACCCAGGGTGAGCACCAAGCCGACCACAACAGACATCGAGTGGACCGAATGGGACCAGCGGGCGGTCGACACCGCCCGCATCCTGGCCGCCGACGCCGTACAGAAGGTCGGCAACGGCCATCCGGGTACGGCGATGAGTCTGGCACCAGCCGCGTACACCCTGTTCCAGAAGGTGATGCGGCACGACCCGGCGGACGCCGACTGGACCGGCCGCGACCGTTTCGTACTGTCCGCCGGCCATTCGTCCCTGACTCTCTACACGCAGCTGTACCTGGCCGGCTTCGGCCTGGAGCTGGACGATCTGAAGTCGTTCAGGACCTGGGGCTCGAAGACCCCGGGACACCCCGAGTACGGGCACACCACCGGTGTGGAGACGACGACCGGACCGCTCGGCCAGGGTGTCGCCAACGCGGTGGGCATGGCGATGGCCGCCCGCTACGAGCGCGGTCTGTTCGACCCGGAGGCGGCCCCCGGCACCTCCCCGTTCGACCACTTCATCTACGCGATCGCCGGTGACGGCTGCCTCCAGGAGGGCATCTCCGGCGAGGCGTCCTCGATGGCGGGCCACCAGAAGCTCGGCAACCTGATCCTGCTGTGGGACGACAACCACATCTCGATCGAGGGCGACACCGAGACGGCCGTCTCCGAGGACACCCCCAAGCGGTACGAGGCCTACGGCTGGCACGTCCAGCGCGTGGAGCCGCAGGAGAACGGCGACCTCGACCCGGTCGCCCTGTACGCGGCGATCGAGGCCGCGAAGGCGGTCACGGACAAGCCGTCGTTCATCGCGATGCGCTCGATCATCGCCTGGCCCGCCCCGAACGCGCAGAACACCGAGGCCGCCCACGGCTCGGCGCTCGGCGACGACGAGGTCGCGGCCACCAAGCGGGTCCTCGGCTTCGACCCGGAGAAGACCTTCGAGGTCTCCGACGAGGTGCTGGCGCACGCGCGCAAGGCGCTCGACCGGGGCCGTGAGGCCAAGGCCGAGTGGGAGAAGGGCTTCGCCGCGTGGCGGACCGCCAACCCGGAGCGCGCCGCCGAGTTCGACCGCGTCGCCGCGGGCGAACTGCCGGCCGGCTGGGAGGAGAAGCTCCCGGTCTTCGAGACGGGCAAGGGCGTCGCCACGCGCGCCGCGTCCGGCAAGGTCCTCCAGGCGCTCGGCTCGGTCATCCCCGAGCTGTGGGGCGGCTCGGCCGACCTCGCGGGCTCGAACAACACGACGATCGACAAGACGTCGTCCTTCCTCCCGGCGGACAACCCGCTGCCGGAGGCGAACCCGTACGGCCGCACGATCCACTTCGGTATCCGCGAGCACTCCATGGCCGCGGAGATGAACGGCATCGCGCTGCACGGCAACACCCGTATCTACGGCGGCACCTTCCTGGTGTTCTCCGACTACATGCGCAACGCCGTGCGCCTGTCCGCGCTGATGCACCTGCCGGTGACGTACGTGTGGACGCACGACTCCATCGGTCTCGGCGAGGACGGCCCGACCCACCAGCCGGTCGAGCACCTGGCCTCGCTGCGCGCCATCCCCGGCCTGAACGTCGTGCGCCCGGCCGACGCCAACGAGACCGCGATCGCGTGGCGCGAGATCCTGCGCCGCTACACCAAGGTCTTCGGCAAGGGCAACCCGCACGGTCTCGCGCTGACCCGCCAGGGCGTCCCGACGTACGAGGCCAACGAGGACACCGCCAAGGGCGCGTACGTGCTCTTCGAGGCCGAGGGGCCCGACGGGCAGCGCGCGGAGCCCGAGGTCATCCTCCTCGCCACCGGTTCCGAGGTGCACGTGGCCGTCGAGGCGCGCGAGCGGCTCCAGGCCGACGGCACCCCGACCCGGGTCGTGTCCGTGCCGTGCGTGGAGTGGTTCGACGAGCAGGACCAGGGGTACCGGGACTCGGTACTCCCCCCGTCCGTGAAGGCGCGCGTGGCGGTCGAGGCCGGCATCGGCCTGACCTGGCACCGCTTCGTCGGGGACGCCGGCCGCATCGTCTCCCTGGAGCACTTCGGCGCGTCGGCCGACGGCAAGGTCCTCTTCCAGGAGTTCGGTTTCACTGCCGAGAACGTCGCGGACGCAGCCCGGGAATCGATCGCCGCAGCCCAGCGCTGACGCTCACATACGACACGTAGGAGATGCATTTTCCATGACAGACGCACTGAAGCGCCTCTCCGAAGAGGGCGTCGCGATCTGGCTGGACGACCTGTCGCGCAAGCGGATCACGTCCGGCAACCTCGCCGAACTGATCGACCAGCAGCACGTCGTGGGCGTCACCACCAACCCGTCCATCTTCCAGAAGGCGATCTCGCAGGGCGACGGCTACGACCAGCAGCTCTCCGACCTCGCCGCGCGCGGGGTCACGGTCGAAGAGGCCATCCGCATGATCACGACGGCGGACGTCCGTGACGCCGCCGACATCCTGCGTCCGGTCTTCGACGCGACGCAGGGCCAGGACGGCCGGGTCTCGATCGAGGTCGACCCGCGCCTGGCGCACAACACGAAGTCGACCGTCGCCGAGGCCAAGCAGCTCGCGTGGCTCGTCGACCGGCCGAACACGCTCATCAAGATCCCGGCGACCGAGGCGGGTCTGCCCGCGATCACCGAGACGATCGCACGCGGCATCAGCGTCAACGTCACGCTGATCTTCTCGCTGGAGCGCTACCGCAAGGTGATGGACGCGTACCTGGAGGGCCTGGAGAAGGCCAAGGCCGCCGGCCTGGACCTCTCCAAGATCCACTCCGTGGCCTCCTTCTTCGTGTCCCGCGTGGACACCGAGATCGACAAGCGCCTCGACGCCCTCGGCACCGACGAGGCCAAGGCCGCCCGCGGCAAGGTCGGTCTCGCCAACGCGCGGCTCGCCTACCAGGCGTACGAGGAGGTCTTCTCCTCGGACCGCTGGGCCGCCCTGGACCGGGCGCAGGCCAACAAGCAGCGTCCGCTGTGGGCCTCGACCGGCGTCAAGGACCCGGCCTACAAGGACACCCTGTACGTCGACGACCTGGTCGCGCCGAACACGGTGAACACCATGCCGGAGGCGACCCTGTTCGCCACCGAGGACCACGGGCAGATCACCGGTGACACCGTGACCGGTACGTACGAGCAGGCCCGCGCCGAGATCGACGCGGTCGAGAAGCTCGGGATCTCGTACGACGAAGTGGTTCAACTCCTGGAGGAAGAGGGCGTCTCGAAGTTCGAGGACGCCTGGAACGACCTGCTCAAGTCGACCGAGGCCGAGCTCAAGCGCCTCGCCCCTTCGGAGGGCTGAAATCTTGTCAAGCAGCAATCCGCTGCGTGACCCGGCGGACCGACGGCTCCCGCGTATCGCGGGGCCGTCGGGCCTCGTCATCTTCGGGGTCACGGGCGATTTGTCCCGTAAAAAGCTTATGCCTGCCGTTTATGACCTTGCCAACCGCGGCCTGCTGCCGCCGGGCTTCTCCCTCGTCGGCTTCGCACGCCGCGAATGGGAGAACGAGGACTTCGCCCAGGAGGTCCACGACGCCGTCAAGGAACACGCCCGTACGCCGTTCCGTGAGGAGGTCTGGCAGCAGCTCGTCCAGGGGATGCGCTTCGTCCAGGGCACCTTCGACGACGACGACGCCTTCGAGCGGCTGCGCGACACCATCGGGGAGCTGGACAAGGCGCAGGGCACGGGCGGCAACTTCGCCTTCTACCTCTCCGTGCCGCCGTCCGCGTTCCCGGTGGTCATCCAGCAGCTGAAGAAGCACGGCCTCGCCGACCAGTCGAGCGGCTCCTGGCGGCGCGCGGTCATCGAGAAGCCCTTCGGCCACGACCTGAAGTCGGCCGAGGACCTCAACACCACCGTCGAAGAGGTCTTCGCCCCGGACCAGGTCTTCCGCATCGACCACTACCTGGGCAAGGAGACGGTCCAGAACATTCTGGCGCTGCGCTTCGCCAACCAGATGTTCGAGCCGATCTGGAACCGGTCGTACGTCGACCACGTACAGATCACGATGGCCGAGGACATCGGCATCGGCGGCCGGGCCGGCTACTACGACGGCATCGGCGCCGCCCGTGACGTCATCCAGAACCACCTGCTCCAGTTGATGGCCCTCACCGCGATGGAGGAGCCCTCCTCCTTCGACGCGGATGCGCTCGCCGCCGAGAAGACCAAGGTGCTCGGCGCGGTCAGGCTGCCCGCCGACCTGGGCGCGAACACGGTCCGCGGTCAGTACGCCGAGGGCTGGCAGGGCGGCGAGAAGGCCGTCGGCTACCTCCAGGAAGACGGTATCGACCCCCAGTCGAAGACCGACACGTACGCGGCGATCAAGGTGGAGGTGGACAACCGCCGCTGGGCGGGCGTCCCCTTCTACCTGCGCACCGGCAAGCGCCTCGGCCGGCGTGTCACCGAGATCGCCGTCGTCTTCCAGCGCGCCCCGCACTCCCCCTTCGACCACACGGCGACGGAGGAGCTGGGCCAGAACGCGATCGTCTTCCGCGTCCAGCCCGACGAGGGCATCACGGTCCGCTTCGGCTCCAAGGTGCCCGGCACCTCCATGGAGATCCGGGACGTCTCGATGGACTTCGCGTACGGCGAGTCGTTCACGGAGTCGAGCCCCGAGGCGTACGAGCGGCTGATCCTCGACGTGCTGCTCGGCGACTCGAACCTCTTCCCGCGCACCGAGGAGGTCGAGCTGTCCTGGAAGATCCTCGACCCGATCGAGGAGTACTGGGACAAGCACGGCAGGCCCGCGCAGTACCAGTCGGGCACGTGGGGGCCCGTCGAGGCCGACGAAATGCTCGAGCGAGACGGACGGAGCTGGCGTCGGCCATGAAGACAGATCTCACGGACACCACGGCCAGCAAGATCAACAAGGCGCTCGTGCAGGCGCGCCGGGCCATAGGCACCCCGGCCGTCGGCATGGTCCTCACCCTCGTCATCGTCACCGACGAGGAGAACGCCTACGACGCCCTGAAGGCCGCCAACGACGCCGCACGCGAGCACCCCTCGCGCACCCTCGTCGTCATCAAGCGCGTCTCGCGCTCCCCCCGCGACCGCACCAAGTCCCGCCTGGACGCCGAGGTGCGGGTCGGCGCGGACGCGGGCAGCGGCGAGACGGTCGTCCTGCGGCTGTACGGCGAGGTCTCCGACCACGCCCAGTCGGTGGTCCTGCCCCTGCTGCTGCCCGACGCGCCGGTCGTCGTCTGGTGGTCGGTGGACGCGCCCCGCGACGCGGCGGGCGACCCGCTGGGCGCCCTCGGCCAGCGCCGGGTCACCGACAGCTACACGGCGGAGAAGCCCGTCGAGGAGCTGAAGTCCCGCGCCGAGAGCTACGAGCCGGGCGACACCGACCTCGCGTGGGCCCGGATCACCCCGTGGCGTTCCATGCTGGCCGCCGCCCTCGACCAGGTCGACTGCGAGGTCGTCTCCGTCGAGGTGGCGGGCGAGGAGGCCAACCCGAGCGTCGAGCTGCTCGCCATGTGGCTCGCCGACCGGCTCCATGTGCACGTACGCCGTGCCGTGTCCGCGGGCCCCGGTCTGACCCAGGTGCGCCTGGAGACGACCGGCGGCCCCATCACCCTGCACCGCTCGGACGGCGCGATGGCCACCCTGGCACTGCCCGGCCAGCCGGACCGCGCGGTCGCGCTCAAGCGCCGCGAGACGTCGGAGCTGCTCGCGGAGGAGCTGCGCCGGCTCGACCCGGACGACACGTACGCGTCCGCGCTGCGGTTCGGGGTGGACCGTCTCGGCGGCATCCAGTCGGCGTCGCAGCGGCCCGAGGCAGCCACCTGGACGCCGGGGGAGCTCCCGGTCCGCCCGCTGCACGACACCCCGGCCCAGGCCACGAAGGCCTCGGCGGCCGTGGCGGGGGCCGGGACGGGCGAGGGAGACGCGGGGCGCCCCACGCCCGCCCAGATGCCCCCGGTCAAGAAGGCGGACCCGCAGTGAGCACTCCCCAGCTGGTCGTCCACCGCGACAAGGAACTGATGGCCCAGGCCGCCGCGGCCCGGCTCATCACGAAGGTCGTGGACGCGCAGGCCTCACGCGGTCACGCCTCGGTCGTCCTGACCGGTGGCCGCAACGGCAACGGCCTGCTGGCCGCGCTCGCGTCCGCGCCCGCCCGGGACGCGGTCGACTGGAGCCGGCTCGACCTGTGGTGGGGCGACGAGCGGTTCCTGCCCGAGGGCGACCCCGAGCGGAACGTCACGCAGGCCCGGGATGCGCTCCTCGACTCGGTGCCGCTGGACCCGAAGCGCGTGCACGCCATGCCCGCGTCGGACGGGCCTTGGGGCGGGGACGTGGACGCGGCGGCGGAGGCCTACGCGGCCGAACTCGCGTCGGCGGCGGGGCCGGAGAATCACGCTTCCGTGCCGTCCTTCGACGTGCTGATGCTGGGCGTCGGGCCGGACACGCACGTGGCGTCGCTGTTCCCGGAACTGCCCGCTGTCCGTGAGACGGAGCGGACGGTGGTGGGGGTGCGGGGCGCGCCGAAGCCGCCGCCGGTCCGGGTGACGCTCACGCTGCCCGCGATCCGGGCCGCGCGGGAGGTGTGGTTGCTCGCGGCGGGCGAGGACAAGGCGGAGGCTGCGGCGATCGCGCTGTCCGGGGCGGGGGAGATCCAGGCGCCGGCCGCTGGTGCGCGGGGGCGGGCCCGCACGTTGTGGTTGCTGGACGCGGCGGCGGCGTCGCAGCTGCCGCGCGCGCTGTATCCGCCGGCTTCGCCGTGACGGAGGGGTAAGGGGTAAGGGGTGGGGCGGCAGGGGCTTTCCTCGCCCCCGCCGCCCCTACCCGTTCCCGTCACCGCATGGGGGCTTCGCCCCCTACCCCCCCATTGCGCAGTTCCCCGCGCCCCTGAAGCCCCCTGGGGGCGCGGGGAACTGCGCGAACGGGGGCGAGGGGGCGCAGCCCCCATACGTGGTCGGGGACGGGAAGGGGCGGCGGGGGCGAGAGACGTCCGGTTATTTGACCGAACCCGCCATGACCCCCTGCACGAAGTGCCGTTGGAATGCGAAGAAGACCACCACCGGCACCACCAGCGACAAGAACGCCCCTGGCGCGAGCACATCGATATTGCTCCCGAACTGCCGTATCTGCGACTGCAGTTCCACAGTCAACGGCTGCGCGGAACTATCCGCGAACAGCAGCGCGACCAGCATGTCGTTCCAGACCCAGAGAAACTGGAAAATGGCGAGGCTGGCAAGCGCCGGCCGCCCCACCGGCAGCACGAGCCGGGTGAAGATCCGCCACTCCCCGCCCCCGTCCATCCGCGCGGCCTCCAGCATCTCCTTCGGCATTTCGGCGAAATAGTTCCGCAGCAGGAAGATCGCGAACGGCAGCCCGTACGACACGTGGAAAAGGATGACCCCGGGAATCGTGCCGAACAGCCCCAGCTCGCCGAAGAGTTTGGCCACCGGCAGCAGCCCGATCTGCACGGGCACCACCAGCAGCGCGACCACGATCAGGAAGACGGTGTCCCGCCCGGGGAACTCCAGCCACGCGAACGCGTACCCCGCGAGTGCGGCGATGACGACGACGAGGAACGTCGTCGGCACCGAGATCAGCACGGTGTTCCAGAACGCCCGCGTCATCCCCTCATTGCCCAGCAGTGCCGAGTAGTTGTCGAAGGACAGCTGCCGGGGGCTGGTCAGCACGGTCCACCAGCCGCCCGTCGCGGTGTCCTGGGCGGACCGCAGCGAGGACAGGAAAAGGCCCGCGAGCGGGGTGAGCCAGACCAGGCCGATCACCACCAGGAACGCCTGGACCAGGCTGTTGCCGAGCCCCCGCCTGAGCGCGTTCATCGTTGACTCCCTCGGAAGCGGCGGACGTTGAAGACCATGGCGGGGATGACCAGAAGCAGGAGCAGGACGCCCAGCGCACTGCCGAGACCCTGGTTGTTGCCGCCGCCGAAGGACACCAGCCACATCTGGGTGGCGAGCACGGTGGCGTCCTCCTGCACGGGTCCCGGCGCGATGATGTAGACGAGGTCGAAGACCTTCATCACGTTGATCACCAGCGTCACGAAGACCACGGTGAGGACGGGTGCGAGCAGCGGCACGGTGATGCGCCGGAAGATCTGCCACTCGTTCGCGCCGTCCATCCGGGCCGCCTCCAGCGCGTCCCGCGGGAGCGCGGCGAGCCCGGCCCCGATCAGCACCATGGCGAACCCGGTCCAGATCCACAGGTACGCGCCGATGATGGCGGGAGTGACAAGCGCGGGACCCAGCCAGGAGATCCCCTCGTACGGCGGGGCGAAGTTCGAGCCGGGCAGCCGCACGGTGTACGAGCCCGCGTCGAGTCCCTGGAAACGGAAGGAGCCGTCGGCCGCGGTGGTGGCGCTCGCGACGGTCTTCCCGTCGCGCACCGCCTCGACGGCCATCCCCGGCAGCCCGCTCTCCGCCTTGTCGACCTCGCCCTGCTTCCCTCCCCCGCCGCGCGTGAAGTCCAGGTAGACGACACCGCGCACTTCGTCGGCGGACGCCTTGCGCGCCGCCGCCGGATAGGCGGGCCGCGCGTCCCCGGGCAGGTCGTCGGCGCGCACGCCGACCAGACCGAGCCCGACGGTGTCACCGGGGGACACACCGGCGGTCGTACCGTACGAGCCGTCGGCGCCCTTGGTGAGGCCCTGGCCCTCGCGGGCGCGGGCGGTCGGGTAGGACGACTCGCCCTTGAACGCGTCGTGGACGGAGACGACGGCCGCGTTCAGGACGCCCTTGTCGGGGTCCTCGTCGTAGGCGAGCCGGAAGATGATGCCGGCGGCGAGGAAGGAGACGGCCATCGGCATGAAGAGCAGGAGCTTGAACGCCGTCGCCCAGCGCACTTTTTCGACCAGCACGGCGAGGATCAGGCCGAGGCCGGTGAGCAGGGTGGGTGCGATGACCACCCAGATGGCGGTGTTCCGGACGGCCTTGATGGTGGCGGGGTCGTGGAACATCTCGGTGTAGTTGTCGCCGCCCACGAACCGGTCGCCGGAGGCGTCGAAGAAGCTGCGGCCCACGGAGAACAGCACGGGGTAGACGACGAGCGCGCCGAGCAGGAGCAGCGCGGGCAGGACGAACGCGACGGCGACGACCCGGGCCCGGCGGCGCGCGCGCTGTCTGCGGTCACGGTCGGCCCGCGCGGCGGACGACGGACCCTCCTCGTCCGGGTCCTTCCTGTCTTTTCTGTCTTTGAGGTCTGTGGCGGTCATGGCAATCAGTCCTGGTACGCCTTGGCGGCGGCCTTCTCCAGCGCCGCGGCGGTCGCCTTCGGGTCGGACGGGTCGCGCAGGAAGTCCTGGAGGAGCTTCCACTCGCCCGCGCCCTTGGTGCCGCCGAACGCGGCCGGGGCCTGGTCCGACATGTCGAAGCGGACCGAGTCACCGGCGTCCACCAGGGACTTGGCGGTCTCGCGGGTGATGTCGTCGCCGTAGGAGGCGAGGTCGAGCTCCTTGTTCGGGGAGAGGAAGCCGCCGACCTCGGCCCAGACGGCGGACGCCTCGGGGGTCGCGAGGTACTCCAGGAACGCCATGGCGGCCTTCGGGCTCTTGCCGTCCTTCAGGACGACCGCCGCGTCGCCGCCGCTGACCACGGGCGCCTTGCCGTCGCCGACCGCGGGGAAGGGGAAGAAGTCCGCGTCCTCTCCGATCTGCCTGCCGAACTGGTCCTTGGCGACACCGGCCACGAAGTCTCCCTCGTAGACCATGCCGGCGGCGGGCTCGGGTCCGAAGACCTTCTCGACGGAGCCGGGGAAGTCGGTGTTCAGGGCGCCCTTCTGGCCGCCGGCTATCAGCTCCTTGTCCTTGAAGAGCTTGCCGAGGGTGGTGAGGGCGGCGACCACGGTCGGGTCGGTCCACTTGATCTCGTGGGCGGCGAGGGCGTCGTACTTCTCGGGGCCCGCCTGCGAGAGGTAGACGTTCTCGAACCAGTCGGTGAGGGTCCAGCCGTCCTGTCCGGCGACGGAGAAGGCCGCGAGGCCCGACTCGGAGACGGTCCGTCCGGCCTCCAGCATCGCGTCGTAGCTCGTCGGCGCCTCGACGCCCGCCTCATCGAGGGCGTCGGGGCTGTACCAGACCGTCGACTTGTGGGCGGCCTTGAAGTACAGGCCGTACAGGCTGCCGTCGACGCTGCCGTAGTTCTTCCACACGTCCGCGTAGTTGGCGTCGACGGACTTCTGGGCGGTCCTGGACAGCGGCTTGAGCCAGCCCTCCTTCGCGAACTGCTGGAGGACGCCGACCTGCGGGACCATCACCACGTCGGGCGCGTTGCCACCCTCGATCTTGCTGCCGACGACCGTGGAGACGTTGTCGCCGGTGGAGGTGAACTGCGTCTTGGCGCCGGTCTTCTCGGTGAACGCGTCCAGGACCTTCTGGAAGTTCTTCTGCTCGCTGCCGGACCAGACTCCGGCCACGTTGATCGTCTGGCCGCTGAGCGGCTTGTCGCCGCCGCCCGCCGAGACGGGGCCGCCGCCTCCGCACGCGGTGGCACCGAGGGACAGAGCGAGGGCGGTGCAGCTCGCGAGCAGGGTCGTACGTCGTCGCATCATCGTTGATGTTCCTTCGTGAGAGCGGTGAGAGCGGTGAGAGCCGTGAGAGCGGTACTTGAGGGGGTCGGCGGCCGGTGCGGCCGGTTCAGGAGGCGGTGCGGTCGCTGATCCACCAGGCGGCCGTCGAGCCGGGCAGGACGCCGGGCGCGCAGGGGCCGCTGGACAGCAGGGGGGTGCCGGCGACCGGCGCGGGCGTCGGTGCCGTACCGAAGTTGACGGCGCACACCAGGCCGTCGCCGCGGACGAAACCGAGGACGCCGGGCGGGGTGTCCAGCCAGCGCAGCGGGCCTTCGCCCAGCTGGGGCATCCCGGCCCGCAGTTGGAGCCCGTCGCGGTAGAGGTGCCAGAAGGAGCGGGTGTCGGCGAGGGCGCGGTCGGTGGCGTACTCCGCGAAGTAGGCGGGCTGCGGCAGCCACGGCTTGGCGCTCTCGGTGCCGGTGGTGAAGCCGAACGGGGAGGCGTGCCCCGACCACGGCAGCGGCACCCGGCAGCCGTCGCGGACCCGGGCGCGGCTGCCGGTACGGCGGTAGATCGGGTCGGTGAGCACGTCGTCCGGCAGATCGACGACCTCGGGCAGCCCCAGCTCCTCCCCCTGGTAGATGTACGCGGCACCGGGCAGCGCCAGCATCAGCAGGGCCGCGGCGCGGGCGCGGGCGGCGCCCAGTCCGCTGCCCTCGGCGCCCAGTTCGCCGTAGCGGGTGACCGTGCGGACCTGGTCGTGGTTGTTGAGGACCCAGGTGACCGTGGAGCCGGTGCCCGCGATGTCCTGCATGGCCTCCGAGATGACCTTGCGGAAGGCGTCGGCGTTCCAGGACGCGCTGAGCAGGTCGAAGAAGAAGGCCTGGTGCAGCTCGTCGGGGCGTACGTAGTGGGCGTGTTCGCGGGCGGAGGGCACGGAGACCTCGCCGACGAGCAGCCGCTCCCGGCCGTCGCGGGCGGTGTACTCCTCGCACACCGACCGCCAGTGCCGCCAGACGCCGTGCACCTCGGGCTGGTTCCAGGCGAGCGGGTTGACGGAGTCCCGGGTGCGGGCGTCGGCCATCGGATCGGGCGAGTCGGGCAGGTCGGCGTGCTTGTAGAGGCCGGCGGCGACATCGACGCGGAAGCCGTCCACACCCCGGTCGAGCCAGAAGCGCAGGACGTGGTCGAAGTGGGCGCCGACCTCCGGGTTGCGCCAGTTCAGGTCGGGCTGCTCGGGCGTGAACATGTGCAGGTACCACTGGCCGGGCGTGCCGTCCCGCTCGGTGATCCGGCTCCAGGCGGGGCCGCCGAACATGGCGTGCCAGTTGTTGGGCGGCTCCGCTCCCCCGGGCCCGCGGCCGTCGGCGAAGTGGAAGCGGGCGCGGGCCTCGCCGCCGGGTGCTTCGGCGAGCGCCTGCCGGAACCAGGGGTGCTCGCTGGAGCAGTGGTTGGGGACTATGTCGAGGAGCACCTTGATGCCGAGCAGCCGGGCGTCCGTCATCAGCAGGTCGAACTCGCCGAGGTCTCCGAAGAGCGGGTCGACGTCGCAGTGGTCGGCCACGTCGTAGCCGTGGTCCTGCTGCGGTGAGGGGTAGAAGGGGCTCAGCCAGATCCCGTCGACGCCGAGCTTCTTCAGGTACGGCAGTCCGGCGCGTACCCCGGCGAGGTCGCCGATGCCGTCCCCGGTGCTGTCGAGGAAGCTGCGGACGTAGACCTGGTAGATCACTGCGTCGCGCCACCAGCGGTGCGTGTCGATCGTCACCCGTTGACCCGTCTGTGCGTCCGTGTGCCTGCTCCGGTTATGCATGCATGTTAAGTAGACATGTCGTGGGAGTGTCAACGAGCTGACGGGGCCACCCTGAGAACTGGGGACTTATGTCCACACATTTCCGCCCGCTGAACGGCAGATGAGACGGACGCGTTACCTAACATGAAACTATGAACTGCCGGGGTGGGAGTAACGAGGGCGGGAGAGAGAGGCTCAGCCGCGGCGCGAGATGTCCGCCAGCTCGCGCGCCAGCCGCCGTACCGCGGCCTCGGGCGTCTGCCGGCCGGTCATCGCGTCGTGCACCACGGCCTGCACGGCCAGGCTGACCTGGTCGTAGCGCGGACTCTTCGGACGCGGCGCCGCCGCCAGGACGCTCGCGCGGAGCGTCGGCAGATAGGGGAACCGCCGGATCAGCCCCGGGTCCTCGTACAGCGCGGCCCGCACGGGCGGCAGCGCGCCCTTGGTGAGCACCTGACGCTGGGTCGCCTCGCTCGTGAGGTAGGCGATGAGCCGGGCGGCGGAGTCGGGGTGCCGGGCGTGGGCGCTCACCGCGAGATTCGAGCCGCCGAGCACGCTCGCGCCCGGCCCGTCGGGCCCCGGCAGCGGCACCGCGCCGATCCTCCCGGCGACCGGGGAGCCCTTGTCCGAGGCGCCGACATAGGCGTACGGCCAGTTGCGCAGGAAGAGGAGACGGCCGTCCTGGAAGGCCTGCTTGGACTCCTCCTCCTTGTACGTCAGCGCCTTCTCGGGGATCCAGCCGTCGCGTACGCCGCGGGCCAGGAACCCGATGCCCTCGCGCGCCGCCGCCGAGTTGACGGTGACGCGTTCGCCCTCGTCCCCGAGGATGGTGCCGCCCGCCGAGTAGACCGCCTCGGCGGCGTTGACGGTGAGCCCCTCGTAGGGCAGGAACTGGCCGGCATAGCCGTCGAGTCCGTACTTCGGAGCGATGCTTCTCGCCTGTTTCTCCAGCTCGGCCCAGGTACGCGGCGGAGCGACGCCCTCCTTGTCGAGGAGGTCCTTGCGGTAGAGGAGCAGGCCCGCGTTGGTGACGTAGGGGACGGCGTACAGCTGTCCGTCGTAGGTCGCGGTGTCCACGACCGGCGGCAGGAAGCCGTCGAGCGGGAAGCGGCCGGCGGGCAGCGGCGAGATCCAGCCCGCGGCGGCGAACTCCGAGGTCCAGGCGACATCGATGTTCAGGACGTCGAAGCGGCTCCGGCCGTCGCCGCGCAGATCGGTGGTCATCTGGGCACGGGTCTCGTCGGCGGAGTCCGGCAGTTCGACGAGGGTGACCCGCTCACCCGGGTGGGCGCGGTTCCAGCCGTCGAGCAGCGGCCCCAGATAGCCGGTGAGATCTCCCGCGGTGGCCAGCGTGAGCGGGCCCCGGCCGCCGCCGCGCGCCTCGTCGCCCGGGGCGCCGGAAGCGACGTAACCGGCCAGAACGACCGCCGCGACCAGGAGCCCCCTACCGGCGGCGTGGATCCACCGCATAGGTTCCTCCCTGGTGCACCCGGCTGCCGGGCACCTTCGCCCGGAGTCAGAGGCCATGTATACCCGTTAGGTATGGGCGATACTAGGTCCTGTCGCACATTGGCTCCGGACGCGCGGGCTTGCACCACCTGATGAGGATCTACGGCGGAGGAAGGGGAGAGCACGAGTGCGGCTGCCCCTCCTGGCCCTGCTGGCGCGCGGTCCGGCCCACGGCTACGAGCTCAAGCAGGACCTTGAGCAACTGCTGGGCGCCGCGTACCCTCAGCCGAACGTCGGCCAGATCTATGTGACCCTCGGCCGCCTTGAGAAGTCGGGACTGATCGAGGGCGAGGAAGTCGAGCAGTCGAGCCGGCCCAACAAGAAGATCTACCACCTCACCGACGCCGGACGCGAAGCCCTGCGCGTCTGGTACGAGGAGACGGCGGACGAGCCGCGCGTACGGGACGAGTTCTTCATGAAGCTCGCCCTGGCACCGCGGACCGGACTGGCCGGCCAGATCGCCCTGATCAACAAACAACGGCGCGAGTACCTGAACACCATGCGCAATCTGTCGAAGCTCGCCGCGGCCGAGAGCCGGGACCACCGCATCTCCCAGCTGCTCATCGAGGGCGCCATGCTGCATCTGCAGGCCGACCTCGACTGGCTGGAACGCTGCCAGGAGGAACTGGAGGAGCTGGAATGAGGCGCACCCCTCCGCCGGCCGCCCCTGCGCCGACCGCCGCTCCCCCGGCCGCCGTTCCCGGGCCGCGCGCCGAGGACACCCCCCTCCTGCGGGCCGAGGGCCTGGTCAAGACGCACTACGGCGAGGGCGCCCCGGCGCACGCCGTACGGGGCGTGGACCTGTCCGTACGGCAGGGCGAGTTCGTGGCCGTCACGGGCCCCTCGGGCGCCGGGAAGTCGACGCTGCTGCATCTGCTCGGCGGGCTCCAGCGGCCGAATTCCGGCAGTCTCTGGCTGGACGGCGAGTGCACGGACGCGTACAGCGAGGCGCGCTGGGCGGTCGAGCGCCGGCGAAGGATCGGCATCGTCTTCCAGTTCTTCAACCTCGTCTCGAACCTGTCGGTCGCCGACAACGTCGAGCTGCCCGCCCTGCTGGCCGGCCTGTCCCCCCGGCAGGCGCGCGCCGAGCGCGGACTGCTCCTCGACGAGCTGGGCCTCGCGGGCAAGGAGCGCAGCATGCCGGGCGAGCTGTCCGGCGGTGAGCAGCAGCGGGTCGCGCTGGCCCGCGCCCTGGTCAACCACCCGCAACTGCTGCTGGCCGACGAACCCGCGGGCAGCCTGGACAGCAGGGGCACCCGCGAGGTGACCCGGCTGCTGACCCGGTTCCACCAGCGCGGCCAGACGATCGTGCTGGTCACGCATGACGCGCGGCTCGCGAGCGCCGCGGACCGGGTGATCAGCTTCTTCGACGGCCGGATCGCCGACGACGCGGCACTCGACACCGCGCCCGCCCGCGGCACCGGGATATCCGGCGTGCTGGAACTGAGGGACTGAGCGGCGTGCGGGCCACTCTGCGCTGGGCGCACGCCGATCTGCGCTCGCACCGCGGCGAGGCGCTGTTCATCGTGCTCGCCACCGCCGGGATCGTCGCCTCGCTGCTGCTCGCCACGGCGCTGTTCGGGTACGCGACCAACCCCTGGCAGCGGGTCTTCACCCAGTCGCAGGGCGCCCATGTGTGGATCCACACCGGCCCCTCCGCCGACGCGGCCGGGCTCTCCGGGGTGGACGGTGTCGCGTCCGTCGCGGGCCCGTACCCCACCGCCGCCACGACCCTCGCCTCCCGCGGCACCCGCGCCTCCGTCGAACTGCGCGGCACCGTCGGCCGTCCCGCGACCGGCCGCCCGCTGCTCGCCTCGGGTCGCTGGCTCGACCCCGGCGTCCCGGACGGTGTGGTGCTGGAGAGCGGCCTGGCACGGGCGCTGTGGGCCGAGCCCGGGGACACGCTCACCGTGCCGGGCACGGACCGGACGCTGACCGTGCTGGGCATCGCGGACAGCGCCGAACCCCGCTACAGCCCCGGCGAGCGGCCGGGCCTCGTCTGGGCGCTGCCCGCCTCCGTGCAGCGCACCGACGGACACGGCGGCCAGGTCACCGGGCTGCGGCTGAGCGACCCCGACGACACGGACTACGCCGTGCAGCGCGCCGTCACCCTGCTGGGCGCCAAGGCCGTCACCGACGTCTCCAGCTGGCAGCAGGCCCGGGCCGAGGCGCAGGGCGGCAACCGGCTGCTCGGCCAGGTCCTCGGCCTGTTCGGGCTGGCGGCCCTGCTGGCCGCCGCGCTAGCGGTGCACGGCGCCATCGGCACCCGGATCCGCGGTCATCTGCGGGACATCCCGGTCCTGAAGGCGATCGGTTTCACCCCGGGCCAGGTGGTGCGGATCTTCCTGCTCCAGCATGTGGCGTTCGCGCTCCTCGGGGCCGTGCTCGCCGCGGCCCTCATCCAGGCGCTGGGCAGCCGGACACCGGGGCGTCTCGGGGACGCGGTCGGGGTGTGGCAGGGCCTGCCGGGGCATACGGCCGCGCTCCTCGGCGTACCCCTGGCGGCGGTGCTGTTCATCGCCGCGACGACCGGGCTCGCGGCCTGGCGCGCCGGGCAGGTGCCCGCGGTGCCGGGGCTGCGGGCCGCGGCGCCGCTCGGCGGGGGGCTGTCCGCTCTGTCGCGCGGGGCGCTGGGGCTGCGGCTGCCGTCGGCGCTGGTCCTGGGCTGGCACAAGGCGTTCACGCGCCGGGCGCGCTCGCTGGCCGCGGTGGCCCGGCTGGCGCTGCCGCTGCTGCTGATCGTCGTGGCGATGAGCGCCTGGTCCACCATCGACCGCTTCCAGCACAGCCCGGACCGGATCGGCCTCGCGGCGGCGCTCACCGTACGGGCCGACGGCTCCCTGACCGATCCGGACGTACGGGCCCTGCTGGCCCGCGATCCACGGGTCGCCGCGGTCCATCCGGGCGTCGAGGTGGCCGCGCTGGTCCCGGGCCAGACGGGCACGATCGCGTTGCGCGGGCTCGGCACCCGCGCGGACCCGTATCCGTTCGCGCTGGCCGAGGGCCGCCCCGCGCGCGGCCCCGACGAGGCGGTGGCCGGTCAGGGGCTGCTCGACCTGCTGGACGTACGGGTCGGGGACTGGGTGCGGATGACGGTCGGCGCGCAGCCGCAGATCCTGCACATCGTGGGGCGCAGCATCGAGCCGGAGAACGGCGGGCGGGTCATCTCCACCTCGCTCGACACCCTCCGGGAGAACGACCCTGGACTTCGCGCGGCGCTCTACCAGCTGCAGCTGCGTCCCGGCGCCGACCCGCACCGGGTGGGCGCCGAACTGACCGCGGCGGCGCACGGCGGCCTGAGCACGCACGCCGTGCCGAACCCGGCCGACGGGCTCTCGCCGCTGCGCGGGGTCGTCGTGGGGCTCATCGCCGTCCTGGCCCTGATCGGCCTTCTCGAACTGCTCACCGCGATCGGCGGGACGGTCCGTGAGGGTGAGCGGGATCTGCTGGCGCTCAAGGCGATCGGGCTGACCCCGCGGCAGATCACCGCGATCACGGTGACGGCCACGGGGTGCACGGCGCTGGCGGCGGTCGTCGTCGGTACGGCGCTGGGGGTGCCGTTGGCGCACTGGCTGATCGACGCGCAGGGGAGGTCGAGCGGCATCGGGGCGGGTATCTCGCAGGGACCGTCACCGACGCTGCTGACGCTCCTGGCGACAGCCGCCGTCCTGGGCGCCGCGGCCCTCGCCGCGCTCCCCGCGTCCCGCGCCTCCCACCGCCGCCTCGCGGACACACAGAGCGCGGTGGCTTGACCGGCCCACTTGGCGCCGGGGCCCCGGCGGGGGCGGTTCGCGCAGTTCCCCGCGCCCCTAAAAGGCAAAAGCCGGGGCGCAGCCCCGCTTTTGAGGGACGCGGGGAACGGCGCGGCCAACCCTCACCACGCCGCGAACAAAGCCCCCTCACGAGCCCCACCTAAGGGGCGCGGGGAACTGCGCGCCCAACCCTCACCACCGAGCCGATGAAGCCCCCTCCCGAGTCCCCCCAAAGGGGCGCGGGGAACTGCGCGGCCAACCCTCACCACGGAGCCGATGAAGCCCCCTCACCAGCCCCACCAAAGGGGCGCGGGGAACGGCGCAAACGCCACACCGGCCCCAGGTGGAAGCGCCCGCTACCCCCGCCCGCGCAGCACCCGATACCGCCTCACCAACGCCTCCGTGGACTCGTCCAGCCCAGGAACATCGGCCCCCTCCGTAAGCGCCGGCTCAACCCGCTTCGCCAGCACCTTCCCCAACTCGACCCCCCACTGGTCGAAGGAATCGATGTTCCAGACCGCCCCCTGCACGAACACCTTGTGCTCGTACAGCGCGATCAACTGCCCCAGAACCGAAGGCGTCAGCTCCCGCGCGAGAATCGTCGTCGTCGGGTGGTTCCCCGCGAACGACTTGTGCGCCACGAGCTCCTCCGGCACCCCCTCCGCCCGCACCTCGTCCGGCGTCTTGCCGAAGGCCAACGCCTGCGTCTGCGCGAAGAAGTTGGCCATCAGCAGATCGTGCTGCGCCTTCAGCCCCTCGCTCAGCTCCGCGACCGGCTCGGCGAAGCCGATGAAGTCCGCCGGGATCACCTTCGTACCCTGGTGGATGAGCTGGTAGTAGGCGTGCTGCCCGTTCGTCCCGGGCGTACCCCACACCACCGGGCCGGTCTGCCACTCCACGGGGCGTCCGTCGCGGTCCACGGACTTTCCGTTGGACTCCATGTCCAACTGCTGGAGGTACGCGGTGAACTTGGACAGGTAGTGCGAGTACGGCAGCACCGCGTGCGACTGCGCGTCGAAGAAGTTGCCGTACCAGACACCCAACAGCCCCAGCAGCAAAGGCACGTTGGCCTCGGCGGGCGCCGTGCGGAAGTGCTCGTCGACGAGGTGGAAGCCGTCGAGCAGTTCCCGGAAGCGGTCCGGGCCGATCGCGATCATCAGCGAGAGACCGATCGCCGAGTCGAACGAGTACCGCCCGCCGACCCAGTCCCAGAACTCGAACATGTTCGCCGTGTCGATACCGAAGTCCGCGACCTTCTCCGCGTTCGTCGACAGCGCCACGAAGTGCTTGGCGACAGCTTCCTGACCGGCCTTCAGTTCCGTCAGCAGCCAGTCGCGCGCCGAGGTCGCGTTGGTGATCGTCTCGATGGTGGTGAAGGTCTTCGAGGCGACGATGAACAGCGTCTCGGCCGGGTCGAGGTCCCGCACGGCCTCGTGCAGGTCGGCCCCGTCGACGTTCGACACGAACCGGACCGTCAAGTCCCGGTCGGTGAAGGCACGCAGCACCTCGTACGCCATCGCCGGGCCCAGGTCGGAGCCGCCGATGCCGATGTTGACGACGTTCTTGATGCGGCGGCCGGTGTGCCCGGTCCACTCCCCCGAGCGGATACGCTCGGCGAAGCCGGACATCTTGTCGAGGACGGCGTGCACCTTCGGTACGACGTTCTCGCCGTCGACCTCCACCACGGCGTCGCGCGGGGCGCGCAGCGCGGTGTGCAGGACCGCCCGGTCCTCGGTGACGTTGATCCGCTCCCCGCGGAACATCGCGTCCCGCAGACCGAACACGTCCGTCGCCGCGGCCAGCTCACGCAGCAGCCGCAGCGTCTCGTCGGTGACCAGGTGCTTGGAGTGGTCGACGTACAGATCGCCCACCTGGAGCGTGTACGCGGTGCCGCGTCCGGGGTTGCGCTCGAACAGCTCGCGCAGGTGTGTCCCGGCGAGTTCCTCCCGGTGCTCCGCCAGCGCGGTCCACTCGGGCAACTGGTTGAGCCTGGTGCGGCTTTCTGCGTTCATCTCGGACTTCCGCCTCTTTCCTGCCAGTGCTGCGTACCTTGCCCCGTTACCGGTCCCAACCTAATGGAGCAGGGTGACGCGAGTTGTCGTCCCGCCGTCGTCCGGCTCAACAACAGATACGTGCGGTTCACCCGCAGGTGTCAGCATGGCGACGGAGAAGCCGCACGACTGGGGGCGTACAAAAAATACGCCGTGAAAAAGGGCGTCCGGCACGAGACACAGCCGGCCGGACACCTCTCGGTGCCCGGCCGGCTCGCCACTCGTGAATACCGCGCCGCTCCTGGAATGCCGCGCCTCGCTCCTAGATCTCGCCCCGCAGTTTGGCGAGCGCCTCGGCGAGGATCGCCTCGCCGTCCGCGTCGCTGCGCCGCTCCCGTACGTACGCGAGGTGCGTCTTGTACGGCTCGGTGCGCGGCGGGTCCGGCGGGTTGTCCCGGTCCTGTCCGGCGGGAAAGCCGCAGCGGGGGCAGTCCCAGGTGTCGGGGACCTGCGCGTCGCTGGCGAAGCTGGGCTGCGTCTCGTGCCCGTTGGAGCACCAGAAGGAGATGCGCAGCCGGGGCGCGGACTCGCCACGCTCGGCCTCGCCCATCGGCCCCGCCCCGACCCGGCTTCCTCGGATCGCGTTGCCACTTGCCACGGTCGTAACTCCCTGCGTGATGGTGCCGCGAAGCGAGTCGGCGTGACGCTTCGCTGCGGGCGCCTCAGTCTACGTAAGGCCCAACGCGCGTCCAGTGATAGGAGTTACACCCCCGCGCACAGACGCAAGCCCCATGATAGGCCGCGCCTGCGGGCGCGTACCGGACATGGGGCCTTACGTGCGGAATGTGCTTGGGTAATGTGCGTTCGTGCTGCCGTGCCTGGTTCGGCCGGGGTCAGTTGTTGACCTTCATCATGATGCCCAGCACCACGATGCAGGCGAACCACAGCAGGCCGACGACCACGGTGATGCGGTCGAGGTTGCGCTCGGCGACCGAGGAACCGCCGACGGACGACTGCATGCCGCCGCCGAACATGTCGGACAGACCGCCGCCCTTCCCCTTGTGCATCAGCACCAGCAGCATCAGCAACAGGCTGAAGACGATCAGGGCGATCGAGAACCCCATAACCACGGCTGGACCAACTTCCTCGGACTTGGACGGACGACTCTTGGACGGACGACGGGGGCCGGTGCTTCGGGTTCGAAGCCGTCCGGCCCCCGCAAGGGTACGACGTAACACCGCTACCGCATACTCGCAGCTCGGCGCTTCACATCCGGAGGCCGGTCTACTGGTCGCGGAACCGGACGATCTTGACGAAGTCGTCCGCGTCCAGCGCCGCGCCGCCGACCAGGGCGCCGTCGATGTCGGGCTTCGCCATGATCTCGGCGACGTTCCCGGACTTGACCGAGCCGCCGTACTGGATACGGACGGCGTCGGCCACTTCCTGCGAGTACAGCTCGGCGAGCTTGCCGCGGATCGCCGCGCAGACCTCCTGGGCGTCGTCGGCGCCGCAGACCTTGCCGGTGCCGATGGCCCAGACGGGCTCGTACGCGATGACGATCGACTCGGCCTGCTCGGCGGGGAGGTCCTTGAGGCCGCCCTCGACCTGGCTGAGCGTGTGCGTGACGTGGTTGCCCGCCTCGCGGACGTCCAGCTCCTCGCCGACGCACAGGATCGGGGTGAGGCCGTGCTTGTACGCGGCCTTCACCTTGGCGTTGACGATCTCGTCGGTCTCGGCGTGGTACTGGCGGCGCTCGGAGTGGCCGATCGCCACGTACGTGCACTTGAGCTTGGCCAGCATGGCGCCGGAGATCTCGCCGGTGTAGGCACCGGAGTCGTGCGCCGAGATGTCCTGGGCGCCGTACTTGATCTTGAGCTTGTCGCCGTCGACCAGGGTCTGTACCGAGCGCAGGTCCGTGAAGGGCGGCAGGACCGCGACCTCACAGGCGTCGTAGTCCTTGTCGGCCAGGGCGAAGGCGAGCTTCTGGACATGGGCGATGGCCTCGAGGTGGTTGAGGTTCATCTTCCAGTTGCCCGCCATCAGCGGCGTGCGAGTGGTCATACGGGGTCAGTCCTCCAGTGCGGCGAGACCGGGGAGCGTCTTGCCCTCGAGGTATTCGAGGGAGGCGCCGCCACCGGTGGAGATGTGGCCGAAGGCATTCTCGTCGAAGCCCAGGATGCGGACGGCCGCGGCGGAGTCGCCGCCGCCGACGACCGTGAAGGCCTGGGAGTCGAGCAGGGCCTGGGCGACCGCCTTGGTGCCCTCGGCGTAGTCGGGGTGCTCGAAGACGCCCATCGGACCGTTCCAGAACACGGTGGCCGCGTCGGCGAGCTTCGAGGCGTACAGGGCGCCGGTCTCAGGGCCGATGTCCAGGCCCATCCGGTCGGCCGGGATGGCGTCCGCGGCGACGGTGGCGGGGTCGGACGGCGCCTTGGTCTTCAGGTCGGGGAAGCCGGCCGCGACCACGACGTCGACGGGGACGACCAGCTCGACGCCGTTCTTCTCGGCGCGCTCGACGTACTCCCTGACGGCGGGCAGCTGGTCGTCCTGGACCAGGGAGGCACCGATCTCGTACCCCTTGGCCTTGAGGAAGGTGAAGGCCATGCCGCCGCCGATGAGGAGCCGGTCGGCCTTGCCGAGCAGCTCGTCGATGACGGCGAGCTTGTCGGAGACCTTGGAGCCGCCGAGGGCGACGACATAGGGGCGCTCGACGTCCTCGGTGAGCTTCTTCAGGACGCCGACCTCGGTGGCGATGAGGTAGCCGGCGTAGTGCGGCAGCCGCGCCGGGAGGTCGAAGACCGAGGCGTGCTTGCGGTGCACGGCACCGAAACCGTCGCCCACGTAGACATCGGCCAGGGCCGCCAGCCGGTCGGCGAACTCGCCGCGCTCGGTGTCGTCCTTGGACGTCTCACCGGCGTTGAAGCGCAGGTTCTCGACGACCGCCACCTGGCCGGGCTGCAGCCCGTCCACGGCGTCGTGGGCGGCCGGGCCGACGGTGTCCTGGGCGAACGCGACGGGCGCGCCGAGGAGCTCGCCGAGCCGCTCGGCGGCGGGCAGCAGCGAGAAGGCGGGGTCCGGGGTGCCCTTGGGGCGGCCCAGGTGCGAGGCGACGATCACCTTGGCACCGGCCTCGGCGAGGGCCTTGACGGTCGGCAGGACGGCGCGGATGCGGCCGTCGTCGCTGATGAGACCGTCGGCGAGCGGCACGTTCAGGTCGGCGCGCACGAAGACCCGCTTGCCGTCGACCCCTTCGGAGAGAAGTTCGTCGATCGTCTTCATGAAGTGGACTCCTAGGGAAGCTCTTTTGTCCGAGTCAGGTCAGGGCTGATCGCTCAGCACGTGCCACAGGGCCCGGGGTGCGCGGCGGTGCGCTGCCCGGGCCCTGTGCTCACACGAGGTGCCTTGCTTCTTGGACCTAGAGCTGTTCGCCGACGAAGACCGTGAGGTCGACGAGGCGGTTGGAGTAGCCCCACTCGTTGTCGTACCAGCCGAGGATCTTCACCGTGCTGCCTTCCTGGACCATGGTCAGGGAGGAGTCGAAGGTGCAGGAGGCCGGGTCGCCGACGATGTCGGAGGAGACGATCGGGTCCTCGGTGTAGGTCAGGAAGCCCTTGAGGTCGCCGTCGTCGGAGGCCTTCTTGAACGCGGCGTTGACCTCGTCCTTGGTGACCTCGCGCTGCAGCGTGACGACCAGGTCGGTCGCGGAGCCGGTCGGGACCGGGACGCGCATCGCGATGCCGTCGAGCTTGCCCTTGAGCTGCGGCAGGACCAGCGCGGTGGCCTTGGCGGCACCCGTGGTGGTCGGGATGATGTTCTCGGCGGCGGCGCGGGCGCGGCGCAGGTCCGAGTGCGGGAAGTCCAGGATCCGCTGGTCGTTCGTGTACGCGTGGACCGTCGTCATCAGACCCTTGACGATGCCGAAGTTCTCGTCGAGGACCTTGGCCATCGGCGCCACGCAGTTGGTGGTGCAGGAGGCGTTCGAGATGACGTGGTGGTTGGCCGCGTCGTACTTGTCCTGGTTGACGCCCATCACGATGGTGATGTCCTCGTCCTTGGCCGGAGCCGAGATGAGGACCTTCTTGGCGCCGCCCGCGATGTGCTTCTCGGCGTCGGCCTTCTTGGTGAAGATGCCGGTCGACTCGATGACGATGTCGACGCCGAGGTCGCCCCACGGGATGTCGGCGGGGTTGCGCTCGGACAGCACCTTGATGGTGTGGCCGTCGACGGTGATCGTGTCGTCGGTGTGCGACACCTCGGCCTTGAGGCGGCCCAGGATGGTGTCGTACTTGAGCAGATGCGCGGTGGTCGCGGTGTCACCCAGGTCGTTGACAGCCACGATCTCGATGTCTGCACCCTGCTCCAGCAGCGCGCGGAAGTAGTTACGACCGATGCGGCCAAAGCCGTTGATGCCTACGCGGATCGTCACGAACCGATCTCCTCGTTAGGTACGCCGGCTGTGGACGCCGGCGAGTTGTATGGGATGTCCCCGACCGCCTACGACCCTACCTCCCTGAGGCTCCCGGGGTGACATCGAGATGCCCCATACACGGCAGGGCGGTCCGTACCCGCCAGTAGGGGTACGGACCGCCCTCCGGGTGGATGCCCCGTGGAGCCGTGTCAGCCGCCGATCGCGGCCAGTGCCTTGCCCAGCAGGGCGGTGCGGTCGGCCGCCGCGGTGACGTGTTCGAGGCCGAAGCCGAACAGCACGGTGTCACGGGTGGTGACCGCGCCGTACGTCTTGAAGAGCTCGCCGGACAGGCCCCAGTCCTGGATGACCGCGGGGCTGCCCGCGGGCGGTCCGAGGACCTTCCAGGCGCCGAGGGACGTCTCGAAGCCCTCGGTCTCGGTGGCCGTGCCGCCGATCACGACGGAGGCGTTGTCGGCGAGGACCCCGTGTCCGCCGGAACCCGGGTCGGTGATGTAGCCGAGCGACACCTCCACCGTCTTCCCGGCGTACGCGGAGAGGTCGAACTCGACCTGCTGCCAGCCCGCCGAGGCCCCGGTGAAGCTGTTCCAGGAGCCGCTCGTGCCGGTCGGGGTGCACGCGGTCGCGCCCCGGGTCAGATAGCGCGCGAGGGCGGGGTGCCCCTGCATGAAGAACCCGGCCTCGCACTCGGCGGGAACGGCCGTGCTGGTGGCGCCCCCCTTGTCGGGGAGCGTGGTCCAGTCGTCGGCCCCGGCCGTGTGCGCTTCGAGCACCGCGTGGTCGTAGCCCTCCTCGGTGTCCCACAGGAGCTGGGTGCGCAGGGTGGGCGCGTCGGCCGCGCTCACCCCGGTGAGGTCGATGGTCCGGCCGAGCCGGTTCCAGGCGTAGTCGGTGTGCGTGACGGCCGCCATGGAAGCGCCCTCGTACGGTCCGTACGGGTTGACCGTGCCCGGATATCCTCCGGCGCCCTCGCTGGCGAACTGCGGGAACCGGTCGGCCGGCAGGGTGTCCGAGGTGACGCTGTAGGCGCCCGCCGCGTTCAGCGGGTTGCCGGGCGTGTCGCCGAGCGGTCCCCCGGTGCCCGCGAGCTTGCCCGAGCCGGTGAAGGCGGTGGCGCCCGGAGTCGTCGTACGGGAGTAGGCGCCCAGGTAGTACTGGCTGAAGTCGTCCGTCAGGGCGCCCGGCAGCGCTACCTGGCCGCCCGCCTGCTCGCCCGCCTCGACGAGCTTGCCGCCCTCGTTGAGGTAGGCACGCAACTGCAGCTGGGTGGTGTACCCGGGCCGGGGGGCGCCGGTGTAGTGGACGACGGACTTGAAGTGGCTCAGGACGCCGAGCGCGTCGGGCGCGCCCTGGGTGGTGACGTCCCAGACGACGGCCTTGCGGCGGTTGGCCTTCAGCGCGTCCACATAGGTCTGCGCCTTGGTCGCCGTCACCCCCTCCTCCGCGATCACCAGCGTGTCGGCGCGGGGCCGTTCGGCGACGGTGTACGTGAAGTGCGTGCTGGAGGTGGGCTTCCCGCTCCGGGTCTCGCCGGCGAACCAGACCTCGACCTTGTCACCCGGCGCTCCGTCGCGCACCTTGGCGCGGTACTCGTCGAAGTAGAGGTTGTCCTCGCCGCCGTAGGTCTCGCCGCCCTTCCAGGCCCTGAGGTCCTGGTCCTTCGTACGGCCGTTGTTGACGCGGTACTTCAGTTCCTTGTCGCGTACGGACCTGCGGGCGACCACGGAGACTTCCTGGTCGGCGCCGCGGGAGTACGAGGTGGTGAAGGGGGCGGGGGTGAAGTCGGGGGCGCCGATGCCGACCGAGGACTTCGGCTGGTCGGGCCTGGCCGCCGACTCGGCGACGGAGAGCGCGAACGGGATGTTCTTGACGAACTCGTCCTGGATCAGCTTCTCGTCGTCCGGGAAGGTGAAGACCGACGCGCAGTCGGCGGCGTTCCAGGGGTCGTCCGGGTAGAGGTTCGACACGGTCTGGCAGGTCGACATCTCAGGGGTGAACATCGCCGTGCCGTTGACGTTGGACGCGTGTCCGTCGGCCTCGCCGTTGGTCGTGTAGAGCTCGGAGGAGACCTGCGGGCGGTAGCCGGGGATCGCCGAGTTCTCGGGGGTCCCGGCGAGGGACTTGTAGAGCACGTCGTCGGGGCTCGGCGTCGCCACCTGCCAGCCGACTCCGTAGAGGAGCAGTTCGGCGGCGGAGTGGTAGTTGATGCCGTACTCGAAGCCGATGCGCTTCTCGAAGGCGTCGATCGCCTTGGTCTCGGGCTCGGAGCCGGCGCTCGCGCCGCGGTAGGTCTGGTTGGTCGGATACGGCGAGGACCCCTCGTCGTCGTAGCCCCACTTGTAGGCGAAGTTGCGGTTGAGGTCGACGCCGTCGCCGACGGTCAGGGCGCCGTCGCCGTTGACGTCACGCAGGTTCTTGCGCCACTGGCGGTCGCCCTCCGGCTTGAACGTCCAGTCGTACCCGTCCGGGTTGGCGGACAGCACGAACCACAGCTCGGTGGAGTCCACGAGCTTGGTGACGCGCTGGTCCTTGCCGTAGTTGTCCAGGTAGTAGTGCATCAGGCGCCGGGTCATCTCGGGCGTGATCCACTCGCGGGCGTGCTGGTTGGACATGTACAGCGTGGCGGGTTTGGCGCCGTCCTTGGTCTTCTTGGCGCCCTTGGAGAGCTTGAGGGCCAGGATGTCCTGCCCCTGGAGGGTCTTGCCGATGGAGACGACCTTCGTCAGGTTCGGGTTCTGCTGTCCCGTCCTGACGATCTCCTCCTTGAGGTTGCCCGCGCCGCTGTACGGCCGGAAGACGCCGTCCCCCGCGGCGGCCACACGCGCGCGTGCCGTGGCCGAGAGCTTGTGCTCGGCGAGGTCGACGCCCTTGTCCTCGAGCTGTTCGGCCTGTTTGTCGGTGAGGTAGACCTCGACGGTGGCCGTGCCCTTCTGCGGTACGCGTTCGCCCAGCTCGTGGCTGTCCTGGCCGGCCGCGAGGAGCAGGGGTACCTGCTCCTTCGTGACGTCCGCGCGGAACACCTTGACCTGGTCCGCGCCCGGGTCGGCCGCGGCGCCCGGATCCGCCTGCGCGACGGGTGCGGCCGCCACTCCGCCGAGCAGGAGTGCGCCGGCAGCGAGGATCGATCTCGCTCTTCGTCTCATGAGCCCCCCTTGCGGTAGTCCGCCACTGCGGCGAACAGATGCCAGGCTCATGACAGACCATGGTCAAGTCAATAGCACAACACACACGGCCCCCGCCGAACCGACGCCCCCAATTACCCGCCCGCACCAGTCAGTTGAGACCGCGCCCCTACCACCCTAGGGACGCGAGGAACGGCGCAATAGCCTCCCTGACCCGCACAATCCCACTAACCCGCGGACCGACCCACCCCAGGGGCGCGGGGAACGGCGCAACACCCCGACCGACCCGCACAAACCCACACGCCTCGTCCCCACCCACCCCAAGGGGCGCGGGGAACTGCGCAACACCCCGGCTGACCCGCACAATCCCACAAACCCGCGGACCGACCCACCCCAGGGGCGCGGGGAACGGCGCAACCACCACTCACTGACCCGCACATACCCACAAACCCGCGGCCCCGCCGACCCAGGGGCGCGGGGAACGGCGCAACCAGCCCTCACTCCCCCGCACCCACAAACAACCCGTCCCCCAGGGGACCGCCCCCGCTCACCCCACCAAGTTGTCAGCCATCTCCTCGCTGAGCGTGGACTCCGTCCCCGGAATACCAAGATCCTGCGCCCGCTTGTCGGCCATCGCGAGAAGCCGCCGAATCCGCCCCGCCACCGCGTCCTTCGTCAGCGGCGGCTCGGCAAGCGCCCCCAGCTCCTCGAGCGACGCCTGCTTGTGCTCCATCCGCAACCGCCCCGCAGCCGCGAGATGCTCGGGAACCTCGTCCGCGAGAATCTCCAGCGCCCGCTGCACCCGCGCCCCCGCGGCAACGGCCGCCCGAGCCGACCGCCGCAGATTCGCGTCGTCGAAGTTGGCGAGACGATTCGCCGTCGCGCGAACCTCCCGCCGCATCCGCCGCTCCTCCCACGCCAGCACCGACTCGTGCGCCCCGAGCCGCGTCAGCAGCGCCCCGATCGCGTCCCCGTCCCGCACGACGACCCGGTCGACCCCCCGCACCTCGCGCGCCTTCGCCGCGATCGACAGCCGCCGCGCCGCCCCGACCAGCGCGAGCGCGGCCTCAGGCCCCGGGCAGGTCACCTCCAGCGAGGACGAGCGCCCCGGCTCGGTGAGCGAGCCGTGCGCCAGGAAGGCCCCGCGCCAGGCCGCCTCGGCGTCGCAGGTGGCCCCCGAGACCACCTGCGGCGGCAGCCCCCGGATCGGGCGTCCACGGCCGTCCACGAGCCCCGTCTGGCGGGCCAGCTGGTCACCGCCCGCAACCACCCGGACGACGTAACGCGAACCGCGGCGCAACCCGCCCGGCGCCATCACGATCAGCTCGGAACTGTGGCCGAAAATCTCAAGAATGTCCCGCTTCAGCCGTCGCGCCGCCATCGCGGTGTCCAGCTCCGCCTCGATCACGATCCGGCCGCTCACCAGGTGAAGGCCGCCCGCGAACCGCAGGATGGCGGAGACCTCCGCCTTTCTGCAGCAGGTCCGGGTGACGGGAAGCCGGGAGATCTCGTCCTTCACCGCTGCCGTCATCGCCATGGGCCGATCCTTCCATGCATCCGAAAAATACGGTCGTACGCGGCGGCCAACAGCTCCGGATCATGCCTCGGAGTCCCGTCGGTCCTGGCCACGGGCGCCAGCTCGACCGCCGCGCCGAACCGCTTGGCGGCGTCGGCGAGTATCTCGCGGTCGGGCACGGCGGCCTCGTCGGCCAACACCACGTCCAGGGCGAGTTTAGGGGCGTGTCGTCCCAAAACCTCCAAATGACGCTGCGGTGAGAAGCCTTCTGTTTCTCCGGGCTGCGGAGCGAGGTTCAGCGGAAGGACCCGGCGCGCCTTCGTCTCGGTGAGGGCGTCGAGCAGCTCGGGCACGAGCAGATGCGGGATCACCGAGGAGAACCAGGAGCCGGGACCGAGCACCACCCAGTCCGCGTCGAGGACCGCGGCGACGGCCTCGGGGACCGCCGGCGGGTCGTGCGGCACGAGGTGCACGGACTGCACCTCGCCGGGGGTGAGCGCCACGGTCGCCTGCCCCCGCACGGTGTCGACGTCCTCGGGCCGGTCCGGGTCGTGGCCCTTGACCAGCGCCTGGAGCTCCAGCGGTACAGCGGACATGGGCAGCACCCTGCCGTGCGCGCCCAGCAGCCTGCCGACCAGGTCGAGCGCCTGGACGTGGTCGCCCAGCTGCTCCCACAGGGCGACGATCAGCAGATTGCCGACCGCGTGCTCGTGCAGTTCGCCCTGGGACTGGAAGCGGTGCTGGATGACCCGGGCCCAGGTCTGGCCCCATTCGTCGTCGCCGCACAGCGCGGCCAGCGCCTTGCGCAGGTCACCGGGCGGCAGCACACCCAGTTCGTCACGGAGCCGGCCGCTGGAGCCGCCGTCGTCCGCGACCGTGACGACGGCGGTGAGGTCGCCGGTGATGCGGCGCAGGGCGGCGAGCGAGGCGGACAGGCCCATGCCCCCGCCCAGCGCCACGACCTTGGGCTGGGCGCCGCGGCGGCGCGGCTTGGCACCACGGGCCTCGGCGGGCTTGGCGGGCCTGGCACCGCGGGCGTCGGCGGGCCTGCCGCCGGGCCCGTCGACAGCGCGCCCGTCGATACCGCCCCGCCGCAGCCGGTCCAGCCGCAGAGAACGTCGTGTCATTCGCGGCCCATGTCCCGGTGGACGACGACCGTCTCCACTCCCTCGGACACCAGGCGGGCAGCGAGCTTCTCCGACATGGCGACGGAGCGGTGCTTGCCGCCGGTGCAGCCGACCGCGATGGTCACGTACCGCTTGCCCTCACGGCGGTAGCCCGTCTGGATGAGCTGCAGCAGTTCGGCGTACCGGTCCAGGAACTCCTTGGCGCCGGGCTGATTGAACACGTACGCGGCGACCTCCTCGTTGAGGCCCGTGTACTGGCGCAGCTCCGGAACCCAGTGCGGGTTGGGCAGGAACCGCATGTCCACGACCAGGTCGGCGTCGACCGGCAGGCCGTACTTGAAGCCGAAGGACATGACGGTGGCCCGCAGCTCGGGCTCCTCCTCCCCGGCGAACTGGGCGTCCATCTTGGCGCGCAGCTCGTGCACGTTCAGGCTGGAGGTGTCGATCACCAGGTCGGCGTCGCCGCGCAGCTCGCGCAGCAGTTCGCGCTCGGCGGCGATGCCGTCGACGATGCGGCCGTCGCCCTGCAGCGGGTGCGGCCGGCGCACTCCCTCGAAGCGGCGCACCAGGGCGTCGTCCGAGGACTCCAGGAAGACGATGCGCCGGGTGACGTGCTTGGTCTCCAGGTCGGCGAGGGACTCGCGCAGGTTGTCGAAGAAGCGGCGGCCCCGGACGTCGACGACGACCGCGATGCGTGCCACGTTCCCCTGCGAGCGGGCACCGAGCTCCACCATGGTGGGGATCAGCGCGGGCGGCAGGTTGTCGACGACGAACCAGCCCAGGTCCTCCAGACACTTGGCGGCGGTGGACCGGCCCGCGCCCGACATCCCGGAGATGATCACCAGCTCCGGGATGGCCGCCTCGGGGACGCCTGCCTTCTCGATGGTCGTGCCCGTGTTCACTTCCGCTCCGTCTTCCTGTTCCGCAGGACCGGCCCCGCCGGCCGCCGCGGTCCGCTGCGGCCGATCTTCGCGTGCTTCCTTGTGCGAGGCCTCGGTCCCGGCTGTGTGCGGTACGTCGGTTCCGGCGTCCGTCGTGTGCGGCGCCACCGGTTCTTCCTGCTCGTACCCGGTCATCTTTCCTGCCCCCGTCGCTCGTCCGAGGCGCCCGCGGACACGGGCTCCTCTGCGACACCCGCCGTCGTTTCGGGTGCCGCGTCCTCCACGTGATCCTCGTCTTCCATGATCTCTCCGGTCGCGGTGTTCACGGCGGGAGCCACCGGAGCCGCCTGGGCGAAGGCCACGGCGATCGATTCCGCCGTCTTACGGCCTATGCCGGGAACCTCGCAGATCTGGTCGATCGTCGCGGATCGCAGCTTTTTCACCGAACCGAAATGCTTGATCAATGCCTGCTTGCGAGTCTCACCCAGGCCCGGCACGTCGTCGAGCGGGCTCGCCCTGAAGCGCCGGGCCCGCTTGGCGCGCTGATAGGTGATCGCGAAGCGGTGCGCCTCGTCGCGCACACGCTGAAGAAGATAGAGCCCTTCACTGGTACGTGGCAGTACCACCGGGTCGTCGTCGCCGGGCAGCCAGACCTCTTCGAGGCGCTTGGCGAGGCCGCAGACGGCGATGTCGTCGATGCCCAGCTCGTCCAGGGCCCGCTGGGCCGCCGCGACCTGGGGCTTGCCGCCGTCGACGACGACCAGCTGCGGCGGGTACGCGAAACGCTTGGGCCGCCCGTCCTCCTCGGTGAGACCCGCCTCGCCGTCGGCCCACTCGCCGGTCTTCTCCTTCTCGCCGAGGTACCGCCGGAAGCGGCGGGTGATCACCTCGTGCATGGAGCGGACGTCGTCCTGGCCCTCGAAGCTTTTGATCTGGAAGCGGCGGTACTCGCTCTTGCGGCTCAGCCCGTCCTCGAAGACGACCATCGACGCCACGACGTCGTCGCCCTGGAGGTGCGAGATGTCGTAGCACTCGACCCGCAGGGGCGCGCTGTCCAGGCCGAGGGCCTCGGCGATCTCCTCCAGCGCGCGGGAGCGGGTCGTCAGGTCGGAGGCGCGCTTGGTCTTGTGCAGGGCGAGCGAGTGGAGGGCGTTGCGCTCGACCGTCTCCATGAGGGCCTTCTTGTCGCCGCGCTGCGGGATCCGCAGCGACACGTTCGACCCGCGCCGCTCGGTGAGCCACTGCTGGACGGGTTCCAGGGGGTCGGGCAGCGCGGGGACGAGCACCTCCTTCGGTACGGAGTCGCCGCTCTCCTCCCCGTACAGCTGCTGGAGCGCGTGCTCGACCAGGTCTCCCGTGGTGACCGCCTCGACCTTGTCGGTGACCCAGCCGCGCTGGCCGCGCACCCGGCCACCGCGTACGTGGAAGATCTGCACGGCGGCTTCCAGCTCGTCCTCGGCCAACGCGATCAGATCGGCGTCCGTCGCGTCGGCGAGTACGACGGCGCTCTTCTCCATGGCCTTCTTCAGGGCCCCGATGTCGTCGCGCAGCCGGCCGGCGCGCTCGTACTCCATGGCCTCGGCGGCGTCCGTCATCTGCCGCTCCAGACGGCGGATGTACGTGCCCGTGCGGCCGGCCATGAAGTCGCAGAACTCCTCGGCGAGTTCGCGGTGCTCCTCGGGCGAGACCCGTCCGACACAGGGGGCGGAGCACTTGCCGATGTAGCCGAGCAGACAGGGGCGGCCCGTCCGCTCGGCGTTCTTGAACACGCCCGCGGAGCACGTCCGGACGGGGAAGACGCGCAGCAGCAGGTCCACGGTGTCGCGGATCGCCCACGCGTGCCCGTAGGGACCGAAGTAGCGCACGCCCTTCTTCTTCTGGCCGCGCATCACCTGCACGCGCGGAAACCGCTCGTTCATGGTGACCGCGAGGTAGGGGTAGCTCTTGTCGTCGCGGTATTTGACGTTGAACCGCGGGCCGTACTCCTTGATCCAGGAGTACTCCAGCTGGAGCGCCTCGACCTCCGTGGACACCACCGTCCACTCCACCGACGCGGCCGTGGTGACCATCGTGCGCGTACGCGGGTGGAGGTTCGAGAGGTCCTGGAAGTAGCTGGCCAGGCGCTGGCGCAGGCTCTTCGCCTTCCCGACGTAGATCACCCGGCGGTGTTCGTCGCGGAATCTGTAGACCCCTGGCGAGTCGGGGATCTGTCCCGGCTTGGGGCGGTAGCTGGAGGGGTCGGCCATGTCTCACACCCTACTGGCGGGGTGTGACAGCGCGGCGGCCCGCCGGTCCCGGGCCGGACGGATTCCGGACCGCGCCGGCCGGATTCCGAATCGCGCCGGGCTTCCTGATCCAGCCGGGTCCGGTCCGGGAGGTCACCTGGCATGCCCCGATCAGCTCACCTGGCATGCCCCGATCAACACGCCCTCACGCCCTGCCGAACACCCTCGCCGGCCCCCTCGACCGGCCGATGCCGCACCCGCCGACGGGCCCGCCGCCGCGACCCGCGCACAACACCCCCTCGGACGTGGACGGTTACGGCTGGCACGAGGTGGGCATTTGAGGTGCACCGGAACCTGTTTCGGGGGCTGGCCGTGACGACACGAAGACAATTCGGGGCAATGCTCGTAGCAGTGCAGATGCAGGTGGATCCACCGCCCCGGACAAGGGCGTCGGGTCGATGACCGAAGGGCTGCGGAAGATGCGACAGACACGGATCGAGAAGACACGGCGATCGGTCCGGGTCCGCCCGTACCAGGACGAGGAACGGTTCGGCGACAGCCTGCTGTCCGGCCTCGATCCCCGCGACCCCGACATCGTGCGCGCCAAGCGCCTGCGCCTGCGGTCGGCCCAGCAGGGCGGGGAGCCCCGCCCCTGAACCGAACGGCCACCTCGCCGTTCCCCAGCACGAAGGCGGCCCGGAGCGCACGCGTGTACCGGTCCAGGACGCATCCGCGTCGGACCCTCACCGCCCACGCTCCGGGCCGCCGCATGTCCGGGCCGGCCCGTCCGGTTCCGGGCCCGCACGTACGCGCCCATACCTACGCCCCGGCAACGCCGGTCGCGGCGAAGTTGCGCCTCAGGTGTTGTCCGGGCCTGGTCAACAGGCTTCAATGCGGTCTTACTTGGGCCGTGAACCACGGCGTACGCCTGCGACCATCCCCCGTACGTCGACCGGGACGGCCCCCTCGAACAGTGCGAACGGCACGACAAGCCGTTGCAGCTTCAACGGAAGGGCCCCTGCATGCGGCACGGCACACAGCGCGCGGACGTGGACGTCGTGGCGGCGGAACTGGACACGGCGCTGCGGACCGGCCCCTTCCATGTCGCGCTGCGCGCCGCGATCACCGCTCGCGGACTGCCGTTGCAGCGTGTACAGCACCATCTGACGCGGTACGGGGTCAAGGTCGGCGTGACCAGCCTGAGCTACTGGCAGCAGGGCGCCCGGCGTCCCCAGCGGGCCGAGTCCCTGCGGGCCGTGCGCGCCCTGGAGGAGATACTCCAACTGCCGGAGGAGTCGCTGATCCGCCTGCTCACGACCGCCGACGGCCACGCCACCGGAGAACGGCCCTCGGCGCGCTCGTACCGCGCACTGGTCGAGGCCTCCGGAGCCCTCGAGAAGCTGCTGGCCGAACTCGACTCACCGCCCGACGGCGGGCTGCTCGCCATCGGCCAGCACGAACGGGTACGGATCGGCGCACGCCGTGAGCTGCTGGCGCGCGACTCCCAGCACATCGTCCGCGCCCACAAGGACGGCGTCGACCGCTATGTGGCCGTCCACCACGGCGATCCCGGCTGCGCCCCGGAACGCATGACCGTGCACGCCCTGGAGAACTGCCGCACGGGACGCGTGCTGTGGCACCACGAGACCGGGGTGCTGGTGGCCGAGCTCCTCTTCGACACGCTGTTGCGGGCGGGCGACACCTTCCTCTTCCGCTACGGGGTCGAGGACGGCACGGCCGGCGCGTCCGGCGAGTACGTCCGCGGGTTCGGCTTCTCCGGCGGGCAGTACGCCCTTGAGGTGCGGTTCTCCGAGGAGGCGCTGCCCGTGCGCTGCCACCGGTTCGCCCAGCACTCGGCGGCGGCGCCCCGCGGTGGCCGCCGGGAACTGTCCCTGAGCGGCCACCACCGCTCGGTCCACATGGTGGAGCAGCGGGTGCGGTCGGGGATCGTGGGAATCGGGTGGGACTGGGAGTGAGCGGCCGTCCGGATGGCTCGGCCGCCTTTTCCGCGAGCACGTAAACGCTTGCGTAAGCGTTTACGTACCCTTTCTGATGGGGTACCTTCGCGGACGACAGCCGCTTGCGGGCGCGACCCGGCGGAACACAGGGCGGGGCGGGCCAGACAGGTCAGGGCGGCGCAGGCCGGAGCAGGGCACGGCGCGCCGGGGCAGCGGGGAGTACGGCATGGCGACGATGGTCGATGTGGCCCGGCACGCGGGCGTCTCCGTCGCGACGGTCTCGCACGTGCTCAACGACACGCGCCCGGTGCTGCCGCACACGCGCCAGGCCGTCCTCGACGCCATCGAGACACTCGGCTACACCCCGAACGGCCTGGCCCGATCCCTGGTCACCGCGCGCACCCGGTCCATCGGGCTCGCGGTGTCGGCGATCAGCAACCCCTACTTCACGGAGATCCTCCAGGGTGTGGAGGCGAGCGCCCTGGAGCACGGCTACAGCCTGTTGATCGCGGATCCGCACGACGACCCGGTCCATGAGCGCAAGGTGGTCCAGCTCCTGCACGAGCGACGCGTGGACGGCATGATCGTCGCGCCCTCCGCGGACCCTCGGGAGCTGCTCGGCTACCTCGGTCGGCACGGCGTACCGACGGTGTTCCTCGACCGGCTGGTCGACGACGTCGCGGCGCCCGGTTTCACGTTCGACCAGGTGTCCGCGGAGAACACCGAGCCCGTCACCCGCCTGGTCACCCACCTCGCCGAACGGGGCCACCGGAGGATCGGCCTGGTGGCGGGCCTCGCGGGCCTCAGCACGACGAGCGAACGGATCACCGGCTACCGGCTCGGTCTGGCGCACGCGGGACTCGCCCACGAGGAGCGGCTCGTGATCCCCGGCAACTCGGAGGCGGCCGGCGCCGAGCGGGCGACCGATGCCCTGCTGTCCCTGCCCGCACCGCCGACGGCGCTGATCACCGCCAACAACGCGATGACCATCGGTGCGCTGCGGGCAGTCCGGGCGCGAGGTCTGTCGGTGCCCGGCGATCTGGCCCTGTGCTGCTTCGACGACTTCTCCTGGGCGGACCTCTTCTCGCCCCGGCTCACCACGATCTCCCAGCCCAGCAAGGAGATCGGGGCCCGGGCCGTGCGGCTGCTGCTGGAACGGCTGGACTCCCCCGGCCGCCCCGCCCGTACGGTCCGGCTGCCCTCCACCTTCGTCCACCGCACCTCCTGCGGTTGCCCCGAGAAAGGAACCGACTCGTGATCGTCGTCGCCGGTGAGGCCCTGATCGACCTGGTGCCCAGTGAGCCGGGCGCGCTCGCCGCACTCGCTCCGCGGCGCGGCGGCGGCCCGTACAACACGGCGGTCGCGCTGGGCCGGCTCGGCTCCCGCGCTGCCTTCTGTTCCCGGATCTCGACCGACGCCTTCGGTGCGGCACTGGCCGACGGACTGCGCGAGGCGGGCGTCGACGTGTCGTCGGTGCAGCGGGGCGCCGAGCCCACGACCCTGGCCGTGGCGTCCATCGCCGCGGACGGCTCAGCCGGGTACTCCTTCTATGTCGAGGGCACCGCGGACCGGTTGTTCTCGGCGCCCGACCGACTTCCCGAGGGGGCGCGGGTAGTGTCCTTCGGTACCTGTTCGCTCGTCCTGGAACCAGGTGCGAGCGCGTACGAGGAGCTGATGCGGACCGCGTCCGCCCAAGGGGTGTTCACCACGCTGGATCCCAACATCCGCGCGGGACTCATCCCCGATCCGGACGCCTATCGGGCCCGGTTCAAGAGCTGGCTGCCCTCGGTGTCCCTGCTCAAGCTGTCCGAGGAGGACGCCCGCTGGCTGGGCGGCACACCGCGCGAATGGCTGGCCTCCGGCCCCTCGGCCGTCGTGATCACGCGGGGCGGCGACGGGCTGACCGCCTTCACCCGCGACGGCGGGGAGTACTCCGTGCCGGGCGAACCGGTCGACGTGGTGGACACGATCGGCGCGGGCGACACGGTGAACGCGGCGCTGCTGCACGGCCTCGCCGCCCGCGACGCGCTCTCCGAGGTGGGGCCGGTGGGTCTGGGGGCCGACGGCTGGGGCGAGTTGCTGCGGTTCGCCGCCCGGGCCGCGGCGATCACCTGTTCGCGCGCGGGCGCGGAACCGCCGTACGCACATGAACTGGACGCCTTCTGAGCGACCTCAGTGGCGCCCCGAGCGGCACGGGAAACTGCGCGAGCGCCGCAAAGGGGCGCGGGGAGCTGCGCGACCAGCCACGACGCGCCCGCCGTCACAAGACGGCCGGACCTGGCACCCCCTCGGCCCTTGGGCGGAACACCCGTCTTGATTCCAGAACGCGCCGCGCCCCACGGACTTTCCCGTGGGGCGCGGCGCGTGACGGTGACGACGTACAGGACTACAAGGCCCTGCAGCCGGTCACCCCGTTCAGGCCTTGCGGGCCCGGGCCGTCTTCTTCGCCGGGGTCGCCTTCTTGGCGACGGCCGTCTTCTTCACGGCCGTGCCGCTGGCGCCCTTGGCCGCGGTGGCGCCGACCGCCGCGGACTTCGCCGTCGTGGTCTTGGCCGTCGCCGTCTTCCTCGTCGTCGCCGTGGCCGCCACGGCCTTCTTCTTGGTGGCGGTCTTGCGCACGGGCTTCGCCTGTGAGGCGTCGCTGACGCGCTCGGCGCCCAGCACCTCCTGCAGGAACTTGCCCGTGTGGCTGGTCGACACCCCGGCCACCTCCTCGGGCGTGCCCTCGGCAACGACGATGCCACCGCCCGCCCCGCCCTCGGGGCCCATGTCGACGACCCAGTCGGCAGTCTTGATCACGTCGAGGTTGTGCTCGATGACGATGACCGTGTTGCCCTTCTCGACCAGGCCGGACAGCACGACGAGCAGCTTGCTGATGTCCTCGAAGTGCAGCCCTGTGGTCGGCTCGTCGAGGACGTACACCGTGCGTCCGGTGGACCTCTTCTGGAGCTCGCTGGCGAGCTTCACCCGCTGGGCCTCACCGCCGGACAGGGTCGTCGCGGACTGGCCGAGCCGGACGTAGCCGAGGCCGACGTCGTTGAGTGTCCTGAGGTGGCGGGAGATCCCGGGGACCGCCTCGAAGAAGTTCATCGCTTCCTCGATCGGCATGTTCAGGACGTCGGCGATGGACTTGCCCTTGTAGTGGACGTCCAGGGTCTCCCGGTTGTAGCGGGCCCCGTGGCAGACCTCGCACGGGACGTACACGTCCGGCAGGAAGTTCATCTCGATCTTGATCGTGCCGTCGCCCGAGCAGTTCTCGCAGCGGCCGCCCTTGACGTTGAAGGAGAAGCGGCCGGGCAGGTAGCCGCGGACCTTCGCCTCGGTGGTCTCGGCGAACAGCTTGCGGACGTGGTCGAAGACACCGGTGTACGTCGCCGGGTTGGACCGGGGGGTGCGGCCGATCGGCGACTGGTCGACGTGCACGACCTTGTCGACGAGGTCGTCGCCCTCCACGCGCGTGTGGCGGCCGGGAACGCTCCTCGCGCCGTTCAGCTCGCGGGCCAGGTGCGTGTACAGGATGTCGTTGACCAGCGTCGACTTGCCGGAGCCGGAGACACCCGTGACGGCCGTGAGAATGCCCAGCGGGAACGACACGTCGATGTCCCGGAGGTTGTTCTCGCGGGCGCCGTGCACCGTGAGCTGCCGGGACGGGTCGCGCGGGCGCCGGACATCGGGCAGCGGGATGGCCTTCTTGCCGGAGAGGTACTGGCCGGTCTGTGACTCCTCGTTGGCGAGGAGCTCCTTCAGGGAGCCGCTGTGCACGACATGGCCGCCGTGCTCGCCCGCGCCGGGACCGATGTCGACGATCCAGTCGGCGACCTTGATGGTGTCCTCGTCGTGCTCGACGACGATGAGCGTGTTGCCCATGTCGCGCAGCCGGACCAGCGTCTCGATGAGGCGGTGGTTGTCCCGCTGGTGCAGTCCGATGGAGGGCTCGTCGAGGACGTACAGGACGCCCACGAGGCCGGAGCCGATCTGGGTGGCCAGCCGGATGCGCTGCGCCTCGCCGCCGGAGAGGGTGCCCGCGGCGCGGTTCAGCGACAGGTAGTCCAGGCCGACGTCGACCAGGAACCGCAGCCGTTCGTTGACCTCCTTCAGGACGCGCTCGGCGATCTTCTTGTCGCGCGCGTCGAGCCGCAGCTTGCCCAGGAAGTCCGCACAGTCACTGATGGACATGGCGGAGACCTCGGCGATGGACTTCTCCATGACCGTGACCGCGAGGACGACCGGCTTGAGACGCGTGCCCTCACAGGTGGGGCAGGGCACCTCGCGCATGTAGCCCTCGAAGCGCTCGCGGCTCGTGTCGCTCTCGGCCTCGCTGTGCCGGCGCTTCACGAAGGGGACGGCGCCTTCGAAGGGCGTGGTGTACACGCGCTCCCTGCCGTACCGGTTGCGGTAGCGGACCTCGATCTGTGTCTTGTGCCCGTACAGGAGGGCCTTCTTGGCGCGCTGCGGGAGACCGGCGAAGGGGATGTCGGTCCGGAATCCCAGCGCGTCCGCGAGGGCTCCGATGAGGCGCGCGAAGTAGTCCTTGGTGTGCCCGTGCGACCAGGGGTGGATGGCGCCCTCGTCGAGCGACTTGTCCTGGTCCGGGACGATCAGCTCGGCGTCGACCTCCATGCGCGTGCCGATGCCCGAACACTCCGGGCAGGCGCCGAAGGGCGAGTTGAAGGAGAAGGAGCGGGGCTCCATCTCCTCGAAGGACAGGTCGTCGTACGCGCAGTACAGGTGCTCCGAGTACATCCGCTCGCGCTCGGGGTCGTCGGCCGGGAGGTCGACGAAGTCGAGCACGACCATGCCGCCGGAGAGGCCGAGCGCGGTCTCCACGGAGTCGGTCAGGCGGCGCTTGGCGCCCTCCTTGACCGTGAGACGGTCGACGACCACTTCGATGGTGTGCTTCTCCTGCTTCTTCAGCGTGGGCGGCTCGGTGAGCTGGATCGTCTCGCCGTCGACCCGGGCCCTGCTGTACCCCTTGGTCTGGAGGTCGGCGAAGAGATCGACGAACTCTCCCTTGCGCTCGCGCACCAGCGGCGAGAGCACCTGGAAACGGCTGCCCTGCGGAAGCTCCAGGACCTTGTCGACGATGGCCTGCGGCGACTGGCGCGAGATGGGACGGCCGCACTCGGGGCAGTGCGGCTTGCCGATACGCGCGAAGAGCAGTCGCAGGTAGTCGTAGACCTCGGTGATGGTGCCGACCGTCGAGCGCGGGTTGCGCGAGGTCGACTTCTGGTCGATGGAGACGGCCGGGGACAGACCCTCGATGAAGTCCACGTCCGGCTTGTCCATCTGGCCGAGGAACTGCCGGGCGTACGAGGAAAGGGACTCCACGTAGCGCCGCTGTCCCTCGGCGAAGATCGTGTCGAAGGCCAGCGAGGACTTGCCCGACCCCGACAGGCCCGTGAAGACGATGAGCGAGTCGCGCGGAAGGTCGAGCGAGACATTCTTCAGGTTGTGCTCGCGCGCTCCACGGACGATGAGACGGTCGGCCACGCCGGGTCCGCACCTTTCTAGAGAGAAGTGACAGGGCCGAGGCCCCACGTCTTTTCTCAGACTAGGGGGAGCCACTGACAACGCCGGTTCGGTTCGCCTCGGTGAGAACAATCCCGGACTTCCAAGAATGCCCGGCGCCACCCCCGACCTTATAGCACGCACATTCGATTACCGGACGTTGTCCGCCACCTTCACCCGAACGCGTACCGGAGCTATCGTCGGACGCATGAATGATCATGTGCGCGACCTGGCGTCTGTACGTGACGCGACCGAACGGCTGCTCACCGCAGTCGCCGCCCTGGACAACGCCGATGTGACCGAACCGTCACGGCTGCCCGGCTGGAGCCGCGGACACGTCCTGGCCCATCTCGCCCGCAACGCGGACGCCCTGGTGAACGTCCTGGAGGGCCGGCCGATGTATTCCTCCGGGGAGGCCCGGGACGCCGAGATCGAACGGGACGCCCCCCACCCCCTCAAGACACACCTGGTCGACCTGCGCGACAGCGCGGCCCGCTTCCAGGAGACCGGGGCCGCGCCCGCCGACTGGTCCCGGACCGTGGAGCTGCGCAACGGGGTCACCGACGCGGCGGCCAGGGTGCCGTTCCGGCGCTGGATCGAGGTGGAGCTGCACCACGTCGACCTGGGCATCGGGTACGAGCTGGAGGACCTGCCGGCGGAGTTCAGGGAGCGGGAGATCGCGTTCCTAGCGGACCGCTTCGCCGGACACCCCGAGGTCCCCTCCACGCGCGTCACGGACGGCACGCGCGCGTGGAGCACGGGGCGCGGCTCCGAAGACGCGGAAAAGTCCCCCGAGGTCACCGTGACCGGTCCCGCCCCGGCCCTGCTCGGCTGGCTCGCGGGACGCCGTGCCGGGTCGGCTCTGCGCACGGAGGGCGGACCGCTTCCCGTACTGCCCCCGCTATAGGCTGAGCGGCATGACCTACAGCGGAGCGGTGAGGGTCGGCGGCCCTGCGGACGTGCACGAGTTGCGGGACCTGATGATCTCCAAGGTCGCGGTCGGCCCGATGGACAACAACGCCTATGTGCTGCGCTGTCGGGCCACGGACGAGCAGCTGCTGATCGACGCGGCGAACGACGCGGGCACCCTGCTCACCCTGATCGGCGCCGACGGCATCGCCTCCGTCGTGACCACGCATCAGCACGGCGACCACTGGCAGGCCCTCGCCGAGGTCGTGGAGGCCACGGGCGCGCGTACGTACGCGGGACGGGACGACGCCGAGGGCATCCCCGTGCCGACCGACGTACCGGTCGCGGACGGGGACACCATCCGGGTCGGACACGTGGAACTGACCGCCCGCCACCTGGTGGGCCACACGCCCGGCTCGATCGCGCTGGTCTACGACGACCCGCACGGACACCCTCATGTGTTCACGGGGGACTGCCTCTTCCCCGGTGGTCCTGGACGGACAACAAATCCTGCGGACTTCACGTCACTGATGGACGGACTGGAAGAGAAGATCTTCGGCCTCCCGGACGAGGCGTGGATCTATCCCGGACACGGCAACGACTCCTCCCTCGGGGCAGAACGACCTCACATCCCCGAGTGGCGCGCACGCGGCTGGTAGTCGGTCCCCGGGGCCACCTCTCACGAGAGGACAGGCCCCATGAACGAGCCCCACGCCATCGCGTTCGCGGTGGGGAACCCGCAGTTCAGACTGGCCCACTTCAAGCGGTGGATCGCCGCCGGGTGGGCGCTCGACCTGAACGACGCGGTCCGGGTGAACGCGCAGCTCCTGCGGAACGCCCGGCACGCCCAGCTGGACGGTGCCCCCTACCAGTGGGACATGCGGACGGCGACGAAGGACCGCCGCAGGTGGGAGCACCACAGGCGGCTCGTCCTGCTGAAGACGGCGACGTGCGCGTTCTGCACGCAGTCCGCAGTGGACATCACGTACGCGCTGCCGCTGTCGAAGGACGGCACGGACCGGCTGCGGAACAAGATCCCGGTGTGCCAGCAGCATGCCGGGCTGTGGCCGCAGATACGCCGGGACCTCCCTCAGCGGGTGAGGGAGAAGCTCATCGGAACTCTGGTTGTGCTGTGGGGTCACGATGTTCATCGCACGTGACAGCACGGATGACCGGTTGTGGTTCCGGCTACGGGACTGCGCCGCCCGCTTCGGTTCGCTGTTCTGCATCGGCTGGCAGAACCTCGAATCCCTGATCCGCAGCGATGTGACGTTCCTGCCTGCCGGACCCGATACCGCAGGGGCGTTCGATCAGGCGCTGGTCCGGGATCTCGGGTTGGTGATGCTGGCGGAGTGGAACGACCCGGACGTGTGGTTGTGGATGCAGAACAACAACGCATACCCGACGCCTGGTCTGCTGGATGAGGTGTACGGCTTGGTGAAGGAGCCGTGCGTGTCGTACCGGGGCATCCTGGCCGGCCGGGCGTTCTCACCGGAGGCGCAGGGCTGGAGGTGCTCGCGGTGTGGGCGTTTCCCGTCGCAGATGAGCCTGCTGGACCACGTTGAGGGTGTGCCGTTGTACATGTGCGCCGGGCAGGAGGAGACGGCGTGTCTCACCTCCTGAAGTTCCGCTTCAACTCGGCGTTGCACGGCAAGAAGTCGAAGGCCCATAAGGGCGTGTGTTCGTGGCATGCCGGGGAGTGCGACAAGAAGCCGAAGTGGTCGTTCTTCACGCCGATGGGTTGGCAGTCGGCGTGCGGTAAGGCGAGGGAGGCGATCGAGGAGCGGTACGGAAAGCCTGTGAACTAAGCCGGGAGGGGGCCTCATACGGGCCCCCTCCCCTGCTACGTCAGGGGGAGTTCGGTAAGCATGACGGCGTACACCGGGGAGTCGGGGAACGGCTGCCGCTCCCCCACCTTGCAGAACCCCCACGCCTCATACATGGCCTGCACCCGCGGATGCTCCGTATCCACCAACAGGACGGCAAGGCTTTCGTCCCGGCCGTCCAACAGGGCGCGGGACAGTTGCTCAGCAAGGCCAGCCTTCTGCCACTTCGTACGGACCGCCAGCTCCGAGTAGGAGAACGTGTGAGCCTTCTCCGGTGCGGGATCAAGGTGTTCACGCCACCACTCCCGCGACGGAACGGCAGGCGCCCCGTAGGCGAAGCCGACCGGCTCGTCCCCATCGAAGGCGATGACACAGGCGAAGCCGGGGTTACCGCCCCAGTGATCGACGAACCAAGGGAAACGTTGGTTGAACTCGTCGTCCATCGCGTCGGCGTAGGCGTCCGCATGCACATCGATCAACGCCTGCCGGATGTTCGGAAGGTCTCTGTGCGTGAAGCGTCGGACGTCCACCTCGGCCATCAGGGACGGCTCCATTCGGATCGGAAACGGTCTCCCCACTCTCGTGCGACGTCCGCGTCAGGCGCAAGTGTGAGCAGGTCGCGGTAGTAGTCACCGAGGAGAGACCGCATCCGTCCGGGAATGGGAGCGCCCGCCATCAACTGAAACGTTTGTGAGGCAGTCGCGCAGGCTTGGTCAATGTCCCGCTGGTGCAGCTGTGCGAGAGCGAGACGGGTGGTGGCGAGAGCCCGGTTACGGCGGAACTGGTCCGGGATGGTGGAGAGCGCCTTGTGGGAGGCGGCTTCAGCCTGCGCGGAGTCTCCGATCCGGTCCCGGACGATCGCGGTCATCGCGGTGAGTTCGGCCGGCCCGTAGAACGCCATCCATGAGGGGCGAGGTTCGTCTGGTGCCTTGCTGAGGGCTTCTTGGGCGTAGCCGAGGGAGCGGATGGCGGCTTGCCGGTCACCGAGGTTGGAGTGGCTGACGGCGGTGCGTGCGTGGGCGAGGGAAGCGAAGAACGGATCCCGTCGGGTGATCGCGGTGGCTTGTGCCGCGTATCCGGCGTCGACGGCTTGGGCGTGTTGTCCGCTCTGGTGGGCGAGCATCGCGAACGAGTTCCACACCCTCATCTCGACGATCGGGTCTTTCGCCATCCCGGCCAGGTAGAGGGCCTGGTTGAGGTACTCGGTTGTCTTGTCGAGTTTCCGGGCGTCGAGGGTGGACCAGGCGGCGGTGGCGGTGTAGTCGGCGGCGATGGAGAACAGGCGGAGCCGGATCCGCTGCGAGGCTGCCTTGGACAACTTGTCGAGGGCTTCTTTCGCTCCGACGAGGGCGGCACGTTCCAAGCCTTCGTGGCCGCCTCGGGTGTCGTCCAGGGCCATCAGCGTGTCGAGGCCGGAGCGCAGCCGGATCACATCGGACGTGCCGACGGAGTAGGGGCGACCTTCGAGGGGTTTCATGACGGCGGCAGCCGTGCCGGTGGTGGCGGTGAGGAAATTCCTGCGCCTCACGGGTGACTCCGGTTCGGTGGTCGGGCTTCTCCGAGGGGGTGAGAAGCCTAGATCTTCGGCGGGGCAACCGAATACTCCTTCTAAGGCTGCCCGTTGCCGAGGGTGCGGCCACCGGGTTCGACCTGTGAGCCAGTACCGGACGGTGCGGTCGGTGACGGTGCCGTCATGCCCCAGGGCGCGCAGGCGGGAGTTCACGGCGTCGGCCAACTCGCCTTGCGTGAAGCCTGCTTCCTGCATGGCGCTCGTGAGGCTGGTGTTCCCGTCCACGTTTTCCACGGTAGCGACCTGAGCTGGGCGAGTGGGGGCGACTGCCAAGAAATTTCCGGTTGCCCGTGACGCACACCCACCGGACTTTTCCTCCTGTCCGTACGCGCACGGTCGTTGACTGAATCAAGGCCGCCCAACGAGGCAGCACCAAAACTCCTCCGAGGTCCTGATGACTGTGTCTGCCGTGTCACGCCCCACCGGGGTTCCCGGGTACTCCGAGACGTTTCCCTCCGTGCCGTCGAGCGCACTGTCCGCTCGGCGCCTCGTACGGATCGCTCTCACGAACTGGCGTCTCGAACAGTCCATCGACGACGCCGAGCTGATCGTGTCCGAGCTGGTGTCCAATGCGGTACGCCACACCAGCAGCCGCGTCATCCGGGTAACAGCGGCATGGCCGATGGACACGCGCGTACGGATCGGGGTGATCGACCGGTCCCGCACGATCCCGCACCTCCAGTACACGGACCGTGACTACACCCGGCCGCACGGTCGGGGCCTGCTGATGATCGACGCCCTGACGTACCGGTGGGGCACCGACTTGTACAACTGGGGAAAAATGGTGTGGGGCGACCTTCTGGTCGAGGCCCGGCCATGAAGGGCGGCAAACCGTGGGTCGGAGACGAGGTCTACGACCAAGACGCGCAACGCACTGGGATCGTCACCGACGTCAGTGCGGGCATGTACGTGATGCACCCGACCTACGGGCCCGGCGCGGAGTGGGCCAACCCTGACGGTGACCGCCTCACCATCACGGTTCCGCTTCAGGGGACCGAGTAATGGGGACCCGGCTCGCCACCCTCCCCATGATCCTCCTGTTCGCTGTCGGCTGTGATGAGGGTCCGGTCAGCCAGCCAGAGCAGGAGAACCGCGTCACCGTCTCTGCGTCGGCGACAGAGACGGTGACGCGGACCACCCGGGCGGAAGCGTGCGCCACGGTGAACGCGGCGCTGGAGCGCCTAGAGACGCCGTTGCAACTCCTCGCTGAGGGCGGGACCCCGGTGTCGTGGACGGACGACTACCGCGACGGCGCGAAGACCTTCCACAGGGTCGGAGCCACAGGCCCAGGTGCGGTGGGTTCGCTCTCCGAGGGGCTCGGTGACGATCTCGACCGGCTCGTTGTGGCGCTCGACAAGGAGCAGACGGCCGCAGCAAGGGCCATCGGCGACGTTGTCACGAACCGGGTACGAACCCTGAAGTACACCTGCAAGTAGGACTCGCACGCCGCTACGCTGCCGTCCCTGATCAGGGGGACACATGGACGCATCCAACATGGCAGCAATTCGGGCCGAAAGAGAAAGAGCACAAACCGACCTCGCCCGCCACAGGAAGAGCAAGTCGGCGATGTTTGCGATGAGAGCCGGAGTAGCAGGCGGCGTACTAGGTACCCTTTCAGTTGCTTCGGCTGCGGGTTCCTCTGGTGGCGAGTCGAAGGACTCCTTCGACTACGGTGACGTTCTCGCTCTTTCACTGACCGTCGGCGTCGCGATGGCCATCATCGTAGGATTCTCCATTCCATGGCTTGTAACACGACGCGCATACATGAAGAACCAGAACGTGCACTTCTCGGAAAGACTGAAGGCCGAGAAGGAGCGTCATTCTCAGGCGATGGAGCAGCTCAGAAAAACCACCGAGCTGGCTACGTTGATGGAATGGAACCAAGACCAGATCAAGACGTACCACGACATCGTCACCGAACAGGCCGACAAGTCGTTCAAGTCATCCCGGACCGCCATGCATACCGGTCTTGCTCTTCTCGTGGCAGCCGCCATCAGCGGTGTGAAGGTACCCATTGAAGAGGTTCGCTGGTTCATCGGCGCACTCGCGCTCTTCAGCACCATGTTCGCCGCATACCTGTCCCGTACCTACCTGGCGATGTACAAAGAGTCGATCGGCCAGCTGAACCGATACTTCGACCAACCGGTACTCAACAGCTACTTCCTTACCGCCGAACGCGTCACAGAGGGCCTCGACAAAGAAAACCAGCTCGCACTGAAGCAGCAGATCATCAACGAGGTCCTGGCAACCAGCTCCCGCATGAGTGTCCGGTCCAACTCGGCAAGTGAGCCTGCGCCTGCGGCGATGAAGGCCGTGAAGCCCAAGCCGAAGAAGAAGGCGAAGCCGAAGAAACACACGGCCTCCCTGAACGGCACCCCTCGGGCATAATCGAATCGGGTTCCTCCTGTGCTGGTGAACCCTGAAGCCCCCTCCGCCGTACGCGCCGTCGCCGGAGGGGGCTTCTCCACGACGAAATAAGACAAACACGCATTGTCGGTCCCTTTCTCTACCATGGCCTCAGAGAGACCAGCACAGAAAAGGAACCATTGACATGCGCGTTGGGATAACAGGCGGCGCAGGCTTCATCGCCGGACACATCATCGAAGACCTCGTCGCACGCGGACACTCCGCCATCGTCTTCGACCACCTCGGCCGAGTCGACCGGGAAATCATCGCCAACGCCGACCCGGAAGGCCGCGACCACATCACCCGGATGCTCGGTACCGTCACCGACGAACGCGCAGTCTTCGAACTCGCCGCCCACGTCGACGGCATCATTCACCTCGCCGCCGTCCTCGGCACACAGGAAACAATCCAGTGCCCGAAGCCTTCAGCAGAAACGAACATCCTCGGATCGCTGAACGTTTTCGAAGCCGCCTCCCACTATCAGCTTCCCGTCGTGTACGCCGGAGTGGGAAATCACTGGATGCGAAACCACGGAACCGGCTCCTACACCATTTCGAAGACGGCAGCCGAAGACTTCGCCCGCATGCACAACGCCTACCGAGGCGGCCGGATCACGATCGTCCGGCCCGTCAACGCGTACGGGCCCCGCCAGTCCGTCGCAGCCCCCTACGGCACCTCCAAGGTCCGCAAGATCATGCCCGCGTTCATATGCCGGGCCCTGACCGGAGCGCCGATCGAGGTATACGGCTACGGCACCCAGGTCTCCGACTGCGTGTACGTCACCGACGTCGCCCGGACCTTCGCGACCGCCCTGGAGTGGACCGCCGAACACGGGCCGACGAAGGCCCCCGTGGACTGCGGGCCCATCAAGTCCGCGACCGTCCTGGACGTAGCGCGTCTTGTTGCAGGAACGGTGTCCGTGAAGACCGGACGCGCGCCCGTGAAGATCGAGCACCTGCCGATGCGGCCCGGCGAGGTCCCGAACGCGGTCGTGAAGGCCGACACCCGCACCCTGGAGCAGATCGGCCTGTCCGCCGGAGACTTCGTCGACCTGGAGACCGGGATCTCCCACACCGTCGACTGGTTCCTCGCGAACTGGCTGCCCTCCTACCAGACAGCCGCATGAAGACGTTCTTCTGGGCCGCCGACGAAGGCGGCTCAGGGTTCTACCGGTGCACCATGCCCGGCACCGGCCTCGCGTGGCGCGGCCACCAGGTCGGTGCCTCCACCGTCATGTCCGCGCCGTGGCAGGACGCCGACACCATCGTGGGCTCCCGGGTCTGCCTGCCCGGCCCGTCCCGCCTGTGGCGGCACCTCCACGACGAAGGCCGCCGCCTGGTCCTGGACCTTGACGACGACTACTTCCACATCGACCCGAGCAACGAGGCCGCCCACCGGGACTGGACGACGCGTTTGCTGCCCGGTCTGATCGACAACCTGAAGTACGCGGACACCGTGACCGTCTGCTCCGAAACTCTCGCCCAGGTCGTACGCGACTACCACGACGACGTCCGCGTCATCGAGAACGGGCTCCCCGCCCAACACCTCGGCCTGCCCCGCGACTACACCCCCGACATGCTCACCGTGGGGTGCGCCGTCACCACCTCCACGCTCCACGAGCTGCCCCTCGCCGCCCGCGCCCTGAACCGGATCGCCGACTACAAGCCCGGCAAGGTCGAAGTCCTCCTCGTCGGCCCTACAGGACCCCAGGCGCGGGAGGCCGGCGTTCGGCACCCGCGGATCGGGACGACCGGCTGGGTCGACGGGTTCAGCGCCTACGCGGGGTGGGCGTACCAGTTCGACGTGTGGGTCGCCCCCTATCGGGACACCGTCTTCAACCGGGCGAAGTTCCCTACGAAAGCGTTGGAGGCCGGGTTCTTCGGGATTCCGCTGATCGTGTCCGACGTCGGCGCCTACCGGGACTGGATCACCCATGAGGAGAACGGGTTCCTCGTCCCGTCCGGGCAGGAGCACCTGTTCGGGAAGTACCTGAAGCAGCTCGTCGACGACCCTGCGCTGCGGCAGTCCATGGGGATCGCCGCCCGCGCCCGCGCATCCCGCAACATCCTCCAGGCGCTGTCGCTGCGGTGGGAGGACGTGGTGGGAGACCAGTCCCTCTCTCACAGCACAGGAGCACTCCCATGATCGACGGACACAAGGTCGTCGTGTGGACGCCGTACGGGCGCCGCGACACCTACAACATCCTCATCCAGTACCTGCGCCGTGACGTGGAGCGCGGCCTGATCGACGAGGTGTGGGCGTACATGAACACCGACCCGTCCGGCCAGGAGCAGGACATTGCGTACGCGCATGAGCTGGCGGCCCGGTATCCGTGGTTCCAGCTGAAGGAGCGGCCCGACGGGGTGTCCATCCACGGGCAGAAGCAGCGCAACACCGGCTACGCCTACCGGTACATGACCGACCCGGATGCGGTGTACATCCGGATGGACGACGACCTGGTGTACGTCCACGAAGACGCTGTGGAGAACCTGACGCGGAAGCGGCTCCAGATGCCGCACGCCACCGCGATCTTCCCGGCGATCTGGAACAACGCGATCGTGTCGTGGTTCCTTCAGCAGGTCGGGGTGATCCCGAAGGAGTTCGGCGCGTGCGAGCCGTACTGCATGGACGCCACAGGGTGGGCCAACGGGCAGTTCGCCGTCGACATCCACCACCTGCTCCTCGACCACATCGAGGCAGGCACGGTGTCGGAGCTGTACACGTACCAGGACTACCCGATCAAGCCGGGCGTGCAGTTCTCCGTGTCGTGCTTCGCGTCCCTCGGCTCCCTCTACCAGAGCCTCCCTGCGGGCCCCGGGATCCTGGTGCCCGATGAGGAGGAGCACTGGCACACGGTGCACCAGCCGCAGGTGCTGGACTCGCCGAACATCCTGATCGGGAACGCGGTCGTCTCGCACTTCACTTTCTTCCCCCAGCGGGCGATCGTCCTCGCCTCGGATGTTCTGGACCGCTACCGGGCCCTCGCCGAGAAGCTCTGACCTACGAGAGTTCGAGGGTTTCTCTATGAAACCCTCGAACCGGAGCCTCCGTGGTCAGGCGATGCGGGTGGCGCGGGCCCACGACCCCAACCCCATGCGGGTGTTCGTCGCGTTCGATACGGCCTGCGCCCACCGCAGCGTGCACGTCCCGCCGGTCGTCGTGATGACCGTGCCGGTCTCGATCGCGTGCAGCAGGTTCGTGTTCGCGTTCCGGTACCCGTAGGTCGCCGTCGTCGCGAAGCCGTGCACACCGAACCGGCCGTTGACGTCGTCACCCAGGTTGTGGGCTCCCCCGTCGCCCGCCGCAGTCGACGCCGGACCTGTCAGGGCCTTGAAGCCGGTCGCCCCGGACGGCACTGTCCAGTCCGTCGTCATCAGCCCGGTGGCCCCGGAGCCGACGAACAGATGAAACTCGACGATGTACACGGCGTTCGCCGCGAGGGTGAACGTCAGATCCGGGTCCGCCGTCAGCGTCGTCGTCGACCCACGGTCCGTCGACGCCGCCTTGTACACGTAGGCCGGCACGTTCCAGCCCGACACGGCGCCCGTCGCGGTCAGGTCCCCGCCGACGGTCAGTGTGTCGTCGGTGGTGAGGATGTTCGCTCCGCTGCGGTACAGGTTCGTGTCCCGGGTCGCCGCACCAGAGCCCCACTCGATCTTCCCGGACTGGTTCACGTTGAAGCGGGCCACAGAGTCCCCGGTCACCTGCACGTCCAGGGCGGTGCTGGTGCTGGACGGACGCTGCGACAGGAGCCTCGCGGGCACTGTGGTGGTGCCGCCGCTGCTGCTGATCGTGACGTTCGTAGCCGTCAGCGGATCCCGCCACGACCCCGACGCGGGGAGGGTCCCGTTGGACAGCAGGAAACGGCCGGTGTCGGTCTCGTAGATGTTCTGCCCCGAGTAGGGGGCGTTCGGTCGGGTCGACGACGTGCACACCGTCGTACCGACCTGCACGTCCAGCTTGTCGAGGTTGTTGTTCACGTCGGTGGTGACGTTGATGTTGTCGTTCGGGTCCGGCTTGTAGAGGCCAAGCCGTGTGGTGTTGGTGCCGGTCATGGCCCCTCCTACTTCGTGTACTTAACAGTGAGAACGGGCCTGTTCGACGAGCTGGCCCCGTCGAACCGTCCGTAGTAGACGGTGCTGCTCGACGGGCCCGGCCCCACCGCGATGCCAGTCGTGATCCCGACGGCGATCTCCCCGACCCACGAGATAGGTAGCGCGACGGTGCGCTTCCCCGGGCGCGGCCAGTTCGCGTACTGGAGCCGGTCCTGAGTGACGCGGGAGTTCGTCCACGTCGACGGGCGCGCCGAATAGTTGTGGGTGCCGAGGACCGCGGTCCCGCCGGTCGACTGGTACCAGTGGACGGCGTTCATCGTCAGCGTCACGGACTGCACCGTCGCCCCCGACACGTCGTCTGCGATCTGTGAGGCGTCGAAGCCGATCAGGCCACGCTGGTTGCCGTACGACGTGCCAGGAGCATCGCCCTGCGCGACGTACGCGGAGTAGAAGCTGTTGTAGGCGCCGCTGCTGCTGTACGACCCGGACCAGGTCGCCGGGTACGTCTTCGTGTACGTCTTCACCGGGGCGGTGCCGCCGCCCGTACCGGACTGTTCGACGGCCGTGTTCTGGATCAGCGGGCCCAAGTCCTCGAACGTGAGAGTGATCGGGTTGATCAACCCGCCCGTCGTCGACAGGAACGCTGTGCCGGTGCCTTCGACGCGGGCAAACGTCAGCAAGATGCGGTGCGTACCGGAGTGCAGGTTCGTGATCCCGACTGCTTTCGAGTCGTCACAAGAGAAGATCACCGACACGTGGCCGGAGTTCCGGGACGGGAACGAGTTGTCCGCGACGATCGGCAGCGAGCCACGCGCCAGCAGGTTGGAGTTGACGTCCGGGGAGATCGGCTCCGCGTCCCGGATACGCAACGCGAACACGTCCCCGACGTGGGTACCGGTCGCCTGGATGGTGGTGGTGCCGAGGCGGTACATGCGGCCGTCTTCGAGGGCGCAGTTCAGCTCCAGGACGGCCATCTCGTCGGCGCCGGTCGTCGCCGAGTCGTCCGTCGACTGGTAGGCGATGGCGAGGAGTCCCCGGGGGAAGCGGTTGAGGATCGTCGTCATCAGGTCGTCGCCGTCGATGACGACAGCGTCAGCGGACACGGTCTGCCCGGAGATGTTGCCGTCCTCGTCGATACCTGCGAGGGCAACGCCGTCTTCCTGGAAGGTGATGTAGTTCCCCGACACCTCGGGGTCGGACGACAGGTTGATGGTCTGGGCGCCGTCTTCGTCGTACGCCTGAAGCCCTTGGGCGTTCAGCTCCAGGCGCTGCCCGGTCTCTCCGGTCCGGATGGACGCGGACAGCAGCCAGTCGGCGGTAATCTCCCCTGCGGTGACTTTGGAGACGGACAGATCGGAGATGTGGGCGTCGTCGATCAGCTCGGCCGTCGCGGTCGCCGCGTCGGAGGCCGGGGACTTGTTGCCGTTGCGGTCGACGGCGACGACCTTCACATACCGTTCGTCGACCTCCTCGACGGGGAACGTGCCGACCACCGCGATCTGCGACCGGAGAGCTGCCCCGCACAGGAGCCGGCCGACGAGGGTCGTCTCGTCGGGGAAGTAGGTGGGGTTGTTGGAGACGTGGATTTCCAGGTGGTTGGTGTCGGCCTCCAGGTTGAAGGTGCCGCCCGTGCTGACGCCCAGCCGGTGGACGACCTGAATCGCGATCCTGGACCCGTCGACCTCGGGTGCGGCGGGGGTCGACGGGGGGATCGTGTCGCGGGGCGCGGTGAACGCCTGCGTCACCGACCACTGCGACTTGTTCGCCGGAGTCGCCCCGTCCACGGCCCGGATCTGGAACTCGTAGATCACCGACGGAGTCAGCTCCTGAAGGAGGAACTGGTCGGTGTCCCATCCGGCGTAGAAGGTGTGCCAATCCGTACTGGTGATCGGTGCGACGCGGGGCTGATCCCACGTGAACACTTCGTCCCACGTGCCCTGGGCGGCTTCCGTCCACGTCGCCGGATACGGGGCATCCACGTTGGGCCGCCACCGGATCTCGTAGTGGTCGCCGTCAACGATCGTCGACCCGTCCTGGTTGAGGGGCTCCGTCCAGGTGACAAGGATCTGCGCCTTCGTCTCCCCATCGGAGGACTCGTACACGTTCCCTGCAAACGTCCCAAACACCGGGGTTGCGGGGATGCTGGTGTCGCCGTTGACCCGGTCCCCCGGCGGGGTCGTCGTCGACGAGGTAAGGGACCGGTCGTAGCCTGCGACTTTCAGGCTCGTCTCCCCCACCGCATCGAAGTCCACGTAATCGGACAGGTCGATCCACGTGCCGTCGCCGTGCCGGTACGCCACGGTCGTGCCCTGCACGATCGGCCACGTCGTCTCCAGCACCCGCAGTTTCATCGGGTTCAACCGCTGACCCCGGAACACGATCTCGTTCGCGAGGTCGTACAGACCGGCGTCCGGGTCATAGGCCCAGATGTAATCCCCGGCCGACACGTCGCCAGCAATGTCGTACTCGGTCGTCGACAGGGTGAGTTCGTCGTTGGTGCCCTGGAAGCGGCCCAGCTGAAGCCTCGCCACGGTGGCGAGCTGGGAGGGTTCAGTGTCGGAGGAGTCGATGAGACGCGTGAAGACGACGGGCTGACCGAACGGGTCGAGGTAGGGGTTCGATGCGCCGATGTCGGCCTGGTCGACGACGGCGGTGGAGATGGCGTCGCCTTCGCCCTGCGACATTGCGATGGCGCGGGTCGTGTAGTCCTCCACGTCCCGCTTCGTGCCGAACTTTCCCGGCAGCGCCAGCAGGTCGAGGTCGTAGCCTGCATCCTTCGCGACGACGATCGTCTTCGGGACGGTGCCGTACAGGTCATCGACCCGCCCGGCGTCCACGGTGGCGTCCCCGTTGACTCGGTATTCCACCGGGTACGTCGGCGTGCCGTACAGGTCGCAGATCGTGTCCAACGCCTGCCGGGGTGTCTTCCACTGGATCGTGTACGCGGCCGTCCCGGGCACCGAGTAGATCGTCCCGGCTGTCACAGCATCGGGCAGGACCGCGTTCACGGCGTTCGCGAACGTCCCCGACGCCGCAGTGACGGCGTTCTCGATGATCGGCCCCTTGCCGTCCTCGTCGCCGAGCCACACCACCATCGACGACCCGGACAGAGTGACCGACCCGTCGGAGGCGTACTCCTTCTCCCGCAGCACCCCGGTGTAGCGGGCCGCAGTGAGGAGCGTGTCGCCGTACTGCACGGGGTCCAGACGCCCCGGCAGGATCACGAGCCGGCCGAACTCCAGCAGAGCGTCAAGGACATCCCGGGGTGTGCCTGGGGACAGGGTGACGTCCCACGCGCCGAGGATGTTTCCGATCTCGTTGACGCTCATCGCCGCACCCCGTAGATCCGCTCGGGCAGCGCCCCCAGGTACTGGTCCCGCAGCACCGGCGCCGTATCCCCTGCCGCTGCTGTACCGCCTCCGGCGACGGCACCGAGGAAGAAGTCCAGGCGGGTCGTCGCAGCCAGCGACAGCCCACCGGAGGCGTGCGGGGTGAAGTTGCTGGCGGAGCCGATGATGAACCGGTTCCCCGCCGCGTCGTTCCCGCTGGCCGTGACGTACTCGCCCGACGCGGGGGCCGTGTTGTTCTCCATCGTCGCGAGCCGCACCGTCAACGTGTCAGCAGTGCCCCGGTGGAGGTAGCCCTCCACGAACCGGGAACCCCGCCGCAAGGTCAGGTCCAGGTGCAGGCGTCCCGGGTTGAGGCTCTTCGTGAAGCGGACACAGACCGCCTCCGGCTCGTTGTGGAGGAGCGTCACCGCATCCCACGACGTCACCTCGGTTGAGGTGTCGGAGAACACCCTCCACAGCTTCGACCGCCACGCCCCGCCCGTGTACGCCTGCACGTCCAGGCTCGCGGAAGCCGACGGGACCACGTTCACGAGGCCGTTCGACAGCTGCCACACCGTGGTGGAGCACTCCTGATCCACACCGGTCAGCTCTGATCCGGCCGATCGGAACTGCACCCGGCCTCGCATGTAGTCCCCGGCTGCGCACCCCCAGCGCGGGGAGAACGTGGACGGGACCGCCCGGTACACGGTGATCGCCCCGTCCTCCCCGGTCCTCGTCATCGAGGTGGGGTTGGTGGAGCCCGTGTAGTAGCCGTAGTGGCCGATCGGCGGGGCATGCCACCGCTCCCCCGCAAGGTTGTACGGGTTGGAGCGGCGGGCCCCCGTCAGACGCGTCTGAAGGTCTGTCTCTCCCTGGGTGCCGAGGCGGGTCAGGGACAGCTTCCAGTCGGTCTTCACGGTCGTGCCGCCGGGCCACTCCGTGAGGTCCGCGCCGACGGACTCGACGGTGTAGTAGCCGTTGCATTCGGTCTTGTTGGTGAAGGTGACCGGGACGACGGTGCCCTCCAGGGCGAGGAGGCTGTCGTGCCGGGCCATGACCTGTGCCCGGGTGAGGTCGGTGGAGGCTTCCTGCCCGTCGACGGACAGCTTCCGGGAGTCCCCTCCGGATTCCTGGACGGAGAAGACTTCCCGTAGGGCGATCCGGCCCACGGTGATCGTGCCGAAGTCACTCATCGGTGCGCCCTCTCCTTCTTACGGATCTCTTCACGCATGTCATCGACGAGCCACTTCGCGGCCTGCTTCGCCTGCTCACGCGTCGGCGGGAACGTCGAGTTGAAGTGGACGTGGACTTCCATGGGGTCGCCCGTGTTCGCGAACCGTTCGATCGCCGACCACTGCTCGTTCGTCAGGATCGCCTCAGGCTTGCCGGTCTTGTTGACGGCGAGCGTCGACCCCGGGGGCAGCCAGCCGCCCGCGTCGTAGCCGCCCGGCCGGTTCAGCCCGGCCAGCGACCCGTACCGCTTGTTCGCATAGTTCAGGCCCGCGTGGATGTTCGCGTTCGGCTGGACCGACACCCCGTACTTCTTCGGGCCCGTGTTCCGGTGCGACCCGGCGTAGGCGTCGAACGTCCCCCGGATGACCTGCATCAACCCGACACTCGGGTGCCCGGCATGCCAGTTGGAATCCCACTTGTTGACGACGTTCGGGTCGCCGCCCGACTCCTGGTTCATGCGGCGCAGCACCGTGTCCTGCCAACCCGTGGACAGGCCCAGGTGCTTCAGCTCCTTGATAACGTGCGGACGCCACCTCGCGACGCCTGTGCCCTTCGCGGACCAGTCCCCGCCACTGGACTTGGCGGGCTTGTACCCGTACCAGTCGGTGAAGAGACTGCTGTTGTAGCCGCGTGCCCGAGGACCGACGAGGACACCGTCCCCGCCACGGGACTCCACATTGACCCCGCCGAGAGTTCCGGCCGTGTGGCCCTTGCCCCGGTTGGTGATACCGACCTGGAACGGCGACTTCAGGTGCCGCACCCACCCAGACGGGGCGCGCGCACCGGAGAACGAGAACGTCGACCAGATCCGACCGTTCGGGTTCTTCCCGTCGATTTTCTTCTGGATACCGCCCATGAACCCCGAGTTGTGCACGACGACGCCGTCTGCCACGAAGTTGTGTGCACCTGCTACTTCGAGGTCATAAGTGTCCTGGATACCTTCCTCCGTGACCTCCAGAACCTTGGCCACCGTGAAGTCGCTAGCGTCCAGCCACGCGGCCAGACCGGGGTTACGGCGGAAGACAACCTCGCCACGACCTACGCCCGGCCACACCGTGAAGGAGTGCAGCGGCCGAGCGTTCTTGACCTCGACGCCCTTGATGGTGATCGGCTTCGTCCTGTAGTTCGTGGTGATATTGGAGACAGGCTGGCCCAGCATCATGTGCATAGCTCGGACGTCTTCCAGCAGCTCCCGCGAGGCCGAGGCGTACGTTCGATCTCCATGCTTCGCCGGATCTGCCGGCCGGTGTCCGTCAGCAGCGCAGTAACCATCGAGGAACGCCTGTTGCAATGCTTCGTTCCACGCCCAGACAGCTGAAGGGACCCGCTTATTCGGGCCGGGAAGCCGCAACCCCATCGCCTCAAGCGTCTGAACGAGCGACACGCTCGATGCCACGACGCCATGCTTCTTAGAAGTAAAGCTGTTCACGCCGAGGGACCGGAAAATGCGCTGCGCTCGCACGCTGTTGTCGTTGTAAACGCAGATGCGGATGGTGTTGTTGGTCAAATAGCCGTCACCGACGAAGAGGCCCAGCAACCACGCCACGTCCTCCGTAACATCAGTACCGTCCGGCAACGTCGGCTGCTCGACCGAAACCGTGTCCATTGCGCGAGGCTGCACCAAGAGATCACCACGCTGGAGTTCGTCCAAGCGAGCCCACTCAACGTCGAACTTTGCGAGAGTTCGCTCACCGCGACTACCGCCAGTCACTGGGCGGGACGGTTCGACCTGCACGATGCGCATGAACGGGTGATTGGCCGACGCGACGACATTTCGATTCCTGGTACGCACCTTGAGCACTCGTTGCGTCTCGGATTGCCACGCCGCTGTCACCGTCTGCGGCGTGAGCCTTCCGTCGACGTAGGCATACACCTCGTCGCCCGCGCGGACATCTTGGATAGGGGTCGCCCCATTGGGTCCATAAATCCTCACAGTTCCAACAAGGCAGCAATCCCAGCTGGGATTCCCCGCGCCGCCCCACTGGTACGGCTTCCCTGCCTGCGTACGCGCCCACTTCAGCGCGGCAGCAACATCCCCGCCGCCGGAAGACTCCTCGTCCTTGCCCTTCAGCCACGACAGGATGCCCTTCCCGTACTTCTGCGGGACGGCCTTCATCATCTTGCCGAACCCCGTGGATGCGCCCGGGATCTTGTCCAGCAGACCGGTCACGATCTTCATACCGGCCTTGAAGAACGGCTCCAACGCACCGGCTGCGAGGTCGCCGGCCTTGTCCTTCATCCACCCGCCGACGGCCGAGGCCGCCCCGGTGACCTTGCCGATGCCGCCCTTGATGGCGCCGCCGACCTTCCCGAGGATGCCGCCCTCGTCCATCAACTGCGTCCCGGCCCGCTCGTACAGGCCCAGGGCGCGCTTGCGGTGCTTCGGGTCGGTGGGGATCACGTACTCGGGGTAGTTCGGGTTGCCCTCGCCGACGATCGCCGTCGGCGCGTTGAAGACGCCCGGCTCCGTACCGACGGTGCCACCAGCGGCGAGCTTCTTCACGCTGGGGAGCTTGTCCATGCCGACGAACCCGGCGACCTTGTCCCACAGGCCCTTGATGCCGGTCTTGTAGATCGGGTCGATGACGTAGTTGATGGGCTTCTTGACGACGCCCTGGACCTTTTCCCAGGTTTCCTTGATGCCGTCCTTCGCCGCGGTGAATGCCGTCTTCACCTTGTCCTTGAATTCGGTGACCTTGCTCAGCACCTTGCTCACCAGGTCGGTGGTCTTCGTACGGATCGCGGACCAGGCGTCCGACCAGGTCTTCGTGATGCTGTTCTTGACGTCGGTGAACTTGCCGCGCAGCGACGAGAATGAGTCCGTGACCTTCTTGCTGATCGCGGACCAGGCGTCGGACAGCTTCGTACGGATCGCACCCCATGCGTCGGACCACGTTTTGGTGATGGCGTGCTTCAGGTCAGTGAACTTCTTCCGCAGCCACGCGAAGGCTTCCGTGACCTTCTTCGAGATCAAAGACCACATGTCGGTGAGCTTCGACCGGATCGCCGACCACGCATCCGACCACGTCTTCGTGATCGCGTTCTTGACGTCCGTGAACTTCTTCCGCAACCACGCCCACGAATCGGTGATCTTCTTGGCGTGCCACACGAAGAAGTCGACGACCTTCTTCGTGATGGCATTCCAGGCGTCCGACCAGCGCGCTGTGATCGCGTTCTTGATGTCGGTGAACTTCGCGGACAGCCACGACTTCACCTCCGACACCTTTTTCGTGACCGAAGAGAACACCGACTTGACCTTCGACCACATGTCGTCGAAGCCGCTCTTGATCTTCTTCACCGCATTGACGACACCGGTCCCGAACTTCACGAACCAGCCGATGACATCCGTGATCTTCCCGATCACCTTGATGATGATGTCAATCAGCCCGACGAGAACCTTCCCCGTCAGACGGATCAGCGGCGGAATCACCGTCGCGAGGATCTTCCCCGCGAGCTTCACCAGCCACGTGATGACCGTAGACACCACCGAAATCACCGGCTGCATCTTCCCGACCAGCTCGGAGAGCTTCCCGCCGAACTCCTTCAGCCGGGGTGCGATGTCCTCACAGATCGTCTTCGCCAGCGCAGCAAAGATCGGCTTCAGCGTGTCAGCGATCGACCGGTAGATCTTCATGATGGCCGGATAGACCGTGCCGATCATGATGGACGCGATCTTCCCCATGATGGGAAGCAGCGCCTGCTGAAGCCCCGACCACAACGCCAAAAAGGCAGGCAGGACATCGTTCTTCACGATGCCCCACATCTTGTTCAGCGCGGGCATCATGTCGCTGCGGAACGTCGCAGCGAGCTTCGCCACAGCAGGCTGGAGGTCGTTCCGCCAGATCCTGACGGCGGCCTGGAACACCGGGTTCACCGCGTCCCGGACCGTGCTCCCCAGCCCGCTCAGGGCGCTCTTCGCCCCGTTGATGGCGGTGTCCTTGCCGCCGATCTGGTTGAAGAACCCGGCCACCGCCGTCTTCGCCGTGGTGAAGAACGGGCCGAACGTGTTCTTCAGCCAGCTACCGAACGACATCAACGCAGGCAGGACCGTCCCGCCGATGAAGTTGACGACACCCTGCTCCAGGGTCCGCTTGAACACGGTGATCTGATGCGAGGGACCGGAGTGGAGGGTCTTCCCCATCTTCTCCGCGGCCCCGCCCACGTCCCCGAGGGTCTTCACCGCCTTCGACGGGTCCAGCGCATACAGCGCATCGCCCATGTCCTCGGCCTGCGTGCCGAACAGCTGCACGGCGATCCTGGAACGCTCCGCAGGGTCCTTGATGCCCCGCAGCCGGTCCAAGGTCAGGTCCAGGCCCTGCGAGGCGGACTTGCCGCCCTTCGCGATCCTCGACGCCATATCGTCGGCGTTCAGACCCAACGCCTGGAAGCCCGCCACCGTCGTCTTCGACCCGTCGACCGCACGGATCGAGAACTCCTTGATGGAGTCCGCGACGATGTCCGCATCCCGCGCGCCGGCCTGCAAGCCCTGAGACAGCAGACCCATTGCGGTCTTGCCGTCCAAGCCGACCTTGCGGAATTGGGTGCCGTACTCGTTGAACGTGTCCGCGAGGTCCCCGGCCTTGTCCGCGCCGGTCTGCGCGCCCCGCGTCATGATGTCCAGGGCTTCCTGCGCGTTCTTCGCAAGCCCCGTCTTCATCATCTGCGAGACGGCGTTCGTCGCCCCGCCGAGGTCCATGTCGAACGTCTTCGAAAGGTCCGTGACCTTCCCTGCGATCGACTGGATCTGCGCATTCGTTGCGCCCGCCGGGACCAGGCCCTGCTGCATCACGGCCTTGATCGCGGCAGCGCCCTCTTCGAAGGTGTCCGTGATGCCGTGCGTGTACAGCTGACCGGCGACGTCGCCGTACTTCTTCGCTTCCTTCGGCGTCGCCCCCAGTTGGGCCTGGAGGCGTGCCGTGACGTTGCCCTGCTCCAGGGCCTGACCGAAGCCCTTCACGAACACGGCGCCCGCAGCAGCAGCCAGACCCGCTACGCCACCCTTGAGGGCTGCGCCCGCCGATGCGGTGAAGCCACGAGAGAACGTCTGGCCGCCCTGCTGCCCGGCCTGTGAAGCGCCGTCTCGGGTGCCGTCGTTGATGCCCTGGTTGATCTGCTGGCCGATGTGCTGGCCAAGGCGCTGCGCGTCACGGCTGGTCGAGGAGCGAGCCGACTGCAAGGCTTGCTGGATGCCCGGTGCGACACGACTGTCGTCGACGGTGACTTCGATGTAGCCCTCGGCGATACGGAACCCGGCCATGTCAGCCGCTCACCTTGCTGACGGAAATCCAACCTGGAGCGCTGCTTGCCACAACCGCAGCCGTGGGAACGGTGGGCTTTGCCGCCTCCATTGCCTGCCACTGCTCTTGCGTTCGCTCGGTGGCGGGGACGGCAGGCACGGGGGCCGCAAGCGTTCCTCCTTGCTGCCCCTCTTGTTCGTTCTCTGCCCTGCGAGCCATGACCCCTCCATACGCAAAAGTGCGCTCCGCCAATGCGAAGAAGCGAGGGCCCGCCAGGTCCTGCATTTCGTTGTCTATGCCGTAGAAAGCGAGGAAGTCGGCGTCCAAGTCATCCAGGTAGTCCAGGACCCAGATGACCTCACGGACGCGGACTTCGACTACCGCCGTCCTTTTCCCTGCTCCTCGGGCTTACCGAAGACCAGGTCACGGAAGATGGTCTGGAATGCGTCCCAGTCATCATCCGATATCGACGGGCAATCCAGGAGCGCCTTATATCCGTCCTCACCGAGGAGTTCCTCCATGGCCTCAGTGACGGCTATCTCCATGCCGACATCCCGGGCCCGGTCCATGACACTCAGGGAAAGGGACTTCGAGATGAACTTCGGGATCGTGTACTCGTCGTCGTCGATGTAGAAGATCGGCACCCGCTCTTCGGTCGGCGCCTTCGACGAAAAGTGCAGCGGCTCGAAACCGCCCGCAACCGCCGGAACGGCCTTCCGCTGAACGGCGGACGTCTTCTTACGAGGTGCAGCCATGATGGTTCTCCCGTGCTGGTGAATTACGACGTCTGGTCGACGATGTGGACGGCCCGAATGGACGAGGAAACCCAGTGCGCCGCCCACTTCACGGCGAGGACGGTCTGCTTGTCCTTCACGTAGGCGACTTCGAACCCGTCCGTCGACAGCGCCTTACGCACAATTGCGCGGCGACGGAACTGCTGCGGGGCGTAGCCGTCCATGATCAGAGCCTTGTAGGTGGGCTGCGTCGCGGACGTCGTCTCGTTCGGCTCCCACGACTTGAAGCCCGCACCGGAGGCCGTGGTGCCGCCGTTCATGGTCAGGCTGAGGTTCTCCAGAGTCGCCTCCGCCAGAGTCGTCTCCACCATCCAGTCCTGCTTGGTCTGGCGGCGCTCCGGCGTGGTGTTGGTCTGGTCGACCTCGAACTCCAGGAACGCCTGGTCGCCAACGAGCTTCACGCCGTCCTGGGTGAAGCCGACCTCCGTCCACGCGGAGGCCGCAGGGGTGGCGTTGACGGCAGTGTCGGCGGGCTCCGTGGCACCGAACGCCCCGGTGTACAGGAGGGCGGGCCCGGCGATCAGGTTGGTGGCGGACTGCGCCATGTCAGTTCTCCTTCTTTGTGGTCTTCGGCGGTTCGGGGGCGGTCAGCTCCGGGAGAAGGAGTCCCTGTCGCTTGAGGTCGAGGTATTCGCCTTCGTCGACGTCAATCTCCTCGTGGGGCCGCAGCGTGGTGCGCACCTTCATGGAAAGTTCCTCCTGTCCAACGGCCACGTGACGGTGGCCATATCGGGGTGAAAACGGATGGGGAGTGTCTGGTCGTCGGGAATGTCACGGGGGCACTCCACGACCCGGGCCCCGCGCATAAGGAATTCCAGCTCGGCCTTGCTGTCGTGGACGATGACTTTCCCGCCCCACGACAGCAGGTCGGCTTTCTCCGAGCACAGGGCGTACCGCTTCATCCCTCAGCCCTCCACATGAGAGCGATCGGGACGTTGTAGCGGGCGTAGGACGCCTGGTCGTCCCGCACCCTCTGTGGTTCACCCAGCGGGTAGGCGGTCAGGACACGCGCCGGAGGGAAACCGCCAGGGAGGGTCAGGGGCCGGCTGATGTTCGGCACGTCGTAGCAGGCGGCGACGATCGTCTCGGCGAGGTTGTTCGCCCGTCCCCATGGCGGCTTCCCGGACTGGGGGTTCACGGCCCAGCAGTCGACGGACACGACGGGGTTCCGCATCGGCATGTACGCGTTGGGAGTGCCGCCGACGGTGGACACGACGACGAAGCCGGTGTCGGCCCAGGAGATCGTCTGGTCGGTGCTGGTCTTCGGCAGGGTCGTGGACACGATGGGTGTGTCGAAGAGGCTGGACAGCCAGGCGACCGCGACAAGCTCTGTGGTGGGGCGCAGGAGCGTCGGCATCACAGCTCCCGCTGCCGGTAGAGGGCGGGCCGCATGTAGGGGCGTGCGGGGCGTGCGGAGGTGCCGAGTTCGACGTCGGTGGAGTAGTCGACGTCTCGGGATCCGACCCTGAGGGTCTGGTTTTCGACCTGGCTGGTGAGGGATGCCTTGAGGCGGCCGGTCTGCACGGGGCAGTTGCGCTGCATGTCGGGCAGGATCTGGTCGCCCAGCTTTTCCAGCGCTTCGTCTTCTTGCTGCCCTATGTGCTGCTGCCACGACGGGTCTATTTCGAACCGTACGCGCATGGCCGCCCCCTTTCCGGGTGTCGGTCTCGGTGCAGACTGCCTTGGTTTTCCCAGGGTGTTGATGTCTGCGTTGTTCAGTATCCGTGCAGTGTGAATGGAAAGCTACGTCGCATGTTTCAAGTCGAGGCGCAAGTCATTGACGGTGCCGATTCCGCCGGTTTGTGAGACGGCTTGGACGATGTATGTTCTGTTGGTTCGTTCGTCTTTGACCCGGTCAGTTTCGCGGATATCGACGTCCGGGTTCACCCGGCCGATGGTGTAGCGCACAACGCGGGGTGTGGCGGATTCTGGGGTGAATGCCTGCCGGACCTGCTCGACGAGCGAGGCGGGAATACCGGACGCTACGGTGGTGGCGTTGTCCGCCTCGTCCCCGAATTCGTCAAGGGTTGTTCCGCGCAGGACGCTGATCGTGGTGTTCGGGATGGCGCGCATCAGCCGATACCTCCGAGCGGATGCCACTGCGAGTACGGGTCGGACGCTTCGTTCGTGAAATCGAAGACGCGGCGCGAGTCGTCACCATCGATCCGTACGGTGCGGGAGCCCTTCCACGACAGGTTCTTCATGGCTCGGGCTGCGAGCGGGGCCAGGGTGATATTCCACTCCGACTCGTAGCCGACCTGCACCGTGTCCTGGTTCGTCCCGGACACCACGGAGTTCTGGTCGTAGCCGGGCTGCTGGGACTGCCAGCGGGCCTGCCACGCGCACGCCTGCTTCAGCCAGTACAGATCCCGCACCCGCAGCCCTTGGACGGCGGACGGGTTCCGGTTGGCGTACAGAGTGATCACCGATGACGCTGCGGCGAGTTGCTCGGCGGTCACGGTTTTCCCGGTGATCGCCTCGACCTCTGCGAGGCTGCACCACGTCGCCGTGACAGCCTCCGTGACGGTGATGACCTCGGACGCCTGAACGGGCTCCAGGTCGGCGTCTGTGCCGTCCCAGACGACGGTGTAGTCCCCGGCCGGAGTGGCGAGGCTCGTCGACCAGGCGTACGTGTACAAGCCGTTCGCAGGGTTCCCGACACCCGTAGACAGCGGCCCCAGCGTGGGCGTGCCGTCACCGACCTTCGTGACCGTCAGCGTGAGGCTGGCCAGGTTGGTTCCGGGCCCGCCTGCGTACTCGTAGAACTGTGCCGTCAATGCGACGGTCGTGCCTTGCAGGAAGCTCATGACGCCTCAAAGGTGATCGTTTCTGAGGCGTGCACGGCTGTGCTGCTGCTGTCGACGGCGTCCCACTCGGCGAGGTAGGTGCCCGGTCCGTCGCGGTGCTCCTCGCCCCACGCCCAGCCGTACGCGCCCGTCGCGATGTGGGAGATGCCGTCCGAGGTCGGGCCGACCAGCACCACGGCGCTCTTGGCGACCTTCACCGTGAGACCGAAGACATCGGCCGGCGGTCCGCCGTCGTACATGTAAAAGTTCGCGTAGAGGACCGAGTCGTCGGTGTAGACCAGGCCCTGACGCTGAAGGTCCAAGAGTTCGACGTCATCGACGTCGACGGGCTCCCAGGGGCGGATCGTGAGGCGCACCAGAGTCATCACGGCCGCCTCACGTGTAGTAGCGCATGACGTCGGCGACCGTCTTCACGGGAATGCCGTAGCTGTTGATGGCGTCGATCAGCGTGTTGAAGTTGGCCTGAGTGATGACCCCGTCATCTCCGCCGGTCGAACCCGTGGTGAGGACGTGGAAGGTGAGGATCAGCCACGACCCAAGGCGCTTGCAGGTGTCCAATTCCCCGCCTGCCGCAACGAGGCTGGAGACGAGTCCCTGCCCTCCGGAGGCGTCGGAGATCCCGGAGAGGGCGAGGATCCGGTAAGGCCGCGGTGGTGGGTACTGCTCGGACAGGACGTTCGTCGACGCCCCGTACCCGGACAGGACGGTGCGGCCGGAGGAGAAGTAGCGGGAGACAATCTGCTCGATCGAAGCGCCGTCCGTCGTCGACTCGAACTGTCCGCCCGGGTAGGCGTAGGAGTCGCCGTGGAAGCCGTTAGCGACCAGCCACGCCCGCAGGTTCCGCAGCTCGTCATCGACCTGCCGGGCCGTGAACGCGGTCAGGCGGCTGTCGTGGATGGCTGTGGTGTAGGCGTGCCCGGCGATCTCCCACCCGGACTGGTCCTGCAACGTCCGTAGCTGCGGCAGGGTCAGTCGTCCGGCCTGGCCGACACGCTCGACGATCTGGTAGTTCGTGCCCCGGTAGCTGTACTGGTCCATCTTCGGGCGGGCCAGCGCGTACTGGGAGTCCCACGAGTCGTCGAACACGAGGGAGACCACGCCGTTGGGGAACGTCGCAGAGACGTTGTCGATGACCTCGACGGACTGGAAGTGGACGGTGCAGTTACCGCCCGTGGCGACGACCTGGAAGCGGATGAACGTGAACCCGGTCGTCGCGGACGGCACCCGGTTCGCGTCCAGACTGAAAGTGCCAGCCCCACCGTGGACATCTGCCCAGCCGACGGTGACAGTGGTCCACTCCCCTGACCGGTACAGCTTCGATGTGGCCGTGGAGGCGAGGGTCTGCCACTGGAAGTTGTTCGTTGTGCTGGTGCCGACACGGATGTTCAGCTGCGACAGCTTCGAGGCGTCATCGACTTTCACCTGAAAGCGGATCGCCTTACCGGTGAGGTCGATCGACGACAGGCCGGAGATATCGAGGTTGCCGTTGCCAGTGAAGACGACCTTCGCGGCCTGCGTGCCCTTCGCGAAGTCCGTCGTGTCATTCAGGTTCGTCGTCGGCGCATCCACACCGCCTGACGTGGCCCAGCCGTGCCCGGTCTGGAAGTGCGTGACGATCCGGGTGGGATCCCGGAACGGTGCCCTACGCCCCGGGAAGGTGGTGGGCAGGGCAACGCCTGCTGCGGAGAGACGGCCCGCCACGCTCAAGTCTCCGGTCACGGCTCCGGATCCGCCGACGGTCAGGTTCGAGCCGCCACCGGACAGCACCAGGCCACCGGTGAGGGTGTCTCCGGTGTCGTTGACCTTCCGGGGGTCGCCCGAGGTGTAGCCGACCGCTGCCACAGGAGGCTCCTTACTTGCCGTGAGTGGAGCCGCCGAGGCGCTCGATGGCCTTGCTCGGGGTGTTGGTCTGTGCCTGCTGGTCATCCTCGGAGGCCAGCAGGACATCCACGGAGTACGGCAGGACAAGGGACTGCCCATCGGGGTGGTCGTGCTGTCCGTCGAAGGACACGTCTCCACGGGGGTGCAGGCCCCTGTGGAGTGCCTGCTGCAACACGGACACCTTGTTCGCTTCGTGTGAGCCGACGTCGCCGTTCCAGCTCTTGGCGGGCACGACGTACTCCCGGTGGAAGCGACCATCCTGCGGGCCGTCCGTGGTCCGGGCGTTGATCTCAGTGGTGCTGTCGTCGGTCTTCTTGGTCTTCTTCTGCGCGGCCACGGCGTCTCCTTGGAATGCCTGAGGCCGGGCGGAGCATGGAGGCCCTCCGTTGCTCCGCCCGGAGCTTCAGGAGGTCTTCTCCAGCAGGGCGAATGCCTTCTCGTGGCCTACGGCGAAGCCACGCCGCATGACGCCCTTCAGGAGGGTTTCGTCAGTTTCGAAGCCGGACTCCGCAGACATGGCGAAGCCGGGGTTCGTCGATGCGATGTTCGGGGCCAGCTTCGCGTCGCCCTTCAGGAGGAGATCCGCGTTGCCGATGATGAGCAGCGGGTTCCCCTGCGGGTTGTCCGTCGCAACCGACGACACGCGTGCTCCCGGCGTCCACTTGACCGGGTTGCCGAACAAGGTCGGCTGGAGCGGGTCGTCATTGAAGATCGGACGCTGGTTGCCGTCCAGCACGCCACGCAGGGCGGTCTTGAACGCCGGAGACGCAATGACGAAGGTGCGGCTCTGGTCGAACCAGTCGCTCTGCTCGTAGATGCCCAGCAGCGTCGACAGGTTGGCGTACGTCACCGCGCCGCGAATGACGTTCGCGTCGGCCGTGTAGGAGGTCGCCGCGTTCGTCGTACGGAGCACCTTATACACCGACATGTAGGGCACAGTGGGGTCGCTCTGCGCGCCGGAGGTGGCGAGGGTCGCGTTGTCGAAGTACTTCGCCATGGTGCGGGCGGCTTCGATCTTCTTCGTCCCGACGATGTCGACCGGCGAGTCGAGGAGATCCTCGTTCGCGATACGGACAATGCCACCGATCTTCTTCGCGATCAGCGTGACGGTGTCGTTGGTGGCCGTCGACTCGGTGTACGCCGCTCCCTTGGCGACACCAGTGATGGAGAATCCGCCAGCGCGGGCGACGTTCTTCGTATCGGTCGCCATGACAACACGCTTGGCAACCTGCTCCATGACGGAGTTCTGGACAAGAGCCTGGATCGGCTTGGAGTCAAACTCCTCGGGAATCCAACTCTCAAAAGTCTCGCGGGCCATGGGTCGTCCCTTTCGATGAGCCCGGACATGAGTTGCTTTGCCCGGTCGCCCATCACGGAACGGCCGTTTCCTGCTGCCCCCGAATGTCGCATCACGCAAACCAAAGGGGGTGTCCATCACGGACACCCCCAATGTAACAGCGTGTTGCTACAAATGGATCCCCGCTTGTTTCAACAGCCTTGCCGAAGCACGATCTCGATTTCCTCCACCGGCCGTACGCCCCCGGTCCGAAGTGGTGACCTTCGGTGCACGGCGGCGAGGTTCACCCAACTCCTTGAACAAGGACGGGAACTCCTCCTTCAACTCCTCGATCTCGTCGCCGAAGTCGAAGTCGCCGTTCCCGTCAGGCTCGGCGGAATTCAGGTCGAGGAGACGCGTCAGAAGGCGAGCCTGCTTCGCTGTTCCGGGAAATCCGGCAGCAGAAAGAGCAGTGGCGGCGGAGTTCCGTGCAGCGGTGGAACGCCACTTCTTCGCCTCGTTGTCGTCCTCGTCTTCTTCATCCTTGCCGTTCTTGAGGGTGGCCAGCTCCCGCTTCGCTGCGTCACGTTCCCGCTTACGGGCCTTCGCGGCGTTCGACAGCTTCGTCCACTCCTCCTTCGAGGGCGGCGTCCACTCGTCTTCCTCGTCCTCGACGTCGTCGTCTGTCTCCTCGACGTCCTGGTCCTCAACGTCTTCGACGTCGTCGACGTCCGGGTTGTCGTTCTCAGGCATTCGGGGCCTCCATCTGCGGGTTCTCTACAGGGACAGCAGCGGCCGGCACGACCGCTACAGGCGGGGTGGGGGTGGACAGGTCCCAGTCGGCGACGACGTCCGCTTCGTAGCCCGCCTCGATCAGGGTCTGGTCCTTGGGGACGCCGACGGCCTGCTTCAGCTCGACGACTTCCCAGTCGGACTTGCCGGTCGCTGCCTGCGCGGGAGCGAACCTGACGTCGATACGGGGCACGGTCACGCCGAGGATCCGCAGGACGAACTTCCACGTCTCCTGGATCGCGCCCTTGAGCATCGCTTCGCGGTTGATGGCCTTCTTCACCAGCGGCGCTTCCGCGACCTTCAGCGACTCCCCAGACGGGGTGTCGCCGGACGGGTCGAACGCGTGGAGCGGGGTTTCGGTGACCTGCGCCATCAGCCGGATGTACAGCTGCGCCGGGTCAGTGAAGACCTCCGGCTGGGCGGCGGCGAACTGGCCGACGCTCTTCATGCCTTCCAGTTCGAGCATCGTGCCCGGCCCGCCGGACAGGCCGGACGACGGGGCCTTGATACGGCCCGTGGTGCCGCTGGTGTCGTCGGCGTCCGCGTCGTCCGACCACAGGGGGCCGTCGTTGTTCTGGTCCAGCTCTGCGCCCTGCTCGGTGAGGGCGTACCGCTGCGGCCAGCCGTGGGAGTCGGTGGTGGTGAGCTGCGTGATCAGCATCTTGTTGATGGCGTCCTGGCAGCCGTATCCGTCCTTGTGTTCCGGTACGCCGTAGGGGAGGGCGTTGCGGTGGTGGAAGAACGGGATCTCGTTGTAGGGGTTGTCGAGGAGCCACGACTCGGGGTCGTCGTCGTCGAGGAACGGCTCCCAGCCCTCCGCTGTGCCGACCTCTCCCCCGGCCTTTGATATCCACTGCTCGATGTGGTCGGGGTAGTACAGGTCGACGCGCCACGCCTTCTCGCCGCGTACGCGCAGCTTCCAGCGTTTGATCGCGAACAGCTTGCGGCGTTCGTTCTCCGGGTCGTAGATCACCCGGCAGTGCAGCGGGGAGTGAACGGTCAGCTCGACCCCGGAGGCGTACAGCTCGTCGTCTTCGACGGTGTCCGGGTCGTCTTCGTAGATGGGCCACGCCATCAGGTAGGAGTCGCCGTACTCGAACGCCCGCAGGATCAGATCGGGGTAGTGGACGTCCATGTTGTTGGCGTCCCACACCACCGAGATGACCTGGCTGTTCGCTTCGTCTTCCGGGACGGTGACGGCGGTCAGCTCGACCCGGTTCGCCAGGACGTTGACGGGGGTCTTCGCCAGGTTGAACCGGTAGCGGTCCCCTGTCGCGGCGATGGCCTGCCGGATCCGCGGCGAGGCGAACACCTCGTCGACGGTGCCCTTGTAATACGCCTCCGCCTTCTCGTACTCAGGCAGCGCCTCTTCCAGGGCCTGCCAACCGGAGACCAGGTCGTCGAGCACGGCCACTCCTATACGTAGCTGCGGACCGTGTGGCCCGCCTTGGTCTTGGTGTTGGGCTGGAGGAAGAACGCGACTCCGGCGACGGCGGCGTCGATGACGTCATCGAATGCTGCTTCGGGGAAGCCGACGGCCTGTTCCTCCAGGACGGGCATCGGCTGGGCGTGAAGGACCCGGCCGCGCTGCCACCAGTCGAGGGCCTGAGCGAAGCGGACTTCCTTCGATGCCGACGACGTGTGGGTGATGACCTTCACGCCGGGGAGGTGGTGGAACACGTCGTGCCACAGGTCGCCGGCCTGGTTCGCCTCAACGCGCACGACCCGGATTTCGGGGAATCGTTCCAGCAGACTGATGACGTGGTCGCGGAGGTCTTTCCCGATCAACCGGACGCCCGCCGTGTGCTTGATGACGCAGCGCTTCTCCAAAGGGCTGTAGCCGACGACGGCGAGGCCCGTGTAGTCGGAGGACTCCTTGGCGGTGACGGCGGGGTCGATGGACAGGAGGGTCTTCGTGACCGTGTCCAGCTGGCCGTGGCGGAAGTCTTCGCGGGACCAGTACTTGCCGTCGTAGCCCATGGGGTCGTTCGCGAAGTTCTTCGCGAAGCTCCGGAAGTGGCGTTCCTGGTTGAGGAAGTCCATGGGCCACTTCTCCGGCCACACCGAGTATTCGGTGCCGTCCGGTGCGGTGAGGATCGGCTTGTAGTGGTGGACGTGGATCTGCTCTTCGGTGATCCAGTCGGCTATCTCGCGTCCGTCTGCGGCTTTGACGAGCTGGTGGGTGATGGAGCCGGGCATGGTGACGGTTCCGACCAACACGACGTGGGCTTTGTCGTTGAGGGGGAGGATGTCGTCCTGGATTTGCTTGAGGCGCTTCTCCATCTGGTACTGCGAGTACATGCTTTCGCCGGGTTCGACGTCGTCGAGGATGATCAGGCCGGGACGGCGTGAGCCGACCTTCGCGCCCAGGACGGACGAGTCGATTCCCTGCGCGGTGAACGCCGCACCGGACGCGGCAACGTACATGTCCTGCCGGTCGGCGTCCGATGCCCCGGTGGAGCGCTTCGCGGGGGCGCAGAGGGTCGGGTAGTCGGCGCGGAGCAGCGGGTTCGTCTCCAACTCATGCTTGATGTCGCGGAGCCTCTGGCGGGCCTGTGAGGCGGCGGAGGCGAACCCAGCGATGAAGTCGACGTGGCCGTGCGCAGCAGCCCACAGGGGCAGGATGAGCTGCCACCAGGTGGACTTGCCCATGGAGCGGGGGGCTATGTAGGCGTGCCGGCCGTTCTTCGACTTCAGGTTGGGGCTGATCCAGTGGCGGGCGTGAGCGATCCAGTCCTCGTGAACGCCGGACAGGGAGAGCCTGCCGTTCTGGTCCTTCAGGTGATGGGGCAAGTACGTGAGGGCGAACAGGAGAGGGTTGTCGCGGGTGAGGATGCGCCTGCACTCGGGTACGCCGAACCACGCCGGGTCGTACCCGGTCAGGTAGGTGTCGAGTATCGGCGCGGTCACGTCAGGTCCGTTCGGCGTTGAGCTGCGCGCGTGCTCGGGCGTCGCGGATCATTTCCTGTACGCCCAGATCGATTTGCGTGACCTCGTGGAGCTGCACGGTGTGCTGCTCGGGGGCGTTGAGGCCGAAGAGCTTCCGGTACGACTCGGACAGGCGGGCGGCCGTCTTGATGGCGCCGACGTCTCCGCGGTCGACGGCGGGCTGCAACCGGTCCAGGAGGTAGAGGAGTCGGTCGCCTTCGCGGGTGCGGAGTTCTTCGACGGTGGGGACGATGACGGCGGCGATGGCGGTTTTGATGCGTTTGTCGACGGTGCCGATGGCGATGTGCAGTTCTTTGGCGATGCGTCGGACGCTCATGCCGGAGAGCTGCATTTCGTAGGCGCGGACTGCTTCTTCGGCGATGACGGCTTGGGGTTTGTGTGCGGAGGGGTTGGCCGCCATGTTCGTGTCCTTACGCTCGCTCCTTGTTGGTTCTTGTTTGATGGTATTCGATTTTTGTTGAGTTGTGAGTGGCAATGTAAGCGTTGATGGGCGGGCTGGTAAATGGTTCCGCTCTGGGTGGGGGTGACGGCTACCGTTCAGGGATGGCGCAGAGTAGGCGGCGGAAGCCGAAGAAGGACCGCAGGAAGTCGGGTGCGACAGGGTCGCGGGATCCTCGGGTTGCCGTTGTTCCGGTCCCTCATTTGAAGCCGTTGTATAAGTTGCTTTACGAGGTGACGGCTACAGCTGACCGGTTGATTCTTTCGACGCCCGACGAGCGCGATCGGCTGGTCCGTTTCGATACGGAGATTCTCGTTCGAGCGATCAACAGCGTGAAGTCCGTGAACCGTCTCCTGGAAGGCGGGCACTGGGAGCACGCGTCGGGGATCATCCGACAGTTGTTCGAGCTGCTGGTGAATATGGAGTATCTAGGTAAGCAGCCTGACCGCTTGGGGGCGACGCTGCTGTACTGCCGTTTCGGGATGCTCCAGCTGGTGCGAGAGCAGCATCGGCGTTGTTTGTACAACAGGGATACAGGGCGTCCGGTGGATGAGGAGCATCTTGCGTTTCTGGAGAAGCTCCTCGATGAGTCTTTTGATGACTTCCAGGGGACACCGAGGGCCGACGGTTCGGTTCGGTGGGTGTCAAGCTGGAGTCGTAAGTCTGCGAAGGCTCTCTCCGAGTTGTCGGAGGACGCGATGCGTCCACATCAGTATGAGCATTTGTTTACGAGCTGGTCGGAGCAGGCGCATGCGGCTCCGAGGAGCCTCATCGAAAACATTCTCCGTGATGCGGGTGAGGACTGGATCAGCGAGGCCATGGAGTCGGACACAAAGAGGGTCATTGAGTCAGCAAATATGACGGTGGCGATGTTCGTGGCGTTGTGGAGGGAGCTACCTCACGCTGTTCCGTTGCCCGCAGAGCAGGCCAATGCGTGGATGCGGACCGCCATGCAGTTCATGGCGGTATCCGAGTTCGATGATCTTCCCGGGTTCCGCACCGACAAGTGATCTCGTCCTGGTTCAGCTATGGGGTTGCAAGGTCAGCAAAGAGGCGGCGTAGGCAAAGCGTCAGGTACTCGGCAGCGTGTTCTTCGGATGCGGTGGGCGACCATCCTCTCCTTTCGAGTTCGTTCTTCACGCCGTCGGCGGCGTCGAAGATCGGCTCGATAAGGGCCCCGATCTGGTGGAGTGTGTGGGCGAGTTTCGCAGCATGCCGTTTTCTGAGGCCGTGGGTGCGGGCTTCTGTGAGTTCGGCTCGTAGGCGGCGTTGTATGGCTGTTTGGCGGCTTGTCCGGTGGGGGCCGGGGAACAGGGCCAGCTGCTCCCCGGCGGGCCACCACGTTGCTCAGTCGTTGCTCGTAGTGATCTGTCCTGGCCAGTGCTCGACACTTACGGCGTGGCCGTCCAAGACGCTCGCGGCGTAGAACGAGGCCCATTGCCCCGGGGCAAATGCCAGGGTCTGCTGGGAAGGCTTGTCGTCCTTGTGCTGCCACAGAACGAGGACGCCATCGTCGAGGGTTACTTCGTCTCCGTGGGCGTAGACCTCAGTCTGATCCTTGTCGGCGAGCATGATGCACCAGTAGTACTGGCCATAGCTGCGCGCATCGGGGTTACTCATACTGTCTCCTCCTAGGGTGCTGAAACTTCTCGTTGCTCTTTCGATCCTGACTGGCAAAAACGCATAGCGTCAGGCCGCTTTCCGCTGATCATCTGTTCGGGTGATGCCTTCGGTGGTCTCGTACTGGCAGATGGCGGAGCGCAGTTGCCTTTGTGTGGCGTGACTGCTGGTGACGCCGAGTTCGCACCAGGGGTGCATGTCGTCACCTTGTTCCATGAGCAGCTTGTCGAGGGGATAGCCGCAGCGGGCGGTACACATGGCGCGCTGCTTCTTCAGGGGTGTGACGCGCTGTGCGACCTGCGGGCTTTTCTGTGGCGCGCTGTGGATGGCGCGCTCCGGCACGGAGGTTGGCACGCTGTGGCCGACCAGTCGGTAGACCGTGGGTGCGCCGAAGCGTCCGCCGGTCACGGTCTCCAGCTCGCCGGCCTCCCGGAGCGCCTTGAGTGCGCGGTCGATTGTGCGGGCGCTGGAGCCGGTTTCGGCGGCGAGGACGGCGCGGTGGACCTGGACGATCCCGTCGGCGCTCACGCGGGCGCTGAGCACTTTGAAGACGGTTTCCTGGGTGCTCATGGTCACCACCCGTACTTCAGGTCGGAGGAGACGTCCTCATGGCCTTCAGGGGATGCCGGGGATCGGTTCAAGCCCTTGCGGTGCAGCGGCGTAACGCCGCTGTCGATCTGCTTCTTGAGGGTGCGGATACGTCCCCGAAAGGCTCCACTGCTGAGCCTCTCGGGGCGGGCGATCCATCCGGAGGACCGGTCCACAACATCGGGCAACTGCTGGAGGTCCGGCACCAGGGTGTGGAGGATGTCTGTCAGCTTGCGCTGCGTGGAGGCTTGCGGCTGCCACTGCATGTGAGACGTGATGGCAGCAACGGCGGAGGCGTACTCCGCTCCTCCTGCTGCTGCGTCTTTTGCTTCTTCCTGAAGAACTTGGTGACCTACCTGTCCGGGAGCGTCAGCGACCTCTGCCGCAGCGCTCTGGGGGGTAGGGGGTTGGTTCTTTTTACCGGACGGTTCAAAGGACGGTTCGGGTGCCAGATTGGCACCCCGTTCTGTCGAATTTGGCACCCCGTCCGTCGATGACGCGCTGGAGCGGGGCGTCAGATTGGCACCCCGTTCCCTGGGTGGCCTACAGCGCGCCAAGTCGAGGTCGTACACCGTCGGGCGGCGGTCCTCACGCTCGATGTACAGCTCCGCGAGCTTCTGGTTGCCCTTCCGGATCAGCCCCTGCTCCTCCAGCGTGCGCAGGTGCCGCTGTACGGTTCGCTCGCCCATGCGTGTCTTCCAAACGATGGTGTCGACCGAGGGGAAAGCTCCGGTGCCGTCGTCGTTCGCGTGGTCGGCGAGGATAAGAAGAACGTGGGCGGGTCCCGCGTCTTCTACTGGGGCCTCTTGCATGGCCCATGTCATGGCCTTGATGCTCACAGCGCTCCTCCAGCGATTTCAGCGGTGGCGCGCTGAAGGGCGTGACTCTGTCGGAGGGCTGGCGTAGCCTTACTCACATCGGAACCTTCCTGAAGGTTCTTGTTATCGGGCCCGCCAAGCCGCTTGAAAGCCTCCCGCTGGGGGGCTTTCTTGTTGTCCGCGATCATCTCACTTCCCTCCCCGCAAAAGGACGCGGAGGCGTGCGATCTGGTCCTGCGTGAGGGGCGGCATCTTCTCGGCGGCGACGCGAGCCTTCTCCCGCAGGAGAGCCTTAAGTTCAGGCGACATCGTTGGCCTCCGTAAAGAAGTCGTCGATGCGGCAGCCGATAGCGTCGGCCAGCAGCGCGAGGCTCTGCGAGTTCGGGAGGCGTCGGCCGCAGACCCATGCGCTGATGGTGCGCTGGTCGATTCCGGTAGCGCGGTGGATGTCGCTGCCTTTGAGTCCGGCTTCTTTCCGGAGTTTCCGGAGGCGTTCTCCAGAGAAGGCCCGGGAGGGTTGCACTTTCTGCACCGAGATACCTTTCGGTCTCGGCGCATCTCGCTCACTGCCCGAGGGCAGATTCGCGCGCAGGCAAGGAGTTCACCTGCGCCTTCACCGAATGCGCGACTAGTTAGAGATTAGGCGCATCGGTAGAGAAAATGCAAGGCGCATGTTCCACCCGCCTTGCATGTAAAGGGTTTTCCGCCTGGAAACCCTTTTACAAAATAAGGCCGCCCTGGGGACTATCCAGGGCGGCCTTCACCATCATGCAGCAGGAACATACTCTGCGAACGGCGTTCCATCTCCGGCCAGAACCTCAACATAATCCGGGTCGAAGCCCGGACCGCGCTTCGGCGTCGGCAAGATACGGACCTTGATTCCCAGGACTTCCAGGACGGCCCGCTTCTGGACGACCGTCAACGCCTCCCACGCCGCCTCCACCGCCTCCTGTGGCGGCCCCAACAAATCACCCATCAATTCCAGGTCCCACTTCGGTGTGGCCCCCTCGATCTCCTCCTCCAGTCGTGCGATCTGCTCCTTCAGTTTCTTCGTCACCGCCCGCAGCTGATCCCGCGTGAGCATCCCGTCCGCGTAGTCGTCGGCCGCCTCCTCCAGCCGCGTCTTCAACCCGTCCTGCGCGACCCTCAGGCGCGTCAGCCTCTCCTCATCAGGACCGAACACCGCCGCCGCATCGGGACGGCTCAGACGGGCCACTACGACCGCGCCCACCCACGTGTCGACCAGTTCCTCGTTCCGGCCCGTACACCCCTGCTTCGAGTCACACACATAGAGGAGCTTCTTCGCCCTCCCTCGTGGCTTCGCCGCGAGCACCGAGGTACACACACCGCACTCCCCGATCCCCCACGTCAACAGGTGCTTACGCTGACCGTCACGGCGCACACTCCGCCCAGGAGCCGTCAGCAGGCTCTTGACCTGCTCCCACTTCTCCCGGTCCACGATCGGCTCCCACGCGGCCGGATACAACTCCCCGTGATGCACCCGCAGTCCCGCGTTCGCCGGCCGGAGCGCGAGCTTCTTCACGCTGGTCTTGTTCCACAGCGCGCCGTCCTCGTTGCCCTGAGCGCGTTTCTTCCTCTTCATCACCAGGTTCGCGCCCGGCGGCAGGACCCTCCGTATGTTCAGATCGTCCGTGATCCGGAACAGGGTCTCTCCGGCCAGCAACCGGTTGGTGACCTCCTTCACGATCTCCGCCTGCTCCGGGTCGATCTCGTCGCGGAAGCTCTCCACCCTCCCCGCACGGTCGTACTCGTAGACCCGACGCCACCCGTACTGGACGGCCCCGTTCGCCCTTCCCTCCTCTGCGCGAGCGAGAGCCTCACGGGCGACCCGCTCTCCCTTCACCTCGGACTCCAAAGTGTCCGACTCTCCCACCTGGGCGAGCTGCGACCTCTCCGTCGCCTTAGACATGTCGAAGAACCCTCCCGTCTCGAACGCGACACACGCCTTCGCGTGCCGCAGATCCTCTATGGCCTGCGCCCGCTCGACCCTCCGCCGCCACAACCGGGACGGGTGCAGCGCCAGGACCACGCCCTGGTTCCCCGTCTCCCCCACCTCTGGCATCGCGGTGATGACCGCGTGCATCAACTTGTCGTAGCCGGGCCTCTCCTCTTCCTTGTGGGCGGAGATGTCGTTGTCGTGGAACTCCCCTTTGACCAGCCAGTTCTTGGCTTGGGCATGGACTCGTAGGTCTTGTAGTTGTCGGTGGACTCCCCTGCGCTGTTCTCGGGGATCGTCACTGATGCGCGCGTACAACCAGCACTCGATCTGCACGCTTGACATGTTATCCACTGAGGCGCTTGGCTGTTCCCCGGCGGGGTGGGCAACACACGTAAGGATCCGGAGGCTTTCGCCCGTCTGATCCACGATGTCGAGACGAAGATCTTCGGCACGCTGCCGGACGAGACCTGGGTGTACCCGGGCCACGGCAACGACACGTCTCTGGGCGCGGAGCGGCCCCACCTGCCGGAGTGGCGCGCACGGGGCTGGTAGGCGACCCGCGCTCCGTGCCCCACCAGGGCGCGGGGAGCGCGCGACGGCGACTCGCGTGCCCCGTGTGAACAGAGCGCTCACTCCGGTGCCCCGCGTGCGCTCCCCGCGCTCGGGCGCGCGCTGTCCACTGGTGGCAGTCCCGCACAGGAAGACGGCTCCTGCGCCGGACGGGTCGCCGGCCCCTTCGTTCCCCGCCCTTGGCCGGCGGCCCCACCCGGCAGCGGTGGCCGACGTCCGGCGGCCACCGCCCCGGGCGCCGCGTCCCACCGACGACTTCCGGTCCGCGGCTCTCGCCGCGTTCGGCTCCCGGACCCGTGGAACCGCGAAACGCCGCCCACGTCACGCCAGTTCACAGCATTGCAACACCCGTTCCCACTATGCGCAGCTCGCCCCGCGGCGCGTGCACGGCACGGGGCGGGCGGAGGCCGAGGCGCGCGCCCGTGAGCTGCTGGACCGGCTGGGGCTGGGCGCCAAGGCGGACGAGTACCCGGACCGGCTGAGCGGCGGCCAGCAGCAACGGGCCGCGATCGTCCGCGCCCTGGCCGTACGCCCCCGCCTGCTGCTTCTCGACGAGGTCACGGCCGTCCTCGACCCGGAGCTGGTGGGTGAAGTCCTGAACGTCGTAAGGGACTTGAAGGAGGACGGCATGACCCTGGTGCTGGCCACGCACGAGATGGGCTTCGCCCGGGATGTCGCGGACCAGGTCTGCTTCCTCGACGGCGGGGTCGTGCTGGAACGCGGCCCGGCCGAGGAGGTGTTGGGCGAGCCGCGGGAGGAGCGCACCCGACGCTTTCTGCGCCGGATCGTGGCGGCGGGACGACTCTGAGCGGTCATGTGTCGATGGTGGCACCCGCCACTGACAGTCGGCCGCCGTCCGCGGTCCCCCGTCCGCGGTGCGCCGTGCTCCGTCAGGCCTCCGCCCGCCCCGTCCCCGCCAGTGCCGCGACCCGCTCCACCCCGAACACGTACCCCTGCACACCGCAGCCCGCGATGACACCGTCGGCGCGGAGGGAGACGTACGAGTGGTGCCGGAACTCCTCGCGCCGGTGGATGTTGGAGATGTGGACCTCCAGCACGGGCAGGCCGTCACAGGTGTTGAGGGCGTCCAGGATCGCCACGGAGGTATGCGAGTAGGCGCCCGGGTTGATCACGATGCCGCAGTGGCCGAGACGTGCCTCGTGGATCCAGTCGACCAGTTCGCCCTCGTGGTTGGACTGCCTGAAGTCGACCGTCCCGCCGTGCGTGGCCGCCGCCTTGGCGCACAACTCCTCGACGTCGGCGAGGGTGTCGGAACCGTAGATCTCCGGCTGCCGCTGGCCCAGGAGGTTCAGGTTGGGGCCGTTCAGAATCATGATGGGGGCGCTGGCGAGGGTGCGGGGCACGGTTCCTCCGGTCCGATCAGGTGGGTCGGTCCGTCCGGGACCGCCGCTCGGACCCGGTCTATCACGGTGCGCGGACACCGGAACGGGCCCCCTGGAACGCCCGGCGCACGATGGTGACGTACCGAGGACGGCCGGGCCCCCGCACGCCCCCGTAACTCATGGTGACCGTGGGTAGTTGACGCGGCATGCACCGTGCACGCACAGTAAGGCCCCCTTCCATGCTGCGGCTCGCTGCCGCGGCACTCGCCGGGACGGCCATCGAGTTCTACGACTTCTTCATCTACGGGACGGCCGCCGCGCTCGTCCTCGGCCCGCTGTTCTTCCCGACGTTCTCGCCCCTGGCCGGGACCCTGGCGGCCTTCGGGACCTTCGGGGTCGGGTTTGTGGCACGACCCCTTGGCTCGGTCCTCTTCGGGCACATCGGGGACCGGCACGGACGGCGGCCCGTCCTCGTCGTCTCCCTGCTGCTGACCGGTGCGTCGACCGTCGCGGTCGGCTGCGTACCGTCGTACGCCTCCATCGGCACGGCCGCTCCCGTGCTCCTCCTTGTGCTGCGTTTCCTGCAGGGCCTGGGGCTCGGCGGGGAGTGGGGCGGGGCGGTGCTGCTGACCGCCGAGCACGCGCCCGCCGACCGTCGCGGGCTGTGGTCGAGCTTCCCCCAGATCGGGCCTGCCCTGGGGTTCGTCCTCGCCAACGGCGTGATACTGGCACTGTCGGCGATGCTCTCCGACGCGCAGTTCGCGGCCTGGGGCTGGCGGGTGCCGTTCTGGGCGGCGGGTGTGCTCGCCGCGGCGGGGCTGTGGCTGCGCTCCTCGCTCGCCGAGAGCCCGAGGTTCCTCGAAATGCGGGAGCACGCGCGCGTGCCGCTCGTCGAGGTGGTGCGCGGCCACTGGCGGCTCGTGCTGCTGACGGCCGGGGCGCTCTCCGTGGGATACGCGCTGTTCTACGCGGTGACCACCTGGTCCCTCGCCTACGCGACCGAACGGCTCGGGGTGAGCCGTACCGTCATGCTGGCCGTCATCATGGCGGCCGTCGTGGTGAAGGGGGCCCTCACTCCCGTGGTGGCCGTGCTGAGCGACCGCTACGGACGGCGGCCCCTGTGCCTGGCCGGCTGCGCGGGTGCGGCCGTGTGGATGTTCCCGATGATCGCGCTGCTGTCGACGGGCGAACCGCTGCTGATGTTCCTCGGCTTCCTGGTCGCGCTGATCGCGTTCGTGACGATGTTCGCCGTGATCGCCGCGTACTTGCCGGAGCTGTACGAGCCACGGGTGCGCTGCACGGGCGCGGCGGTCGGCTACAACCTGGGCGGGGTGGTCGGGGGCGCGCTCACCCCGATCGTGGCGACGGCGATCGCCGAACAGAGCGGCCGGGTCCCGTGGGGGGTGGCCGCCTATCTGACCGGCATCGCGCTGCTCAGCCTCGGCTGCTTCGCGCTGCTCCCGGAGACACGGTTCGCGAAGGTGACGGCAGTGGAACCGGCGACGGGATGAACGGCGCCGGCGCCGGCGCCCGCACGTAAACGCTTGCGCAAGCGTTTACGCGGACGGCTTCGCGGGTCACGCGGGTCAGGGCAGGTCGTGGCGGGGTACGGCGGGGCGTGCAGCCGGTGGGGGCTGCGCCGCTCCCGGTCTCGGCTCCCCCGGCTTCGGCTTCGGCTCCCGGCCTCTACGGAGTGATCGCAAGCTCCAAGTACGCCGCGAACAGCACCAGGTGCACTCCGCCCTGCAGCGGGGTCGCCCGGCCGGGGACCACCGTGAGCGAACTGACGACCACGGTCAGCGCGAGCAGCACCATATGGGTGGAGCCCAGGCCGAGGACGAGGGGCCCGGAGAGCCAGATGGACGCGACCGCCACGGCCGGGATGGTCAGGCCGATGCTCGCCATCGCCGAACCGAGGGCGAGGTTCAGACTGGTCTGCACGCGGTCGCGCCGGGCGGAACGCAGGGCGGCGATCGTCTCGGGGAGCAGCACGAGCAGGGCGATGATCACGCCGACCACGGCGTGCGGCATCCCGGCGGCATCCACCCCGGACTCGATGGTGGGTGAGACGCCCTTGGCGAGGCCGACCACGCCGACGAGGGCGAGACCGAGGAAGCCCAGGCTGGTCAGGGCGGTCCTGGTGGCCGGGGTGTCGGCGTGGTCGTCCGCGTCGATCACCTCTCCCTGCCGGGTGATCGGCAGGAAGTAGTCGCGGTGCCGCACCGTCTGGGTGGCCACGAACATGCCGTACAGGACGAGTGAGGAGAGGGCGGCGAAGGTGAGCTGGGCCGTGGAGAACTCCGGTCCCGGCTTGCTGGTGGTGAAGGTCGGCAGCACCAGGCTGAGCGTCGCCAGTGTCGCCACGGTCGCGAGGGCGGCGCCGGTGCCCTCCGCGTTGAAGACGGCCAGGCCGTGCCGCAGGGAGGCGACGAGCAGGCTCAGGCCGAAGATTCCGTTGCAGGTGATCATCACGGCCGCGAAGACGGTGTCCCGGGCCAGCGTGGCGCTCTTGTCCCCGCCGTCCGCCATGAGAGTGACGATCAGCGCCACCTCGATGATCGTGACGGCGACGGCGAGGACCAGCGAGCCGAAGGGCTCCCCGACTCGATGGGCCACCACCTCGGCATGGTGGACCGCGGCCAGCACGGCGCCCGCCAGCACGAGCGTCACGAGGCCGACGAGCACACCGGGCAGATCACGCCCCCAGGTGAGAGCCAGCAGGACGATCGCCATCACGGGTACGACGGCCGTCCACTGCGTCACGAGTGACCGAAGCCGAACGATCATGCAGCGATCGTCGCAGTCGCACGCGACCCCCGCATTCCGGCGGACGGCCCGGCCCTATGCCGCCCCTTGCCGCGGCGTGCGCCCGGGATCCTACGAGCTACTTCAGCTCGGACGAATCGCGTACGTCGCAGTCGGTGAATGCCGGTGGCCGGGTGCACAGCTCCGCGATCAGCCGCGCCACCCTGGTGGTCTCGGGGTCCTCGCTGTTGCGCCTCGCGTCGTCGGACGACTCGAACTCAAGGACCACGAGATAGCGGTTCGGTGTGTTCCGGTCCTGCAGGACCATGCGGTGCAGCGGGCCGCCGCCACGGCCGGCCGACCGCTGCTCGGCCCCTTCGACCAGTTCCCGGATCTCGTCGATGCGCTCGGTCTCGAAGTCGATGATCTGCGCGAACTTCATGGGTACCTCCACTCGGCCGGGCGCCCCCGAAGCGGGAACCGCTCAGCACACAAGCAGGCACCGGGAGCGGTCGGCGGCAATTGGCCGAGCGTCGCTCCCGGTGCTGGTTGTTTCTACGTCCGACGCGGTCAGACGTCGACGCTGTCCTTCTGGGAGCCGTCGCCCTTCTGGGGTCCTTCGCCCTGCCGCGCCTCTTCGGCCGCCTGCTTCTTGGAGGCCATGAGGCTGGTGATGGTGGTGATCACGAGGACACCGCAGATCACACCGAGGGAGACCGGGATGGAGATCTCCGGGACATGGACGCCGGACTCGTGCAGCGCGTGCAGCACCAGCTTGATGCCGATGAATCCGAGGATGACCGACAGGCCGTAACTGAGGTGGACCAGCTTCCTGAGCAGTCCGCCGATGAGGAAGTACAGCTGTCGCAGACCCATCAGCGCGAACGCGTTGGCCGTGAACACGATGTACGGGTCCTGCGTCAGGCCGAAGATCGCGGGGATCGAGTCGAGTGCGAAGAGCACGTCGGTGGTGCCGATCGCGAGCATCACGACCAGCATCGGGGTCATGACCCGCTTGCCGTTCTGCTGGATCCACAGCTTGGTGCCGTGGTAGCGGTCGGCGACACCGAAGCGGCGCTCGGCTGCCTTGAGCAGCCGGTTCTCCTCGAACTCCTCGTCCTCGGCGTCGGCGCGGGCTTCCTGGATCAGCTTCCACGCGGTGTAGATGAGGAACGCGCCGAAGATGTAGAAGACCCACGCGAAGCTCGCCAGGATCGCGGCACCCGCGGCGATGAAGATCGCGCGCAGGACGAGGGCTATGAGCACACCGATCAGCAGCACGCGCTGCTGGTACTGCGTGGGCACCGCGAACTTCGCCATGATCAGGACGAAGACGAAGAGGTTGTCGACGCTCAGTGACTTCTCGGTGATGAAGCCGGCGAAGAACTCTCCGGCGGGCTGGCCGCCGGAGAAGAGCAGCAGTCCGAGGCCGAACAGTGCGGCAAGGACGATCCAGACGACCGTCCAGATCCCTGCTTCCTTGATGGATACGTCGTGCGGCTTGCGGCCGATGAAGAAGTCGACCGCGATGAGGGCCGCGAGGCCCACGATCGTCAGGACCCAAAGGGTCACGGAAACATCCACTGCGCCTCCGGCAGTTCGTAACGGCAAATGTCAGCGTCGTCGCTGCTGGAGGTCTCTTCCACCCGATGTGTCCGGGGCGCGTGATGCGCCCGGGGTTATCCGGGCCGACGCCCCGGGATCCGGCCGGATCCGTATTGACGGGTACGTCGCAGTAGGTAGGGAGTACTCCCCTCCGCACTCATGACAGTACCCCAATCACCAAGAAAAGGTAAAGAGATTGGTAAAAGAAGTCCCAAGTCACCAGGTCAGGCGGCTTGACGAACCCTTGGGAAAGCTTGGCTGAGCCCGACGGGGCTCAGCGGGTGAATTGCGGCGGACCTCAGCGGTTCCAGGCGCGACGCGCTGTCGCGACCTGGGTGAGGACGTGCTGGAGCACCTGGCTGCCGGGCGGAACGCGTGAGGGGTCGTAGGTCCAGGTGTGTCCGACCCAGGGGTCGGCGAGGTGGTCGTCGGGCACGGGCGTGAGCCGGAGCAGAGACCGCCACAGCGGATCGAGCAGCGGCCCGTAGGCGGCGGCGTCCTCCCGGTCGGCGACCAGCATGAGGTGCACCCCGACAGCCGGTCCCTCGTCCGCGAGATAGCGCAGCTGGGTCACGGCACGGTCGTTGAAGCCGTGCGGGAAGTCGTTGACGATGAGAAGTTGCTCGGCAGGGTCGAGATCGGACGGCAGCGAGTCGGCCGCCCCGCCCCGGACAGCCATCTGCACCAGGTCCACCCGCTGGGTCAGCCGGGCCAGTACCTCGTTCACTCCCGCGGCCCCCACGGCGGGCGGGGCCCCGAGCACCCCCGTGTCCACCAGCGGCGCGAGGGACGAGGCCGCCGAGCCCGCCGCGTCGATGACGTGCACGGTGTATTCGCCCGCCGGATAGACGGCGAGCAGCCGGGCGGCGTGCGCCACCGCCGTGTCCATGGAGAGGCGACGCAGGTCGTCGGAGTCCGCGATCGACCCGTCGAAGGATCCCGTCCGGCCGCTGTCGATCCACAGGCCGCGCTCCAGCGGCAGCCGCACCAGCATCGGAATGCTGAGGCCGGCGCTCTCGGGCAGGTGCAGATCTCCCAGGCGCACAGCCATGGGGATCTCCATCGGGACGCAGTAGCCGTGCCAGGCGGGGTTGTCCCAGCGGGCGAACGCCGGGGGCAGCGCCGGTTCGACGACCTCGGCCTCCGCGGTGAGCTGGGCGAGATCGCGGTCCAGCGCCTCCCTGGCCCGGTCCACCAGGTCGGCCTGCTTGGCGCGGGCCGCCTCGCGGGCCGCATCGCCCTGCCCGCCGATGCGGGCGCGCGGGTCCGAGAGAACCTTGTCCAGTTCCTGCTCCATGCGGGACTCGGCGAAGTCGACCGCGCTGCGGTACGCGGCGGTGGCGCGGGCCAGGTCCTCGAACATGCCCCACACCTGGTTGTACAGGCGCTCCTCCATGGACCAGCCGGTCGCGTCGCCCGCGACGGGCTGTGCGGGCTGCCCGGGCTGGGCCGGGGGCGCGGTCGGCGGGGGCGGAGGCGGCGCGGCGGCCTGCCGGCCGGGGTGGCTGTAGTTGACGGGGCCGCCTGCTCCGGGCCCGCCGGGCTGTGGGACGGCGGACGGGTCCCCCGGTGCGGAACCCGCGGGGTAGGCGGGCTGCGGCGCCCCGGGCCCGGCGCCGGGTGCGGTGGATCCCTGGCCGCCGGGGTGTCCGTGCTGCGGCGACATCTGGGCGGGTGTGCCGGGGGACGTCGCTCCGCCCGGGTCCTGCCCCAGCGCGGGGGTCGCGGCGTGCCGGGAGCGGTCGCCATCGGCCGCACGCGGCGGCGGCGCGGCCACCGAGCGCGCGAGTCCCTGGACGACCGCTTCGTTGATACTGCCCGCGAGCTGACGGGCCTGGGGAAGGCCGTGGTCGGTGAGGAGCTCGGCGAGGCCGCCCGCGTATCCCTGGCCGACGGCGCGTACCTTCCAGGCGCCCTGCCTGCGGTAGAGCTCCAGTGCGACGACGGCCGACTCGGCGTCGAGACCGGTGACCGTGTAGCTGGCGACCTCGGCGCCGTCGAGTCCGGTGACCGCGACGAAGGGGGCGGCGACGGCTCCGAAGCGGACCGGGCCGCCCACCCCCGACGGCAGGGCCAGCAGCACACTGACCCGGTGCACGGTCTCCGGCAGGGCGTCCAGGTCGCACGCGAGCCGGTGATCGGCCGCCGCCTGCTTGGACACCTCTATGCCCGGCAGAGTGGGTGATCCCGGATGGGCCACCCACTCGACTCCGGGCACCTTGCCCAGCTCATCGCTGAGCGTGGCCCCGGCCACGATCGGCTTGCCGGCCGACACCCGGATCTCCAGTCGGGCCTGGGAGAGCGGGTGGTTCTGCCCCCGGACCAGCTCAGCCGTCATCGCCTTCGTTCCCCCTGTGTACTCGTGTGCCGGCGCCGGGCCGACTGGCCGGACGTGACTACAGGTGCGGCAGGATCGCCGGCATCAGGTCCTGGAAGGTACGACCGTTGGCGGGCGTGCCGAGGGCCGTCATCTGCCAGCCCGCGCCCGCGCGGTGGACCTTCGCCATGATCTGCGCGGTGTACTGCCCGCCGCCCGCCAGGGTGTAGCGGGCCAGCTCCTGGCCGTTGGTCTCGTCGACCAGACGGCAGAACGCGTCCTGCACCTCCTGGAACGTCTGGCCCGTGAACGAGTTCACGGTGAAGACGATCTGGTCGATGTGGACCGGGATGCGCGCGAGGTCGACGAGGATCGCCTCGTCGTCGCCACCCTGGCCCACACCGCCGACGAGGTTGTCACCGGTGTGCCGCACAGAGCCGTCGTCACTGACGAGGTGACGGAAGAACACCACGTCGACCGGCTGCTTGTCGGCGAACAGCACGGCGGACGCGTCCAGGTCGATCTCGCGGGTGCGGGAACCGAACAGGCCACGTCGCGGGGCTGCCTGCCAGCCGAGCCCCATGCGCACCGCGGTCAGCGTGCCTCCGTCGTTCTTCTGCAGACTGATGGCCTGACCCTTGGTCATGTTGACCGTCACGCGCTGTTCCCTTCTCGGACTGTCTCCCCTGTTGCCGCAGAATCCTGCGGTTGACCAGCAACCCTACGCAGAGCCACTGACAGCGCCGAAGCCCGGTGCACACTTTGTGTCGGTCTTGCAACACTGCGCGGCGGCCGGGGCGTCAGGCGATACCCGCCTCCTTCATCTGCCGCAGCTCCTTCTTCATCTCCGAGACCTCGTCGCGCAGCCGCGCGGCGATCTCGAACTGCAGGTCCGCGGCGGCGGCGCGCATCCGCTCGGTCATCTCCTCGATCTGCCCCGCGAGCTCCGCCGCCGGACGATCGGTCGGCACGGTCGCCTTGTCCTTGGCGGACTTGGCGGACTTGTTGGCTCCCTTGGCCGCCTTGGATCCCAGTGCGGGTACAGGGGCCTTGGCGCTCTTGCCGTCCTTCGACTGGCGATAGCCCGAGCCGAGCAGCTGCTCCGTGTCGACGTCCTCGCGGGCGATCTGCGCCACGATGTCGTTGATCTTCTTACGGAGGGGCTGGGGGTCGATGCCCCGCTCCGTGTTGTACGCGACCTGCTTCTCCCGGCGGCGGTTGGTCTCTTCGATGGCCTTCTCCATCGCCGGAGTGATCTTGTCGGCGTACATGTGGACCTGACCGGACACGTTGCGGGCCGCGCGGCCGATGGTCTGGATCAGCGAGGTGCCGGAGCGCAGGAAGCCCTCCTTGTCGGCGTCCAGGATCGACACCAGGGACACCTCGGGCAGGTCGAGACCCTCCCTGAGGAGGTTGATGCCGACGAGGACGTCGTACTCACCGGCGCGCAGCTCTCGCAGCAGCTCGACCCGGCGCAGGGTGTCGACGTCACTGTGCAGGTACCGGACCTGGATGCCCATTTCCAGGAAGTAGTCGGTGAGGTCCTCGGCCATCTTCTTGGTGAGCGTGGTGACGAGGACGCGCTCGTCCTTCTCGGTGCGCTTGCGGATCTCGTGCACCAGGTCGTCGATCTGGCCCTCGGTGGGCTTGACCACGACCTCGGGGTCGATGAGGCCGGTGGGGCGGATGATCTGCTCGACGAAGCCGTCCCCGCGCGAGAGCTCGTACTTGCCGGGCGTCGCCGACAGGTAGACGGCCTGTCCGATGCGTTGCTGGAACTCCTCCCACTTCAGGGGTCGGTTGTCCAGGGCGGAGGGCAGCCGGAAGCCGTGGTCGACGAGGGTGCGCTTGCGGGAGGCGTCGCCCTCGTACATCGCGCCGATCTGGGGCACCGTGACGTGCGACTCGTCGATGACGAGCAGGAAGTCGTCAGGGAAGTAGTCGAGCAGTGTGTTCGGCGGGGAGCCGGGCTCGCGGCCGTCGAAGTGCATCGAGTAGTTCTCGACGCCGGAGCAGGAGCCGATCTGGCGCAGCATCTCCAGGTCGTACGTCGTGCGCATGCGCAGCCGCTGGGCCTCCAGGAGCTTGCCCTGCTTCTCCAGCTCGGACAGGCGCTCGCCCAGTTCCTTCTCGATGTCGTTGGCGGCGCGCTCCAGGCGCTCGGGGCCGGCGACGTAGTGCGTGGCCGGGAAGATGTACAGCTGCTGGTCGTCGCTGATGATCTCGCCGGTGAGGGGGTGCAGCGTGGACAGGGCCTCGATCTCGTCACCGAACATCTCGATGCGGACGGCCAGCTCCTCGTAGACCGGGAAGATCTCGATGGTGTCGCCGCGGACGCGGAAGGTGCCGCGGGTGAAGGCCAGGTCGTTGCGCGTGTACTGGATGTCGACGAAGCGGCGGAGCAGGTCGTCGCGGTCGATCTCGTCGCCGACCTTGAGGTTGACCATGCGGTCCACGTACTCCTGCGGCGTGCCCAGGCCGTAGATGCAGGAGACGGAGGCGACCACGACGACGTCGCGTCGGGTGAGCAGGGAGTTGGTGGCGGAGTGACGCAGCCGCTCCACCTCCTCGTTGATCGAGGAGTCCTTCTCGATGTAGGTGTCCGACTGCGGGACGTAGGCCTCGGGCTGGTAGTAGTCGTAGTACGAGACGAAGTACTCGACCGCGTTGTTCGGCAGGAGCTCGCGGAACTCGTTGGCGAGCTGTGCGGCCAGCGTCTTGTTCGGCGCCATCACGAGGGTGGGGCGCTGAAGCTTCTCGATCATCCAAGCGGTGGTCGCGGACTTGCCGGTACCGGTGGCACCGAGGAGGACGACATCCTTCTCACCGGCGAGGATGCGCCGCTCCAGGTCGGCGATGGCAGCGGGCTGGTCGCCGCTGGGCTGGTAGGGACTGACGACCTCGAAAGGCGCCACCGTGCGTTCGATCTTGGATACGGGCCGCATGGAATCAACCGTACGACCCCGCACTGACAACGGGGTCCTCTCACCGGTTCTGCGGGGTCCGCACATCGGCGTGGTGGCGGGAGCGCGGGCCGGGCATGTACCCGCGGCCGGTGTGGTGGGCCGGGATGCCGGGCTTCTGCTCGGCGGCGCTCCGGTCGGGCTTGCCCATGACCATCAGCGGGTCGAACATCACGACGACGCCGGCGAGCAGCAGGAAGGCCAGCGGGCCGATCATGAGGGGAGCCAGCAGGGAGGCGGGCGAGTCCCCGGCGGGGGTGCTGGTGGCGCCGTGCAGGTGGACGCTGAGGGCGGCCATCCCCGTGTAGTGCATGCCGCTTACGGCAAGGCCCATGACGAGGCTCGCGCCCACGCTCCACAGGAAGCCGCGGACCTGGCCCGCCGCCCACAGGGCCGCGATCGCGGCGGCGACGGCTATGACGACCGAGGCGGCGACGGTGAGGGTGTTGTACTCGAGCTTCCCGTTGAGGCGCATTCCGGCCATGCCCAGGTAGTGCATGGAGGCGACGCCGAGTCCGGTGATGGTGCCCCCCGTGAACAGGGCCGTTCCGGAGGCTCCCCGGTATCCGACGATGAAGATCCCGATGCCGACCATGACGATCGCGACGCCGAGGCTCGCGAAAGTCATCAGCATGTCGTAGTTCACCGGGCTCTCCTGGACGGAGAACCCCATCATCGCGATGAAGTGCATGGTCCAGATGCCGGAGCCGATCGCCGCGGATCCGAGAGCGAGCCAGCCCGGCCGCCAGGAACGGGTGACGAGCATCGACCTCGTGGTGCAGCGCAGACCGAGCGCTCCGCCGAGACACGCCATCAGGTACGCCACGAGCGGCGTGACGAGTCCGTAGCTGAATCCGTCGACCGTGCCCTGCATGCGCGGTTGCCTTTCCGCCCTGTTACATCCCGGAATTTGGTGAAACGCCCCCGCCCCAGGAGCGCCGCAGCGACCAGGGTTGTCGCAGAGAGTATGACTCGCACCTGAACGGTCGAACGATTTTCCGGCAAAGAATCACGACCTTGCCCCAGTTGTGCGGCACACGTGAGCGGGCTTGGGCAACTCCATTCAATTTATGGCCATCCTGTACCCCCCTGATGTTGACCCCCTGCTGTCACTCTGAGACCGTCCGTGATCGCAGACGCTAGGAGTACGCATGCACGCGCGCGCTGCCGCCGCCACGACCACCGCGCTCCTGGGAGCCGCCGTCGTTCTCCCCGCCTCCCTCGCTCACGCAGCCGTGAGCACCGACCAGCCCCTGGTCGTCGCACACCGCGGAGCCTCGGCCCAGGCCCCGGAGAACACCCTCGCCGCCATCGACCGGGCGGCCCGCCTCGGCTTCACCTGGGTCGAGAACGACGTCCAGCGCACCAAGGACGGCAAGCTCGTCGTGATCCACGACGCCAGCCTGGCCCGCACGACCGATGTGGAGGAGGTCTTCCCCGACCGGGCCCCCTGGAAGGTGAAGGACTTCACCGCCGCGGAGATCGCCCGACTGGACGCGGGCAGCTGGTTCAGCCCCCGCTACGAGGGCGCGCGCGTTCCGACGCTGAAGCAGTACATGAACCGGGTCTCGCACAACCACCAGAAGCTCGTCCTGGAGATCAAGAACCCCGAGCTGTACCCGGGCATCGAGCGGGAGACCCTCAAGACCCTCAGCAACGAAGGCTGGCTGGGCCCGGCCCATGTACGGCGCAAGCTGGTGATCCAGAGCTTCAGCGCGGACAGCGTACGCACGGTGCACGCCCTGCGGCCCGACATCAAGACGGGGTTCCTCGGTACTCCGTCGATCGCGGAGCTGCCGGCGTACGCGCGGTTCGCCGACCAGATCAACTCGTCGCACACGACGATCTCCCTCGGATACGTCGCGGCGATCCACGCGCTCGAAGGGCCGCACGGCAAGCCGCTGGAGATCCTCACCTGGACCGTCGACACCGCCGCGGACACGCGGCGCGTTACGGGGCTCGGTGTGGACGGCATCATCACGAACAAGCCCGACGTGGTGCGGAAGGCCCTCTACGAGGACTGAGCGCCCCGACCGACAGCCCGCCGCCGGTGGCCGGACGCCCGTACGCGTCCGCGCCACCGGCGTTGTCAGTGGTGCGCCGTACCGTGGAGCGCATGAACAGCCATGGGCAGGACGAGCAGCGGGTGGTGTGGGCCGACGTCGACAGCGCCATCGGCCCGCTGCTGTTGGCGGCGACCGGCGAGGGCCTGGTCAGCGTGGTCTTCCACGCCACGGACGAGGTGCGCGCCAAGGCCCTGGAGCGGCTCGGTGCGCGGTTCGCCACCGAGCCCGTCGAAGCGCCGGATTCCCCGCTGCTGGCCGAGGCGATACGTCAGTTCGCTGCGTACTTCGCGGGTGAGCGCCGCGACTTCGAACTGCCCCTGGACTGGTCCCTGATATCCGGCTTCAACCGCCAGGTGCTGCGCGAGCTGGCGTCCGGCGTTCCGTACGGGGCGGTGGTGGGCTACGGCGATCTGGCGCGGCGCGTCGGCCAGCCGGGGGCGGCCCAGGCCGTGGGGACGGCCATGGGAGCCAATCCGCTGCCGGTGGTCGTGCCCTGCCACCGGGTCGTGGAGAGGGACGGCGGCATCGGCGGGTTCGGGGGCGGCGTGGAGACCAAGCGGCGGCTGCTGGCACTGGAAGGGGTGCTGCCGGAACCGCTGTTCTAGCGGCGAGGACCTTTCGAAGGGCTCGGTTTCGAGGCCGTCGCCGATGTCGCAGGGGTGTTCTGGGCTCATGCCATGGGGGGAGACTGCGCCGATGACCACGCCCGACTTCACTCTTCTGTACGCGTCCGACCCGGTGCGGTCCGTGGATCCGGATGGCGTACGCGCCTTCGTTCCGCTCGCTCGGGTGTGTCCGGCGTGAGCGCTGTCGAGCGGCCGGTCGCCGTGCCCTTCGACGCCGCCGGACTGCCCGCGCTGCGACGCCGGACCTCCGCCGTGCTCATCGCGAGTCAGATCCTCGGCGGGCTCGGTGTGGCCACGGGCATCGCGCTCGCCGTGGTCCTGGCCCAGGAAGTCGCCGGTACGGAGTCGCTCGCCGGGCTCGCGCCCACCGCGACCGTCACCGGGACGGCGGTGCTGTCGGTGCCGCTGGCCGCCCTGATGACCGCACGCGGTCGCAGGCCGGGGCTCGTGCTGGCCTACCTCATCGGCGCGTTGGGGGCCGGGATCGTGGTGACGGGCGCGGTCATGGGCAGCTTCCCGCTGCTGCTGGCCGGCATGGCGGGTTTCGGCGCGGCCTCGTCGGCGAATCTGCAGGCGCGGTTCGCCGCCGCCGATCTGGCCGAGCCGAAGCGGCGGGCACGGGCCATCTCGAACGTCGTGTGGGCCACGACGATCGGCGCGGTCCTCGGACCCAACATCGCCGCGCCCGCGGGCCGCAGCGTCTCCGGGCTCGGCATACCGGAGGCGGCGGGCCCCTTCGTGTGGGCGGCCGGGGTGTTCCTCATATCCGCGCTGCTCGTCCTGGTGCTGCTGCGGCCCGATCCGCTGCTCACCGCCCGCGCGCTGGCGCCGGCCGAGGAGCGGTCCCCCGCGGCGCGGTCCATCAGGGCGGGGGCCGCCGCCGTCCGGGCTTCCCCGCGTGCGCGGCTGGCTCTGGTGACGGTGGCCGTGTCGCACACGGCGATGGTGTCGGTCATGTCGATGACTCCGCTGGACCTCGGCCACCACGGGGCGGGCATCGATCTGATCGGGCTGGTCATCAGCGTCCATATCGCGGGGATGTACGCGTTCTCACCCCTGATGGGGCGGCTGTCCGACCGGTTCGGCCGGCTCTCGGGGATAGGCCTGGCCGTGGCGCTGCTGGCCTGCGCGGCCCTACTCGCGGGCACCGCGGGCGCCGACCACCGGCGGACCGCCGCCGGATTGTTCCTGCTGGGCCTCGGCTGGTCCGCCGGTCTCGTCTCCGGCTCCGCGCTGCTGACCGACTCCGTGCCCCAGCCCGCGCGCGCCGCCGCGCAGGGACTCTCCGACCTGACCATGAACGCCTCGGCGGGGCTCGGCGGGGCCGCCGCCGGTCTCGTCGTGGCCCAGGCGAGCTACGGCTGGCTGAACGCCGTCGCCGCCTGCCTGCTGCTGCCGCTCGGCGCGCTGGCGCTGTTCACCCGGCGCAGGGGGCTCCGCTCGTGATGTGCCCGACGGGGCCCGCGCGAAGGCTGGCCGGAACGGTTCGCCGGTAGCAGACTCCGCCGTGCGCACAGCCACTGGCAGGGGAAGGCACGGGGGCTGAAGGGACGGCGATCACGTATGAGCGGGAACAGGGCAGTCGCGTACCTCAAGCCGGGCGCGGTGGAAGTCAGGACCATCGACTACCCCACGCTGGAACTGCGGGACGGACCGGGTGTGGCCTCCGCGAACATAGGCCGCACGTGTCGGCACGGAGTCATCCTGAAAGTACTCGCCAGCAACATCTGCGGCAGCGACCAGCACATGGTGCGCGGCCGTACGACCGCGCCCGAAGGGCTCGTCCTCGGGCACGAGATCACCGGAGAGGTGGTCGAGCGGGGCCCCGATGTCGAGTTCCTCGATGCCGGGGACATCGTCTCGGTGCCCTTCAACATCGCCTGCGGGCGCTGCCGCAACTGCAAGGAGCGCAAGACCGGCATCTGTCTGAACGTCAACCCGGCCCGTCCCGGGGCAGCGTACGGCTACGTCGACATGGGCGGCTGGGTCGGCGGCCAGGCGGAGTACGCGATGGTCCCGTACGCGGACTTCAATCTGCTGCGGTTCCCGGACCGGGACCAGGCGCGCGAGAAGCTGCTCGACCTGACCATGCTGTCGGACATCTTCCCGACGGGCTTCCACGGCGCGGTGAGCGCGGGCGCCGGCGTCGGCTCGACGGTGTACGTGGCCGGTGCGGGGCCGGTCGGTCTCGCCGCGGCGGCATCGGCGCAGTTGCTCGGCGCCGCGGTCGTCATCGTCGGCGACCTCAACCCCGAACGTCTCGCGCAGGCGAGGAGTTTCGGCTGCGAGACGGTCGACGTCAGCCAGGGCGACGTGGGCGAGCAGATCGATCAGCTCCTGGGCGAGCCGGAGGTGGACGTGGCCGTCGACGCGGTCGGCTTCGAGGCGCGGGCCCATGGCCCGGACGCCCCGGAGGCACCCGCCACGGTCCTCAACTCGCTGATGGGCCTCACCCGCGCGGGCGGCTCGCTGGGCATCCCGGGCCTGTACGTCACGGACGATCCCGGTGGGGTCGACCAGGACGCGCGGACCGGCACGCTCAAGGTGCGGCTCGGTCTGGGGTGGGCGAAGAGCCACCGCTTCACCACAGGTCAGTGCCCGGTGATGCGGTACCACCGGGGGCTGATGAAGGCGATCCTCCACGAGCGGGTGCACATCGCGAAAGCCGTCAACGCGACGGTGATCGGTCTGGAGGACGCGCCGCGGGGCTACGCCGAGTTCGACCAGGGCGCCAGCCGCAAATACGTCCTCGACCCGCACGGCGCGCTGACCGGCGTACGGCCCGTCTGAGCGCCGCCGCAAAGAAAGGGGTGTCCACGCGCGCGTGGGCACCCCTTTTCGCACCTCGGGTGTGCAACGGGGGTTTGGCCGGGCGCGCCGCCCGCCAGGGATGAGAGGAGAACCGACAGACAGGAGACACGCGCGTGCTGATGGTGTCCGAAGAGGTTCGGGAGGCGCTCGCCACGGGTCGGCCCGTGGTGGCGCTGGAGTCCACGATCATCGCGCACGGGCTGCCGCGTCCGCGCAATCTCCAGGTGGCGCTGGAGCTGGAGGACGCCGTGCGCCAGGAGGGAGCCGTCCCGGCGACGATCGCCGTGCTCGACGGGCAGCCCCGTGTGGGCCTGGACAAGGAGCAGGTGGAGCGGATCGCCAACGAGGACGGCATCCGCAAGCTGGGCCAGCGCGATCTGCCCCTGGCGATCGCCACCGGGGCCAGCGGAGCGACCACGGTGTCGGCGACGGCGCTGCTGGCCGCGCGGGCCGGGGTACGGGTGTTCGCCACGGGTGGCCTCGGGGGCGTGCACCGGGAGTGGACACTGACGCAGGACGAGTCCGCCGACCTGGGGCTCCTCGCGCGGACCCGGATCACCGTGGTGTGCGCGGGAGTGAAGTCGATCCTGGACGTGCCCGCGACACTGCAGCGTCTGGAGACACTGGGCGTCGCGGTCGCCGGATACGGCACGGACCGCTTTCCCGGCTTCTACCTGTCGGACTCGGGACACCCGGTGGACTGGACGCTGGAATCGCCGGGCGAGGTCGCGGCCGTCATGCGCGCGCAGGACACGCTGGACGGGCCCGCGACGGCGTTGATCGTCGCCAACCCCGTGCCCGAGGCGCAGCAGTTGGACCCCGCGCTGCACGCACGCGTGCTCGCCGACGCGCTGCACGCGTGCGAGGCGGAGGGCGTGAGCGGCCAGGCCGTCACGCCGTTCCTCCTCGACCATCTGGTGCGCCACACCGACGGCGCGTCACTTGAGGCCAATCTGGCGGCGGTACGCGGCAACGTACGGCTCGCGGGGCGGATCGCGGCGGCCTGGGCACAGGTGTGACGGGAGCGAGGGGTGCCGGTGGGGCTCTCCTTGTCGTCGGTGATGTCATCACCGACGTCGTCGCCCGGCATCGCGGGCCGCTCGCGCCGGGCACCGACACGGCCGCTGCCGTCCGGACCGTGCCGGGCGGTGCGGGCGCCAACGTCGCGTGCTGGGCGGCCCGTCGGGCAGGTACGGAGGTGCGCTTCCTCGGCCGGGTGGGCGCCGACTCGGCGGCGTGGCACGAGCGGGAGCTGGTGGCTTCGGGGGTGCGCCCCCTCCTGGTCGTGGACCCGCGGGCGCCCACCGGGACGGTGATCTGCCTGGTGGACGCGGGTGCCTCGGCGGAACGCACCTTCCTCACGGACAGCGGTGCTTCCCTGCGTCTGGACGCCGACGACTGGTCGCCCGCGCTGCTCGACGGTGTCGCACGGCTGCACCTGTCGGGTTATCTGTTCTTCTCCGAGCCGTGCCGTGCTCTGGTGTCGGTGGCGGTGGAGTCGGCACGCGCGCGTGGAGTCCCGGTGAGCGTGGATCCCGCGTCGGCGGGGTTCCTCGCCGCACTGGGCGTGGACCGTTTCCTCTCACGCGCCGAGGGCGTGGACGTGCTGCTACCGAGCCGGGACGAGGCCCGTCTGCTGACGGGCCTGCCCGATACGGCGGACGCGGCGGCCACGTTGAGCCGCCACTTCCCGCTGGTGGTGGTCAAGCAGGGCGACGCCGGCGCCCTCATCGCCCGGGCGGGGGCGGTCCGGGCCCGGATTCCGGCGGAGGTGGCGCATCCCGTCGACACCACGGGGGCCGGCGACGCCTTCACCGGCGCCTTCCTGGCTGCCCTGCTCGCGGGCGGGCGGCCGGAGGAGGCCGCCGCCGAGGGGTGCCGGGCCGGAGCCCGGGCGGTGGAACAGGTGGGCGGCAGGCCGGGCACACCGGACGCGAAGGCGCCGACCGCACAGGAAGCGAAGGCATAGTCCGGCCGCCACCGCAGGGCGTCCGCTTCCTGCGGCACTACACCTTGCGCCCCCAGGCCGAGATCAGCGGCGCGGTGGCCAGGTCCAGGCCGCCCGCGGTCACGTTCGCCAGGTGGCGGTCGATGTCCTGATCGGTGGCGAGGCCCGCCGTGACGAGCTGGTCACGGACCTGACCGACCGTCGCGGCCTCCAGGGCCCCGCAGGCGGGCGAGGTGAGCGGGAAGTACGCGTCCGCCTCCACCTGCCGCAGTCCAGCCTCGCGGAGCAGCCGGGGAAGGCGTCGCCCGTACGAGAGTTCGGCGCCCCGCTCGGCGAGCACGTCGCGCGTCGCATGGCGCAACCGGTTGGCCAGCTGCTGCTCGGGGCCTCGCTCGTCCGGGCAGGCCAGCGGCTGCAGGGTGGGATCGGCGTCCTCGACCAGGAGCCGGCCGCCGGGCCGCAGCGCCCGGATCATCGTGCGCAAGGCCCGCTCTCTGTCCGGCACATGAGCGAGAACGAGCCGGGCGTGCACGAGGTCGAAACCCTCCGCGGGCGGCTCGTCGACGCCCACGTCGTTCACGCGCAGCTGGATCGGCGGCCGGACGGCCAGGGGGGCCCAGGAGACGTCGAGGTCGGTAGCGAGGACCCGGCCGGTGGGCCCGACCCTCTTGGCGAGCCAGGACACCACCGACATGCCGCCCGCTCCCACCTCCCAGCAGCGCCAGCCGGATCCGATACCGAACCGTTCGATGTGCCGGAACGTCGTGGGGTCGAAGAGAGCGGCGTGGGCGTCGAATCGCTGCCCCGCCCCGGGCGGGCGGTTGTCGAGGAGGTGTCCGTCGGTTCGCGTCATGCCTAGATCATCCCATTTGTCATGCTTTTCCTGGAGGGTCGACGCTCCCGACGCGGGCGCGTCGCACGGGAGAAATCCCTGCCACCGGAGCGGAATATTCCGTTCCCACAGGCCTGACCGGCCGTCGAAACATCCTGGCAGACTGGCCGAGGCAAGGCGCAGAGTGCGGCGCGAGGAGATCCACGCAAGGAGATCCAGATGTCCATGGCAGGGAATCTGCGGAGGGTGACGAGCCTGAGCAAGGTCGGCGGCCTCCGTACCGTGGCACGGCTGACACGACGGCGTACCCGTGTCGATCTGAGCCACCCCGCCCGGTCACCGCTGGGCTCCGCGGTGGTGAACTGCGTGGCGTACGAGGAAGGGGCCAGGGTCCCCGCCGGCCGCGATCTGGTCGAGACGGTGGAGCGGGTCCGCAAGGCCGACGGCGGTTTCGTCTGGCTCGGGCTGCACGAGCCGACCGAGGTGGAGTTCGCGGGCATCGCCGAGCTCTTCGACCTGCATCCGCTGGCGGTCGAGGACGCGGTGGACGCCCACCAGCGCCCGAAGCTGGAGCGGTACGGCGACACACTGTTCATGGTGTTCAAGACGGTCTGCTACGTCGAACACACCGAACTGACCGCGACCAGCGAGGTGGTGAACACCGGCGAGATCATGGTGTTCGTCGGCCGGGACTTCGTGGTGACGGTCCGGCACGGCATGCACGGTTCGCTGGGCCCGCTGCGCGAGGAACTGGAAGCAGACCCACAGCAGCTCAGCAAGGGTCCGGCCGCCGTACTGCACGCGATCGCGGACCACGTGGTGGACGACTATCTGAATGTCACGGCCTCCGTGCAGGAGGACATCGACGAGGTCGAGACGGCCGTGTTCGCGGCGGACGGCGCGCGGGCCGACCCCGGCCACATCTACCAACTCAAGCGCGAACTCCTGGAACTGAAGCGGGCAGTGGTCCCGCTGGGCCGGCCCATCATGGATCTCGCCACACGGCCGATACGGGTGATCGACCCGGAGATCCAGGCCTATTTCCGGGACGTCTCAGACCACCAGCTGCGGGCCGCCGAGCAGATAGCCGCCTTCGACGAACTGCTCAACTCGATCCTGCAGGCGCACCTCGCCCAGGTGAGCGTGGCGCAGAACGAGGACATGCGGAAGATCACGGCCTGGGCCGCGCTGATCGCCGTACCGACGATGGTCTGCGGGGTCTACGGAATGAACTTCGAGCACATGCCCGAGCTGCACTGGAAGTTCGGGTATCCCCTGGCGGTCGCCGTGATCGCCGTCGCGTGCCTCACCCTCTACCGCGGGTTCAAGCGGAACGGCTGGCTGTGACGCCGCGTCCGCAGGGCACGAACGCGGCGACGGGCCGCTGTTCGGAGTGCCCGGTCCCTCAGCGCCCGGTCCCTCAGCGTGGGTCGTTCTTCGCGTAGACGCTCTCGGCCCAGCTCGCGAGTTGTCGGTCCGACAGGTGCGAGGCCAGATCGGCCTCGCTGATCATTCCGACCAGACGCTTGTTCTCGATCACAGGGAGGCGACGGATCCGATGTTCCTGCATCTCGCCCAGTACGTCGCCGACGTCGGCACTCGCCTCGATCCAGCGCGGGGTGCCCTTGGCCATCTCACCGGCGGTGACGCGCGCCGGGTCGTGGCCCATGGCCACACAGCCGATCACGATGTCGCGGTCCGTGAGGATGCCGCAAAGCCGTTCGTTCTCGTCACTGATGGGCAGGGCGCCCACCTTGAGCTCGCGCATCAGCTGAGCGGCCCGGTCCAGGGTCTCGTGAGCGGGGATCCACTGGACGCCGCGGTGCATGATGTCTCCGGCGGTGGTCATGCGGTACCTCCCGGTGCCGGACGGCCGGCGCGGCGCGGAGACGCACCGCTGATCCCGGTGCCCTACATTCTCGCCGGGTACGCGGAGATACGCACCCGGACGGCCGCGACTTCGGCCTGACGCTCCTGCCCCTCCCCATCCCTTCGCGCCGCGGGAGGTTCGGTGCCCAGGAAGTCGGTCGAGCGGGGCTTCGCACCGGGGAACGGACGGCCGTCCGGTCAGCCGTTCCACGCCGGGCGGCGCGGGTCGTCCGCCCGCACCAGCACATCGGCCGTGTCGCCCGGCGCCGTCTCGGTCTCGTACCGCTCGTAAGCGGGGAGCGTCCAGTGCTCGTCCTGCGGGGTGCGGCGGCGCAGTGCGGCCGGTGACAGACGTACATGGACAGTGAGATCGAAGGGGAACCAATGGTGCAGGAGCAGCGGCCCGTGCAGCAACAGCATCGCGCCGGGCGGGAGTTGGACGTATGGGGTGCGGGTGGCACGGTCGGTCACGGGGTCCAGGAGGTCGGGCAGGACCCGCCCGTCACCGCCGGGTTCCAGGGGGCCGAACACCTCCCGCCACAGGGCGCCGGTGTCGAACCAGCCGTCGTAGTAGGTCTCCACGTCCTGGCGGCCGTATTCGAACCGGAGCGACGCGGGCCGCAGATAGCCTTCCGTACCGACGACCAGGGCGGAACGACCGCGTGGGCGCAGGGCCTCGGCGACACGTTCGGCGAGGTCACCGGGGCGGGCCGCCGGGGCCCCGTCGAAGGCGATGCGCGGCCAGGGGCTGCCGTCAGCCGGCTTCAGTTCGAGCAGACGCTCGGCGATGAGGTCGCCGAGCCGGTCCCAGGTGATCGCTTCGAGTCGCACACCGCCCATGATGCCGCGAGGGCACACCCGTACGGCGACCGTGTGCCCGTGCGGAGCTGTCCGACGGCATCGGGTGGACGTGACGGGCGGTGCTGCGGCGGGAGGAGAAGGGTGCGCGAGTCGGCGTACAGGCGGGTGCCGTTCGGGAAGGAACCGCCTATGGCGATGATGGCGACTCCCCCGCCCCGCACCGGGCCTCTTGTCGTCCAGCCGTTGAAGCGGCGGCACTGCGGCGAGTGTAGGGGCGGGCCGCTCTCCCTGCTGGTGCTGGAGGAGGGAGCCCCGCGCTGCCTCGACTGCGCCGACCTGGGCCATCTGGTGTTCCTGGCCCGGGGTGACACGGCGTTGACGCGCAGGTCGCGGGAGGAAAGCGGGTTGTCGGCGGTAGTGGTGCGGTTCAACCGGCGGCGGAGCCGGTACGAGCGGCAGGGAATGCTGGTCGAGGAGGCGGCGCTCGCACGGGCGGAAGCGCGATGCCTGGCGGACGCGGAGGCGAGACGGCGGCGCAGACTGCGCGACGCACGGCGACGGGCTGTCGAGGATGTGCGGTTCACGGACGCGTTCGCGCGGAACATCCTGCGGCTGTTTCCCGGCTGTCCGGACGACCGGGCGTGGGCGATCGCCGCACACGCCTCGGTACGCGGCAGCGGGCGGGTGGGGCGAAGCGCCGCCGGGCGGGCGCTGTCCGAAGCCGCGGTGGCCTCGGCCGTGCGTGCGGCGGTCCGGCACACGGAGACTCCGTACGACGAGTTGCTGATGAGCGGAGTCGCGCGTCACGAGGCCCGCCGACGGATCGCCTCCGCGGTCGAGGCGACGCTGGCGACCTGGCGCGAGGGCGGGCCGGCCGGGGGTGGGGAGGGGTGAGGGGGAGAGACCTGAGGGAGGAGACCTGAGGGAGGAGGACGGCGGGTCGAATGCGGGACGAGACGGTTCGTGAGGCGGGAGGCCTGAGACGGCACGCCGGAGGCGGAAGGCCGGAAGCAGAAGGCCGGAAGCAGAAGGCCGGAAGCAGAAGGCCGGAAGCGCTGCGCGCACCGGCGACGTGCTCGACGGCGGCGGCCCTGTGTGGCGGTGACATGCGTGGCTGTCGCGTGCATGGACGTGACATGCGTGGCTGTCGCGTGCATGGCCGTGGCGTGCGTGGCCGTGGCGTGCGTGGCCGTGGCGTGGGTGAGACGCCCGGACGCCCGGGCAGGGCGTCGAGTTACCCGGCCACGGTGACCCTCACCGGCCGGCATTTCACTTGTGGCGGCAGGGGGCGCCGGGCAGGCTTTCGAGGTTCGGGGCGGTCCGGCCCTCACGGCTTCGGGAACGGGTGCGCGAGTTGTTGACCATAGGTTCTGCTTACGCGGGGGTTGCCATGATCGAGGGACCGTACTTCGTGCTCACCGTGGTGGGTGTGCTCGGCACCGGGCTGGTGGCCGGGGTGTTCTGCGCGTTCTCGACGTTCGTGATGAAGGGACTGGCCTCGCTGCCGCCGGCGCAGGGTGTCGCGGCGATGCAGGCGATCAACGTGACCGCGCTGACGCCGGCCTTCATGCTCGTGTTCATCGGGTCGGCCGCGCTGTGCGCCGTGATCGCGGTGGTCACCTTCGTACTGTGGCCCGACGAGGGCACGGTGGAGTTGCTGCTGGGCAGCGCGCTGTATCTGTTCGGCTGTTTCGGGGTCACGGTCGCGGCGAACGTCCCGCGCAACAACAAGCTGGCGGAGATGGACCCGGGCACCCCGGAGGCCATCGCGTACTGGCCCACCTACGTGAGCGAGTGGTCGATGTGGAACCACATACGGATGGTCGCCGCGGCGGCCGGGGCGATCCTGTACGTGCTGGCGCTGACCTGAGGGCACCCCACCGGGGGCGGCGTCCACCTGGGGCGGACCACGCCGCGGCGTCGTATCGTGGCGGGAAGAGTCTGCCCACAGGCCTCGCGGCCCACCGCCCCGCCGACGGCGTCGGACAGGGCAGGGTGGAGCCGAAGACGGCGGCGAACACCGTGCGGGGCCCCGCGCCTGTACGTGAGGGAGACGGCCATGGCCGATCCCAGGGGTTTCCTGAACTCCTCCCGCGAGGAATGGCCACGTCGGCCCGTCGAGGACCGGGTCCGTGACTGGGACGAGGTGTACGTCCCCGGGGCCCTGCTGCCGATCGTCCGGACACAGGCCGACCGGTGCATGGACTGCGGCATCCCCTTCTGCCACGACGCCTGCCCGCTCGGCAATCTGATCCCGGAGTGGAACGACCTGGTCGGGCGCGACGACTGGCGCGAGGCGAGCGACCGGTTGCACGCGACGAACAACTTTCCCGAGTTCACCGGGCGCCTGTGCCCCGCGCCGTGCGAGGCGGGCTGTGTGCTGGCGATCAACCAGCCGGCGGTCACCATCAAGAACGTCGAGGTCGCCATCGCCGACCGGGCCTGGGCGGACGGGTTCGTTCCGCCGCGTCCGCCGGACCGGCTGTCGGGGCGGACCGTCGCGGTGATCGGTTCGGGTCCGACCGGGCTCGCGGCGGCGCAGCAGTTGACCCGGGCCGGGCACACCGTCGTCGTGTACGAGCGCGACGACCGGATCGGGGGGCTGATGCGGTACGGCATCCCCGAGTTCAAGATGGAGAAGCGGCATCTGGAGCGGCGGATCACGCAGATGCGGGCGGAGGGTACGAAGTTCCGTACGTCGACCGCCGCCGGACGGGACATCGGGGCGGCCGGGCTGCTCGCGCGCCACGACGCGGTCGTCCTCGCCGTGGGCGCGACGGCATGGCGTGAACTGGCGGTGGAGGGGAGAGAGTTGGGCGGCGTCCATCAGGCGATGGAGTATCTGCCGCTGGCCAATCGGGTGTGCGAGGGTGACCTGGAGGCGTCTCCGTTGTCCGCGGCGGGCAAGGACGTGGTGATCGTCGGCGGGGGTGACACCGGGGCCGACTGCCTGGGTACGGCGGTGCGCGAGGGCGCGAGGTCCGTGACGCAGCTGGACATCTACGCGCAGCCCGGTGCGGAGCGCGACGAGGAGTCCGAGCCGTGGCCGGTGTATCCGCGGATCTACCGGCTGTCGGCCGCGCACGAGGAGGCCGGGGCTCTGGGGGCCTCGCCCGCGGCCGACGCGGACGCCCGACTCTTCGCGGCGTCCACGCTTCGCTTCACGGGGGACGCGGCCGGCCGGGTGTGTTCGCTGCACCTCGTCGAGGTCGACGCCGAGCGCCGGCCGCGTCCCGGCAGCGAGCGCGTGCTCCCCGCTGATCTCGTGCTGCTGGCGCTCGGGTTCTCGGGCCCCGACCGTTCCGACGGCCTCGTCGAACAGCTCGGTCTCGCCGTGGGCCCGCGCGGGACGATCAGCCGGGACGCGGACTTCGCGACCAATGTGCCGGGGGTGTACGCCGCCGGGGACGCGGCGCGCGGCCAGTCCCTCATCGTGTGGGCCATCGCCGAGGGCCGGGCGGTGGCGGCAGCGGTGGACCGCCGACTGACGGGCGACTCCCGGCTGCCCGCACCGATCGGGCCGTACGACCGGCCCATGACGGCCTAGTCGATCAGTGCGAGGGCGTTCCGTCTCTGTGCGCGGAGACGGAACAAGGCGTCGGGCGTGCGGCCCCAGAGCCGGTGTACGTGCACTGCGGGGTGGGCGGGGCCGTCATCGAGGCGGCGTTCCCGGTTGCCGTGCCGCGTTGCGACACACCCCCGGGAACGCTCGGAGGAACGCCGGGCGAGACGCCCGAGGAAACGGTTCTGCAGCAACCGCACCGGGACGTCGTGGGCGACCTCAGGAGAGCAGGAAGTCCGCCTCCCCCGCCTTGGCACCCTGAATGAACGCGGTCATCTCGCCGGGCGTGTAGATGAGAGCCGGACCGTCCGGGTCGGCGGACTGACGAACCGCGATCCTGCCGTCGGCGAGCTTCATCGCCTCCAGGCAGTTGCCGCCGTTCCCACCGCTCCACGGCTTGTGCCAGCCTTCGCTGCCCAGTTCCCTGGCGGGCATGCCGTTGTAGATCCGCGCGAGGCGTATCCGGGACTTGATGCGATCCATTCACAGCTCCTTGCGGAGATCCAGCAGGATCTCCTTCGTGCGATGTGCAGTGGCGGCCTGGGCCGCCATGCGGTCCATGACCTCGAGGTGGGTTGCCACCTCGGTACGCGCGTCCAGGTAGACCGCGCCGGTCAGGTACTCGCTGTAGACCATGTCCGGCAGTTCGGGCATGGCAAAGCGGAACAGCACGAACGGCCCGTACGTGCCCGCGTGCGGCCCCGAGGAGAAGGGCGCGACCTGCAGTGTCACATTCGGCAGTGTCGTGGCTTCCAGCAGTCTGTCGATCTGGCCGCGCATGACCTCGGGGCCGCCGACCGGGCGGCGCAGGGCGGTCTCGTCCATCACGGCCCAGAACCGCGGCGCGCCCTCGCGCGTCAGCAGCTCCTGGCGTTGCATGCGCAGCGCCACATGCCGCTCGATGTCCTCGGGTCTGGTCTGTCCGACGGCGCCGGAATGCATGACTCCACGCGCGTACTCCTCGGTCTGCAGCACTCCGGGCACGAAATGGGGTTCGTACGAACGGATGAGGGCCGCGGCGCCCTCCAGGCTCACGTACATCGAGAACCAGCCCGGCAGGATGTCGTGGAACCGCTGCCACCAGCCCGGCTGGTTCGCCTCCTCGGCGAGCATGACGAACGCGTCGGCCTCGCCGTCGGAGACGCCGTACGACTTCAGCAGGAGCTGGAGGTACGGGATCTTGAGGGTTACCTCGGCCATCTCCATACGACGGACGGTGGCGGCGGTGACACGCAGGACGCGTGCCGCCTCCTCGCGCTTGAGCCCCGCGCGTTCCCGCAGGTCCAGCAGGCGCCGTCCGAGGACGACCTGCCCGACCGTCGGCGCGGACCGCGGCTCGCTCACGTCCACCTCCACTTTTGTCCAGACAGCCGGGGCGGCGCCCGTTCGGGCCCTGTACGGGTACCCAACTGACGCCGCGCCACGTGCTGTTGCGAGCAGTGTGCCATGGCCATACTGCTCAGAACACTGCACTCTGCAATTTTCAGAGTGACACTTGCCAAGTGTTCACGACGGGGAGATAGTGGCAAGCGTGATTCCGTCCGCGCCGTTAGGAACAGCCGCAGCCGTGAACCGAGACCGTCTTACCGTCACCGCCGGGGTGCGCCCCGACACGGCGGCCGAGCGCCGGTTCCGCTTCGAGCTGGCAGCACATCCGGGCTCAGCAGCACAGGCCCGGCACCTGACGCGGGCCCGGCTCTCGGGCTGGGCGGTCTGCGAGGACACCTGCGACACGGCAGAGCTCGTCGTCTCCGAACTGGTCACCAACGCCATCGTGCACACGGCGAGCCGCCATGTGGTGTGCGAGCTGCACGACGGCGACGACCTGGTACGGATAGCCGTTCGTGACGAGGGATGTGCGCCGGGTGAGCCCCACCCGTCGCCACAGCGTCCCGACGAGGAGCACGGGAGGGGACTGCTTCTCGTGGCGGCGATGTGCACTGCCTGGGGCGCCCAGGAAACCGGTCCCGGACTGCTGGTCTGGGCGGAACTGCCGCGGACGGCGAACAACGGCGTCGAGCCGCGGTCGGACCTGGGCTGGAGTGCGAGGAGCCGGCCGGCCCCAGCCGGCTCCTCGCCGACAGGGGTACACATACCCCCGGCCGGGAATGAATGGTTCTGACCTGAATCGTTCCGCCCCGGCCTGACATCGGGATCACCGACAGCATCGGCACCACCGGCAACACCATCTGTACCGGCAAGACCATCGCCACCACCACCCGCCATCAGCGTCGGCAGCGCGATCACCGGCGGCTTCGACGTCGGCGTCGACTTCGGCTTCGGCGTCAGCACCGGTGTCGCCGGGTGGCGCGGGTGGCGCGGGTGGCGCGACACCGTAGAGCCAGGACCGACCCGGGCGGGACCGACCGAACGGGACCGAAGACATTGGGAACACGAGCGGGGGCTGAATGGGTGTGAGGGCTACCTCGGCCGGTACGCCAAGGGTGCTGAACCTGAACACGCTGGTGCGCATGGAGCGCGGCCGGACGGCCTCGGGCCCGGGTCCGGGCGCGCCGCGGCCACTGGCCGTGCCGGAGGGCATGCGGGCCCCACTGGGCTGCGACGCGGTGGCCACGCCCGCGAGACTGGGCCCGCTGCTGATGCCCCGGCTGCCACGCGTCGGCTGTGTGTACGCCGACAGCACGCACTGGTGGTGGCTCGTGCCCTCCGACTCGGACGTAGCACTGGAGTGGCCTTCGCCCGCGCACTACGCCACGGGCGCGCTCGTTCCCGCCTCGCCGACCTTTCCCGGGCTGATCCACACGCCCGACGGCACGCTGCCGTACACTCCGCCGATCCCCCTCTACCTGGCACTGTGCCGGGTGACCGGGACGCCGCCGGCCTGGTCGCGGCCGATCAGCGCCTGATCCGTACGACCGACCGGACCTGGCCCGACCCGTACGACCCGCCTGACCCGACCAGTACGACCTCCGCCCGGACCTGACCTGACCTGACCGAACCTGACCAGTTCGGCCTCGGGCGAGCCGACGACGGCCCGCTCGGCGTCCCGATGGCATCGCACGTCGCGCGGCCACGAGCGCCGGGCGTGCTCCGGATACGCCGTACCGATGCGGGCGCGCGCCCTGCCCGAGAGCGCCCGGCACCGCGATAGTGGCCGTTCGCCCACGATCGGATCGGGGAGGTCATCGGTGGGGTCTGCCGGGTCGGCGGGATCGTCGAAAACTTCGCAAACGCCGCAAGCACCGAAAACGTCGAAAACGTCGAAGAAGGTCACGCGCGACAGCGAGAAACCCGGTGCGGACGGGCCTGAGCCCTCCGAGTCCGAGCGCCTCCTGTTCGGCGGCCCGCTCCGCTACGACATGGGCTGGTCGCAGCACTCCGACGCGTTCATGGAACTGAACTTCCGCGCCATGGTGACGCGGCTGCCCGCCCTGCTCGCGTCCAGTTTCCGGCTGGCCTGGCAGGCGGACCGCCGCGCCGCACGGACCGTCCTGGGCGCGGAGGTGGGCCGCGGTCTGGCCCAGGCGGTGAGTCTGCTGGCGGTCAACAGCGTCCTGGGCCGGCTGATGGCGAGCGGCCCGGTCGCGGACCGGCTCCGGGACGCGGCGCCCGCGCTCATCACGGTCGCCGTGGTGACGCTGCTCGCCGCACTGCTGCGGGGCGCCTCGACGTACGCGACCGGCCGCCTCGAACCGAAGGTGGAGCGCGTGGCCACCGAGCTGTACCTGGAACGGGCGGCGACGGTCGAACTGTCGGCGATCGAGGACGAGGCGTTCCACAAACTGCTGGACACCGCGCAGTACGGCGCCTCGTCCGCCCGGCGCATGATCGGGATCGCCACGCGCGTGGTGAACGCGATGATCTCGCTGGTCGCGGCGGCCGGCGTCCTCACCGTGCTGCACCCGGCCCTGCTGCCCCTGCTGATGACGATGACGCTGCCGAGCGCCTGGAGCGCGCTGACCATCGCCCGGCGCCGTTACGCGTCATGGCACGCCTGGGTGCAGCACGCCCGGGCCGGCCGGCTCATCGGCAACCTGCTCACCGAGCCCGCCGCCGCGCCGGAGATCCGCGTCCACGGCGTCGGCCCGTTCCTGCTGCGGCACTTCCGCGCGATGTCGGAGGCCGCCGAGGCCGAGCAGGCCCGGCTCGCCCGCCTGGAGGCCCGGACCGGCCTGATCGCGGCCGCCTGGACCGGCCTCGCCACCGTGGCGACGTACGCGACACTCGGCGGGCTGCTGCTGGCCGGTGCGATGGCACTGTCCGTGGCGGGTACGGCGGTCATCGCGATCCGTACCGGTTCCGCGAACCTCGACACGCTCGTCCTGGAGGTCAACACGCTCCACGAGGAGGCCCTGTTCGTGGGGGATCTGCAGCGCCTGTACGTGGAGGCGGCCGAGCGCACGATCCCGGTCGGCGGCGCGGTGCTGCCCGAGCAGCCGCGGGAGATCCGCTTCGAGAACGTCACCTTCACCTATCCGGGCAGCGCGGCCCGGCCCGCGCTGTCGGACCTGACGCTCAGCGTGCCGCTCGGCAAGATCGTGGCACTCGTCGGCGAGAACGGTTCCGGAAAGACCACCCTGGTCAAACTGCTGTCCGGCCTGTACGCCCCACAGCGCGGCCGGATCCTGTGGGACGACGTGGACGCGGCGACCGCCGACCGGCATCAGCTCGCGGAGCGGATCGCGATGGTGGCGCAGGACTTCAAGCGGTGGCCGTTCACGGCCCGGGTGAACGTCGCGATCGGCCGGGCCTCGGCACCGCTCACCGACGAGCGGCTGGACACGTCTGTCACGGAGGCCGGCGCCGAGGACGTGGTGGCGGATCTGCCGCGGGGTCTCGACACGCTGCTGGCGCGGATGTTCAGCGGCGGGCACGAGCTGTCGGGCGGCCAGTGGCAGCGGCTCGGTATCGCGCGGGCGGCGTACCGGCGGGGCGCGATCCTGGTCGTGGACGAGCCGACGGCGGCTCTCGACGCGCGTGCCGAACTGGAGGTCTTCGAGAAGATCCGGGCCTTGGCGGGTACCGGTCAGACCGTGATTCTCATCACGCACCGGCTGGCGTCGGTGCGCCATGCCGATCTGGTGCACGTCCTCGACCAGGGCCGACTCGTGGAATCGGGCACTCCGGACGAGCTCCTCTCCACGGGTGGTGTCTACGCCGAGCTGTACGGACTGCAGGCCGGGCAGTTCTCGGTGCCGGTGCCGAAGGCGGGTTGAGGCGAAGGCGGGCCCAGGCGGGTTGAGGACCTCGGGTCGGCTCCCTACTCGACGAGTTCCCGCACGACGACCAGGAAGGTGTCCGTCGACAGGTCCATCACGACGTCGACGTGCTGCCCCTCAAGGCGGCGCGCCTGCGCGAACTCCTCCGCGGGCCAGGAACCACGCGGCCCACCGGCCGGAAAGCGCTCCAGCACCGTTCGACCGTTCAACATCGTGTACCTCCATGTGGCGCTGCTCCCGTAGGAGCCCTTGAAGAGTTAAACGCTCATCATGGGGTGAAGGTCTCGCGAAGTGACGTTACTGAGACGTACCCGACACAGGGTCACGACGGATGGGGGAACATCCGGGCGACCGCTTCGAAGGGTCGTCGCGCTCAGTCCTCGTATTCGTCGTGGTAGCGGAGGCGCTCGCTGCCCGCGGGCGCGCCCAGCGACGACGCGCGCCCCTCGGGCTGCTCCCACTCCTCCTGCCGGCCGAGCGCCGTGAGGTCCAGGAGGCTCGTGGTGGAGCCCAGCCCGTCGAGGCCGCGCGCATACGTCGAGTACGTGTGGAAGATCCGCTCCCGCTCCCGCAGGAAACAGCTCATCCCCGGCCGCTCGTACGGCTCCCCACGGTCCCCGCCCGCCCCGTTCTCGTCGCCCGCGCCCGCGCCCGCGCCCGTCGTGAAGGACGCCTGGAAGTCGTAGTTGAAGTCGTTGCCGTACGACGAGTACCAGGGCAGCGTCCACCCCATCCGCGCCTTGAAGGGCAGGATCTTCGTGTACGGCGCCCTGGAGATCACCGCGAACTCCGTACCCCGCGCCCGCAGATGCGCGCGGTGCCCGATCTGGTCGACGAAGGCCGAGCAGCTTCGGCAGCCCGCGTCCCACTCCGGCGCGAACATGAAGTGGTAGACGATGAGTTGCTGCCGCCCCGCGAAGAGGTCCAGCAGTGTCGCCTTGCCGTCGCCTCCCTCGAAGACGTACTCCGTGTCGATCTCGACCATGGGCAGCCGTCGCCGGTCGGCGTTGAGCGCGTCCCGGGCCCGGGTCGCGGCCTTCTCCCTGACCAGCAGTTCCTCGCGCGCGGCATGCCATTCCTCGCGCGACACGATCCGCGGAAGCGTCATCGCTACTCCTTCGGTGCGGTGCCTTGTCAGGGGTGGACCGAAGGAGACGTCGGAACTCATCGGTGAGCGGAAGAATCCTTTTCAGGCTGCACAAGAACAGCTGCACAAGAACAGACGTATGCGGGCGGCGAGCCGAGGTTCCCGTCTCAGGTCTCGTACTTCTGGATCCGCTTGCCGTGGCCGTGGCCGCGGTCGATGAGGGCGGGCATGCGTGCGTTCATCTCCCGTACGACCGCCGGGACGTCGAGGGTGAGGAGTTCTCGGTCGCGCATGAGGATCCGGCCGTCGACGATCGTCGTGCGTACGTCGCCGGAGCGGGCGCTGTGCACGAGGGTGGCCGCCAGATCGTGCACCGGCTGGGTGTGCGGGCCGCTCAGGTCCACCAGGATGATGTCGGCCCTGCGCCCCGGTGCGAGACTGCCGATCGTCTCGCCGAGCCCGACCGCCCGGGCGCTCTGCAGCGTCGCGTGGTGCAGTGCCTGCCGGGAGGTGAGCCATCGTGGGTCCGCCTCGGTGAACTTCTGCGCCAGCGCGGTCAGCGCCATGGATTCCCATACGTCCAGGGAGTTGTTGGAGGCGGCCCCGTCCGTGGCGAGCCCGACGGGGATGCCGAGTTCACGCAGGGCTCGTACCGGAGTGGTCGTGGGCCAGGCGAACTTGAGGTAGCCGCGGGGTGCGCCGGCCACGCCGATCCGGCCGGTCGCGCGGGCGAGGACGGGCAGGTCGCGCTCCACGATGCCGGTGCCGTGCGCGATGAGCAGATCGGTGTCGAGGAGACCGGCCGCGGCCAGGATCTCGATCGGCGTACGGCCGTGGCGGTCGAGGCTCGCGTCGGTCTGGTCGCGGTTCTCGGCGGCGTGGATGTGCACGAGCAGGCCGTGTTCGCGGGCGAGCCGGGCGGTCGCGGCGAGGTCGGCGTCGTCCACGGTGTAGGGCGCGTGCGGGGCGAGCGAGGTGGTGATGCGGCCGTCGGCGGTGTCATGGTGCCGGAGGGCGAAGTCGAGCGAGCGCTCGCGTCCTTCGGCTCCCTGGGAGGAGAAGAAGGCCTGCCCGAGGTTGGCTCGCAGACCGCTCTCGGCGGTCACGGCGGCGACGACGTCCATCGAGAAGTAGTGGTCCGCGAAGCAGGTGACCCCGCCGCTGATCATCTCGGCGCAGGCCAGCCGCGCCCCCAACTCGATGTCCCGGTCCTGGAGGTTGGACTCGATGGGCCAGACGACGTCGTTGAACCACTCGTCGAGGGGCAGGTCCTCCGCGATGCCGCGCAGGGTCACCATCGGGGTGTGCGTATGGCAGTTGATCAGGCCGGGCATCGCGACCTGGCCGCGGGCGTCGATGTGCACGGGGTCGGCGAGGCCCGCCGCGAGGAGGTGCGCGGCATGCGAGGCGGCCCGCCCGCCGGTGATCGTCGCGATACGGCCGCCGCGTACGACGATGGTGGCGTCCTCGACGAAGGCGATCCGTTCGCCTCCGCTTCCGCCTCCGCCTCCGCTTCCGCTTCCGTTTCCGCCTATGCCTCTGCCTCCGCGTTCGCCCTCGCGTCCGCGTCCGCGTCCGCCTTCGCGTTCCCGCCCGCCTTCGCGTTCGTCGTGGACGAGGGCGGTGCATCCGGTGATGACGAGATCGGCGGGCTCCGGCGCGCGGGCGGCCGGGGAACCCGGTGGGGCGGTCTTCGCGTCGGGCGGGGGCTCGGGCGAGGTCATCACGCCACGGTACGGCGGGATCGTGCCGCCGGGTGACGTGAACCACGCATCCTGTCCCCGCCCTGTCCCGGGGGCGCGTTCGCGCGCACTCTGAGGCCGAGGACCGTCCCTCGGCCTCACCATTCGACGGGCGGCGCCCCTGGGAAGGCTCGTCCGGGAAGGAGCCCGGCATGCTCCTCGGCACCTGGAACCTGGAGAACCTGTACCGGCCCGGCGGGGCGTTCGGCCCGCGTACCGAGGCCGCGTACAAGGCGAAGCTCAGCACGCTGGCCGGGGTCATCAGGGCACTCGACCCCACGCTGCTCGGTGTGCAGGAGGTGGGCGACCCGGCCGCGCTGGAGGACTTGGTCCGGCTGCTCGACGGCGACTGGCACACCGTGCTCTCGGCGCATCCGGACAGCCGGGGCATCCGGGTCGGTTTCCTCAGCCGGCCGGCGCTGCGGACGATCACCGACACCAATGAGTTCCCCGCGCCGCTGCGGCCCGTCCAGGGCGACGACGACGGCGAACCGGTACCTCGCACGGGCCGCGGTCTCCTCGCGGTGGAGGGGGTGCTGCCGGGCACGGGCGTGACCCTGTCGGTGGCGGTCTGCCATCTGAAGTCGAAGCTGCTGACGTACCCGGGCGGGCGGTTCCAGCCGCGGAACGAGGGTGAGCGGGCCCGCTACGGCGCGTACGCCCTGTACCGGCGGGCAGCCGAGGCCACGACGCTGCGTGCCCTCGCCGACAACCTCCTCGGCGGCCGGGGCAAGGAGCGGCACGTGGCCGTGCTCGGTGACTTCAACGACGAGGTCACCGCCGCGACGACACAGATCCCGCAGGGGCCGCCCGGCTCCGAGATCGGCACTCCCGGTTTCGGCCGGCCGGACAAGGGTGACGCGGTACGGCTCTGGAACATCGCTCCCCTCATACCGGAGAAGCAGCGTTTCTCGCGCGTTCACTCCGGTCGTCCCGAACTGATCGACCAAATCCTGGTCAGCCACCGGCTTCTCGACCGGGTGACCGGGGCGGGGGCGGGGGCGCCGCTCCTGGAGACGCCGCTGCCGTCGGTCGACGAGGAGGCGGACGGGCGACGGGACGCGACGGGGTCGGACCACGCGCCGGTGTGGGCGCGGATAGCGCCCTAGCCGGCTCCGGACACGGACAGCGCCTTGAGCGGCTCCGGGCACGAACGGGTGCGGCTCCTGGCCCGGAACGGGTGTGGCTCCGGGCACGAACGGGTGCGGCTCCTGGTCCGGAACGGGTGTGGCTCCGGGCACGGAACGGGTGTGGCTCAGGCGCTGTGCCGCCCTGCGGGCAAGGGCGTCGCGAACCCCGCGTACTCCCGTCGGTCGACGAGTTCGTCGAGGAGAATGGCGAGGCGCTCGGTGTGCCGCGGGGTGAGCCGTCCCGTGTCGTCGAGGTGCACGGCGCAGGCGGTGGTGGTGTCCACCAGGCGTTCGAGGGTGGCCGCGACCTCGTCGGTGCCTGCCGTGTGACGGGCCAGGGTGGGGAGTTCGGCGGCGGACCGGTCGATCGCCGCGCGGGCCTCAGCCAACGTCCGGTAGGCCTCCCGGCGCAGCGCCCAACGCGTGGCCCGGTCATCACCACCCCCACCCCCCGTCCCCGTACCGCCATCGATACCGCCGTCGACGCCATCGCCGCCGCTCAGGACGTGGGTGAGATAGGCGTGCGCGGCGTCGGTGGCGGCCGTCAGCCGGGCTCGTACGTTCCCGCCGCGCTGTCCCGGCGCCGGAAGGTGCCCCACGACGAGCACGATCGCGCAGGCCAGCAGCGTCTCGCCGATCCGGCCCCAGGACGCCTCCGGCTCACCGCCGACCATGACGAGGGCGAGTACGAGGACGGTGACGACGGCCGTCTGTGCGGCGAAGTGCCGGGTGGCTACGGGGATGAGGGCCCCGCTGATCGCCACCAGCGCGACGAGTCCTTCGGGCCGGGGCAGCACGGCCGCGAACCCCGCGAAGACGAGGGCGCCCAGGACAGTACCGGCCGCCCGGTTCAGTACGCGCGACACGAGCGGACCGAGATCCGGCTTCACGAGAAACACGGCGGTCGCGGGAAGCCAGTACCAGTGGACGTGGTGCAGTGCCTGCGCTACGGCGACGGCGGCGCCGTAGGAGAGGGCCACGCGGAGACCGTACTCCCGCCCTCCGGTACCGGTGACGGCGCGCAGGACGGCACCGGCACGCAGGGGTCGCAGATGCAGGCCCTTATGGGCGGTCCGCTCGGCGCCGAGCCCGACGGGATGACCGCCGCTCGCCTGCCGGGGGCGCGGGCCGCCGCGGTCGAAGGTCTCGGCGGCGTGCAGCAGGGCGTCGTCGAGGGCCCGCAGTCCGGGCACGGTCCGGGCGGGCGCGGGCAGCGGCCCGCAGGGCTCCCCGGTCCGCACGGCGACGGCGAGTCGCCGGGGCCCCTGAGCCGTGCGGGCGGGCAGTGCCTCTCCGGCCCAGGCCAGCGCGGTCGCGGCCTCGGCGAGCGGCAGTGCGGCTGCGTACTGCGCCCGCAGCCGGCGCTCGGCGGCTGATGTCGCGTACCGCCGCAGCCGTGGCCCCGCGAGCGCGTCCTGTGCGTGATCGAGCGCGGCGGTCAGGGCGGCCCGTCGGCCACCGGCCTGCTCCCCGCCCACGACGGCGAGCAGATCCGCGATCGCGTCGTACACGCCGGCCACCCCGGCGCGTTCCCCGTCGAAGCGGAAGTCGTTGGCCAGCGCGCCGGGCGTGGGCAGTGCGAGCCGCAGCACGATCAGCCAACCGGTACCGGCGAGGAAGAACAGGGCCCGCTGCCAGCCGGGTTCGGGCAACGGCATCCCGGCGCCGATGGCCGCGGCGACGAGCAGCTGGGTCCCGGCCCCGGACGCCACGGGCCCCACCGCGCTGACCGCCCCGGCGAGCAGCCCGAGGGCGGTGAGGGTCAGGGTCAGCGGGGCGGCGCCGAGGCCCTGTCCGGCGTACGTGCCGATGGCGGTCCCGGCAGCTCCGGCCAGCCCGGGTACGCCGATCCGGGGCACGGCGGTGCGTCGGCTTCCCGGCCGGTCGTTGATCCCGGCGAACATGGCTCCGAGCGCGGCCATGACACCGAGGGGCTCGCGCCCCACGACGACGGCCACGACGAGCAACGGTCCGGCGGCGAGCATCCCGCGCAGCACGGCGTTCCACGGCACGGGTCCCCGCTGCGCGCGCAGCGCGTGGGTGAGCCAGAGCGGGAGGGCTGTTCGGAGTGTCCGGAAGGGTCGCGGCACGGGCACGGGGCTCCTGTCGAGACGAGGGCGGTTGCGGGTGGCATGCCTTCGGACGACATCGGCCGAGCGGTGGGTGCGGTCTTCGGTCTTCGGTCTTCTAAGTTCTCTTGGTGCTTCAGGTTCTTCTGGTGCTTCTGGTCCTTCTGGTTCTTCTGGTTCTTCTGGTTCTCTACGGTAGATGGTGACCGGCGGGAAAATCGGACACCGGAGTTTCCACGGTGTGACGATGCCGGCGAAAGCCGAGTTCTCTATGAACGCAATCGCCATCGCGAGCGCGAGCGCAACGGCGAGCGCACTCGCACCGGAGCGGGAATCGGAGCCGGAATCGGAGCCGGAACGGGAGCGGGCCCGGGGGCGTAGCCGGCCCCCGAGCCCTGAGATGCCACCCATGCGGCACGCCGGCACGCTTGAGGACCCAGGTCAGTTTCATGTCGCCGCGTCCTGCCTTTGGACCACCGCACATCGAGCTGTGCGGGCCGGACTTGAACCGGCATTTCGACGCCCGGAGCCTGGGTCCGGTCGATCCGGCGATCGGCGGCGAATGCTGAGTCTGGAGCAATAGTCTGAGATTGAGCGCGGTCTGCCTCTGCCGGTTGGGCTACCGCGGCGCGATGGATGATGCCGCGGGGAGGACTCGAACCTCCACTGGAACCGCGCGGTCACGACAAGCTTCAGGTTCAGCTTGCGCTCCTCGCGCACCCCGGCCGTCGGCCCTCATGGGTGATGGCCGGGGAGTTGTTGAGGCTACCCGAACAGGTAGCCGAACACGGCGTCTCCGACGCGCTCGTCGGTGACCTCCGCGCCGTTCGCCTCTTCCCGGGCGAACTTGACGGCCTGCTGCAGCTTCTCGACCCGGTCGAGCAGCTCGTTGACGCGCCGCGCGGGCAGGGCGCCGGAGAACTTCACGGTCGTCCAGTACCCGACGGGAATGTCCTCGTAGTACACCTCGACCTGGGCGGGGTGCTTGTCGGTGGCCTCCGCCTTCACGTGGTTGCGCGGGACCTTCTTCGTACGGAGCGTCCGCACCGGCTCGGTCTTCCACGCGTCGGTCGACGGGTCCTGGACCCACGACTCGGAGGCGTCGAGCACGGGCAGCTTCCGTACGAAGGTGTTGAGATCGGTGAGCTGCTTCTCAAGGAAGAGCAGGTACGACACCGGAACGTCGGCGACGAGCACCCGTCCGTCCACCTTCACGTCCGCGCGGGCGGTGCAGTTGGCCCAGTCCTTGGTGGCGGTCACGTCGAACAGCCGGGTCAGCGTGGCCGCGGTGTCCCGCAGCACGTTCTCCGCCTGCACCTGCACCCGGGTCGACTCGGGCGGCAGCTGCTCGCCCTCCTCGTCCTTGGGCTGGTACGTACGGGAGATTCCGGCCAGCAGGGCAGGCTTCTGCAGCCCATGATGCGCGGCCGTCAGGTCCTGATGCGACTTGGACTTGACACCCTTCTCCACTGCGATGATCTGATTGAGTTTCGCCACGTCGGCGACGGTAGCAGTGCCGACGGGAACTGATCGAAGGATTATTCGACGAACGGCGTCAGGTACGGCGCCAGGGCTCCCCGATCGTGAGATCGCCGACCGTGTGGGCCTGGACCACGGTGCCGTGCTGGACTCCTCCGCTGATGGAGTTGTGGACGGTGCTCGTTGCGGGGCCCGTCGGCCGCGGGTCCAACTCGGCCAGAAGCGAACGGAGTTCGGCTGCCGCTTCCGGATCGTCGCGGAGGGTCCGCCGCAGTCTGACGCGCCAGGACGCCTGGACGTCGGCCGCCGCGTCCTCGTCCTCGGCGTCCCGCGCCGCGACGAGATCGGCGCGCGACTCCTCCAACTCCCCCCGCACGGCCTCCTCGTCCCGCCCCCGAGAGAAGAGGGCGACGGCCCGGTCCCGTACGTTCCCCCACCCGTCGGTCACCATCTGCTGCACAAGAGCAGTCGCCCCCGCCGCCGCCAGCGCAGCCAACTCCGCTTCCATCGGCCCCCCTTCGCCGTACATCCGGAGACCCACGGTAGCGGGACAGACACCTGCAGCCACCCGTACGGGAGGATGCGCCCGTCGGCGGCATGCCCGGGGCTCAGCTTCCGCTCGCCACAGCCTTCCGCAGGGCCCCCAGCTCCCCGTGCATCACCGCACCCGGGCACTCCGTCGCCATCCAGTCGCGGTGGCCGCCGATCTCGTAGACCTCCCGCGTCCTGCCGGTGGTCGGGCTGGTGTACGTGACCTTGGACTCCGGGTCGACCCCGTGCATGCGGACCATGGACCGCAGCAGGGTGGTGAGGGCGTCGCGGGCGGCGGCGGTCGGGCCCTGCTTCGTCAAGGTGCCGAGGAGCGCGATGCCGAGGTTGCCCGGGTTGAAGCTGAGCACATGGAACGCGGTCACGAGTTTGCCGCCCTCGTCGTGGGCCGGGGTGGCGGACTCGCCCGAGTACCGGCCCTCGTAGATCTGTCCTGCCTCGTCGATGAGGAAGTGGTAGCCGATGTCGCCCCAGTCATTGGTGATCGTGTGCACGTGGTAGAGCGCGCGCACCGTGGCGGCCGGGTCCGGGTCGCCGTTGGCCGTGGCGGTGTGGTGCACCGTGAGGGTCTGGAACGGGTGGTACGTCTGCGGTGAGATCTCCGCGCCGTCCGATCGGAAGCGGAGTTTCTCGTCCGCGCCCCAGGCAGCCCGCGTCAGATAGGCGACGCCGCGCACCCGTGTGGTGTCCTGCGGCACGGCGACCTCGCGCGCCGGGCCCCGGGTCGTGTCGACGGCCAGCGACCGCAGTTCCGTGGCACCGTCCGGGGCTCTCAGCTCGTATCCCGAGGCCCGGTCGACGGGGATGAGCAGCGCGCCGCCGTTGCTGTCCGAGCAACCGCCGTCGCTCAGGGGCATCCAGGCTCCCCTGCCGCCGTCGGCGTCGATCAGCCGGATACGGCCGCCGGTCGCCTCGCGGGTGCCGGTCCAGCGCACCCCCACGTAGCCGATGGGGAAGGCGGCCTCGACGGGTGCCTCACCGGTGGCCGTCTGGGCGCGGGTGCTGGGGAACGTCTCGGAGGTCGTGCCGGGCTCCGGGGCGGCGGCGTCCGCGGTGGACGCGGTCTCCGCAGTGGCCGCTTCCGCGGAGGTGTCGGCCGGCGCCACGGGAGTGAGCGCGGCGCCCGCCGCGATCGCGCCCGCGGCGCCGATCAGGCCGCGCCGCGTGACGCGTGCCCCGGCGCGGGAGGAGGAGGGAGGAGCAAGGGAGGGAGTGGGGGAGGAAGTCGGCTCGGTGGGGGGAACGGCCATGGAGTTCCTTCGTTCGAATATGCAAAGAAGCGAAGATGCAAAGGATCATAGGACTCCGACCCGGCGGATATTCGGATGCGGCTCCGTGCGCCGCGACCGCATCATCGACCCACCCTGCCGACCTGCCCACCCGCCGCCCCGTCCCGCCCGGTCCCGCCTCACCCCGCCCCGAAAGGCCCCACCGTGCTGAAGCGCGTCACCGTCCCCAGCCTCTTCGCGCCGCCCGCCTACTCCCACGCCTCCGTGGTCGAGGCCGGCACACGTCTCGCCCTGCTCGCCGGGTCCGTGCCACTCAACGCGGAAGGCGAACTCGTCGGCCCCGGCGACCCCGTACGGCAGGCCGAGCAGGTGATCGCGAACCTGGGTGACCAGCTGCGGGCGGTCGACAGCGACTTCGAGCATGTCGTGTACACCGACGTGTACGTGGTGAGCGCCGATCCCGCCGTGCTCTCCGAGGTCTGGAGTGTCGTGGAGGCCTCCCGCCTCAGCGCCGGCCCGCACTCCTCCACCCTCCTCGGCGTGGCCTGCCTCGGCTACCCGGGCCAGCTCGTGGAGATCACGGCGACAGCCGTGATCCCCGAACGCTGAACCCAGAACCCAGAACCCAGAACCCAGAACTCAGGACTCAGGGCTCATGGCTCAGGACCCAGGACCCGGCAGTGAACACGCCTAGAGTCGTCCCATGTTGATCGAGCATCGTGGACAGCGCCCCGTCGTCCCGGCCTCCGCCTACGTCGCCCCGTCGGCCGTCCTCTGCGGCGCCGTCACCCTCGGCGAGGGCGCCCGCGTCCTGCACGGGGCCGTGCTCACGGCGGAGGACGGCGAGGTACGGACCGGCGCGGATGTCGTCATCATGGAGAACGCCCTCGTACGGGGCCGCCGCCGGCACCCCGCGATCATCGGGAACGCCGTGCTCATCGGCCCGCACGCCCACATCAACGGCGCCCGCGTCGAGGACGAGGTCTTCGTGGCCACCGGCGCCTCCGCCTTCCCCGGAGCCGTCGTGGGCGCCGGTTCGGAGCTGCGGATCAACAGCGTGCTGCACACGAACTCGGTGCTGCCGCCCGGCACGGTCGTCCCCATCGGATGGATCGCGGCCGGTGCCCCGCGCGCACGGCTCTTCTCACCCGACCAGCACGACGAGCTGTGGCAAGTGCAAAGTGAGCTGGACTTTCCCGGCACGGTCTACGGCGTTCCGCGCGGCACCTCGATGCGCGACATCATGGCCCGGCAGTCCGAGCACTTCGGCGCCCACCTCGACGACCGGATCGTTGACTCAATCGTTGATCCGATCATTGATCCAACCGTTGATTGACCCGACCGTTGACCGGCTCGTTGACGGCACCCCCCGACCCCCTGAGGTCCCGGCGCCCCTCACCCCCGGGCGTTGCGCGCGAGCTCCAGCGCGTACTCCGGCCACCACTGGCCGGCGGCCGGGCCTCCCCCGCACGTGCCGTCCGACTCGCCCGGTCGCTTGACCCACAGACGGGCGTCGACCAGCGGCGCGCCCGTGACGGTGGTGGGCGCGGCGCCCAGCGCCCGGCCCGGCGGGTTGCACCAGGAGTCCGGGCCCGTCCAGGGCCCGTTGCCGTTACGGCTGCTGTCGATCACGAAGTGCTTGCCGCCCAGCGCCGCGGACAGCCTGGCGCCGTACGCCGAAGTGTCGGCGTCGGTCCGGAAGTTGGAGACGTTCAGGGCGAAGCCGTCGGCGCGGGCGACGCCCGACCGGGTCAGCGGCGCGATCAGCTTCGACGTGTCCGGGTGCCAGGCGGAGTTGCCCGCGTCGAGATAGACGCGGGTGTGCGCCTGCCGCTTCAACCGGTCGACGGCGTACGCCAGCAGCGCGTACCGCTCCTCCGGTACGACCCGGCCGCAGCCTCCGACTGCCTGCGCCACCGCGTCCGGTTCGACGATCACGTACGCGCCCCGGTCCCCGAGCCCCGCCGCGAACTCGTCGACCCACTCCCGGTATCCCGTCGCACTCCAGGCCCCGCCGCCCGAGTAGGAGCCGCAGTCGCGGTGCGGGATGTAGTAGGCGACGAGTACCGCCGTACGCCCTTCCCGTGCGGCGGCGGTGGTGCGGGCCTCCACGACGGCCCCGGGGTCCGAACCGACCAGCCACTCGGCCTGAGGACGGGTGGAGATCCGGTCCATCAGCAGGGCGTCCGCGGTCCGTCCCGTACGACGCCATTCGGCTGCCTGCCGGGCGGCGCTGGACTCGGGGTTCACCCAGAGGGCGACGTCGGCAGCGGCGCCCGAGCCTTCGCCGCCCGAACCCTCGCCGCCCCACAGACCGGCCGACGCGGCCACCCCCCACGCGACCAGTCCGACAGCGAACATCCGGACACGGACCCCGCTCCGAAAAGGGGGACGGAGTCGGGGACGGGCTCCGACAGCTGAGGGCACGACCGACTCCGTTCCCGCCACCGCGGCACCGCGGCCCGCGGCGCCGACGACGGCTCGTTCGCGAGCGGCCGGCCGGCTGCCGGCGGCTCTCTCCCGGAGTCTGCGGTGCCCCGAGAGCCACCGCCGTGCCCGCCGCCTCCGTCGCACCCGGAATCACTCCGACGGCGGCGCGCGCCCGCGCCGTCACTCCGGCGGCGGCGCCCAGGTCCGCCGCTTCGGCAGCGGCTTCGCGTAACCGCCCGCGCGGCTCGTCGTGAGGCCGAGGGACACGAGCGACTCGGCGAGTTTCACCGCGGCGCCCACCCCGTCGACGACTGGCAGCCCCAGCTTCTCCCCCACGGCCCGTTGCAGACCGGTCATCCCGGCGCAGCCGAGGACCAGGACCTCCGCGCCCGCCTCCCTGGCCCGTTCGGCCGCGGCGACGAAGGCCGCTTCCGTACGCTCCTGGTCGCCGAGGTCGAGCACCCCGAGCCCTGTACCGACGACCACGGCGCAGTTCCGGGCGACCCCCGCCGTGTACAGGCTGTCCTCGATCTGGCCTGCCGAGCGTTCCAGCGTGGTGACGACTCCGTACCGCCGTCCGAGCAGGCACGCGAGGTGCGCGGCGGCCTCGGTGATGTCGACGACGGGGACGTCCACGAGTTCCCGTACGCCCTCGCGCCCGTGCTCCCCGAAACCGGCCATGACGACGGCGTCGTACGGACCCTCGTACGTCCGCAGGGTGTCGAGGACGGCGGCGGCCGACAGATAGCTGTCGAGCCAGCCCTCCGCGGACTCGGGTCCCCAGGCGGGGGTGAGTCCGAGCACGGTGGTGCCCGGGCCTGCGGCGGCCCGGGCACCTCGCACGATCTCCTCGGTCATCCCCTGCGTCGTATTGCAGTTGGTGACGACGATCCGCACGCTCAGCCCTCCCGAGGAGCCGGAGCCGAGGCGGGAGCCTGAGCGGGAGCCGGAGCCGGGGCGGGAGCTGTTTCCACGGCGGCGGCGCGCTCGGAGCGGCACAGCAGCGCGTACAGCCCGGCGGCCAGCGCCGTACCGATGAACCAGGAGTACGGGGCCACGTCGCTGAAGGTCTTCACCAGCGCGAGGACCGCCGAGACCGCCGCCGCGGGCAGGAACGCCCACAGGGCCTTGGGGTTGACGCCCTTGCGGTAGTAGTAGCGCGAGCCGGGCCGCGCGTCGAACAGCTCGTTCACGTCGATACGGCCGCGCTTGACCCAGAAGTAGTCCAGCATGATCACGCCGAACAGCGGGCCGAGGAAGGCTCCCAGACCGCCGAGGAAGTAGTTGACGACGGTGGGGTTGGAGAAGAGGTTCCACGGGGTCACGACCAGCGCGGCGACCGTGCTGATCATGCCGCCGACCCTGAAGGTGATCTTCTGCGGCCAGACATTGGCCAGGTCGTACGCCGGCGAGACGAAGTTGGCGACGATGTTGACGCCCATGGTGGCGATGGCGAAGGTCAGCGCCCCCAGGATGAGTACCCACTTGTTGCCGATCTCGGCGACGAGGTGCGCGGGGTCGGTGATGGCCTTGCCGAACACCTCGATGGAACCGGCCGTGACGATGACCGACACGATCACGAAGGCCGTCGAGTTGATCGGCAGACCCCAGAAGTTGCCGCGCTTGACGGTCCGGTAGCTGGGCGCGAAGCGCGAGAAGTCGCAGAAGTTGAGCATCAGCGTGCCGTACGTGGCGAGGATCAGCCCTATCGCGCCGAACCACTGCCGCCACTGCTCGCCCACGGAGACGGGGTTCGGGGTGGAGGTGAGCGAGATGGTCCAGCCCGCCTTCGCGAGGATCCAGACGGCCAGCGCGATCATCACGAGCCAGATGGCGGGACCGCAGAAGTCCTGGAACTTCCGTACGGATTCCATGCCCTGGCTGATGATCAGTGCCTGGACCAGCCACAGCGAGACGAAGGACAGCCAGCCGAGCGCGTCGAGGCCGAGGAACGAGCTGTGCGTCCAGGACTCCAGTCCCGGCCAGGCCGCGAGCAGCATGATGTTGACGGCGACGGAGGCCAGATAGGTCTGGATGCCGTACCACATGATGGCGATGACGGCCCTGATCAGCGCCGGGATGTTGGCGCCCCAGACGCCGAAGCTGATGCGGCTGACGACCGGGAAGGGCACACCGTGCGCCTGTCCGATCCGCCCCATCCAGTTCATGCCGATGTAGATGAGCACGAAGCCGACGAGCAGGGACGTGAAGATCTGCCAGACGTTCATGCCGAGGACCAGCAGCCCGGCCGCGAAGGTGTAGTTGCCGAGGTTGTGGACGTCGGACATCCACATGGCGAAGAGGTCGAAGACCTTCCAGTTGCGCTTGCCCGCGGGGGCGAGGTCTTCGTTGGTGAGCCTGGGATCGGGGACGAACGCCGGCGTGCCGGTGGCCGCGGCGGGATCGGCGAGGGACACAGGGCCTCCATGAGCGTGGTCGGGGACGACGGGAGGACTCGGGCGGCTGCAGACCGTGTTTCACTTTTGGTATACCAAACTGTCGTCATGGTCCCGCTCCTGATGACATCTGGCCATGTCCGGGCGGTAACAGCTCGGTAAAACAGTCCTCGGGTCGGCGAGGATGGACGCATGACGACGGTGGAACCGCTGGGCGCGGTGCGCGAGCGGGTACTCAGCTCGCTGCGGCAGGAAATCATCGCCGGGCGGCTGCTGCCCGGCGACCGGTTGGTCGAGCGTGAGCTGGCCGAGCGGTTCGGGGTCTCCCGGGTGCCGGTCCGCGAGGCGATCCGGGCCCTGGTCACCGAGGGTTTCGTCCTCTTCGAGACCCCGCGCCGCACGGTCGTACGCCGACTGACCCGCACGGACGTCGCGGAACTCTTCGAACTCCGCGAGGCCCTTGAGGTGTACGCCACCGGGCTCGCCGCCCAGCGCGCCACCCGGGCCGACCTGGCCGAGCTCGACGAACTCCTCGACCGCGCGTCGGACGCGACCGACGCCGACGACGCGGAGGCGATCACCGACATCAACACCCGCTTCCACGACCGGATCCTGGCGATGGCCGGAAACAGCCTGCTGATCTCCGTGATGGAACCGGTCGACGGCCGCCTGCGCTGGCTCACCCGCCAGAACGAGGAGTGGCCGCAACTCCTGGCCGAACACCGGGAGCTGTACGCGGCCATCGCCTCCGGCGACCGCGAACGGGCCCGCGCCCACGCCCTGGCACACGTCCAGGCGAACTACCGCTCGACCGTGCGCCACCTCTTCGGCGCCACAGCCGCGGACACCACCGAATTCACCGGCCCCACTGACACCCCTGATACCGGTATAGGTACCGCTGCCCATACCGCTGGCGAAGGAGAAGCGTGACTGCCCGTACGGCGATCGGTGCCGCGAGGACCCGGCCCTGCACGCTCGTCGTCTGCCGCGGCTGCTGCTGCGGCGACGCGCGCAAGTACCCCGGCTACGACCACGACTGGCAACTGGACCGCCTGCGCGCCGCAGCCGACGCCTCCGGTGGGCGCCTGGCGATCCGTACGGCGGACTGCCTCGGCCCCTGCGACCAGGCCAACATCATCGTCGTCCAGCCGTCGGGCGAGGGCCGCAGGCGAGGCGGCCGGGCCGTCTGGATCGGCTGGTCGATGGGCGACGACTGCACCGACGAGATACTCCGCTGGGCGGAATCCGGCGGCCCCGGCATCACCGCTCCCCCGGCATCCCTTGAGCTGCAGTTCGTCCGGTCGGCGGGCGAACGGGACCGGGCGCGCCGGTAGGTGTGGCTGGGCGGGCGGTCCCCCGCGCCCCTCAAGCGGGGCGCCGCCCCGGATCGGCTACGGAGTTACGGGCAGCCCCGCCGTCCGGGCCGCCGTACGCAGCACGTCCCTGAGCATCTCCGGGGTCAGCCGACCCGTGAAGGTGTTGCGCTGGCTGACGTGGTAGCAGCCGAAGAGGTGGAGGGGCCGGACGTCCGGGCCCTCCAGTTCGACCCGTGCTCCGTGCGCGAAGGCCGGGCGGGGCCGCGGCACCTGCCAGCCCGCCTCGGCGAACGCGGGCAGCGCCGCCTGCCAGCCGAAACCGCCGAGGACGACGACCGCGCGGACCGTGGGTGCGAGCAGGCGCAGTTCGTTCACCAGCCAGGGGCGGCAGGTGTTCCGTTCCCCGGGCGTCGGCTTGTTCTCGGGCGGCGCGCAGTGCACGGGCGATGTGAGGCGGACGCCGTACAGGGCCAGCCCGTCGCCGGCGTTCTCGGCCGTGGGCTGCGAGGCGAGACCCACGTCGTGCAGCGCCGCGTACAGCACGTCCCCGGACCGGTCTCCCGTGAACATCCGGCCGGTCCGGTTCCCGCCGTGCGCGGCGGGCGCGAGCCCGACCACGAGGAGCGAGGCGTCCGGCGGGCCGAACCCCGGCACCGGGCGGCCCCAGTACGTCCAGTCCGCGAAGGCGGCCCGTTTCGTGCGGGCCACTTCCTCCCGCCACTCGACAAGCCGCGGACAGGCCCGGCAGCCGGTGATCCGCCGGTCCAGTTCCGCCAGGCTGTGCTCCTGCTTCATGCCGCCACGGTATGCCCGGCGGGAACCCGGCTCCATGCGACGGAAAACGATTCCGGCGCCACGCCCGCCGAGGACTAAGGTCGGACCATGGCTCCAGGGACTCAGTCAGGGAAGCAGAGGAACGAGGCGGGACGACGCGGGAACGCCGGGCCGGATGCGGACAGCCCCACCGCTGCCGTCGGCACAGGTGCCGGTGATGCCGCCGCCGTCCGCGTCGGTGCCGGTGCCGGTGCTGGTGCCGGTTTCAGCGATTCCAGCGTCGGCGCCGGTGCCGACGACACCACCACAGCCACCCCCGCTACCGATGCCCCGCCCGTGGCCGCGACGCCCGCGGTCGATCCCGTGGCCGTCGCGAAGGCCGCCGCGCCCGCGAGCGGCGAGACCGTGCGCGTCGACAGCTGGATCTGGTCCGTGCGCCTGGTGAAGACCCGCTCCATGGGCGCCACTGCCTGCCGTGGCGGCCACGTCCGGGTGAACGGCGAGCGGGTCAAGCCCGCGTACGCCGTCCGCGTCGGTGACGAGGTCCGCCTCCGGCACGCGGACCGGGAGCGGATCGTCATCGTCAAGCGCGTGATCCGCAAGCGGGTGGGGCCTCCGGTCGCCGCCGAGTGCTACGTCGACAACAGTCCGCCGCCCCCGCCCCGCGAGGCCGTCGCCCCCGCGGGCATCCGCGACCGGGGCACGGGCCGCCCCACCAAGCGCGACCGCCGTGAGCTGGAACGCCTGCGAGGTCTCGGGGCGCCGGAGTAGCCGGGCGGCGGCGACCACTCGTCCCCCGCCCGTCCCCCACGCTCGGCGCCGGTCAGCCGCAGAGCGCACTCGTCCCCCCACGCGTCCCGTACTCATCCCGCGTCTCAGGACCGGCGCCGCAGAAGCCTCGTCAGTTCCGCGGTCCGACCCCGGCGTGCCCAGGCGATCAGTGCGAGCGGCACGATGAGGATGAGCGGGGTCGCCGCGTACTCCCCGTCGAACACGGTGACCTGGGTGATGAACGCGCCCACCATCAGTGCGCTCAGCGACACGGCGGCCACGGAGGCCAGCACCGGTATCAGCAGCGCGATGCCGCCGGCCAGTTCGAGAAGTCCGATGGTGTACATCCCGGCGCTGCCCCAGCCGATCTCGTCGAACGACTCGACCGCCGAGGAGTGCGCGACGAGCTTGGGCAGCGCGCTCGCGAGGACGTAGAAGAGGGCGAGCAGTACCTGCAGCCCCGCGAGCGCGAGACGGGCACGGCGTCCCCGGGCGGTCGGGGTAGCGGCGGCGGGAACGGTGGTCTCGGACATGGGGTTCTCCTGAGTTCTTCGGATGCGACGGCTCGCGTCGCTGTCACAGAGGTAGACCGGCCCGCCTTCCCGAACTCATCGCTCCACGACCACGCACCCCGCGGACCGACCAGGTCACGTCTCCAGCGGCACCGCCCGCACCCACACCCGGTCCTCCGTGAGATAGCGGTCGACCCGCAGCCCCGCCTCTGCCAGCGCCCCCTCGAACTCCTCCTTGCTGAGCGGCCGGGCGCGGAACGTCTGTGTCCACACCGCGTCCGGGAACACATACTCGGCCCGCACCGAGTTCACCCCGTCCCCCACCGGCTCCGCGGACAGCATCCGGATCGTGAACCCGCTCGGATCGAGCCGCTCGCGCGGCAGGTCGGTGTGGTAGTCCTCGCCCTCGCGCTGGATCAGCACGCAGCCGCCGTCCGCGAGATGGCTCCGGCAGACGTCCAGCATCGCGCGCCGGACCTCGACGTCTCCGGCGTGCACGAGGAACGACGCGAGCATCACCACGCCGAATCTCTCGTCCAGGTCGAGCGTCTCGATGGCGCTGCGTATCGTCCGCGCCCCTCGTACCCGCGCCAGCATCTCGGCGGACTCGTCCACAGCGGTCACCGTGAAGCCCCGCTCCAGGAGCGGATGAGTCATTCGCCCCACGCCACTGCCCAGTTCGAGGATGTGCGCCCCCGCCGGCACCGCCGAGGCGATGATGTCCGGCTCGTCCCCGACGGACAACCGCGAGTACAGCTCCACCGCGCAGCCGTCCGGTGTGATGGCACCGGGCCCCGTCCCCTCATATCCCTCGCGCATCTCGATCGTCATACCCGCCCAACGGCCCGCGCTCGCACGGTCGTTCCCCACCCAGGGCCTTCTCACCCGTTCGAGTGAGACGCGGCCGGGCGACGAGGCCGGTGGCCCGCGGGAGCCGTGGTCCTGTCAGCCGGCGGTCACAGCGCGAACCATCCGTGGCCGCCGTACCAGTGACCGCCCGCCCGCAGATGGTCCCCCACCGCCCGCTCCACGCCGGTGCGCCGCGGAAGGTCCGCCACGGGCAGCTCGGGGTCACCGAAGACGAACGCGACGGGCGCCTTGTCGTCGGCCTTCGTCTCCTCGTGGGCGATCCGGAACCGTTCCTGGAAGCGCACGATGTTGGAGTCGGTGGGCAGATAGCGCGTCAACTGCCGGTCGAGCAGCCACGAGTGGCAGACCGCCACCGCGTAGTGCTCCTCCGGGTAGTGGCGTGCGAAGAACTCCCGCGCGCGGTCCAGCGACCGGTCGCAGGCCTCCGGCGACAGCGGTCCCGTGAAGTCGGCGATGTGCAGACTCAGACAGGGCTCACCGGGCCGTGTGCCGAGCCCCGCGTCCGCCGCCGCCTGACCGGTCCGCCCGCCCAGCCGGGCGCGCTGGAACTGCAGCCGCCCCAGTTGGTACAGCTCCCCGTGGAAGTGCAGACCGATCCACCAGGGCACCAGCAGCCCCGTCGTCCCGGTGCGCCGCCGGTGCACGGCCAGATTCCGGCCCAGGTCGGCGAGGGTGCGCCGGGACACGTCCACCGGGATGTCCCGCTGCCGGTGGTAGGCACGCACATACGGCAGCGCGGCGATGAAGACGAACACCTGGAAGGTTCGGCCCAGCGCACCGGTGGACTCCGGGAACGCCGGCGGTTCCCAGCCCCCGCCGATCACCCCCATGTCGCGTACGAACCGGTCGACGCACAGCGAGAGCAGCGTCATCGCCTGCGGGTCCGCCACCAGCCGGGCGCGCAGGGCGACCAGTTCGTTGACGCACTCGTGCGGCACGGCCAGGTCGAGCAGCACGTCGGGCAGGTCGACCGCGTCGGGCAGGGTCGCCTCCGTACGCGGTGCGCCCCCGCTCTCCAGGTCCCTCAGCCATCCGGCGAGCTTCTCGTCCGCCCGCAGCTCCTCCACCAGCACAGCCGCTCCCCGTCCGCTCGCCAGCCCGCCCCAGGTGAAATGCGCACTACGAAGAGTACGTTTTCCCGGTGGTCGTGGTGATCCCAACGCGTACAGACAGTGAAGCGACAACCGCGCACAGTGCGCCGCGAACGCGTCCGAGCCCGAGCCCGAGCGGGCGGCGTCGCCACCCGAACCCTGAAGTGGCCCGGCTCAGGAACGTGCTCCACTCCCGGAGCGGGCTGCGCTCAGGAGTCGAACCGTGCCGCGGCCAGGTACTCCGGCTGCGGGTCGAGCGCCGCCGCGAGCCGGAAGTGGCGCTTGGCCTGCGCCGGCTGCCCGGAGCGCTCGTACGTGCGGGCCAGTGCGAAGTGCGCGAAGGCGTTGTCCGGTTCGCGCTCCAGCACGATGGTGAACTCCAGCTCGGCGGGCCGCAACTGGGCCGCGGCGAAGAAGGCACGCGCGCGCAGCAGCCGCGCGGCCGTGTTCTCCGGGTACGCGGCGATGACGTTGTCGAGCAGCTTCACCGCGCCCCTGGGATCCCGTGCGGCGAGCAACTGCTCGGCGGCACGGAAGTCGATGACATGCGTCTCCGGAGTACGTCCGGCGAATCCGCTGGTCTCGGGCACGGCACATCCCTTCCCTCACTGCGGGGAGTCAACGCCTGGCGGACACCCACTATTCCGCGGACACCTGCTATCGCCCGGCCGCCCCGGCCCGCCGCTCAAGGTCCGCCCATACCTCCCGTACCCGCTGCCGCAGCGTCTCCAGGGGCACGTCGTTGTCGATGACGACGTCCGCGATCTCCCGGCGCTCCTCGCGCGTGGCCTGGGCCGCCATACGGGCGCGGGCGTCCTCCTCGGTCATCCCGCGCAGCCGCACCAGCCGGTCGAGTTGGGTCTCCGTAGGGGCGTCGACCACGATCACGAGGTCGTAGAGCTTCGCGAGGCCGTTCTCCGTGAGCAGGGGTACGTCGTGCACGACGACGGAGTCCGCCGCGGCGGCCTCTTCGAGCGCGCGGGAGCGGGCGCCCACCAAGGGGTGCACGATCGAGTTCAGCACGGCGAGCCGGTCGGGGTCCGCGAAGACGATGGAGCCGAGCTTCGGCCGGTCGAGGGTGCCGTCCGCGGCGAGCACCTCCTTACCGAAGGCGTCGACCACGGCGGCCAGCCCGGGTGTTCCCGGCGCCACGACCTCCCGCGCGATTCTGTCGGCGTCGATCAGCACGGCGCCGTGCTCCACGAGCAGCCGTGACACCTCGCTCTTGCCGGCGCCGATCCCACCGGTCAGTCCCACCTTCAACATGCCTGAAGCTTAGGCCCAGCCGGGGCCGAGGCCCGAAGGACCGCCGGGGAAACCACGCAACCCCCAGCCACAGCCACAGCCACAGCCACAGCCACAGCCCGCGAACGCGCTCTTCCCGTGGCGGTGACGCGCAGCCACCGCACGGAAGCGGACTACGCGTCCCCCTCCCGCTCCGCCAGGAACTTCTCGAACTCCATGCCGATCTCGTCCGCGGACGGGATGTCCACCGGCTCGGCAAGCATGTTGCCGCGCGTCTCCGCACCCGCGGCGGCGTCGTACTGGTGCTCAAGTCCCTGGATCAGGGCGACCAGTTCTTCGTCGCCCTCCTGGATCTGCCGGTCGATCTCCGTCTGCGTGCGGTGCGCCTCGGTGCGCAGCCCGTGCGCGATGCCCGGCAGGACCAGGCCGGTCGCGGCCGTGATCGACTCCATGACCGTCAACGCGGCGTCCGGGTACGGGGAGCGGGCGATGTAGTGGGGCACGTGTGCGGCGACTCCGAGGACGTCGTGTCCGGCCTCCATGAGGCGGTACTCGACCAGGGACTCGGCGCTGCCGGGCACCTGGGCCTCGTCGAAGGGGCTGCGGTGGCCGGGGACGAGGTCCGTGCGGTTGCCGTGCGGGGTGAGGCCCACGGGGCGGGTGTGCGGGACGCCCATGGGGATGCCGTGGAAGTTCACGGACAGCCGGACGCCGAGGCGCTCCACGATCTGCTGGACGGCCGCGGCGAAGCGCTCCCACTCCACGTCCGGTTCGGGCCCGGAGAGCAGCAGGAAGGGCGCGCCGGTGGCGTCCTGGACGAGCCGCACGTCCAGCGTGGGCTCCTCGTAGTCGGCCCAGCGGTCGCGCTTGAACGTCAGCAGCGGGCGGCGGGCGCGGTAGTCCACGAGCCGGTCGTGGTCGAAACGCGCGACGACCTGGTGGGGCAGCGAGTCGAGCACCCGGTCGACGATCTGGTCGCCGGTCTCGCCCGCGTCGATGTAGCCGTCGAAGTGGTAGAGCATCACAAGACCGGCCGACTCCTGGGCGAGTGCCACGTCGACCACGGCCAGGCCCTTCGGCTCCCATGCGTACAAACCCTGCGGATCAAGCACTGTGACCGCTCCTCCTCGTGTTCCTAATCGACAACACGAGCCAGGAGACGGGCATTCCCGGTTCACATCGCTTCACTGCGCCTCTTGCCGGTGGCCGGGGCGACTGCCGGGGGCGACGCACCGCGGGCCCGCACCCAATTGGGTGCGGGCCCGCGGTTACCAGCTAGCTAGCGCTGGCGGTGAGCTTTCAGCTCTGGCCGCCGGCGAGCTTCTCGCGCAGAGCGGCAAGGGCCTCGTCCGACGCCAGGGCGCCGGAGTTGTCGTCCGACTCCGAGGAGTACGAACCGCCACCGCCGCCACCGCTGCCGCCGGAGGCGGCCGGAGCCGCACCGGGGGTGGCGACACCCTCGGCCTCGGCCTGGGCGTCCGCCTCGCGGGACTTGATGACCTGAGCCTGGTGCTGCTCGAAGCGCGTCTGCGCCTCGGCGTACTGGTTCTCCCACACCTCACGCTGGGACTCGTAACCTTCGAGCCAGTCGTTGGTCTCGGGGTCGAAGCCCTCGGGGTAGATGTAGTTGCCCTGGTCGTCGTACGACGCGGCCATGCCGTACAGCGTCGGGTCGAACTCGACCGAGGCCGGGTCCGCGCCGAAGGACTCGTTGGCCTGCTTCAGCGAGAGGCTGATGCGACGGCGCTCGAGGTCGATGTCGATGACCTTGACGAAGATCTCGTCGTTGACCTGGACGACCTGCTCCGGGATCTCCACGTGGCGCTCGGCCAGCTCGGAGATGTGCACCAGACCCTCGATGCCCTCGTCCACGCGGACGAACGCACCGAACGGAACCAGCTTCGTGACCTTTCCGGGCACGACCTGGCCGATCTGGTGGGTGCGGGCGAACTGCTGCCACGGGTCTTCCTGCGTCGCCTTCAGCGACAGGGAGACACGCTCGCGGTCCATGTCCACGTCGAGGACCTCGACGGTGACTTCCTGGCCGACCTCGACAACCTCGGAGGGGTGGTCGATGTGCTTCCAGGAGAGCTCCGAGACGTGCACCAGGCCGTCGACGCCACCCAGGTCCACGAAGGCACCGAAGTTGACGATCGAGGAGACGACGCCGGAACGGACCTGACCCTTCTGCAGGGTGGTGAGGAACGTCTGGCGGACCTCGGACTGCGTCTGCTCCAGCCAGGCACGGCGGGACAGGACCACGTTGTTGCGGTTCTTGTCCAGCTCGATGATCTTGGCTTCGAGCTCCTTGCCCACGTAGGGCTGGAGGTCGCGGACACGGCGCATCTCGACGAGAGATGCCGGCAGGAAGCCACGGAGGCCGATGTCGAGGATGAGTCCACCCTTGACGACCTCGATGACGGTGCCGGTGACGATGCCGTCCTCTTCCTTGATCTTCTCGATGGTGCCCCAGGCGCGCTCGTACTGGGCGCGCTTCTTCGAGAGGATCAGGCGGCCTTCCTTGTCCTCCTTCTGGAGAACAAGGGCTTCGATCTCGTCGCCGACCTTGACGACCTCGTTCGGGTCGACGTCGTGCTTGATCGAGAGCTCGCGGCTCGGGATGACACCTTCGGTCTTGTAACCGATGTCGAGCAGGACCTCGTCCCGGTCGACCTTCACGATGACGCCGTCGACGATGTCGCCGTCGTTGAAGTACTTGATCGTCTCGTCGATCGCGGCGAGGAAGGCTTCCTCGTTACCGATGTCGTTGACCGCTACCTGCGGCGTGGTAGAGGTGGTCTCGGTGCTGCTCGTCATGTGGGAAAGGGCTCCGGTACGGACAGTGAGTCGTAGGTACTGCTTACGCCGGGAGCCCGTTTCGCTCTGAAGAAGCCGGACAGCCAAGGAAGCGCCGAATCCGGGCCGTGTTCGATGAAAACACTCGCCGGTGGCGCCTCGAAAACCGAGGGGACATACGACAGATGCGAGCGCAGCCTGCTACGTCTGAGGAGCGCAGGCCCGCAGCGCAACTTGTAGCATACGGGGGCAGCCGGACAGGGTCAATGCGCGAAGGCGCACACCCGGGGCGGATCGCCGCATACCCGGCACAGGACCCTTCTGGCGGCAGCCGTACGTCAGGCAACGCCGTGGGGTCACGCCGATTCCGTGGTGCCACTTTCGTGACCGCCGCCAGGACGGACCGCACGGAAGTGATCGCACATTAATACGAGGGAGCCGATCATCCAAGAGCCCGAACCGACCGAGCCCGAGGCGACCCGACGCGCGGCCGGCGGCACCGAGAGTTCCCGTGCCAATCGCGGCTGGTGGGACCGGAACGCGGACGACTACCAGGTGGAGCACGGCACGTTCCTCGGCGACGACCGTTTCGTGTGGTGCCCCGAGGGGCTCGACGAGATCGAGGCCGAGCTGCTGGGCCCGATGGAGGACCTGAAGGGCAAGGACGTCCTGGAGATCGGCGCGGGGGCCGCCCAGTGCTCGCGCTGGCTGGCCGCCCAGGGTGCCCGTCCGGTCGCCCTGGACCTCTCGCACCGGCAGCTCCAGCACGCGCTGCGGATCGGCGCCGACAGCGTCCCGCTCGTCCAGGCGGACGCCACGACGCTGCCCTTCGCGGACGGCTCCTTCGACCTCGCGTGCTCCGCGTACGGGGCGCTGCCCTTCGTCGCCGAGCCCGTGCGGGTCCTCCGGGAGGTACGGCGGGTGCTGCGGCCGGGCGGCCGGTTCGTCTTCTCCGTCACGCATCCGGTCCGCTGGGCCTTTCCCGACGAGCCGGGCCCCGAGGGGCTGAGCGTGGCCTCCTCGTACTTCGACCGCACGCCGTACGTCGAACAGGACGAGGACGGGAACGCGGTGTACGTCGAGCACCACAGGACGGTCGGCGACCGCGTCCGGGACGTGGTGGCGGGCGGTTTCCGGCTGGTCGACCTGGTCGAGCCCGAGTGGCCCGCCTGGAACACCCAGGAGTGGGGCGGCTGGTCGCCCCTTCGGGGAAACCTGATCCCGGGCACGGCGATCTTCGTGTGCGAGCGAAGCGAGACGGGGGCACCCCCGGCCGCAGGCTGGGAGAGGGACTGAGCGAGTGCCCCGTACCGAGCTTGCGCCCCGTACCGAGCATGCGCCCCGCACCGGGCGAGTGGCCCGCACCGGGCAAGTGATCGTGTGATCCGTCATGACGCCCTGGACCTGCTGCCCGTACGCGGCGCGCTGCCCGGTCTGAGGGACGCCCTTGAGGCCCATGGCGCCGCGGTGCTCGTCGCGCCGCCCGGCACGGGCAAGACGACCCTCGTGCCGCTGGTGCTCGCCGGGCTCGTCGGCGGGGAACCGGCACGGCGGGTCGTGGTGGCCGAGCCGCGCCGGATCGCGGCACGGGCCGCCGCGCGCCGGATGGCGTGGCTGCTCGGTGAGAAGGTCGGCGAGAGCGTCGGATTCACCGTCCGCGGGGAACGGCTGGTCGGGCCACGCGCGCGCGTGGAGGTCGTCACCACCGGGGTGCTGCTGCAGCGGCTGCAGCGGGACCCGGAACTGGCGGGCGTCGACGTCGTCGTGCTCGACGAGTGCCACGAACGCCATCTGGACGCCGACACGGCGGCGGCGTTCCTGCTGGACGTCCGGGCCGCCCTGCGCCCCGAGCTGCGGCTGGTGGCCGCTTCGGCGACGACCGACGCCGAGGGGTGGGCCCGACTGCTCGGCGACGTGCCCGTGGTCGAGGCGGCGGGCGTCTCCCATCCGGTCGAGGTGGTGTGGGCTCCGCCCGTGCGCCCGGTGCGGCCACCCCATGGGATGCGGGTGGATCCGGTGCTGCTGACCCATGTGGCGTCGGTGGTGCGCCGGGCGCTCGCCGAGCGGGACGGGGACGTCCTGTGCTTCCTCCCCGGGGTCGGGGAGATCGCGCGGGTCGCCGGGCAGCTCGGCAACCTCGGCGATGTCGAGGTGCTGCAGGTGCATGGGCGGGCCCCGACGGCCGTGCAGGACGCGGTGCTGTCCGGCGGTACGCGGCGCCGGGTGGTCCTTGCCACGTCGGTGGCCGAGTCGTCGCTGACGGTTCCGGGGGTGCGGGTGGTCGTGGACTCCGGCCTTGCGCGCGAACCGAGGGTGGACCACGCGCGCGGCCTGAGCGCGCTGACGACCGTACGGGCCTCGCAGGCCGCCGGCCGGCAGCGGGCCGGGCGGGCGGGGCGCGAGGCTCCGGGGGCGGTGTACCGGTGCTGGACGGAGGCGGAGGACGGGCGTCTGCCGCGTTTCCCCTCGCCGGAGATCAAGGTGGCCGACCTGACGGCGTTCTCCCTCCAGGCGGCCTGCTGGGGCGATCCCGACGCGTCGGGGCTCTCTCTCCTCGATCCGCCGCCGGCGGGCGCCATGGCGGCGGCACGGGGCGTCCTGGAGGCCGTCCGCGCGGTGGACCCGGACGGGCGTCCGACGGATCGGGGGGTACGGATGTCCCGGCTGGGCCTGCATCCGCGGCTCGGGCGCGCGCTGCTGGACGCCGGGGCGTCCGTCGGTGGCGAGCCGGCGGCCGAGGTGGTCGCGCTGCTCAGCGAGGAGCCGCCGCGGTCGTACGGCGATGACCTCGCCGTCTGTCTGCGGACCGCCCGCCGTGGGGGTGACGCGTATGCCGGGCGCTGGCGGGCGGAGGTTCGGCGGCTGCGCGCGGTGGCGCCCGCGGCTGGGCGGGGCGCGACGGGAGGTGGCTCCGCCGGGGCCGGTCGCGCCGTTCCCCGCGCCCCTGAAGGGGCGCCCTCCGCCCAGGAGGGTGAGGTCGATCGGGTGGTCGGACTCGTTGCCGCGCTTGCCTTTCCCGAGCGGGTTGCCCGGCGGCACGGCGGGTCCTTCCTCATGGTGGGCGGGACCCGGGCCGAGGCCGGGGAGGGCAGTGGGCTGCGGGACGCCTCCTGGCTCGCCGTCGCGGTCGCAGACCGGCCGGTGAACGCCGGGCACGCGCGCGTGCGACTCGCGGCCGTGATCGACGAGGAGGTCGCGCGCGAGGCGGCGGGAGCCCTGTACGCGGAGGGTGACGAGGTGCGCTGGGACGGCGGGGACATCGTCGCGCGGCGGGTGCGGCGGCTGGGAGCCGTGGAGCTGGCGGTACGGCCGTTGCACGACGCCGACCCCGCACGCGTACGGGAGGCGTTGCTCGAAGGGCTGGCGGCGGAGGGGTTCGGGCTGTTGCGGTGGTCCCGGGACGCCGAGGTGCTGCGGCAGCGGCTCGGGTTCCTGCACCGGCAGCTCGGCGCCCCCTGGCCCGACGTGTCGGACGACGCGCTCCACGCGCGCGTGGACGAGTGGCTGGAACCGGAACTGGGCCGGGCACGACGGCGGGCCGACCTGGAGCGCGTCCAGGCCGGACAGGCGCTGGGCCGGCTGCTGCCGTGGGCGTCCGGGGAGGCCGCCCGGTTCGACGAGCTGGCGCCGGAGCGGTTCGAGGTGCCGAGCGGGTCCAGGATCCGGATCGACTACACGGATCCCGAGCGGCCGGTGCTCGCGGTGAAGCTGCAGGAGATGTTCGGGGCGCAGGAGTCGCCGACGGTCGCGGGAGTGCCCGTACAGGTGCATCTGCTGTCGCCCGCGGGGCGCCCGGCCGCCGTCACCTCGGACCTCGCGTCCTTCTGGAAGGACGGCTACCGGAGCGTACGGGCGGAGTTGCGCGGGCGGTATCCGAAGCATCCCTGGCCCGAGGACCCGGCGGGCGCGCGGCCCACCCGGCACACGAACGCGCGCCTCAGCAGGGGCTGAACCGCCTCAGGCGCGCCGCCTCACGCACTCAGCGGTTCGGGCTCCGGAGTCCGGGCCGGTGACGGGTCTCCCGGGCGGCGGCTGCGGGCCTCCAGGTAGAGGGAGAGCGCCAGGAGTCCGACGCCCAGGACGAGGAAGCCCCAGGGCAGGTACGTGGACATCAGCGCGACAAGCAGTCGCTGGGACTTGACCAGGTCGACGGTCGAGCGGATGTAGTCCTCGCGCATCTTCACGTGTCCGGCGAAGGCGGTCACCTTCTCGCGGTCGCCCAGGAGGGTGCCACCGCGCAGTTCCTCGCGGTGGATCTCCTCTCCGTAGACGGGCGCTCCGGTGACGGGTTCGACCCAGAACTTGCGGACCGTGGTGTACCAGCGGGTGGTGCCCGTCTTCGCGACCGACTCCGCGGTGATGCCTTCCACGGGCATGACCTTCGGGAAGGGCACCTTGGTCCAGGGGATGGTCTGCTCGAAGTAATAGACGTCGACACCCCGGAAGTTCTGGGTGCCCTTGTAGTGGATGGGTTCGGTGATCCGGGCCTGCGCGTCGAAGTACTCGTAATCCCTCTTCTCCGTGAGGAAGGGCCACTTGAACTCGATGCCCTCGCGCCGCACGGGGTCGCCGTCGACGCTCTCGCCGGTGGCGTGGACGGGTTCCTGGGTGTGCGCGTCGAAGATGTACCGCTCCGGGATCTTGGAGACCATCTCGCCGTCGGGGCCCTGGACGTAGGAGAGGCCGTCCCAGACGACGACATCGCGGTTGGCGGTCCGCTCGATCCTCTCGGATGCCTCGACGTTGCCCTTGAGGGTCTGCACGACGGTGACCTTGTCGACCTTCTTGGCGGTCATCGAGCCGTAGTCGAGGAGGGTCGCGTCCTTCGCCTCCAGGACCATGTCCTGGTACTGGCCGGCGGGGATCTTGGCCACGCGCGGGAAGGCGTACCAGCGCAGCAGCGGGGACAGCGCCGCGAAGAACACGGCGAGGGCGAGCAGGATCAGGCTGGCCTTGCGGCGCATCTCGGCGGCCCTCCCGGTGCGTTGTGGGTATGCGCTGGGGATGTGCGCTACGGGTGGCTCGGGACGGTGGTGAGCAGCGGTTTCGGTGAGGTCTCGCCCGACGGTGATCCCATGGCCGTGACGAGGAGGACCAGCGCGAACGCGAGGGCCAGACCGGTCGCGGCGGCGATCAGAGCGCGCATGCGGGCCTCCCGGCACAGGCGGAACCGAGTCCATGGAGCGGCTCCGGGCGGAACCGGCCCCATGGACCTGATACATCGTCAGGTCGGGCACCGTAGCAACGGGCGGGCCAGATGAGAACACGTTGCGCACACAACGACCGCGCCCCCTCACCGACGGGTGAGGGGGCGCGGTCGTTGTGTCTTCGCCGGCTACGAGGCGGCGGCAGCCACCTTCAGCTCGACGGTCAGGGTCGCGCCGCCGGTCGTGGTGATCCGCAGCAGGTACGTGCCCGCCGTGTCGTCCGCGTGCAGCTTCGGCAGTTTCAGCAGGCCGTCCTTGCCGGTCTTGAGGCCCGCGAGGGTGCGTACCGTCTTGCCGTCCGCGTCCTTGAAGTAGGGGCCCTTGTCGTTCTCGGTCGCGTCGTCCGCCGCCTTGATGAGCGTGGCGGTGGCGGCGACACCGTCCGCGACGGCGCCCTTGTACGTGGCCTTCACCTCGACCTGGTCCGCGAACTCGCCGCCCGGGACGCAGGTCAGCGCGGTGTCGGCGGTGCGGGCGAGGGCGTCCGCCTGGCGGGCGGTGACCGTCGCCGCGTAGTCGAGGCCGGAGACGGTGCGGCCGACGACGGTGGCGCGCACCTTGAAGCCGCCCGTCTTCTCACCGGCCTTGAGGGCGGGCGCGGTCGCCACACCGGAGGCGTTGGTGACGACGGTCGCGACGCTCTCACCGCCGGTGAAGACCGTGTCGGTGTCGCCGGTGATCGTGAACCGGACCCGGACCTTCGCGACGGCCTTGCCGGCCTTGGTCTCCGTACGGGCGCTGATCTTCTCGGCGAAGGTGTCGCCCGCGGTCGCGGTGAGCTTCCCGGTGCCCGCGTCCTCCAGGTGGTCCACCGTCTCGGTGGGCGTGGGCGTGGGCGACGGGGACGCCGGAGGCGTCGTGGCGGGCGGGGTGGTCGCGGGCGGAGTCGTGGAGGGCGGCTTCGGCTTCGTGCTGCCGCCGCCCTGGTGCTGCTTGCCGGGCGGGGTGGAGGCCGGGGACGTCGGACCGGGGCTCGCGCCGCCGTTGCCGCTGCTTCCGTCGCTGCGGCCGGAGGGCAGCGAGCCCGTGCCGTCCGGGACCTCGTGGGTGCCCTTGCGGTAGTACTCCAGCCACGACAGGACGGTGTTCAGATAGTCCGTCGAGTTGTTGTAGCTGAGGATGGCGCGCCTGAGGTCGGCACGGTCGGACAGGTCCCAGTTGAACCGGCACAGGTAGTGGCCGGCCGCGAGGGCCGCGTCGTAGATGTTGTTGGGGTCCTTCTTGCCGTCGCCGTTGCCGTCGCGGCCGGACCACTCCCAGGTGGAGGGGATGAACTGCATGGGGCCCACCGCGCGGTCGTGGGTGGTGTCCCCGTCGTACGCGCCGCCGTCGGTGTCGGTGATCCGCGCGAAGCCGACGCCGTTGAGGACCGGGCCGAGGATCGGGGTGATCGTGGTGCCGTTGGCGTCCACGTTGCCGCCGCGGGCCTGTCCCGACTCGACCTTGCCGATGGCCGCGAGGAGTTGCCAGGGGAGGTTGCACCCGGGCTTGGAACCGGCCAGCGACGTCTCGGCCTTCTTGTAGGCGTCGAGGACGGTCGCGGGTATGCCCGCTTCGGCGTTCCCCGCCCCGCCCGGGATGCCGCTGCTCGCGCTGGGGGACGGGGTCGGGCTGTTGAGCGGCGGGAGGTCCGTGTAATAGGGCGAGTTGCCGGTCGCGCTGTCGTCGGCGTTCACATCGGGTGAGGGCTGGGAGTTGGCGTTCTGCCTGCCCTGCGGGGTGTCCGTGACACCCGGGGCCTGGGATGCGGACAGAGCCGCGACCGCTAGTGCGGCCACGGCGGTGGTGGCCGCCCCCTTGACGACTCGCCTGCCGAATTGCGCCGCCATTGCGTGAACCCCTCCCGTGGACGTCCGTCCGTGCTCCGCGCGTTCCCCTGCTGTCCGGTGGTGCGGCCGTATGCCCCCCATACGGCAACCCAGGCGACCCTACGACAACTTCTGCCGCGCAGACACCTGTTCGTACCCGGTCTTCACCGGTTGGCCATATCCCGTTTGTCCTTCCCCCGCGGCTACTCGCCATGCCGGGGAGCCGGGAACCGATTCCATGTACCGGACGTCACCGATCAAGGAATGACCAGGATCGCCCCCTTGAACTGTCGGGCCCGGTCAATGATGTGCGCTTGGAGCTCAGTTGCCGTTCACTCTCAGCCATGCCGCGGCCGTCCTGCCGGCGGTGCGCGCCGACGGGTCCGGCCGGGGCCGACTGGTGCCGGCCGTGCTCGTGGCCGGTTCGTTCGCGCCCGACATGACCTATTACGCGGCGAGTGTGCTGCCGCAGGCAATGGAGTTCGGCGATTTCACGCACTCCTTCACCGGAGTGTTCACCTTCGACGTCCTGGTCGCCTGGGCGCTCGTGGGCGCCTGGCTCGTGCTGCGGGAGCCGCTGGTGGCGCTGCTGCCGCGGAGCCGGCAGGGCCGGGTCGGCGCCCTCCTGCGCTGCGGCGCGCCGCGCGCCCGGCCGCGTCCCTCGCTCGCCCTGTGGTGGTACGTGTCCGCGGTGTCCGGGGCGCTCACCCATGTCGTGTGGGACGCGTTCACGCATCTCGACCGGTGGGGGATGCGGGTCCTGCCCGTCCTGGGGCGGGAGATCGCGGGCTCGCCCCTGTACTGGTATCTGCAGTACGGCGGTTCGGCGCTCGCGGCCGTGGTGATCGCGGTGTTCCTGGTGGTGGCCCTGCGGCGGCAGTCCGGGGCCGGACCGGTGGGGGTGCCCGTGCTCTCGGCGCGTGACCGCGCGCTCGCGGGGGCCCTGATCGGCGGCTGCGCGGTGGTGGCGGCCGTGCGGCGGGCGACGCGGTGGTGGGACTACTGGGGGTCGCGGGCCGAGCCCTGGGAACTGATTCCCACCGTGTGCTTCGGGGCGGGGGCGGGGCTGGCCGTGGGGTTCGCGGCGTACGCCGTGGCGGTCAGGGTGTGGCGCCCGGCTGCGGTTCGTCCCGGCCCGGCAGCGGCTCGTACGGGGCGGGGCGGTCCGATTCGCCGCTGAGGCCGTGGGCACGGGTCCGGATGCGTAGTTTGTCGGCGCGCCGCAGCAGACGCTCCATGATCAGCACCTTGGCGATGCGCGTGGAGTCGTACTGGCGCTCGTCGGCCAGCTCGCAGACCGAGCCGAGGTCGTCCCGGACGGCCACGGCACGGGTCCCGTGGCCGTGTCCGGACGACTGGGCGACGTGGAGGTCGGGGGCGTGGCAGGGGGCGGGGTCGGCAGGGCCGTCGAGGTCGTCAGGGTCGTCGGGCAGGAAACGGTGGGTGGTGGCGTCCGCCCGCCGGGACCCGCGGAGGGTGACGCCGGTGGGGAATCTGGGGCTGGCGGCGGTGGCGGAGACGGCGGCGACCGGGGCGAGGAGGGTGGAGGTGAGGGCTGCGACGAGTGCGGGGCGGGGGTGCCGCGTGTTCCCTACGTGCCGTATGTGCCGTATGTGAGGACCCATGTCCGCATCCTGGCGGGCGGCTCCGCCGGGGGCGTCCGGTCGGGGTCCAGGCGGGTGACGGAGCGTTGCGGGGGCTGGCGGCGCGGTTCCGGACGCCCCCAGGCCAAAGGATTGCGCAGTTCCCCGCGCCCCCAAAGACAAAAGACTGCGCCGTTCCCCGCGCCCCTGAAAGACCGGGCCCGCGCCGAAGAAGCAGCCCTCGCCCGAGCTCACCCAGGGGCGCGGGGAACTGCGCACCCGCCCCCGGCGGGGGGGGGCCGCACGCGGCGTGCCCCGGCCCTTCGCGGAGCGGTTAGTGTGCCGCCGATTCCCAGTCGGGGCCCGAGCCCACCGAGACGTCCAGGGGGGCCCGCAACCGCACCGCACCGGCCATCTCCCGGCGGACCAGGTCCTCCGCCTTCGCGCGCTCCCCGGGAGCGATCTCCAGGACGATTTCGTCGTGGACCTGGAGGAGCATCCGGGACTTCAGCCCCGCCTCCTGCAGCGCCTTGTCCACATGCAGCATCGCGATCTTGACGATGTCCGCCGCCGTCCCCTGGATCGGCGCGTTCAGCGCCATCCGCTCGGCCGCCTCACGCCGCTGACGGTTGTCGCTGTTGAGGTCGGGGAGGTAGCGGCGGCGCCCGAAGAGCGTCGCCGTGTACCCGGTGGCCCGCGCCTCGTCGACCGCCCGCCGCAGATAGTCCCGGACCCCTCCGAAGCGCTCGAAGTACGTGTCCATCAGGCCACGCGCCTCGCCCGCGTCGATGTTGAGCTGCTGGGAGAGACCGAACGCGGACAGCCCGTACGCCAGCCCGTACGACATCGCCTTGATCTTGCGGCGCATCTCCGCGTCGACGGCGTCGCGCTCGACGGAGAACACCTGGGAGGCGACGGTGGTGTGCAGATCCTCGCCGGACGTGAAGGCCGCCAGCAGGCCCTCGTCCTCCGAGAGGTGGGCCATCACGCGCAGTTCGATCTGGCTGTAGTCGGCGGTCATGAGGGACTCGAAGCCCTCGCCGACCACGAAGCCGCGGCGGATCGCGCGGCCCTCCTCGGTGCGGACCGGGATGTTCTGCAGGTTCGGGTCCTGCGAGGAGAGACGGCCCGTCGCGGCGACCGTCTGGTGGAACGTGGTGTGGATGCGGCCGTCGGCCGCGATCGTCTTGATCAAGCCCTCGACGGTCACCCGCAGCTTCGCCTGCTCGCGGTGGCGGAGCATGATGACCGGCAGTTCGTGGTCGGTCTGGGCGGCGAGCCAGGCGAGCGCGTCGGCGTCCGTCGTGTAGCCGGTCTTCGTCTTCTTCGTCTTGGGCAGGCCCAGTTCACCGAAGAGGACTTCCTGGAGCTGCTTGGGCGAGCCGAGGTTGAACTCGTGTCCGACCGCCGCGTGCGCCTCCTTCACGGCCTGCTGGACCGCGCCCGCGAACATCTGCTCCATGGCTTCCAGGTGGGCCCTGTCCGCCGCGATGCCGTGCCGCTCCAGACGGGCTAGCAGTTCGGAGGTGGGCAGCTCCATGTCCTGGAGGAGGTCGGCCGCGCCGACCTCCTTGAGCCGCTCCCCGAAGGCTTCGCCCAGGTCGAGGATGGCGCGCGCCTGCACCATCAGGGCGTCGGCCTCGGCGCCCTCGTCGGCGCCGAAGGCGAGCTGCCCGTCGGCGGTCGCGGCGGGCGCCAGCTCCCGGCCGAGGTACTCGAGGGACAGCGCGTCCAGATCGAAGGAGCGCCGGCCCGGCTTGACGAGGTAGGCGGCGAGAGCGGTGTCCATGGAGATGCCCGCGACGCTCCAGCCGTGCTCGGCGAAGACCCGCATGACCGCCTTGGCGTTGTGCAGCACCTTGGGGCTGTCGGCGTCGGCGATCCAGCGCGCGAACGCGTTCTCGTCGCTCTCGTCGAGCTGCGACGGGTCGAACCAGGCCGCCGCCCCGCCGGCCGCGGCGAGGGCGACCTCGGCGACCGATCCCGTACCGAGCGCCCAGGTGTCGACCGTGGCGACACCGAGGGCGGTCGTGCCGTGCTCGGTGAGCCAGGGGGCCAGCTCGCCCGCGTCGAGGACCGCGCCGTCCACGGCCACGCCCGCGGCGACCGGCGCCGCGTCCTCGGCCTGCTCAGCGCCGGGGTCGACGGCCAGCAGCCGCTCGCGCAGCGACGGGTTACGGATCTCCAGGGTGTCCAGGACCATCGCGAGGGCCGTCCGGTCGTACGGAGCGCGCTCCAGGTCGGGCACCGCCTTCGGCAGCTCGACGTCCCGCACCATCTCGGTGAGGCGGCGGTTGAGCTTGACCGCCTCCAGGTGGTCGCGGAAGTTCTGCCCGGCCTTGCCCTTGACCTCCTCGGCGCGCTCGACCAGCTCCGCGAACGAACCGAACTGGTTGATCCACTTCGCGGCGGTCTTCTCACCGACGCCGGGGATGCCCGGCAGGTTGTCGGACGGGTCGCCGCGCAGGGCCGCGAAGTCGGGGTACTGGGCGGGCGTCAGGCCGTACTTCTCGAAGACCTTCTCCGGAGTGAACCGGGTCAGCTCGGAGACGCCCTTGGTCGGATAGAGCACGGTGGTGTGCTCCGAGACCAGCTGGAAGGAGTCGCGGTCGCCGGTGACGATCAGCACGTCGAAGCCCTCGGCCTCGGCCTGCGTGGCGAGCGTGGCGATGATGTCGTCCGCCTCGAAGCCGTCGACGGCGAACCGCTCGGCGTTCATCGCGTCCAGGACCTCGCCGATCAGCTCGACCTGGCCCTTGAACTCGTCGGGCGTCTTCGATCTGTTCGCCTTGTACTCCGTGAACTCCTCGGAGCGCCACGTCTTGCGCGACACGTCGAACGCCACCGCGAAGTGCGTGGGCGACTCGTCGCGCAGCGTGTTGGCGAGCATCGACGCGAAGCCGTAGATCGCGTTCGTCGGCTGGCCCGTCGCCGTCGTGAAATTCTCCGCGGGCAGCGCGAAGAACGCGCGGTACGCCAGCGAATGCCCATCCATGAGCATCAGCCGCGGGCGTCCCCCGCCGGAGGTCTTCTCGGTCTTCTTCGATGCTGTCTCTGCCACACCCCCGATCCTGCCACGCCCCACTGACAGTCGGTCCCGCCCCGCCGCCCACGCCGGTGTTCCCACACCGGTTCTCCCCCGTTCCGCGGACCGGGCCACGATCCGTGTCAGTACCACGTGCGAGGATCGGAGACGTACCTCACACGTGTGCTCGAAGAGGAGGCCGACATGGCCGGCAAGCCGCCCCAGAGTGATCCGGTTCAGGACGCGCCGCAGGTCGCCGAACCGAAGCACGCAGCGGCCGGGCTGCCGGCGATCGGGCACACGCTGCGCATCGCGCAGCGGCAGATGGGTGTGAAGCGCACGGCACTGACGCTGCTGCGGGTCAATCAGAAGGACGGCTTCGACTGTCCCGGCTGCGCCTGGCCCGAGCCCGAGCACCGGCACACGGCGGAGTTCTGCGAGAACGGCGCGAAGGCGGTCGCGGAGGAGGCCACCCTGCGCCGCGTGACCCCGGACTTCTTCGCCGCGCACCCAGTCGCCGACCTCGCGACCCGCAGCGGCTACTGGCTGGGCCAGCAGGGCCGCCTCACGCACCCCATGTATCTCGCGGAGGGCGCCGACCGCTACGAGGCGGTGCCGTGGGAGCGTGCCTTCGACATCATCGCCGAGGAGCTCAACGGCCTCGATTCCCCGGACGAGGCGCTGTTCTACACCTCGGGCCGCACCAGCAACGAGGCGGCGTTCCTCTACCAGCTGTTCGCCCGCGAGTTCGGCACGAACAACCTCCCCGACTGCTCGAACATGTGCCACGAGTCGTCCGGCTCGGCGCTGAACGAGACGATCGGGATCGGCAAGGGCAGCGTCCTGCTGGACGACCTCTACCAGGCGGATCTGATCATCGTCGCCGGGCAGAACCCCGGCACCAACCACCCGCGCATGCTCTCGGCCCTGGAGAAGGCGAAGTCGAACGGCGCGCGGATCATCACGGTGAACCCGCTGCCCGAGGCGGGCATGGAGCGCTTCAAGAACCCGCAGACCCCGCAGGGCATGTTCAAGGGAGCGGCCCTCACCGACCTCTTCCTACAGATCCGCATCGGCGGCGACCAGGCCCTCTTCCGCCTCCTGAACAAGCTCATCCTGGAGACGGAGGGAGCCGTCGACGAGGTCTTCGTCGGCGAACACACCCACGGCTACGAGGAGTTCGCCGAGGCCGCCCGCGCCGCCGACTGGGACGAGACGCTCACGGCGACGGGCCTCACGCGCGCGCAGATCGACGAGGCGCTGTCCATGGTCCTCGCCTCGAAGCGCACCATCGTCTGCTGGGCGATGGGCCTGACCCAGCACAAGCACTCCGTGCCGACGATCCGCGAGGTCGTCAACTTCCTGCTGCTGCGCGGCAACATCGGCCGGCCGGGCGCGGGCGTCTGCCCGGTGCGCGGCCATTCGAACGTGCAGGGCGACCGCACGATGGGCATCTTCGAGCGCCCCGCGCCCGCCTTCCTGGACGCCCTGGAGAAGGAGTTCGGCTTCGCCCCGCCGCGCGGCCACGGCTACGACGTCGTGCGGGCGATCCGCGCGATGCGCGACGACAAGGCCAAGGTCTTCTTCGCGATGGGCGGCAACTTCGTGTCGGCCTCCCCCGACACCGAGGTCACCGAGGCCGCGATGCGCCGCGCCCGCCTGACGGTGCACGTGTCGACGAAGCTCAACCGCTCGCACGCCGTCACCGGCGCGCGCGCCCTGATCCTGCCCACCCTCGGCCGCACCGAGCGCGACCTCCAGGGCGGCGGCGAGCAGTTCGTGACCGTAGAGGACTCCATGGGCATGGTGCACGCCTCCCGCGGCCGGCTGGAGCCCGCGAGCGGCCAGTTGCTGTCCGAGCCGGCCATCGTGTGCCGGCTCGCCCGCCGGGTCCTGGGCGAGGACTCCCGTACGCCCTGGGAGGAGTTCGAGAAGGACTACGCGACCGTCCGCGACCGCATCGCGCGCGTGGTGCCGGGCTTCGACGACTTCAACGCGCGCGTGGCCGACCCTGCGGGCTTCGCCCTGCCGCACGCCCCGCGCGACGAGCGCCGCTTCCCGACCGCCACCGGCAAGGCCAACTTCACGGCCGCGCCCGTCGAGTACCCGAAGCTCCCGGAGGGCCGTCTGCTCCTGCAGACCCTGCGCTCGCACGATCAGTACAACACCACGATCTACGGCCTCGACGACCGCTACCGGGGCATCAAGAACGGTCGCCGGGTCGTCCTGGTGAACCCCGAGGACGCGCGCGAGCTGGGCCTCGCCGACGGCTCGTACACCGATCTGGTCAGCGAGTGGAAGGACGGGGTGGAGCGCCGCGCGGCCGGTTTCCGCGTCGTGCACTACCCGACGGCCCGGGGCTGCGCCGCCGCCTACTACCCGGAGACGAACGTCCTGGTGCCGCTGGACTCCACCGCCGACACCAGCAACACGCCCGCCAGCAAGTCCGTCGTCGTCCGTCTGGAACAATCGACAACCAACTGAGCGTTCGCTTAGACGTATCTTCCGGCCACACCGCCGGACGGCGCGTTCCGGACGCCGGCTCCCGGCGCACGACCTACGACGTAAGGAAACGGACCCCATGGGCGAGCAGCACCACGTGAAGTTCCCGCAAGAGGTCATCGACGAGTACTCGGCGCTCGGCGTGGACCTGGCCGCCATGTTCTCCGCCGGACACCTCGGCACCCGGATGGGCGTCCAGATCATCGAGGCCTCCGCGGACCGCGTGGTGGGCACCATGCCCGTCGAGGGCAACACCCAGCCCTACGGGCTCCTGCACGGCGGCGCCTCCGCGGTGCTGGCCGAGACCCTCGGTTCGGTCGGCGCCATGCTGCACGGCGGCAGCTCCAAGATCGCCGTCGGGGTCGACCTCAACTGCACCCACCACAGGGGCGCCTCGTCGGGCCTCGTGACCGCCGTGGCCACTCCCCTGCACCGGGGCCGCTCGACCGCCACGTACGAGATCGTGATCAGCGACGAGGACGGCAGGCGGGTGTGCAGCGCCCGGCTGACCTGCCTGCTGCGCGATGTGCGGCCGAGCGACGCGGAGCGGGTCGGCGCCACCGGCTGAACCGCTCCGGCCCGTCCGAAAACCGATGTCCGGCAGGAGCGTTGATCCCGGGCACCCGGCGGCCTAGCGTCGGGGCATGCGAACGGGCGGGGCACCCTGGCGGGGGCCGGTGCTGGGACTGGCGCTCCTGACCGGCGCCCTGGCCGCCGGCGCGGCCGGGTGCGGTGAGTCCGGCACACAGAGCACACGGACCACGCAGAACGGCACGACCGGCGCGCCGGAGGTCACGCGCACGGCCCCCGGCACACGGTCCGCTCCCCCGGTGGCCGCACCCGAGGACCTGTGCGTGCGGCTCGTCGCGCGCTGGTCGCGCAAGGTCCTGGCCGGCGACACCTACGGGGACTACCAGTCGATGGGCCTGTCCGACAGGCAGTACGAGATCCTGCTGGACGTCGTGGACGCCGCCCGGGCCGAGCAGCGGCGCGAGGGCGGACGGGCGGCGGGAGAACTGATCGACCGCACGGCGCGCGAGCGCTGCGCGGAGCGGTACCGCAACGGCAGTCCGACGGAAGGGCCCTGGAGTTGAGTGGCGTAGGCCCGGTCGAACCGGGCGAGGGAACGCGCGCGTGGGACGGCCTGGAACCTCCCCCGCCGACCGGCCACGAGCAGCCCCAGGGGCACCCGGTGGCTCTCTACTACGCCCGGCACCGCCGCGCCGTGCTCGCGTCCGCGACGGCCGCCGCCCTCCTGGCGGGCGGCGGCTACCTCTACGCGACCCGGCCGCGGCCGGCGCCGCCCGCCGTCGGGCCGTATCCGTCCCAGGTCGTCGAGGTCGCCTACCTGGGCGAGGAGGGCTCCCCCAGGAACGCGCCGAAGGACAGCTTCACCTTCGCGGTGCGGATCACCGCCCTGTCCGGCCCCACCCTCACCGTCGTGAAGATCTCCCAGCCCTACGCCGGGCTCCACCTGACATCGGTGCCGCATACACCGTTCCGCACGAGGACGGGTTTCGGCCACAAGATCGTTGTCACTATGAATGTCACGGAATGCGCGAATACGCCGCGGAACGCCGGACTTCCTTTCCTGGACGTAACTCTGCGTAATACGCGCGCAATGGAAGACCACAGCTACATCTTGGGTGAGCGTTATGCGCACGACCTGTCCGAAGCCCTGCAAGTAGCCTGCAGCAACGACCCGCCGTCACGAGCAAAACGTCAGAACGCTGCTGAAAACACCGCCGCACGATCTGCGGGTTCTCAGAATGTGGACCGGACGAATCGGCCGTAATTCCGCCCATCCACCCACCGAGTACCGCTCTGCATTACCTCGTGTCATAACAAGAGCGTCACAGCATTCGTCAGACTCTCCTCCCGGTTCCCTCCACCCGCTTAGAGTCACGGCCAGTCACCGCGCCATCGGATTCGAAGATTTTTCGGCCCAGCGCTCGACTCGGCCCGTTCCACGAGGGACGGCCGTGCCAGGGAAAGGACTGCTGATCGTGCGTCAACGTTCGCTCATCGCCATCACCGCCGCGTTGGCGGCGGGAGCACTCACCCTCACCGCCTGTGGCTCGCGCGACGACGACGGCGGCTCGGACTCCGGCAGCGGTAACAAAACCGTCGTCATCGGTGTCGACGCCCCGCTGACGGGTGACCTCTCCGCCCTGGGCCTCGGAATCAAGAACTCCGTGGACCTCGCCGCCAAGACGGCCAACAAGGAAAAGACCGTCGAAGGCATCACCTTCAAGGTCGAAGCCCTCGACGACCAGGCACAGCCCTCCTCGGGCCAGCAGAACGCCGTCAAGTTCGTCGCGGACAAGGACGTCGTCGGCGTCGTCGGCCCGCTGAACTCCTCGGTCGCCGAGTCCATGCAGAAGGTCTTCGACGACGCCAAGCTCGTCGAGATCTCCCCCGCCAACACGGGGCCGACCCTCACCCAGGGCACGGACTGGCAGACCAAGAAGGTCCGCACGTACAAGTCGTACTTCCGCACCGCGACCACGGACGCCATCCAGGGCCCGTTCGCCGCGCAGTACGTCTACAACGACGCGAAGAAGAAGAAGGTCTATGTCATCGACGACAAGAAGACCTACGGCGCCGGCCTGGCCGCCACCTTCACCTCCGAGTTCAAGAAGCTCGGCGGCAAGGTAGTCGGAACCCAGCACATCGACCCCGAGACCAAGGACTTCTCCGCCGTCGTCACCCAGGTGAAGAGCTCCGGCGCCGACGTCGTCTACTACGGCGGCGAGTACCCGCAGGCCGGCCCGCTCAGCAAGCAGATCAAGGCCGCGGGCGTCAAGATCCCGCTCGTCGGCGGTGACGGCATCTACAGCGCCGACTTCATCAAGCTGGCCGGCGCGGGCGGCAAGGGCGACCTCGCCACCTCGGTCGGCGCGCCCGTCGAGGAGCTGCCCTCCGCCAAGGAGTTCGTCGCCAACTACAAGGCGGCCGGCTACAAGGAGGCCTTCGAGGCCTACGGCGGCTACTCCTACGACTCCGGCTGGGCGATCATCGAAGCCGTGAAGAAGGTCGTCGAGGACAACGACGGCAAGCTCCCGGACGACGCCCGCGCCAAGATCACCGAGGCCGTGCAGAACGTGTCCTTCGACGGAGTGACCGGCAAGGTCTCCTTCGACGAGTACGGCGACACCACCAACAAGCAGCTCACCGTCTACTCGGTCGAGGGCGGCACCTGGAAGGCCATCAAGTCCGGCACCTACACCGGCTGACCCACACCCGCACCACCACCTGAGCCGCGCGGGGCGCCGCAGTACAGGCGCCCCGCGCGGACTCACATCCGGTCACACCCCTCGACTATCCGAACGTCTCGGAGGACATGCGGTGAACGAACTGCCGCAGCAGCTGGTCAACGGCCTGCTACTGGGATCCATGTACGGGCTGGTCGCCATCGGCTACACGATGGTCTATGGCATCGTCCAGCTCATCAACTTCGCCCACGGCGAGATCTTCATGATCGGAGGCTTCGGCGCACTCACGGTCTACCTGTACGTGCTGCCCGACGGCACCACCATGTGGATCGCACTGCCCCTGATGCTCCTCGGAGCCGTCATCACCGCGACAACCGTCGCCGTGGGAGCGGAACGGTTCGCCTACCGGCCGCTGCGCACCGCGCCACGCCTCGCCCCCCTCATCACCGCCATCGGCCTCTCCCTCGCACTCCAGCAGGCCGTGTGGGCGTGGTACCCGGACGCGAAGCAGTCCATCAACTTCCCCGAGATCGAAGGCGGCCCCTTCAAGATCGGTGACGTCACCATCCAGACCGGTGACGTCTTCCTGCTCATCGCGGCCCCCATCAGCATGGCGATCCTCGCCTTCTTCGTGATGAAGACCCGCACCGGCCGCGGCATGCAGGCCACCGCGCAGGACCCGGACACCGCCAAACTCATGGGCATCAACACCGACCGCATCATCGTGGTCGCCTTCGCCCTCGGCGCGGTCTTCGCCGCCGTCGGAGCCGTCGCCTACGGCCTCAAGTACGGCCAGGTCCAGTTCCGCATGGGCTTCATCCTCGGCCTCAAGGCCTTCACCGCCGCCGTCCTCGGCGGCATCGGCAACATCTACGGAGCCATGATCGGCGGCCTCGTCCTCGGCCTCGCCGAAACCCTCGCCACCGCCTACATCGCCGACGTCCCCGGCATGGAACAGCTCGGCGGCCAGTCCTGGGCCAACGTCTGGGCCTTCGTACTCCTCATCCTCGTGCTCCTCTTCAGGCCACAGGGCCTGCTCGGCGAGCGCGTCGCGGACAGGGCGTGACACCGATGACCACACAGACCAACACGCCCCAGACACCCGCCAAGGGACCCGCCGACAACACCACCGGCCTCATCGGCATCCCGCCCCACATCGGACGCGCGCTCGCCACCGGCGGCGGCATCCTGACCATCATCTCCACCTTCCTCGCCTGGACCTGGACCTCCGCCTTCCCCGGCGACCTCACCGTCTACGGCTACCCCGGCGGCCTCCAGGTCCTCGTCCTCATCGGCGGCATCCTCACCACGCTCTTCGCCCTCGCCTCCTACGGCATCAAGGGCCTGCGCTGGCTGACACCCGCCGGCGCCGACAGCGCCATCAAGCTCGCCGCACTCGCCGCGTTCGCCACCGCCTGGTACACCATCCTCGCGATCAGCTCCGAACTCGGCGGCCTCGCCAACCTCGAACCCGGCGGCTGGGTCGCGGCCGTGGCCACCCTCACCGCCCTCATCGGCGCACTCTCCCTGCCCTTCGAACACCCCGCGCCCGACCCCTTCGACCCCGAAGACACCGGCTGGGAGCAGTTCCGCCACAAGGCGCGGCACAACCGCACCGTCGTCAAGGCCGCCTTCGCCTCCGGCACCACCAAGGCCCCGGCCCACAAACTCCCCCCGTACGCCGAAATCCTCATCATCATCGCCGCGCTCAGCCTCGGCCTGATCGTCTTCACCTACGGCATCGGCACCGAGTACGACGAACAGTTCGTGGGCTTCCTCATCACCGCGGGCTTCGGCTTCGCCGCGGCGGCCAAGGCCGGACTCGTCAACCGCGTCTCCGCCCTCACCGCCAAACACCGCAACATCACCATGCTCGGCGCGTTCGTCGCCGCCGCCGCGTTCCCCTTCACCCAGTCCGACGACCAGTACGCGACCATCGGCGTCTACATCCTGATCTTCGCCACCGTCGCCCTCGGCCTCAACATCGTCGTCGGCCTCGCCGGACTCCTCGACCTCGGATACGTCGCCTTCCTCGGCGTCGGCGCCTACACCGCCGCCATGGTCTCCGGCTCCCCCTCCTCACCGTTCGACGTCCACCTGCCGTTCTGGGCCGCCGCCCTCCTCGGCGCAGCAGTCGCCATGATCTTCGGCGTCCTCATCGGCGCCCCCACCCTGCGACTGCGCGGTGACTACCTCGCCATCGTCACCCTCGGCTTCGGCGAGATCTTCCGCATCACCGTCCTCAACATGGACGGCACCAGCGGACCCGACATCACCAACGGCTCCAACGGCATCTCCTCGATCCCGAACCTGAACATCCTCGGATTCGACTTCGGCCAGGAACACAGCATCGCCGGCTTCACCATCGCGCGATTCGCCAACTACTTCTTCCTGATGCTCCTCATCACGCTGATCGTCGTGATCGTCTTCCGGCGCAGCGGCGACTCCCGCATCGGCCGCGCCTGGGTCGCCATCCGCGAGGACGAGACCGCCGCACTCGCCATGGGCATCAACGGCTTCCGCGTCAAGCTCATCGCCTTCGCCCTCGGCGCCGCACTCGCCGGCCTCGCCGGATCCGTACAGGCACACGTCACCTACACCGTGACACCCGAGCAGTACCAGTTCGCCCACGTCGTCCCGCCCAACTCGGCCTTCCTGCTCGCAGCGGTCGTCCTCGGCGGCATGGGCACCATCAGCGGCCCCCTCGTCGGCGCCGCACTGCTCTACCTCATCCCCGCCAAGCTCCAGTTCCTCGGCGACTACCAACTCCTCGCCTTCGGCCTCGCGCTCGTCCTGCTGATGCGCTTCCGACCGGAAGGCCTCATCCCCAACCGGCGGCGCCAGCTCGAATTCCACGAGGAAGCGGAAGCGCCCACAGTCCTCAGCAAGGCAGGGGCCTGACCACGATGACAACCGACACCACCACCAAGGACACCGCCCCGGGCGCCAACGCCCCCGGCGAGACCGTCCTCGACGCACGCGGCGTCACCATGCGCTTCGGCGGACTCACCGCCGTGAAGAACGTGGACCTCACCGTCAACAGCGGAGAGATCGTCGGACTCATCGGCCCCAACGGCGCCGGTAAGACGACCTTCTTCAACTGCCTCACCGGCCTCTACATCCCCACCGAGGGCGAGGTCCGCTACAAGGGCAAGGTCCTCCCCTCCCAGTCCTTCAAGGTCACCGCCGCCGGCGTAGCACGCACCTTCCAGAACATCCGGCTCTTCTCCAACATGACCGTCCTGGAAAACGTCCTCGTCGGCCGCCACACCCGCACCAAGGAAGGCCTCTGGTCCGCGCTCCTGCGCGGCCCCGGCTTCAAGAAGGCCGAAAAGGCCTCCGAAGAGCGCGCCATGGAACTCCTGGAGTTCATCGGTCTCGCCGCAAAACGCGACCACCTCGCCAGGAACCTCCCCTACGGCGAACAGCGCAAGCTCGAAATCGCCCGCGCACTCGCCAGCGAACCCGGCCTCCTGCTCCTCGACGAGCCCACCGCCGGAATGAACCCGCAGGAAACCCGCGCCACCGAAGAGCTCGTCTTCGCCATCCGTGACATGGGCATCGCCGTACTCGTCATCGAGCACGACATGCGCTTCATCTTCAACCTCTGCGACCGCGTCGCCGTACTCGTCCAGGGCGAGAAGCTCGTCGAAGGCGACAGCGCCACCGTCCAGGGGGACGAACGCGTGGTCGCCGCCTACCTCGGCGAACCCTACGAAGACGCACCCGGCCAAGCCGAAGTCGCGGAGGTCGAAGCGGCCGAAGCACAGGCCGACGCCGCGCCCCGCAAGGAGACCGACCGATGACCGCACTCCTCGAAGTCGAAGACCTCCGGGTCGCCTACGGCAAGATCGAAGCCGTCAAGGGCATCTCCTTCAAGGTCGACGCCGGCCAGGTCGTCACCCTCATCGGCACCAACGGCGCCGGCAAGACCACCACCCTGCGCACCCTGTCCGGCCTCCTCAAGCCCATCGGCGGCCAGATCAAGTTCCAGGGCAAGTCGCTCAAGAAGACCCCCGCCCACCAGATCGTCTCCCTCGGACTCGCGCACTCCCCCGAGGGGCGGCACATCTTCCCCCGCATGACGATCGAGGACAACCTCCGCCTCGGCGCCTTCCTGCGCAACGACAAGGCAGGCATCGAGAAGGACATCCAGCGCGCCTACGACCTCTTCGCCATCCTCGGAGAACGCCGTAAGCAGGCCGCGGGCACCCTCTCCGGCGGCGAACAGCAGATGCTCGCCATGGGCCGCGCCCTGATGTCGCAGCCCAAGCTGCTCATGCTCGACGAACCCTCCATGGGTCTCTCGCCGATCATGATGCAGAAGATCATGGCGACCATCGCGGAACTGAAGTCCCAGGGCACGACGATCCTCCTCGTCGAGCAGAACGCCCAGGCGGCGCTCTCCCTCGCCGACCAGGGGCACGTCATGGAGGTCGGCTCCATCGTGCTCTCCGGCACCGGCCGGGACCTCCTCACCGACGAGTCCGTCCGCAAGGCGTACCTCGGCGAGGACTGAGGTCCCCGGCTCCTGCCCGCCGCACGGCTGAGGCCCGCACCCGTGAATCCGGGGTGCGGGCCTCAGCCGTACAGGTCCGTGCGAGAACGCCCGCCGGTCAGCCCTTGGCGGCCTTCTTGTCGGCCTTCTTCTCGTCGGCGTCCAGGATGACCGCCTCGGCGACCTGCTGCATCGACATACGACGGTCCATCGACGTCTTCTGGATCCACCGGAACGCCGCCGGCTCGGTCAGGCCGTACTCCGTCTGCAGCACGGACTTCGCCCGGTCGACCAGCTTCCGCGTCTCCAGCCGCTGGGTGAGATCCTCGATCTCCTTCTCCAGCGCCTTCAGCTCCGTGAACCGCGAGACGGCCATCTCGATGGCCGGGACGACATCACTCTTGCTGAACGGCTTCACCAGGTACGCCATCGCGCCGGCGTCCCTCGCGCGCTCGACGAGGTCGCGCTGGGAGAACGCGGTCAGCATCAGCACGGGGGCGATGGACTCCTCCGCGATCTTCTCGGCGGCGGAGATCCCGTCCAGCTTGGGCATCTTCACATCGAGAATCACCAGGTCGGGGCGGTGCTCCCGGGCGAGCTCGACGGCTTCCTCACCGTCACCTGCCTCGCCGACGACCGAGTACCCCTCTTCTTCGAGCATCTCCTTGAGGTCGAGACGGATCAGCGCCTCGTCCTCGGCGATGACGACACGGGTCGTCAGCGGAGGCACGTGCGACTTGTCGTCGTCGGGCGCGTCTACGGGCTGGGGCGACTCGGGGGCGGTCACGGGGGCTCCTCGTTACGGGCCGGACAGTACTGCTGCTCAAGAGCCTACCTAGCTGCAGCGCGATGCGATGACCCGGTATGCTTCCGGCAGCCACTCAAGCCGGGTTGGTGGAAGGGTATACACGGAGGTCTCAAACACCTCTGCCTGAGAGGGCTTGCGGGTTCGAATCCCGCACCCGGTACGTTTTTCGCCTCGAAGCGGATGTTCACGTTCTCGTGAACATCCGCTTTTTGCTGCATAAAGTCGCGATCAGTCACAGACAGTGTTCGCATGAACTTTCACGGCACAGAGGTGCGACAGCGGGCGATCACGCTGCTGCGGGACGGCGCGAGCAACGCGGACGTGGCACGGAACTGCGAGGTACCACCCGGCACGATCGCCTACTGGAAGCATGTCGACAGAGCGAAACGCGGCGAATGCCCAGGGAAGCACGACCCGAAGTGCCCCCGGTGCGACGGCCGGGAGCTGGACGGGGTCGCATACAGCTACCTGCTTGGCCTGTATCTGGGCGACGGTCACATCAGCCACTACTCCGAGCACCGCGTGCCCAACCTCATGATCACCTGCGACGAGTCGTGGCCCGGTCTCATGGACAACTGCGAACAAGCCATGCGCACCGTGTTCCCCGACAACTCAGTCTGCCGCGTCCGGAAAACCGGGTGCCGCAACGTGAAGGTCTACTCGAAGCACTTGTCCTGCCTCTTCCCCCAGCACGGCCCCGGTAAGAAGCACGAACGCCGCATCGCCCTCGAACCCTGGCAGCAGGGCATCGTCGGCGCCCACCCGTGGGAGTTCGTCCGGGGGCTCGTCCACTCCGACGGGTGCCGGATCATCAACTGGACGACCCGGCTCGTGGCCGGTGAGCGCAAGCGCTACGAATACCCCCGGTACTTCTTCACCAACGTGTCCGACGACATCCGGCAGCTCTATACGGACACGCTCGACACGCTGGGCGTCGAGTGGACGCACTGCACCCGCCACGGCAACCCGTACAACATCTCCGTCGCCCGCCGTGCCTCCGTCGCTCTCATGGACCTCCACGTAGGGGCCAAGTACTGACCCCGGCGCCCTACTTCGGGCTGTCGTCCTCTCCGATGTGGTGGACTCGGACCAGGTTTGTGGAGCCTGAGACTCCGGGGGGTGAGCCGGCTGTGATGACGACGATGTCGCCCCTCTGGCAGAGGCCGTGCTTCAGGAGCAGTTCGTCGACCTGGTCGACCATCGCGTCCGTGGAGTCGACGTGCGGGCCCAGCAGTGTCTCGACGCCCCACGTGAGGTTCAGCTGCGAACGCGTCGCCTGGTCCGGGGTGAAGGCCAGGAGCGGGATCGGCGAGCGGTAGCGGGACAGCCGGCGGACCGTGTCGCCGGACTGGGTGAAGGCCACCAGGAACTTCGCGCCCAGGAAGTCGCCCATCTCGGCGGCGGCCCGCGCGACCGCGCCGCCCTGCGTACGGGGCTTGTTCCGGTCCGTCAGCGGCGGCAGCCCCTTGTCGAGGATGTCCTCCTCCGCCGCCTCCACGATGCGGGCCATCGTGGCGACCGTCTCCACGGGGTACTTGCCGACGCTGGTCTCACCGGAGAGCATCACCGCGTCCGTGCCGTCGATGACCGCGTTGGCGACGTCCGAGGCCTCGGCACGCGTCGGCCGCGAGTTCTCGATCATCGAGTCGAGCATCTGCGTGGCGACGATGACCGGCTTGGCGTTGCGCTTCGCCAGCTTGATCGCGCGCTTCTGGACCATCGGAACCTGCTCCAGGGGCATTTCGACGCCGAGGTCGCCCCGGGCCACCATGATGCCGTCGAACGCGGCGACGATGTCCTCGATGTTGTCGACGGCCTGGGGCTTCTCGACCTTGGCGATCACGGGGAGGCGGCGGCCCTCCTCGTCCATGATGCGGTGGACGTCCTCGATGTCGCGTCCGCTGCGGACGAAGGAGAGGGCGATGACGTCGCAGCCGGCACGCAGCGCCCAGCGGAGGTCGTTCTCGTCCTTCTCGGAGAGGGCGGGGACGGAGACGGCGACGCCGGGGAGGTTGAGGCCCTTGTTGTCGGAGACCATGCCGCCCTCGACGACGGTGGTGTGGACGCGGGGTCCGTCGACGGAGGTGACTTCGAGGCAGACCTTTCCGTCATCGACGAGGATGCGTTCGCCGGCGGTGACGTCCGCGGCGAGGCCGGCGTAGGTGGTGCCGCAGGTGTGGCGGTCCCCCTGGGCGTCCGCCTCCACCGTGATGGTGAAGGTGTCGCCGCGTTCGAGGAGTACGGGGCCTTCGGTGAAGCGGCCGAGTCGGATCTTGGGGCCCTGGAGGTCGGCGAGGATTCCGACGCTGCGGCCGGTCTCGTCGGATGCCTTGCGTACGCGCTGGTAGCGCTCCTCGTGGTCGGCGTAACCGCCGTGGCTCAGGTTGAGGCGGGCTACGTCCATTCCGGCTTCGACCAGTGCTTTGATCTGGTCGTAGGAATCGGTGGCGGGGCCCAACGTACAGACGATCTTTGCTCGGCGCATGGTGTGAGCCTAGGGCTTACCAGTGGGTAGGGAATTGGCGCTGCATGACTACTCAACGGCCTTTGCGTGAAGGGATATTGACAAGGGTTGGATTGTGCGCGGGGGTGCTCCGATGAGCATTTCCGGCGATGCCCGAAGCCGCTTTCACAGGGCCGGCGGTGACATGGTGAAGCGGGCGTTGACCTGTGCGTACACGTGTTGCCTTTCGGGTTCGAGGTCGAGGGCGGGGGCCTGTTCGGGGGCGGCGGCGTCGAAGCCTTTGGAGCGCATGGCGAACTGCGGGGCCGCCATGGCGTAGGGCTGGACGTTCTCCGCTTCGAGGTCGGCGAGTTCGACGAGTGCGGCGAGGGTGGTGCCGAGGGCTTCGGCGTATTCGCGGGCCCGCTGGACGGCTTCGCGTACCGCTTGCTGTCTGGCGCGGCGGTGGGCGGGGGAATCGGGACGCAGGGCCCACCACGGGCCGTCGACGCTGGTGAGGTCGAGCTCGGCGAGGCGGGTGGTGAGTTCGCCGAGGGCGGTGAAGTCGGTGAGTTCGGCGGTGAGGTGGACGCGGCCGTGGTAAGCGCGCACGCGTTCGCCCCGGCCGTGTCTGGTGAGTTCGGGAGTGATGGAGAAGGCGCCCGTTTCGAGTTTCTCGACGGCGTCGCCGTAGGTCTTGATGAGGTCGAGGGCGGTGGTGTTGCGGCGGGTGAGGTCGGTCAGGGCGTCGGTGCGGTCGGTGCCGCGGGCGCTGACGGTGATGCCGATGCGGGCTATCTCGGGGTCGACTTCGAGGTGGGCTTCGCCGCGGACGGCGATGCGGGGGGCCGCGGGGGTGCCGTAGGGGGTGGCGGGCCCGGCGGGGTGCTCGGGTGCGGAGGTCATGCGTACCACTCTGTCACCGGCGGCACGGTCGTGGTGGCTGCCGGCCGTGGTGCCCGCCGGTCATCAGATCGAAACCTGCGGGGGGTGTTGCCGCGTGGGGTGATCGGGTCAGAATCTACGCGCGTTGTTGTGATGCGGGCCGGTATCCACATCGCCGTCTACGCGCGTCATTGATCGTTCCTGCGAGGAGTAGCCCGTCATGCCGTTGAACCGCCGGAAGTTCCTGAAGAAGTCCGCTGTGACCGGGGCCGGGGTCGCTCTGGCCGGTGTGGCCGCGGCGCCGGGCGCCGAGGCCGCGGTGGCGAAGGGGCACGGGAAGCCGAAGCCGAAGCGGTACGCGCTGACGGTGATGGGCACGACGGATCTGCACGGTCACGTCTTCAACTGGGACTACTTCAAGGACGCGGAGTACAAGGACGCGGCGGGCAACGCGCAGGGTCTGGCACGTATCTCGACGCTGGTGAACGCGGTGCGCAAGGAGAGGGGCCGCGGGAACACGCTGCTGCTGGACGCGGGCGACACGATCCAGGGCACGCCGCTGACGTACTACTACGCGAAGGTCGATCCGATCACCGCCAAGGGCGGGCCCGTGCACCCGATGGCGCAGGCGATGAACGCGATCGGTTATGACGCGGTGGCGCTGGGAAATCACGAGTTCAATTACGGCATCGAGACGCTGCGGAAGTTCGAGCAGCAGTGCCGTTTCCCGCTGCTCGGTGCGAATGCGCTGGACGCGAAGACGCTGAAGCCGGCTTTCCCTCCGTACTTCATGAAGACGTTCCATGTGAAGGGTGCTCCGCCGGTCAAGGTCGCGGTTCTCGGTCTGACGAATCCCGGTATCGCGATCTGGGACAAGGCGTATGTCCAGGGGAAGCTGGTGTTCCCGGGACTTGAGGAGCAGGCGGCGAAATGGGTGCCGAAGCTGCGGTCGATGGGTGCGGACGTGGTGGTCGTGTCCGCGCACAGCGGGTCCTCCGGTACGTCGTCGTACGGTGACCAGGTGCCGTATGTCGAGAATTCGGCGGCGTTGGTGGCGCAGCAGGTGCCGGGGATCGACGCGATTCTGGTCGGGCACGCGCATGTGGAGATTCCCGAGCTGAAGGTGACGAACACGAAGTCGGGGAAGACGGTCGTCCTGTCGGAGCCGCTGGCGTACGCGGAGCGGCTGTCGCTGTTCGACTTCGAGCTGGTCTTCGAGAAGGGCCGCTGGTCGGTCGAGTCGGTGGCGGCGTCGGTCCGCAACTCGAACTCGGTGGCGGACGACCCGCGGATCACCAAGCTGCTGAAGGACGAGCACGAGGTGGTCGTGGCGTACGTCAACCAGGTGGTCGGGACGGCCACGGAGACGTTGACGACGGTGGAGGCGCGGTACAAGGACGCGCCGATCATCGACCTGATCACGAAGGTGCAGGAGGACGTGGTCAAGGCGGCGCTGGCGGGGACGGAGTACGCGTCGCTGCCGGTGCTGTCGCAGGCGTCGCCGTTCTCGCGGACGTCGGAGATCCCGGCGGGGGATGTGACGATCCGGGATCTGTCGAGTCTGTACGTGTATGACAACACGCTGGTCGCGAAGTTGCTGACGGGTGCGCAGGTGCGGGCGTACCTGGAGTTCTCGGCGGAGTATTTCGTGCGGACGGCGGCCGGTGCGGTGGTCGACGTGGAGAAGCTGACGAACGCGGGCAACCGGCCGGACTACAACTACGACTACGTGTCGGGGCTGTCGTACGACATCGACATCGCGCAGGCGGCGGGTTCGCGGATCAAGAACCTCTCCTTCAACGGTGCGGCGCTGGACGACGCGCAGCAGTTCGTGCTGGCGGTGAACAACTACCGGGCGAACGGTGGTGGCGCGTTCCCGTACGTGGCGTCGGCGAAGGAGCTGTGGGCGGAGTCGACGGAGATTCGTACGCGGATCGCGGAGTGGGTGACGGCGAAGGGTTCGCTGGACCCGAAGGAGTTCGCCTCGGTGGCCTGGAAGCTGACGCGTGAGGGCACGCCGGTCTTCTAGGGGCCGGGGGTCTGTGCGGGTGGTGCCACTGGTGGCTGGCTGATGCTCAGTCGGCCACCAGTGGTGTGAGGGTCTGGGGGCGCCTGGCCGGTGGGATGTGGGGTCGGGGGGTGAGTCCGAAGGTGGTGAACGCGGTGCGGCTGGGCAGGGGGTAGGGGTCCTTGCCGGTCAGGGTGTTGAGGATGCTCGCGCTGCGCCAGGCGGTGAGGCCGAGGTCGGGGGCGCCCACGCCGTGGGTGTGTGTCTCGGCGTTCTGGACGTAGACGGATCCGGTGACGGAGGGGTCGAGGACGAGGCGGTGCCGGTCGTCGATGCGGGGGCGCGCGGAGGCGTCGCGGCGCATGTAGGGGTCGAGGCCGGCGAGGATGCGGTCGAGGGGGCGTTCGCGGTAGCCGGTGGCGAGGACGACGGCGTCGGTGGTGATGCGGGACCGGCCGGCCTGCTGGGCGTGTTCCAGATGTAGTTCGACTTTGGTGGTGGCGATGCGTCCGGCGGTGCGGACGTGGACGCCGGGGGTGAGGACGGTGTCGGGCCAGCCGCCGTCGAGGGTGCGGCGGTAGAGCTCGTCGTGGATGGCGGCGATGGTGTCGGCGTCGATGCCTTTGTGGAGTTGCCATTGGGCGGGGACGAGCCGGTCGCGTACGGGCTCGGGCAGGGCGTGGAAGTAGCGCGTGTAGTCGGGCGTGAAGTGTTCGAGCCCGAGTTTCGAGTACTCCATGGGGGCGAAGGCCTCGGTGCGGGTGAGCCAGTGGAGTCTCTCGCGGCCGGCGGGGCGGTTTCTGAGGAGGTCGAGGAAGACTTCGGCGCCGGACTGGCCTGATCCGATGACGGTGACGTGGTCGGCGGTGCGGAAGTTCTCGCGGTGTTTCAGGTAGTCGGCGGCGTGGATGACGGGGACGCCGGGTGCGTCGGCGAGGGGCCGCAGGGGTTCGGGGATGTGGGGGGCGGTGCCGATGCCGAGGGCGATGTTCCTGGTGTAGGTGCGGCCGAGGGCCTCGGCTTCGCCGTCGGTGTCGAGTTGGGTGAAGTCGACTTCGAAGATGTCGCGTTCGGGGTTCCAGCGGACGGCGTCGACCTGGTGGCCGAAGTGGAGGCCGGGGAGGCTGTCGCTGACCCAGCGGCAGTAGGCGGCGTATTCGGCGCGGTGGATGTGGAAGCGCTCGGCGAAGTAGAAGGGGAAGAGGCGTTCGCGGGTCTTGAGGTAGTTGAGGAAGGTCCAGGGGCTGGCGGGGTCGGCGAGGGTCACGAGGTCGGCGAGGAAGGGGACTTGGAGGGTGGCGCCGTCGAGGAGGAGGCCGGGGTGCCAGTCGAACGCGGGGTGTTGTTCGTAGAAGACGGCGTCGAGTTCGGCGAGGGGGTGGGCGAGGGCGGCGAGGGAGAGGTTGCTGGGGCCGATGCCGATGCCGACGAGGTCGCGGGGGGCTTCGGGCTGGTGGTGCGCGGGTGGTGTGGCGGGCGGCGTCATCGGGCGGTGTGTCCTTCCACCAGTTTCAGGAGTGCGGCGAGGTCGTCGGGTCCGGTGTGCGGGTTGAGCAGGGTGACTTTGAGCCAGAGGCGGTGGTCGAGCCGGGCGCGGCCGAGGACGGCGCGGCCCTCGGTGAGGAGGGTGCGGCGTACGTGGGCGACGGCCGCGTCGGTGGCGTGGGCGGGGCGGAACAGGACGGTGCTGATGGTGGGCCGGTCGTAGAGCTCGAAGTGCGGGTGTACGTCGATGAGTTCGGCGAGTGCGGTGGCGTGGGCGCAGACCTGGTCGACGAGGGCGCCCAGTCCGCTGCGGCCGAGCGTCCTGAGGGTGACGGCGATCTTGAGGATGTCGGCGCGGCGGGTGGTGCGCAGGGAGCGGCCGAGGAGGTCGGGGAGGCCGGCTTCGGTGTCGTCGTCGGCGTTGAGGTAGTCGGCGTGGTGGGTGAGCGGGTGCAGGTCGTGGGGGTCGCGGACGGCGAGGAGGCCCGCGGCGACGGGCTGCCAGCCGAGTTTGTGCAGGTCGAGGGTGACGGTGTGGGCGCGGCTGAGGCCGTCGAGTCGGGGGCGGTGGCGGTCGCTGAGGAGGAGGCCTCCGCCGTAGGCGGCGTCGATGTGGAGGCGGGCGCCGTGGGTTTCGCAGATGTCGGCGATCTCGGGGAGCGGGTCGATGAGGCCGGCGTCGGTGGTGCCCGCGGTGGCCGCGACGAGGACGGTGCCGGGTGGGCCGCCGAGTGCGGTGAGGGCCTGGTCCAGGGCGGCGGGGTCCATGGTGCCGGCCGGGGTGGGCACGGTGACCGGTTCGGGAAGGCCGAGGAGCCAGGCGGCGCGGGGCAGGGAGTGGTGGGCGTTCTCCGCCTGTACGAGGCGCACGTGGGGGTGTTTCTCGCGGGCGAGGAGGAGGGCGAGCTGGTTGGACTCGGTGCCGCCGGTGGTGACGAGGGCGTCGGGGGTGGCGGTGTCGGCGGTTGGTCCGGTGGGGGGATAGACCTCGGCGGCGAGGGCTCGGACGACGAGGGTTTCCAGTTCCGAGGCGGCGGGGGCCTGGTCCCAGGAGTCGAGGGACGGGTTGAGGGCGGAGGCGGCGAGGTCGGCGGCGGTGGCGACGGCGAGGGGCGGGCAGTGCAGGTGGGCCGTGCACAGGGGGTGGGCGGGGTCCGCGGCGCCCGCGGCGAAGGCGCGCACGAGGGTGTGGAGTGCGTGGTCGTCACCGTGTTCGGGGAAGGGGTCGCCGAGGGCTTGGCGCAGGTGGGCGGCCACGGCAGGGGGGCCGCCGGCGGGGAGGGGGCCGGGGCGGTCGGCGGCGCCCGTCCTCAGTGCGTCGAGCACGGTGGCGAGTAACGGACGGAGGTTGTCCGGGCCTTGGGGGCCCGAGGCGAGGGCTGTGCTCATGCGGTCTCCGGGGCGCGCGACGGGGTTTCCAGCTTGTCGCGTTCGGGGCGGCGTGCCCGGGAGTTCGGTGATCGGTACCCGAAAGTGTGGTGGTGGCCCCTTGAAAAGCAAATGATTGCGCCGTTCTTCCCGCCCCCCGACGGGGCGCGAAGAACGGCGCGGTTCATCCTGACCGGCCCGCGGCCGGGAGATCGCGCCCCCGCTGATGACCCCGCTAACGCGTGCGCGAGCGCAACGCTCGGGTCATGTCGTCCAGTTGGTCCGTCAGTTTGCGGGCCAGGGACGGGATGGGCCCGGATTCGGCGAGGCAGCGTTCGCCGAGGGCGAGGGTCTCGGCGTCGACGGCGTACGCGGGAAACGCCCACCGGCCCGCCGCGTCGGCGATGGCGGGCCCCCGGCGGGCGGCCAGGGCGACGGCGTCCTCGAAGTACCGCGGCACGTAGGCCCGTACCAGATCGGCCTGTTCGGGCTGCCAGAAGCCGCGGGCGGTGGCGGTGAACAGGTAGTTGGACAGGTCGTCGCCCGCGAACATCGCCTCCCAGGCCGCGCTCTTGGCGACCGGGTCGGGCAGCGCGGCGCGGCAGCGGGCGGCACCCTCCTGGCCGGTGGCGCTGGGGTCCTGGACGAGTTCGGCGTCGATGACGGCGTCGTCGATCGCGCCGAGGACGGCGAGGCGGCCGAGGATGCGCCAGCGCAGTTCGGGGTCGAGTTCGGGTCCGCCGGGGACGGTGCCCTCGGAGATCCAGGCGCTGATGGTGTCGGGCCGGGCGGCGACGTCGATGAGGTGGCGTACGGCGAGGAGGCGCAGCCCGGGGTGGTCGCCGTCCTCGGTGCGGCGGAGCAGGTCGCGGCCCAGGGAGGTGAGGGTGGCGAGGGCGGTGGGCCGGTCGTGGGCGGGGAGGTAGCGGTCGGCGACCTGGGTGGCGGCGAAGGTGAGGACGCCCTGGACGATGGCGAGGTCGGTCTCCTCGGGGAGGTGGGCGCGGACGGTGTCCAGGTAGGCGCCGGGGTCGAGGTCGCCGTCGCGGACCATGTCGCGCAGGGTGTTCCACAGGACGGCCCGGGTGAGGGCGTCGGGGACGCCGGAGATGCCGCGCAGGACGGTCTTCTCGGAGTCGTCGTCGAGGCGGATCTTGGCGTAGGTGAGGTCGTGGGCGTTGGGCACGACGAGGGCGGGCCGGGTGCCGGGGCGGGGGGCGGCCGGTCCGTGGTGCGGGACGTCGGTCTCGTAGCGTTCGCGCAGGACGAGTGCGCGGTCGCTGCCGAGGTCGCGGTCGTAGACACCGATGTCGACGCGGTGGGGGCGGCTGCCGGTGCGGTCGAGGGTGAGGGTCCACTCCCCCGGCTGGGCGGCGACGGTCGCGGTGAGGGTGTCGACGCCGGTGGTGCGCAGCCAGGACTCGGCCCAGGCGTGGACGTCGCGTTCGGTGGCCGCCGCGAGGGATTCGATGAAGTCGGCGAGGGTGGCGTTGGAGAACTTGTGGCGGGCGAAGTGGTTGTTGATACCGGTGAGGAAGTCTTTCTCGCCGAGCCAGGCGACGAGTTGGCGCAGGGCGGAGGCGCCCTTGGCGTAGGAGATGCCGTCGAAGTTGAGGAGCGCGGAGGCGGTGTCGGGGACGGCCTCGGGGTCGGGGGCGACGGGGTGGGTGGAGGGGCGCTGGTCGGCGTCGTAGCCCCAGGCCTTGCGGACGATGCCGAAGTCGGTCCACGTCCCGGTGAAGCGGGTGGCTTCGGTGAGGGTCTGGTAGCCCATGTACTCGGCGAAGGACTCGTTCAGCCAGATGTCGTCCCACCAGCGCAGGGTGACGAGGTCACCGAACCACATGTGGGCCATCTCGTGGGCGATCACCATGGCGCGGGTCTGGCGTTCGGTGTCGGTGACGGCGGAGCGGTAGACGAACTCGTCGCGGAAGGTGACGAGCCCGGGGTTCTCCATGGCGCCGGCGTTGAATTCGGGGACGAACGCCTGGTCGTAGGAGTCGAAGGGGTAGGGCTCCTCGAACTTCTCGTGGTAGCGGTCGAAGCAGGCGCGGGTGATGTCGAGGATCTCGTCGGCGTCGGCTTCGAGGTGGGGCGCGAGCGAGCGGCGGCAGTGGATGCCGAAGGGCAGGCCGCGGTGTTCGGTGCGTACGGAGTGCCAGGGGCCGGCGGCGACGGCGACGAGGTAGGTGGAGATGAGCGGGGTGGGGGTGGCCTGCCAGGTGCCGTCGGCGGTGCGGGTGGTGACGCCGTTGCTGAGGACGGTCCAGTCGTCGGGGGCCGTGACGGTGAGTTCGAAGACCGACTTGAGGTCGGGCTGGTCGAAGGCCGCGAAGACGCGCTGGACGTCGTCCATGAACAGCTGGGTGTAGACGTAGGTCTCGCCGTCGGTGGGGTCGGTGAAGCGGTGCATGCCCTCACCGGTGCGGGAGTAGCGCATGTCGGCGTCGACGCGCAGTTCGTGGGTGCCCGCGGTGAGGCCGGTGAGGGGGAGCCGGTTCTCGTGGAGCGCCGCCGTGTCGAGGGGCTGCCCGTCGAGGGTGACGGAGCGCAGTTCGGCGGGCTTGAGCTCGACGAAGGTGTCCCCGCCCCCGTGGCCCCCATCGTGGTTCCCGCCCTGGTCCGCGCCCTGGTCCGCGCGGACGGTGAAGGTGATGGTGGTGTGGGAGTGGAACGTCTCGTCGCCGCGCGTCAGGTCGAGTGCGATCTTGTAGCGGTGGACGTCGAGGAGTGTGGCACGGGTCTGCGCTTCGTCGCGCGTCAGTACGGACATGGGTGCCATGCTGCCTGATGGGCTGGGCTCGGCACAGGGGCGGCCCGGTATGCCCGGGCGCGTGCGCGGGCGGCTCGGGGTGGTGCGCGGGCCTACGCCGTGCGGCCCTGTTCCTGTTTGCGGGGAGCGGGGCGCTGGGCGGCGATCGGGGGGTCGTAGTGGGCGGTGGGTTCCTTCACGAGGGCCTTGAGTTCGCGCACTTCCCTCTGCAGGGACCGGTATCGCTGGTGGGAGTCGTACAGGTAGCGGACCTTCGTGCGCAGGGTCCAGGGGTCGATGGGCTTCATCACGAGGTCGGCGACGCCGAGGCGGAACGCGGCGGAGGTGAGGGCGGTGCTGGCGCCGAACCCGGTGACGAGGATGATCGGGATGAGCTGCGTCTGTTCGACGCCCTGCATGTAGCGGACGACGTCGAGGCCGCCGACGCCGGGCATGTGCACGTCGAGCAGGAGCAGGCCGATCTGGCCGCGCAGGACTTCCTTCAGCGCGTCGTCGCCGCTGGTCGCCCGGGTCAACTGGTAACCGAGGGGAGCCAGGGCGCTTTCCAGTGCGTAGAGCGTGTCCTCGTGGTCGTCGACTATGAGGATCTTGGCATCCGACGGCATGGAGCGAAGTCCCCTCGCTTGGACCGATGAGCTTGCGGCCGAACCGACTGACAGGGAGTGCTCAGCGCAGGATGCCTCATTTCGGCGCGCACGCCGAGGGTCGGGGCTCACAACGGCCGGAGAACGGGTGCGCGCCGGTGGCCGGGAGGGGTCATTCGCGGGTGTGGGTGTCCTCCGCGATGCGCTCGTGGTGGCGGATGACCTCGGCGATGATGAAGTTCAGCAGTTTTTCCGCGAACGCCGGGTCGAGGTTGGCGTTTTCGGCCAGTCGGCGGAGTCTGGCGATCTGCTGGGCCTCGCGGGAGGGGTCGGCGGGCGGCAGTTGGTGGGCTGCTTTGAGGTGGCCGACCTGCTGGGTGCACTTGAAGCGCTCGGCGAGCATGTGGACGACGGCGGCGTCGATGTTGTCGATGCTCTCGCGCAGCCGGTCGAGGTCGGCGCGGACGGCGGGGTCGATGTCACCGGTGCCGCCGCCGACGCCGGCCCTGCTGTTGGTGTTGCTGCTGTTGTCGGTGTTGCTGGTGGTCATGGATGCCAACCCTACGTCGGGTGTCTCAGCCGGTGTGGGTCCTGTCGATGATCGGGGGATCGCCGGGATCGGGGACCTGGTCGCTCCAGCCGCCGGGGACCGTGTGGGCCTGTTGTTCCCTGAAGCGCACGGGTGCCATCCCGACGCGTCGGGTGAACAGGCGGGAGAAGTAGGCGGGATCGTCGTAGCCGACGCGTCGGGCGACGGCGGCGACGGGGAGTTCGGTGGCAGCGAGGAGTTCCTTGGCGCGGCCCAGGCGGACGCCGAGGAGGTAGTCCTTGGGGCTGCAGCCGGCGCCCCGGCGGACGGCGGTGCGCAGTTCTGCGGGGGTCATGCCGTGCCGGGTGGCGTGGTCGGCGACGGTGAGGGGTTTGCAGGCGTCGCGGGCGAGGGCCTGGAGGACCTGTTCGCCGTCGGGGGCCGTGTCGGCGCGGGCGCGGCGCAGGGTGACGAGGAGTTCGTGGACGGCGGCGCTGGTCTCGACTTCGAGGAGGGGGTTGCCGCGGCGGGCGGCGCGGACGATGCGGCCGACGGTGGCGCGGGCGGCGCCGGCGTCGGAGAGGGCGACGACGGGCCGGTGCGGTTCGATGTAGCCGAGTTCGGTGTAGGTGTCGGCGGTGGGCCCGGTGAAGTCGACGAAGGCCTCGTCCCAGCCGGTGTCGGGGTCGGGCCCGTAGTGGTGCGGCACGCCGGGGGTGAGCCAGAGCAGGGCGGGGGCGGTGACCGTGGTGCGCCGTCCGTCGGGGGTACGGAACCAGCCGCGGCCGGTACTGACGACGACGGCCACGTGGTGGTCCAGGGTGCGGGGTCCGACGGTGGGCAGGGTCCCGTGCTGGAGTCCGACGCCGAGGCAGACGAGGCCGAGCCGGTGGTGGGCGGGCCCGGGGGTGAAGAACCGCATCCAGGTGTGATACATCCGCTTCCTCCCTCCCGGCGACTGCACGTCGGCTGCCCGTCGGCTGTCCGTCGGTTGCTCCTCGGTTGCTCCTCGGTTGCTCGTCGGCTTCCTCCGGAACTGCGTCCAACCGGTGCCGATCTTTGTCCATGGACCGGGCCCGCCGCCAGGGGTGAGGGTGGCGGGCATGAGCGAGTTCACGGTGGGGGACGCCGATTTCCTGGTGGACGGACGGCCGGTGCGGCTGCTGTCGGGGGCGCTGCACTACTTCCGGGTGCACGAAGGCCAGTGGGGGCACCGGCTGGCGATGCTGCGGGCGATGGGCCTCAACTGTGTGGAGACGTACGTTCCGTGGAATCTGCACGAGCCGGCGCCGGGCGTGTTCCGGGACGTGGACGCGCTGGGCAGGTTCCTGGACGCGGCGCATGCGGCCGGGCTGTGGGCGATCGTGCGGCCGGGTCCGTACATCTGCGCCGAGTGGGAGAACGGCGGGCTCCCGCACTGGGTGACCGCTGGGCTCGGCGCGCGGATACGCACCCGGGACGAGCGGTTCCTGGGGCCGGTGGAGCGGTGGTTCGCGCGGTTGCTGCCGCAGATCGTGGACCGGCAGTTCGACCGCGGCGGCCCGGTGGTCATGGCGCAGGTGGAGAACGAGTACGGCAGTTACGGCTCGGACCTGGTGTACTTGCGTCGCCTCGCCGAACTGCTGCGCGCGGGGGGCGTACGGGTGCCGCTGGTCACGTCGGACGGACCCGAGGACCACATGCTCACGGGCGGCTCCCTGGACGGCGTACTGGCGACGGTGAACTTCGGTGCGCAGGCGCGCGAGGCCTTCGGGACGCTGCGCCGGCACCGGCCGTCGGGGCCGTTGATGTGTATGGAGTTCTGGTGCGGCTGGTTCGACCACTGGGGCGGTGAGCACGCCGTACGTGATCCGCTGGACGCGGCGGAGGCGCTGCGGGAGATCCTGGGGTGCGGGGCGTCGGTGAACCTGTACATGGCGCACGGCGGCACGAGTTTCGCCGGCTGGGCGGGCGCCAACCGGGGCGGCGCGCTGCACGAGGGGGCCCTGGAACCGGACGTGACGTCGTACGACTACGACGCGCCGGTCGACGAGGCCGGCCGCCCCACGGAGAAGTTCTGGCGGTTCCGCGAGATCCTGGCCGCGTACGCGGACGGCCCGCTGCCCGAAGTGCCGCCCGCACCGGCCTCGTTGGGCTCCCCCACCACCGTGGACCTGACGGGCTGGGCTCCCCTGTCGGCGGTCCTCGACACCCTCGGCGGACCGGAGACGGAGACCCCCGTACCGCCCACGTTCGAGGAACTGGACGTGGACCGCGGACTCGTGCGCTACACCGTCGACGTGCCCGGACCGCGCCGCCCCTACCCGCTGACGGTACGAGGGCTGCGGGATCTGGCGGTCGTGTACGTCGACGGGATGCGGGCCGGGGTCGTGACCGGGCAGGAGCCGGAGCTGAGGGAGCCGGTCGCGGGCCCGGCGCGGGTGGAGCTGTGGGTGGAGTCGCTGGGGCGGGTCAACTACGGGCCGCGCACCGGCGAACCGAAGGGCATCACGGGGGGTGTGCTGCACGAACGGCAGTATCTGCACGGGGTGCGGGCGCGGGCGCTGCGGCTCGACGCGTTCGACGCAGGGGTGGAGGGGGTGCCGTTCGGGGCGCTGCCGGCAGGGTCCGCGCCCGGCCTCTACCGGGGCACGGTCACGGTGTCCGCCCCCGGGGACGCGCGCCTCGAACTCCCCGGCTGGACCAGGGGTTTCGCCTGGCTGAACGGCTTCAACCTGGGCCGCTACTGGTCGCTGGGCCCCCAACCGACCCTCTACATCCCGGGCCCGACTCTGAAAAGGGGCCGGAACGAGATCTGGCTACTGGAACTGGACCACGCGGCGACCACCCCAACCCTGACGCCCCCGGACACCCCGTAAGGGGCGCGGGGAACGGCGCAGTCTTTCGCTTTTGCCCTGAAGGGGCGCGGGGAACGGCGCAGTCTTTTACTCTTGGGGGCGCGGGGAACGGCGCAGTCTTTCGCCTTTGGGGGCGCGGGGAACGGCGCGAAAGACGGGCGCTCCCGGCACCACGCCGAGAACGCCCCCCCCCCACTCACACACCCGCTAAACTCACACACCCGCTAAAGCGAAGAAGCCGCCCGAGCTATCGCAGAGGCAAACGTGGACACCTCGGTGTACACCCCCGGCACCATCGGCCGCGCACACCCGTCACCCCAGCTGACGATCCCGACCTGAATCCACTTGCCCGCCTCGTCCTTGCGGAACATCGGCCCCCCGGAGTCCCCCTGACAGGTGTCGACCCCGCCACGAGGAATCCCCGCGCAGATCTCCTGCGAGGCGATCAACCGCCCCCCGTAGTGCCGCTTGCACTGCCGGTCGGCCACAAACGGCACCTTGGCCTTGAGCAGCTTCGTGGAACCCGTGTTCGCGTTCTCCGCGGGGTCGCCCCACCCGGCGATGGTGAACGTCCCCCTGTTGTACCGGGTGGTCGTCGCGATCTTCAGCGTCGGCAGCTCGATGGGCCGGGCGAGCTTGATGAGCGCCCAGTCCTTGCCGTTGCCGTTGTAGCCCGGGGCCTGGACGACCTTGGTGGACCTGACCTTGATCGCCCCGGACGCGTTGAGGTTGGCGACCCCGGCGGTCGCGGTGATGCGGTTGGTGTCGCCCGAGCCGTCCACGCAGTGCGCGGCGGTCAGGACGACGTCCTTCTTGTAGAGCGAGCCGCCACAGCCCATGGACAGGCTGACCATGAACGGGAACTCACCCTGCGCGGCGGGCGAGCCGCCGACTATCGGGGCGGGCGCGGCATGCGCGGCGACGGGCTGGAGGCTGGCCGTCGCGAGAGCGACGGCACCGACGGCCGCGGCCCGCCGGAAGGCGGATCTCCTGAGGAGACCGAGCGTTCTATTGGTCAACTTGTTCCCTTTCGAGGGGGCTTGAGCGCACAGAAGAGTGCACAGAAGTATGAAGATCATGCGGCATGCGAGGCAAGGGTGGATGTCACGTACACGTCGGGCAACCCAACCCGCCGGAAACCGCTCGCGTCCCCTTAAGGTGGAACGAGGTTCGGGGCCTTTCGGGAGCTTCGGGACTTTGGGGGTTCGGACGTGGCGAACGGCGGTCCGGTCAAGCACGGCTACCCGCACCTGGAGACGGTGCGCGCGGCGGTCACCGCGCTGTACAAGCGGCTCTCGTACGACACCGTCCACACGTTCGCCGCCAGCGTGGCCCCCGCCGACGTGGCGTTCTGCGACACGGACGACCTGTATCTGGGCGCGCAGCGGGTGGCCCGCGAACTGGTGCGTCACTTCCGGCTGCCGGACGCCCGCATGATCGTGAGCTTCCGGGAGATGGAGCACGCGGCGAGTGTCGAGCTGGCCGCGGGGCCGGAGTACTTCATCGAGCTGAACGACCGCTTCCGTACCCACCGCCGTGACATCGGCGCCGCGCTGGCGCACGAGGTGATGCACGTCTATCTGCACCGCCTGGACCTGTCCTTCCCCGGCACCCGGGACAACGAGATCCTCACGGACACGGCGACGACGTATCTCGGTGCGGGCTGGCTGCTGCTCGACGCGTACCGGGAGGACGCGTCGTCCTCACAGAAGCTCGGTTATCTGACGCCGGAGGAGTTCGGGTACGTACTGGCCAAGCGGGCGCTGACGTTCGGTGAGGATCCCGCGACGTGGTTCACCAGTCCGCAGGCGTACACCGCGTACACGCGCGGCCTGGCGCGGGCCCGGGACGACGAGCGGCAGCCGCCGCTGACCGCGGCGGGGTGGGCGGGGCGGCGCCGCTACGCGAAGGACCGCCGCCATGCGCAGGACCGCGCCGGCACGACCACGCCGCCGTCCTCGAAGGTGGCTGCGTGGGCGCCTTCGAAGGCACCCACGGACGCGTCGTACGCCTTCGCGCCGGACGGACGCGGCCCGTTGCGGGTGTCGTTCCCCTGCCCGACCTGTCATCAGCGGATCCGGGTGCCGGTCCGGGGGCGGGTCCGGGCGCGGTGCGGGCTTTGCCGCACGGTGCTGGAGTGCGACACGTAGCACTGGCGTGGGGGGAACCGGCGGGGGGCACTGGTGGCGTGAGGGTATCGGGCTGTACTTACTGCGTCCGTGTTTACCGCGTCCCGTGGACCGTGGTCGGCGCCTGGGCCCGTGCGAGGAGTTCCAGTGCGGCGTGCCCGGCCTCGGCGGGAGTCCATCGGGCCCCCTTGTCGACGCCGGGGCCGGGCCGCCAGCCGTCCATGACGGTGATCCGGCCGCCCTCGGTCTCGAAGACCCGGCCGGTGACCCCGGCACTGGCGGCCGAGCCGAGCCAGACGACGAGCGGTGACACGTTCTCGGGAGCCATCGCGTCGAAGCCGCTGTCCGGCGCCGCCATGACCTGGGCGAAGGCCGTCTCGGTCATCCGGGTCCGCGCGGCCGGCGCGATGGCGTTGACCTGCACTCCGTAGCGCCGCATCTCGGCGGCTGCCACCAGGGTCAGCCCGACGATGCCGGCCTTGGCCGCGCTGTAGTTGCCCTGCCCGACGGACCCGGAGAGGCCCGCTCCGGAGCTGGTGTTGACGACCCGGGCCTGTGGCACGAGCCCTGCCTTGGCCTGCGCCCGCCAGTGCGCGGCGGCCTGCTTGAGCGGCAGGAAGTGGCCCTTCAGGTGGACGCGCATGACGGCGTCCCAGTCGTCCTCGTCAAGATTGACCAGCATGCGGTCGCGCAGGAAGCCGGCGTTGTTCACGAGTGTGTCGAGCCGCCCGAAGGCGTCGAGCGCCGTGTGTACGAGGGAGGCGGCGCCCTCGGTGGTCGCGACGTCCCCGGCGTGTGCGACGGCCTCGCCTCCGGCCGCCCGGATCTCCTCGACGACTTGGCGGGCCGGGGTGTCGGCGCCCGGGGAGCCGTCGAGTCCGACGCCCAGGTCGTTGACGACGACGCGTGCTCCTTCGGCCGCGAAGGCGAGTGCGTGGGCGCGCCCGAGCCCGCGTCCGGCGCCCGTGACGACCACCACCCGCCCCTCGCAGAGACCGGCGCCCGCACCTGTGCCTGGGTCTGGGCCTGAGGCTGGGCCTGAGGCTGGGGCTGGGGCTGGGGCTGAGGCTGGATCTGCCCCTCCCCCTCCCCCTGCTCCTGCTCCTGCTCCTGCTCCTGCGCTCGTGCCCGAGGTCATGTCACTTGTCCTCTTCTCTCCTTGTCGGCCTCTTCGACCCTGTCGGTCCTGTTGACGGTCGCGGCGTCCAGAAACGCGGGCCGTTCGCCGCCGCCGTGGACGAGGAGGCCGGCCCCGGTGATGTACGCGGCGGCGTCCGACGCGAGGAAGACGGCCGCCCTGCCGATGTCCGCGGGCGCGGCGAGCCGCCCGAGCGGGACGGTGCCGGAGACGGCCTCGATGCCGTCCTCGCCCCCGTAGTGCAGGTGGGACAGCTCGGTGCGGACCATCCCGACCACGAGCGTGTTGACCCGCACCTCCGGTGCCCACTCCACGGCCATGGAGCGGGCCAGGTTCTCCAGTCCGGCCTTCGCGGCCCCGTAGGCGGCCGTACCGGGCGAGGGCCTGGTCCCGCTGACGCTGCCGATCATCACGACGGAACCCCGGGCCCGCCTCAGCAGGTCGTACGCAGCCAGGGAGGCGGTGAGAGGCGCGACGAGGTTGAGGTCGATCACGCGCGCGTGCCGCTCGGCGTCCGTCCCCGCGAGCAGCCGGTAGGGCGCGCCGCCCGCGTTGTTGACGAGGACGTCGAGCCGGGGCAGCCGTCCGAAGAAGGCGTGGACGGCAGGCGGGTCGCGCAGGTCGAGGGGGGCGAACCCGACGCCGTCGAGCGGCGCCCGCGGCGGTCTGCGCGCACAGACGACGACCTCGTCGCCCGCCTCGGCGAACGCCCGCGCGATCCCGGCGCCGACGCCCCTGGTCCCGCCCGTGACCACCACGAGCCGCTTGCCCGACCGCTCGCCGGCCACCCCGTCCGGCCACCCCTCCGGTCGCCCGCCCGGCCAGTTGTCCACAGGGCCTCCCGCCCGTCGGTATTGGCTGTTACCTTCGACAGCAGATCGCACCTAACAAACGTTTGGTGGAAAGGTAGCTGATGCGTCCATGAGTGTCTCCACCTCGTCCCCGGAAAAAGGGATTTCCGTCGTCACGGTCGCCTTCCCGCCGGTGAACGCGCTGCCGGTGAGCGGCTGGTTCGAGCTGGCCGACGCCGTGCGCGCGGCGGGACGCGACGCCGGGAACCGCTGTGTGGTGCTGGCCGCCGAGGGCCGGGGGTTCAACGCGGGCGTGGACATCAAGGAGATACAGGCGGCGGGCGACACCGCGCTGCTCGGCGCCAACCGAGGCTGCGCCGAGGCCTTCGCCGCGGTGTACGAGTGCGAGGTGCCGGTGGTGGCGGAGGTGCACGGCTTCTGCCTGGGCGGCGGGATAGGCCTGGTGGGCAACGCGGACGCGATCGTGGCGAGCGACGACGCCACCTTCGGGCTGCCCGAGCTGGACCGGGGCGCGCTGGGCGCGGCCACGCATCTGTCCCGGCTGGTGCCGCAACACCTGATGCGGGCCCTGTACTACACCTCACGCACGGCGACCGCGGCGGAGCTGCACGGGCACGGCTCGGTGTGGCGGGTCGTGGCGCGCGACCGGCTGCGCCCGGCCGTGCTGGAGCTGGCCCGGGAGATCGCGGGCAAGGACGGCCGGCTGCTCCGGCTCGCCAAGGCCGCGCTCAACGGCATCGACCCCGTCGACGTGCGCCGCAGCTACCGCTTCGAGCAGGGCTTCACGTTCGAGGCGGCTCTCGGCGGCACGGGCGAGCGCGTCCGCAACACGTTCGGCACCCGGGGCACGGCCGCGGCCCGGGACACGCTCGAAGTCCGGAACGCGGTCGGGGTCCAGGACGCGGTCGGGGTCCAGGACGCTCACGCGAAGGAAGGCGGGTAAGGATGGGCGACAAGACGATGACCGCCGACGAGGCCGTCTCCCGGCTGGAGAGCGGGACGACCCTCGGTATCGGAGGCTGGGGCTCCCGCCGCAAACCGATGGCTCTCGTGCGGGCACTGCTGCGCTCCACGATCACCGATCTCACGGTCGTCTCGTACGGCGGCCCGGACGTCGGCATGCTGGCGGCGGCCGGGCGGATACGGAAACTGGTCGCGCCTTTCGCGACGCTCGACTCGATCCCGCTCGAACCGCACTTCCGGGCGGCCCGCGAGAGCGGCTCGCTCGAACTGATGGAGATCGACGAGGCGATGTTCATGTGGGGGCTGCGGGCAGCAGCCAACCGGCTTCCGTTCCTGCCGGTGCGGGCCGGTATCGGTTCGGACGTGATGCGGGTCAACCCCGGCCTGCGTACGGTCACTTCGCCGTACGAGGACGAGTCGACGGGCGTGCGCGAGACCTTCGTCGCCATGCCCGCCCTGCGGCTGGACGCGGCTCTGGTCCATGTGAACCGCGCCGACCGCGCGGGAAACGGCCAGTATCTGGGCCCCGACCCGTACTTCGACGACCTGTTCTGCGAGGCGGCCCGGACGGCGTACGTGTCCTGCGAGCGGATCGTCGACACGGCGGAGCTGACGAAGGCGGCCCCGCCCCAGACCCTGCTGATCAAGCGGCTGAACGTGAACGGCGTGGTGGAGGCGCCGGGTGGCGCGCACTTCACGTCGTGCGTGCCCGACCACGACCGGGACGAGTCCTTCCAACGGCTCTACGCGTCCATGCCGTGGCCCGAGTTCGCCGAGAGGTTCCTCGCGGGCGACGAACAGGCCTACCGGACCGCCGTCGAGGCATGGCACGAGGAGCAGTCATGAGCGCGGCCCCGGGTGCGTCCCCGGACACGACGCCGGGCAGCACACCGGGTGCGTCCCGCGGCGCGACCCCGAGCCCGCCCCGGAACGGAGTGACCCGCGCCGAGTACTGCGTGATCGCCTGCGCGGAGGCGTGGCGGGGCGACGGGGAGATACTGGCCAGTCCGATGGGCCCGATCCCGTCCATAGGGGCCCGGCTCGCCCGGCGCACCTTCTCGCCCGACCTGCTGCTGACCGACGGCGAGGCACTGCTGGTCGGTCCCGACGGCAGTCCGGAGGGGTGGTTGCCGTACCGGCAGCATCTGGCCCTGGTGACCGGCGGGCGCCGGCACGTGATGATGGGCGCGAGCCAGCTCGACCGTTTCGGCAACCAGAACATCTCCTGCGTGGGCGACTGGGAGCGGCCCGCGCGGCAGTTGCTCGGGGTGCGCGGCGGCCCCGTCAACACGCTGAACAACCCGGTCAGTTACTGGGTGCCCAGACACTCGACGCGGGTCTTCGTGGAGAAGGTCGACATGATCGGCGGGGTGGGGTACGACAGCGCCGCGGCGGCCGGTCCCGCGGCGACGCGTTTCCACCGCATCCCGCGGGTGGTGTCGAACCTCGGAGTGTTCGACTTCGCGACCGAGGACCACTCCATGCGGCTCGCCTCGCTGCATCCGGGGGTGACGGTCGAGGAGGTCGTGGCGGCGACGGGCTTCGAGCTGACCGTCCCGGCGGACGTCCCGTACACGCGTGAACCGTCCCCGGCTGAGCTGGCATCGATCCGCGAGGACCTGGACCCGAAGGGTCTGCGCGACCGCGAGGTCAAGGGCTGATGGAGACCGCCCTCACACGGCTCGTCGGTGTCCGGCATCCGATCGTGCAGACGGGTATGGGCTGGGTGGCGGGCCCGCGTCTGGTCTCGGCGACGGCGAACGCGGGGGCGCTGGGCATCCTCGCCTCCGCGACGATGACTCCCGATCAGCTGCGGGCGGCGATCAGGGAGGTCCGGTCCCGTACGGAGGCGCCGTTCGGGGTGAATCTCCGCGCGGACGCGGGTGACGCCCGCGAGCGGGTCCGGATCATCGTGGAGGAGGGGGTGCGGGTCGCCTCGTTCGCGCTCGCGCCGTCCCGTGAGCTGATCGCCGAGCTGAAGGACGCGGGCGTGGTCGTCGTTCCCTCGATCGGGGTCCGCCGTCATGCCGAGAAGGTCGCGGCGTGGGGAGCGGACGCGGTGATCGTGCAGGGTGGCGAGGGCGGCGGCCACACCGGCGAGGTGGCGACCAGCGTGCTCCTCCCCCAGGTCGTGGACGCGGTCGGTATACCCGTCGTCGCCGCGGGAGGCTTCTTCGACGGCCGGGGCCTGGTCGCGGCGCTCGCGTACGGCGCCGCGGGTGTCGCCATGGGCACCCGGTTCCTCCTCACCTCGGACTCGACGGTGCCGGACGCGGTGAAGGCCCGGTATCTCGCGGCCACGGTCAAGGACGTCACGGTGACGACCGCCGTGGACGGCCTGCCGCACCGCATGCTCCGTACGGACCTGGTCGACTCCCTGGAGGGAGCGGGCCGTACGAGAACGCTGACCCGGGCGGTGCGCAGAGCCGCCGGCTTCAGAAGGCTCTCGGGTCTCGGCTGGCGGCAACTGATCCGCGACGGTCTGGCGATGAGGCACGGCAAGGACCTGACCTGGAGCCAGGTGCTGCTCGCCGCCAACACGCCCATGCTCCTGCGGGCGTCCATGGTGGAAGGCCGTACGGACCTGGGCGTGATGGCGTCGGGCCAGGTGGCGGGCGTGATCGACGACCTGCCGTCGTGCGTGGACCTGGTGGAGAGGGTGATGGAGGAGGCGCGGCGGACACTGCGCGCACTCCCCGATCCGGCCTCACCATGAGCGCCCTGAGGGGGCGCCCGCGGCGCACGAGCCGACCTCACAGGGCAGAGCCGACCTCACAGGGCAATACACCTAGAGCCGCTCCACGACGGTCACGTTCGCCTGTCCCCCGCCTTCGCACATCGTCTGCAGTCCGAACCGTCCCCCGGTCCGCTCCAGTTCGTGCAGCAAGGTCGTCATCAACTTCACCCCCGTGGCCCCCAGGGGGTGCCCGAGCGCGATCGCGCCCCCGTTGACGTTGACCCGGTCGGGGTCCGCCCCGGTCTCCTTCAGCCAGGCGAGGACGACGGGCGCGAACGCCTCGTTGATCTCGACGAGGTCGATCTCCCCGATGGACATCCCGGCCTTCTTCAAGGCGTGGGCGGTGGCGGGGATCGGCGCCGACAGCATCCGTATCGGATCCTCACCCCGCACGGAGAGGTGGTGCACGCGGGCCCGGGGAGTGAGTCCGTGTGCACGGACGGCCCGTTCGGAGGCGAGCAGCATCGCGGCGGCTCCGTCGGACACCTGGGAGGAGCAGGCGGCGGTGATGGTGCCGCCCTCGATGACCGGTCGCAGGCCCGCCATCTTCTCCAGCGAGGTGTCCCGGCGCGGCCCCTCGTCGACCGTGACGTCCCCGAACGGCACGGTCTCCCGTTCGAAGCGGCCCTCGTCGATCGCGCGGAGCGCCCGCCGGTGGGACCGCAGGGCGAACTCCTCCTGGTCCCGCCGGCTGATCCCCCACTTGGCGGCGATGGACTCGGCGCCGAGGAACTGGTTGACGGGCCGGTCCCCGTACCGGGCCCGCCATCCCTCGCTGCCGGCGAACGGTCCCTGGGTGAGGCCCAGCGGCTCGGCGGCCTGCCGGGAGGCGAACGCGATGGGTATCTGTGTCATGTTCTGGACGCCGCCCGCGATCACGAGGTCCTGTGTGCCGGACAGGACGCCCTGGGCGGCGAAGTGCAGGGCCTGCTGCGAGGAACCGCACTGCCGGTCGATCGTCACCCCCGGCACCTCCTCGGGCAGTCCGGCCGCCAGCCAGGACGTGCGGGCGATGTCACCGGCCTGCGGTCCCACGGCGTCCAGACACCCGAAGACGACGTCCTCGACGGCGGCCGGGTCGACTCCGCAGCGCGTGACCAGCGCCTTGAGCACATGCGCCCCGAGATCGGCGGGATGGACCCCGCTCAGGCCGCCCTTGCGACGCCCGACGGGCGTACGGACCGCTTCGACGATGTAGGCCTCGGCCATGCCAACTCCCCTGGATCAGCTGTATGAAGCGCGATCGACCGCGATCAACCGCGTACGGCGATCCCGTCCAGCACCATCGACAGGTACTGGCGGGCGATCTCGTCCGGGCTGTGCTGTCCGCCGGGCCGGTACCAGGACGCGGCGACCCACACGGTGTCGCGCACGAACCGGTAGGTGAGCCGGATGTCGAGGTCGTCCCGGAAGACCTCGCCGGCCACGCCCCGCTCCAGCGTGGCGAGCCACGCCTTCTCGAACTTGCGCTGCGACTCGGCGAGGAACGCGAAGCGCTCCTGCGCGACGAGCTGCTTGGACTCCTTCTGGTAGATCGCGACGGCAGCGCGGTGCCGGTCGATCTCCCGGAACGACTCGGTGACCAGGGCCTCCAGCGTCTCGCGCGGCCCCAGTCCGGCGTCGAGAACGGTGTCGTAGCCGTCCCAGAGCTCGTCGAGGAAGGTCCGCAGGATCTCCTCCAGCATCGATTCCTTGGAGTCGAAGTGGTAGTAGAGGCTGCCCGCGAGCATGCCCGCGTGGTCCGCGATCTTGCGCACGGTGGTGGCGTTGTAACCCTGCTCGGCGAAGACCTCGGCGGCGGTGCCGAGGAGTTCACGGCGCCGCTCGGGCGAGGCGGTCACCTGGGGCTTCTTCTTGGTAGGCACGGCACCATTGTGAGGTGCGAGCCGCGCGCCCCGGCGGAGCGCTCACGCATGCTGGCTGCTCACGGAGACCACCTCGCCCGTCAGGTACGAGGAGTACCCGGACGCCAGGAACACGATCACGTTGGCCACCTCCCACGGCTCGGCGTACCGCCCGAACGCCTCGCGGGCCGTCAGCTCCGCCAGCAGTTCGGGAGTCGTCACCTTCACCAGATGCGGATGCATGGCCAGGCTCGGCGAGACGGCGTTGACCCGGACGCCGAGTCCGGCCGCCTCCATCGCCGCGCACCGGGTCAGCGCCATCACCCCGGCTTTCGCCGCCGCGTAGTGCGCCTGCCCGGCCTGGGCGCGCCAGCCGACCACGGAGGCGTTGTTGACGATCACTCCGCCGTGGCCGCCTTCGCGGAAGGCGCGCAGGGCGGCGCGCGTGCACCGGAACGTGCCGTTCAGTGTCACGTCAAGCACCCGCGACCACTGTTCGTCGCTCATGTCGACGAGGTCCGACGTGCCGCCGAGACCTGCGTTGTTGACCACGATGTCGAGCCGTCCGTGCAGCCTCAGGGCCGTGCCGAAGAGCGCCCGCACCTGGGCTTCGTCGGTGACGTCGCAGGCGAGCGCCGCGACCCCCTCGAACTCCGCCGCCAGCTCCGCCTCGTACTCCTTCAGCCGTCGGCCGTGCGCGTCGCTGATCAGCACGCGCGCGCCCTCCTCCAGGAAGCGGCGGGCCGTGGCCCCGCCGATGCCCGCGCCGGCGGCGGCCGTGATGACGGCGGTGCGTCCCTTCAGCAGCCCGTGCCCGGGCTCGTACACCGGACCCTCGACGTCTGTCATAGGGCCACGCTAACCTACCAAACACTTGTTAGGGAACCGGGACGGGCAGGCCGGGCCGGTCGAGCAGGAGGAAGGTGGCCGTGGATCTCACGTACTCCCCCGGCGATCAGGCGTTCCGCGCCGAGGCCAGGGCCTGGCTCGACGCGCACGTACCGGCCGCGCCGCTGCCTTCCCTGGAGACCGAGGAGGGCTTCGCGGCCCACCGTGCCTGGGAGGCCGGACTGGCCGCGGACCGCTGGTCGGTGGTGTCCTGGCCGCTCGCGTACGGCGGACGGGACTGCGGGCTGGTGCGGTGGCTGGTCTTCGAGGAGGAGTACTGGGCGGCGGGTGCCCCGGGCCGGGTCGGGCAGAACGGCGTCAACCTCCTCGCCCCGACGCTCTTCGACCACGGCACCGAGGAGCAGCGTGCGCGGATCCTGCCGCCGATGGCCCGCGGCGAGGTCGTCTGGGCCCAGGCGTGGTCCGAGCCGGAGGCCGGGTCCGACCTCGCCTCGCTGCGGTCGAGGGCGGTGCGTGCGGACGGCGGCTGGCTCCTGAGCGGACAGAAGACGTGGTCGTCGCGGGCCGCGTTCGCCGACCGCGCGTTCGGCCTCTTCCGCAGCGAGCCGGACACCCCGAAGCCCCATCAGGGCCTCACCTACCTGATGTTCGACCTGCGGGCGCCGGGCGTGACCGTCCGCCCGATCGGCCGGCTGGACGGGAAGCCGGCCTTCGCCGAACTCTTCCTCGACGAGGTGTTCGTACCGGACGAGGACGTGATCGGCGAGCCCGGCTCGGGGTGGCGGGTGGCGATGTCCACGGCGGGCAACGAACGCGGTCTGACGCTCCGCGCCCCGGGCCGCTTCCTGGCGTCGGCGGACCGGCTGGCCGCGCTGTGGCACGAGCGCGGCCGGGACCCGTACACGCGCGACCGGGTGGCCGACGCGGTGATCGGCGCCCGCGCGTACCGGTTGTTCACTTACGCGGCGGCGTCGCGCTTCCTCGAAGGCGAGCCCCTCGGCCCCGAGTCCAGCCTGAACAAGGTCTTCTGGTCCGAGTACGACATCGCCCTGCACGAGACGGCGCTCGATCTGCTGGGCGGAGAAGGGGAGGCGGCGGATGCCGGAGGCGGGTGGGGCGAGGGGTACGTCTTCTCGCTCGCCGGGCCCATCTACGCGGGCACGAACGAGATCCAGCGCGACATCATCGCCGAGCGGCTTCTCGGCCTGCCGAAGGGGCGCCGCTGATGCGTTTCCTGCTGGACCCCGAACAGACCGCCTTCGCCCGCTCGCTGGACGCCCTGCTGACGGCCGCGGACACGCCCGCGGCCGTACGGTCCTGGGGCGCCGGCGACCACGCGGCCGGGCGCGCGCTGTGGTCGCGCATCGCGGACCTCGGGGTGTTCGCCCTGGCGGTACCCGAGGCGTACGAAGGGCTCGGGCCGCGCCCCGTCGAGGTCGCCGTCGCCTTCGTGGAGCTGGGCAGGCACGCGGTGCCGGGGCCGTCGGTGGAGACGGTGGCGGCGGCGGCGCTGCTCTCGGAGCCGCGTCTCGCGCACCTCGCGAAGAGGTTCCTGCCGGGAGTGGCCTCGGGTGGGACGGTCATGACGCTGGCCCTGCCGGGTGGGGGGCCGTACGTCCTGGACGGGGACGTGGCGGACGTCGAGCTGGGCGTCGGCGTGACGGGCGCCGGGGAATTGCGGGTGGCGCGGGAGGCGGCCGGTCCCGAAGGGGGGACTTCGCGGGTGCGCCGGTCCCTCGATCCCGCCCGGCGTCTGTGCCTCCCCCGCCCCGGGGGTGAGCTGCTGGCCACCGGGCCGCCGGTCGTCGCGGGCGCCGCGCACGCCGTTCGCTGGGCACGGCTCGCGACGGCGGCCCAGGCGCTGGGAGTGGGTCTCGCCCTGCTCGACAGGACCGTGGCGTACGTGAAGCAGCGCAGCCAGTTCGGGGTGCCCGTCGGTTCGTTCCAGGCGGTCCGGCACCGGCTGGCCGACGCGAAGATCGCGCTGGAGTTCGCGCGCCCGCTGGTCCTCGGCGCCGCGCTGTCGCTGGACCCGGCGGACGTCGCCGCGGCGAAGGTCGCGGCCTGCGAGGCGGCGTACGCGACGGCCCGTACGGCCCTGCAGTTGCACGGCGCGATCGGTTACACCGCGGAGTACGACCTCTCGTTGTGGCTGACCAGGGCGCGGGCGCTGCGGTCCGCGTGGGGAAGCCCGGGCGAGTGCCGGGCCGTGGTGCTGGGCGACGGTGCCGATGCCGGTTTCGGCTGACTCCTTCGTGCCCCGGACGCCTTCGTGCCCCGGACGCCCTCAGTGGTGGTCGTCGCTGCCGGTGAGTTCGCGGTACTCCTCAACGGTCGGCTTGGGGATGTGCGCGTTCTGGCCGTACATGGCGTGGGCGAGGCGCGCCCGCAGGCGTCGGGTGGCTTTGACCTTGCGTTCGACGCCGTTCGCGTCGACGAGCGGGCCCACGTCGTAGGGCGGGACCTGGTCGTGCTGGGTGAGGGTGAACCGCTGGGCCTGGGTGAGGGGTTCGTGCACCTCGACGTACTCGCCGTGCGGCAGCCGCCTGATCGTGCCGGACTCCCTGCCGTGCAGCACCTTGTCGCGGTCGCGGCGCTGGAGGCCCAGACAGACGCGTTTGGTGACGACGAAGGCGAGGAGCGGTACGAGCAGGACGGCGATCCGTACGGACCAGGTGATCGTGTTGATCGACAGGTGGAGATGGGTGGCGACGATGTCGTTGCCGCCGCCGACGAGCAGTACGGCGTACAGGCTCAGCCAGGACACGCCCAGTGCGGTGCGGGTGGGGACGTTGCGGGGGCGGTCGAGGATGTGGTGCTCGCGTTTGTCACCGGTGATCCACGCCTCGATGAACGGGTAGACACCGATCGCCAGCAGGATCAGCGGGAAGAGGGCGAAGGGGATGAAGACGCCCAGTTGCAGGGTGTGGCCCCAGGCGTTGATCTCCCATCCCGGCATCACCCGGATCAGGCCCTCGGAGAAGCCGAGGTACCAGTCGGGCTGGGCGCCGGTGGTGACCAGGTCCGCGCGGTAGGGGCCGAACGCCCAGACGGGGTTGATCGTGGCGATCGCGCCCATCATCGACAGCACGCCGAAGACCAGGAAGAAGAAGCCGCCCGCCTTGGCCATGTAGACCGGCATGAACGGCATGCCGACGACCGATTTCTGGTCGCGGCCGGGGCCGGGGTACTGCGTGTGCTTGTGGTAGAAGACCAGGATCAGATGGGCGACGACCAGGCCGAGCATGATCCCGGGCAGCAGGAGGACGTGGACCGGGAAGAGCCTGGAGATGATGTCGTGCCCCGGGAACTCCCCTCCGAAGAGGAAGAAGGAGAGGTACGTACCCACGAGCGGGACGGCCAGGACGGCCCCCTGGGAGAAGCGGATGCCGGTGCCGGAGAGCAGGTCGTCGGGGAGCGAGTAGCCGGTCAGACCGGTGAGGATGCCGAGGAACAGCAGGAGCCAGCCGAAGGCCCAGTTCAGCTCGCGCGGCTTGCGGAACGCACCGGTGAAGAACACGCGCATCATGTGCACGAGCATCCCGGCGACGAAGACGAGCGCCGCCCAGTGGTGGATCTGGCGGATGAGGAGTCCGCCGCGTACGTCGAAGCTGATGTCGACGGTGGACTCGTAGGCCCTGGTCATGATGATGCCGTTGAGTGGCTCGTACGAGCCGTTGTAGACCACTTCCACGCCGCTGGGCTCGAAGAAGAGGGTGAGGTAGACGCCGGTGAGGATCAGGATGAGGAAGCTGTAGAGGCAGATCTCGCCGAGCATGAAGGACCAGTGGTCCGGGAACACCTTGCGCAGCTGGGTCTTGGCGAGGGTGTAGACGCCGAGGCGTCCGTCGGCCCAGTCGGCGACGCGTTCGCCGCGGCCGGCGTCGGCCGGCCGTTTTCCGCTCCGCCCGTCCATGGGGGCTCCCTTCAGGCTCAGTTCAGAGTGGCACGGCCACCGACGAAGACGAAGAGTTTGTTCAGCCCGTCCTTGCCCGCCCACTTCTGGGGGCACGGTTCAGGGGGGTGATTCAGGGGCGCGGGGAACGGCGCAGTCCTTGGCTTTTCGCCCGCAGGGGCGCGGGGAACGGCGCAGTCTTTCGCTTTTGGGGGCGCGGGGAACGGCGCAACCTGCCCCGAGCGGGCCGCCCTACCCCGCCGCCCGCCCCCGGAACGCCCGCAGCGCAAGAACCCTCTCCCGCGCCGCGTCGGACATCAGCTCGACCAGCGGAAGCACCAGCTCCCACAGGTCCTCCTTGTCGACCCCCCGGGCCAGCGCGTCGAGCCCCGCGTCGTCGAGCGCCCCCGCGGCCCCCGCCACCACCCGCCGCGCGCTCGGCGGCAACACCCGTACGAGTGGCAGGAACTCCCCCCAGAGACCGGTCGCCACCACCCCGCGGACGAGCCCGTCCAGCACCGCTGGGTCCCGCAGCGCGGGCAGCGCGGCGACGGCCCGCAGTTCGTCCTCGCTCAGCAGCGACACGATCGGCAGCAGCGACTCCCACAGGTCCTGCTCGGCCGTGACGCGTATCAGGGAGTCGAGCCGGGCCTCGGGCTGCGCGGCGGTCAGCGACGCGATCCGGGCCCCCTGCTCACCGGCCGCCATGCCCGCGACGGCGATGGCCTCGGGCCACAGGCCGTGGTCGGCGGCGGCCGTGATGACCGCGGTGACCCGTTCGTCGTCGAGCAGTCCGACGATGTGTCCGAGCCGCTCGGGGTGGTCGATGACGAAGCCCGTGCGCAGCAGAGTCGTTTCGTCGAGTCGCGGCAGGACGCTGTTCAGCGCCGAGTCCCGCAGATGGCCGACGAACCGGCCCATCGTGAGGTGGTCGCCGCGCTCGGCGAGGACGAGGGCGATGCGTACGACGATGTCGTCGTCGAGCCTGCCCATGATCCCGGCGATACGGCGCGGGTCGACGTGGTGGCAGCAGCGGGCCGTGAAGTCGACGGGGAGCCGGTCGATGATGTCGGCCGCGCGGGCCGGTTCGAGGCGTCCGGCGAGCGCGGCGGCCAATCGCGGGCCCAGTGCTTTCTGGGCGATGCCCGCGGCGACGGACGCGGGCAGCAGTCTCGTCATGGCGGCGATGCGGTCGAGCAGGGCGGCGTCCTCGCCGAAGAGCGCGGCGACGGCCCGCTCGCGGAAGACGCGTACGTCGTCGGCGGGCAGCTCTTCGAGGAACGCCAGTCGCTGTGGCTCGACGTCCAGCAGCCGGGCGAGCTTGAGGGTCTCGGCTCTGCCGCGCAGTGTGTCCATGCGAGTTCCCTCAGCGGAAGAGCATCCGGCGGACGGGTTGCCTGGTCAGGGCTGGTACGAGGGTGAGGGCGTCCTCGACGGACTCGTTCAGCCCGGACGTCCGGCGCTGCCGTGCCCGGCGCAGTGCCTCGGCGAGCAACCGGGCCTGCGGGCCGTCCAGTTCACCGAAGGCGTCCGGCAGTGGAACACCCAACTCCGCCCGCAGCAGGGCTCGTTCCTCCGCGCTCACTGGTCCTCCCCCGATGCTCACAGACAGTCCACCCGATGCGGCACGGCACCCTGCGCCGATCGTACTCTTTGCTCATGAAACGCGCTGGCCGTCTGCTGTTCGCCGTCGTCCCCCTGTTCGCGGTGGCGGCCTGTTCCGTCGTGCCCGGCGGGAGCGGTGACGGTGCGCGTCAGGACGGCGGGAGCGCGACTCCCGACGTCCGGAAGGCCGGCCTGGACGCGCCGGAGAAGAAGGAGCTGGCCCAGCGGATCGTGTCCAGCGCGGAGAACTCCAGTCTGGACTGGCGGGCGCAGTACGACTACATCGAGGACATCGACGACGGCCGCGGGTACACGGCGGGCATCATCGGCTTCACCACCGGGACGCACGATCTGCTCGTCCTGGTCGAGCGCTACACGAAGTCCCGTCCGGACAACGCTCTGGCCCGCTATCTGCCCGCTCTGCGCGAGGTCGACGGCTCCGCGTCCCACGACGGGCTGGGCTCCGCGTTCGTGGCCGCCTGGAAGGCGGAGTCGCGCAAGGCGGCGTTCCGGCGGGCTCAGGATTCCGAGCGGGACCGGGTGTACTTCGACCCCGCGGTGCGGCTCGCGAAGCGGGACGGGCTGGGGGTGCTGGGGCAGTTCGTCTACTACGACGCCATGGTGATGCACGGGCCCGGCAGGGATCCCGGCTTCTACGGCATCCGCGAGCGGGCGATGGCGGAGGCGGACACTCCTGCGGAGGGCGGCGGGGAGAAGTCGTACCTGGACATCTTCCTGGACGTGCGGAAGAAGACGATGGAGGACGAGGGGCGTGGGGACACGTCCCGTGTGGACACGGCTCAGCGGCGGTTCCTGTACGACGGGAATCTGGACCTGGACACGCCGCTGAAGTGGCAGGTGTACGGCCAGTCGTACGAGGTGAAGTAGGCCTTTTTTCCCGCCCCCGCCGCCCCTACCCGTTCCCGTCACCGCATGGGGGCTCCGCCCCCTCGCCCCCCTTTGCGCAGTTCCCCGCGCCCCTGAAGGCCCAGGGGCGCAACGGCGCCCGGACGCACCACGGCGCCCGCCAGGTCCGGTCGGGGACTGGGGCAGGCGCCGCGCTCAGTTCCGTACACCGTTGTACGGGACGTCTTTGGGGGTGGAGCGTCAGACCATCAGGGAGCGGTCCGTGGGACGGACCGGCGCCGGCAGTTCGCTGGCCCCGGTCAGGAAGCGGTCGACCCCGCGGGCGGCCGAGCGGCCCTCCGCGATGGCCCAGACGATGAGGGACTGCCCGCGCCCGGCGTCACCGGCGACGAACACGCCGGGCACGTTGGTCGCGTAGTCGCGGTCGCGGGCGATGTTGCCGCGCTCGTCGAGGTCGAGGGCGAACTGGGAGACCAGTCCGTTCTCCTGGTCGGTGCCGGTGAAGCCCATGGCGAGGGTGACGAGCTGGGCGGGGATCTTGCGCTCCGTGCCCGGCTTGGGGGTGAGCTTGCCGTCGATGAACTCGACCTCACCGAGGTGCAGCCACTGGACGTTGCCGTCCTCGTCGCCCTCGAAGTGGGTGGTGGAGACGGCGTAGACCCGCTCGCCGCCCTCCTCGTGCGCGGAGGTCACCTTGTAGAGCATGGGGAAGGTCGGCCACGGCTGGTGCGGAGCGCGCTCAGCGCCCGGCTGCGGCATGATCTCCAGCTGGGTGACGGAGGCCGCGCCCTGGCGGTGGGCGGTGCCCACGCAGTCCGCGCCGGTGTCGCCGCCGCCGATGACGACGACGTGCTTGCCCTCGGCGGTGATGGGGGGCGCCACGAAGTCGCCCTCCTGCACCTTGTTGGCGAGCGGCAGGTACTCCATCGCGAAGTGGATGCCGTTCAGTTCGCGGCCGGGGACCGGCAGGTCGCGGGAGACGGTGGCGCCGGCCGCGATGACCACGGCGTCGTACCGCTTGCGCAGGTCGGTGGCCTTGAGGTCGCGGCCGATCTCGATGCCCGTGCGGAAGCGGGTGCCCTCCGCGCGCATCTGCTCGATGCGGCGGTTGATGTGCCGCTTCTCCATCTTGAACTCGGGGATGCCGTAGCGCAGGAGGCCACCGACGCGGTCCGCGCGCTCGTAGACGGCGACCGTGTGGCCGGCCCGGGTGAGCTGCTGTGCGGCGGCCAGGCCCGCGGGACCGGAGCCGATGACGGCGACCGTCTTGCCGGAGAGGCGCTCGGGGACGCGGGGGGCGACGTCGCCGCTGTCCCACGCCTTGTCGATGATCGAGACCTCGACGTTCTTGATGGTCACGGCGGGCTGGTTGATGCCCAGCACGCACGCCGACTCGCAAGGGGCGGGGCACAGCCGGCCGGTGAACTCCGGGAAGTTGTTCGTGGCGTGCAGCCGATCGGACGCGGCGGACCAGTCCTCGCGGTACGCGAAGTCGTTCCACTCGGGGATGAGGTTCCCCAGCGGACAGCCCTGGTGGCAGAACGGGATGCCGCAGTCCATGCAGCGCGAGGCCTGCGTGGGGATGATCGGCAGGAGGGAGCCCGGGACGTAGACCTCGTTCCAGTCCCTGACGCGCTCCTCGACGGGGCGGGTCCTGGCGACCTCTCGGCCATGGTTCAGAAAGCCCTTGGGATCAGCCATTGGTCGCCGCCTCCATCATCTTCTCGGTGATCGCGGACTCGTCGAGTCCGGCTCGCTCGGCGGCGTCCTTGGCGGCGAGCACTGCCTTGTACGTGCTGGGGATGATCTTGCTGAAGCGCTCCACCGCGGTGTCCCACTCGGCCAGCAGCTTCTCGGCGACGGTGGAGGCCGTCTCCTCCTGGTGGCGGCGCACGACGTCGTGCAGCCACTGCTTGTCGGTGTCGTCGAGAGCCTCGACCGCGCCGAGGTTGCCGGCGTTGACGTTGTCGAGGTCCAGGTCGATGACGTACGCGATGCCGCCCGACATGCCGGCCGCGAAGTTGCGGCCCGTCTCGCCGATGACGACGGCGTGGCCGCCGGTCATGTACTCGCAGCCGTGGTCGCCCACGCCCTCGGCGACCACGGTCGCACCGGAGTTGCGGACGCAGAAGCGCTCGCCGGTACGGCCGCGCAGGAAGAGCTCGCCGCCTGTCGCCCCGTACGCGATGGTGTTGCCCGCGATGGTGGAGAACTCGGCGAGGTGGTCGGCGCCCCGGTCGGGGCGGACGATCACCCGGCCGCCGGAGAGGCCCTTGCCGACGTAGTCGTTGGCGTCACCCTCCAGGCGCAGCGTGACGCCGCGCGGCAGGAAGGCGCCGAAGGACTGGCCCGCGCTGCCGGTGAAGGTGATGTCGACGGTGTCGTCGGGCAGGCCCGCGCCGCCGAACTTCTTGGTCACCTCGTGGCCGAGCATGGTGCCGACCGTGCGGTTGATGTTGCGGATGGCGACCTGGGCGCGGACCGGCTGGGCGTCGGTGGCGCCGGTCGCGTTCAGGGCGTCGGCGGCGAGCTTGATCAGCTCGTTGTCGAGCGCCTTCTCCAGGCCGTGGTCCTGCTTGATGGTCTGGTGCAGGGCCGCGCCCTCGGGCAGCGCGGGCACGTGGAAGAGCGGGGCCAGGTCCAGGCCCTGCGCCTTCCAGTGGTCGACCGCGCGGGCCACGTCGAGCGCCTCGGCGTGACCGACGGCCTCCTCGATGGAGCGGAAGCCCAGCTCGGCCAGGATCTCGCGGACCTCTTCGGCGATGAACTTGAAGAAGTTGACGATGTACTCGGCCTTGCCGGTGAACCGGTCGCGCAGGACGGGGTTCTGGGTGGCGATGCCGACCGGGCAGGTGTCGAGGTGGCAGACGCGCATCATGACGCAGCCGGAGACGACGAGCGGCGCGGTCGCGAAACCGAACTCCTCGGCGCCGAGCAGCGCGGCGATGACGACGTCACGGCCGGTCTTCAGCTGGCCGTCGGTCTGTACGACGATGCGGTCGCGCAGGCCGTTGAGGAGCAGCGTCTGCTGGGTCTCGGCGAGGCCGAGCTCCCAGGGACCGCCCGCATGCTTGAGCGAGGTGAGCGGGGAGGCGCCCGTTCCGCCGTCGTGGCCGGAGATCAGGACGACGTCCGCGTGGGCCTTGGAGACACCCGCGGCGACCGTGCCGACGCCGACCTCGGAGACCAGTTTCACGTGGATCCGCGCCTGCGGGTTCGCGTTCTTCAGGTCGTGGATCAGCTGGGCGAGGTCTTCGATGGAGTAGATGTCGTGGTGCGGGGGCGGGGAGATGAGGCCCACGCCGGGGGTGCTGTGCCGGGTCTTGGCGACCCACGGGTAGACCTTGTGGCCGGGCAGCTGGCCGCCCTCGCCGGGCTTGGCGCCCTGGGCCATCTTGATCTGGATGTCGTCCGCGTTGACCAGGTACTCGGAGGTGACGCCGAAGCGGCCGGAGGCGACCTGCTTGATGGAGGAGCGGCGCGCCGGGTCGTAGAGGCGGTCCGGGTCCTCGCCGCCCTCACCGGTGTTGGACTTGGCGCCCAGCTGGTTCATGGCGATGGCGAGCGTCTCGTGGGCTTCCTTGGAGATGGAGCCGTACGACATGGCGCCGGTGGAGAAGCGCTTGACGATCTCGCTGACCGGCTCGACCTCGTCGATCGAGATCGGCTCGCGGCCCGAGTCGAAGCCGAACAGGCCGCGCAGCGTCATGAGGCGCTCGGACTGCTCGTTCACCCGGTCCGTGTACTTCTTGAAGATGTCGTAGCGGTTGCTGCGCGCCGAGTGCTGGAGGCGGAAGACCGTCTCGGGGTCGAACAGGTGCGGCTCGCCCTCGCGGCGCCACTGGTACTCGCCGCCTATGTCGAGGGCGCGGTGCGCGGGCGCGATGCCGCTGGCCGGGTACGCCTTCGCGTGGCGGGCGGCGACCTCCTTGGCGACGACGTCGATGCCGACGCCGCCGATCTTGGTGGCGGTGCCGCTGAAGTACTTCTGCACGAAGGCCGTGTCGAGGCCGACGGCCTCGAAGACCTGGGCGCCGCGGTAGGAGGCGACGGTGGAGATGCCCATCTTGGACATGACCTTGAGGACGCCCTTGCCGAGCGCGTAGATCAGGTTGCGGATGGCCTGCTCGGGCTCCATGCCCGGCAGGAACGTACCGGCCCTGACCAGGTCCTCGACGGACTCCATCGCCAGGTACGGGTTGACGGCCGCGGCGCCGAAGCCGATGAGGAGGGCCACGTGGTGGACCTCGCGGACGTCGCCCGCCTCGACCAGCAGGCCCACCTGGGTGCGCTGCTTGGTGCGGATGAGGTGGTGGTGGACGGCCGCGGTGAGCAGCAGCGAGGGGATCGGCGCGTGCTCGGCGTCGGAGTGCCGGTCCGAGAGGACGATCAGCCGGGCGCCGTTCTCGATGGCGGCGTCGGCCTCGGTGCAGATCTCCTCGATACGGGCGGCGAGGGAGTCGCCGCCGCCGGAGACGCGGTACAGGCCGGAGAGCGTCGCGGCCTTCATCCCGGGCATGTCGCCGTCGGCGTTGATGTGGATGAGCTTGGCCAGCTCGTCGTTGTCGATCACCGGGAAGGGCAGGGTGACGCTGCGACAGGACGCGGCGGTCGGTTCGAGGAGGTTGCCCGCGGGGCCGAGCGAGGAGCGCAGCGAGGTGACCAGCTCTTCGCGGATGGCGTCCAGCGGCGGGTTGGTGACCTGCGCGAACAGCTGGGTGAAGTAGTCGAAGAGCAGCCGGGGGCGCTCGGACAGGGCCGCGATCGGGGAGTCCGTGCCCATGGAGCCGAGGGGCTCGCCGGCGGTCTTGGCCATCGGGGCGAGGATGACGCGCAGCTCTTCCTCGGTGTAGCCGAAGGTCTGCTGGCGGCGGGTGACCGAGGCGTGGGTGTGCACGATGTGCTCACGCTCGGGCAGGTCGGAGAGCTCGATCTCGCCGGCTTCCAGCCACTCGGCGTACGGGTTCTCGGCGGCGAGGCCGGCCTTGATCTCGTCGTCCTCGATGATGCGGTGCTCGGCGGTGTCCACGAGGAACATGCGGCCGGGCTGCAGGCGGCCCTTGCGGACGACCTTCGCGGGGTCGATGTCGAGGACGCCGACCTCGGAGCCGAGGACGACGAGGCCGTCGTCGGTGACCCAGTAGCGGCCGGGGCGCAGACCGTTGCGGTCGAGGACCGCGCCGACCTGGGTGCCGTCGGTGAAGGTGACGCAGGCCGGGCCGTCCCAGGGCTCCATCTGGGTGGAGTGGAACTGGTAGAAGGCACGGCGGGCCGGGTCCATGGAGGCGTGGTTCTCCCAGGCCTCCGGGATCATCATGAGCACGGAGTGCGGGAGGGACCGGCCGCCGAGGTGCAGCAGCTCCAGGACCTCGTCGAAGGAGGCGGAGTCGGACGCGTCGGGCGTACAGATCGGGAAGATCCGGTCGAGGCTGTCCTGTGCGCCGAACAGGTCGGAGACGAGCTGGGACTCGCGGGCCGCCATCCAGTTGCGGTTGCCCTTGACCGTGTTGATCTCGCCGTTGTGCGCGACGAAGCGGTACGGGTGGGCGAGCGGCCAGCTCGGGAAGGTGTTGGTGGAGAACCGGGAGTGCACGAGCGCGATCGCGGAGGCGAAGCGGCGGTCGGACAGGTCCGGGAAGAAGGGCTCCAGCTGGCCGGTGGTCAGCATGCCCTTGTAGACGATGGTGCGGGCGGAGAGCGACGGGAAGTACACGCCGGCCTCGCGCTCGGCACGCTTGCGCAGCGCGAACGCCTTGCGGTCGAGGTCGATCCCCTGGCTGGAACCGTCCCCCACGAACACCTGCCGGAAGTGCGGCATCGTCGAGCGGGCGGTGACGCCGAGGAGTCCGGGGGCGACCGGGACCTCGCGCCAGCCGAGCACCGTGAGGTTCTCCTCGGCGGCGATCGTCTCGATGCGTGAGACGGCGTCGGCGGTGACGTCCTCGGGCAGGAAGGCGATGCCGACCGCGTACGAGCCGGCCTCGGGCAGCTCGAATCCGGCCACCTCGCGGAAGAAGGCGTCGGGGACCTGGGACAGGATGCCCGCGCCGTCCCCGGAGTCGGGTTCCGAGCCGGTCGCGCCGCGGTGCTCCAGGTTGCGGAGTACGGTCAGCGCCTGTTCGACCAGCGCGTGGCTCGCCTCACCGGTGAGGGTCGCCACGAAGCCGACGCCGCAGGCGTCGTGCTCGTTGCGCGGGTCGTACATTCCCTGCGCGGCAGGGCGAGCATCCATGAAGGACCAGTTCTGGCCATTCTCGGAGTGCTGGGACGGCTGGCGCGGCGTACGCATCGGCTCTCCCGTCGTCGTCGTGTCTGGGGGGCACCTCCCAGGCCTTGAGGCTCTGGGGGCAAGTGCCGAGGGACGACGTTGGCCCTTAGCGAGAGTGCAAAATTTCGTGCAGGTTACATGATGGAGCGGTTCTCGTGAACCGGATACCGCGTTCCACCATGCGGACGCCACGGGTCGCGGCGGGGCTCCGCTCGTGGCGGCCGGAAAAAGGGGCCTTTTCGGTCAGATCGATGACCGTCGGCCCGGTCGCGGCAGGCAACGTCACCTGCTGCTGATGATGTGCGTGTGGTGCGGCGCGGGCGTCATTGCCCACGGCGCTTACGGCTCATGCCCAATGGTTAAGCGTTCGAAACCGCCGAGTAACGACTACTTATGCAGTCCCTTGCATAGGTGCGCGATCAGACGGTGTCGGTCATCCTACGGCCGTTCCGAAGAAACTGCCCAGGGCGTACGTCACACCGGCCGCGGCCCCGCCCAGCGCGAGCTGTCGCAGCCCGCTGAACCACCACGACCTCGCGGTCACCTTGGCGACGATCGCACCGCAGGCGAAGAGCCCGAGGGCGGCGAGCAGCAGGGCGGGCCAGAGGGTGGCGGCCCCCAGCAGATACGGCAGGACGGGGAGCAGGGCGCCCAGGGCGAACGCGCCGAAGCTCGACACGGCGGCGACGAGGGGCGAGGGCAGATCGCCGGGATCGATGCCCAGCTCCTCCCGCGCGTGGATCTCCAGCGCCTGCTCGGGATCCCGGGACAGCTGCCGGGCGACCTCGCCGGCCAGCGCGGGCTCCACCCCGCGGGCCTGGTACAGCAGCGCGAGTTCACGCTCCTCGTCCTGCGGGTGCTTCCTCAACTCCCGGCGTTCGACGTCGAGTTCGGCCTCGACGAGTTCGCGTTGCGAGGCGACGGAGGTGTACTCGCCGGCGGCCATGGAGAAGGCGCCCGCGGCCAGTCCCGCGAGTCCGGTGATGACGACGGTCCGATGCGAGACGGCTCCGCCGGCCACACCGGTCATCAGCGCCAGGTTGGAGACGAGGCCGTCCATCGCACCGAAGACGGCGGGGCGCAGCCAGCCGCCGTTCACGTCCCGGTGGGTGTGGTTGTCACGGTGCGCCTCGTGCAGCGCTGCCTCGGTCTCTATGACGGCCATGCGGGGTCCCCTTGTTTGGACTTCTTCTACTTTTGGACAACCCCGAACCTACGCCGGAAATTCCGCCCCCGCCAGCAAGGAAGGCCGTACTTACCTGCACGTTCGCGTCTGCGGGTATGCGGAAGGGGGCGCCCCGAGTTCCGGGGGCGCCCCCTTCCACATACCCGCAGACGCGGAGCTCAGGACTTCTTGGCCGACCCGGCCCCGTCCTTCTCCTCCACCTTGTCCTCCGGCTCGGCCTCCGCCTTGCCCTCGGCCTTGTCCGCTGCCTCGGTGTCGTCCTCGGACTTCTTGTCCAGGTCCACCGCGGCGCCGTCCTCGGCCGTGTCGTTCGCGTCTTTCGCGTCGTTGGCGTCGTCCGGGTCGCCCGGTTCGACGACCTCCTCGCGGCCCGGCCTGCTGCGCGCCGACAGCACGATGTAGACCACGGCGAGGACGAAGACGACGATCGACGTCCAGCCGTTCAGACGCAGGCCCAGGAAGTGGTGGGCCTCGTCGACACGCATGTACTCGATCCAGAAGCGCCCCACGCAGTACGCGGCGACGTACAGCGCGAAGGCCCGGCCGTGGCCGAGCTTGAAGCGGCGGTCGGCCCAGATCACGAGGAACGCGACACCGACGCACCACAACGACTCGTACAGGAACGTCGGGTGGTAGTAGCCGGGTTCGCGGCCGTCCGTCACGGACGTGATGTGCAGGGCCCAGGGCAGATCGGTCTCGCGCCCGTACAGCTCCTGGTTGAACCAGTTGCCCCAGCGGCCGATGGCCTGCGCGAGGGCGATGCCGGGGGCGAGGGCGTCGGCCCAGGCCGGCAGCGGGATGCCACGGCTGCGGCAGCCGATCCAGGCGCCCACCGCGCCGAACGCGATGGCCCCCCAGATGCCGAGGCCGCCCTCCCAGATCTTGAAGGCGTCGACCCAGTCCTGACCCTCGCTGAAGTACAGCTGGTAGTCGGTGATGACGTGGTACAACCGCCCGCCGACGAGGCCGAAGGGCACGGCCCACACGGCGATGTCCGCCACGGTGCCTGGCCGGCCCCCGCGTGCGACCCACCGCTTGTTGCCGAGCCAGACGGCTACGAAGACGCCGATGATGATGCAGAACGCGTAGCCACGCAGCGGAATGGGGCCGAGGTGCAGCACACCGCGCGAAGGACTGGGGATATAGGCAAATTCCATGGCGGGGTCGACGCTACCCTGCCGGGCGGCACGTACGGCAACCCGCCCGGGCTACGGGTCCATAACGAGACCGGGCGGGACCCCGCCGACCGCGGGGCGTGTCCGCGGGCCCCGCTCCGGGCTCACGCCTTGTCGGCCTGCTGCACCATCTGCTTCAGCTTGGCCGGGGTCATCGTCTGGTCCTGGTAGATGTTCTTCCCGTTCAGCAGGACCGTCGGCGTGCCGCCGAAGCCGCCGCCCTGGAAGGCCTGATGGGACTTGGCGACCCAGCTGTCGTGCGTACCGCCCTCGACGCACTTCTCGAACGCGTCGGTGGTGAGCCCGTCGACCTTGCCCGCCAGCTCGATCAGCTTGCCGTTCTTCGCGTACGCGTCGTCCGCCTCGGCGGGCTGGTTCTCGAACAGCACGTCGTGGTACGCGGGGAACTTCCCGGCGTCCTGGGCGCACGCGGCGGCGTTGGCGGCGCGCAGGGAGCCGCTGCCGCGCATGTTCCCGTCGATCAGGGTCGCCAGGTGGTACTCGACCTTCAGCTGTCCGGACTCCGTCAGCTCATGGACCGTCGAGCGGTAGCGGTCCTCGAAGCTCTTGCAGGCCGGGCAGCGGAAGTCCTCCCACACGGTGAGCGTCGACTTCGCGCTCTCCTTGCCGACGGGGATGGCGAGGCTGTCGTCGCCGTTCGCCCCCGAAGGAGCCGTCAGCGGGCCCGCCTCGGTGTCCGCCTTGTCGCCGCCCGAATTCGCGGCCAGGACGCCGATCACCCCGGCCAGGGCCAGTACGCAGACGATCGCGCCGCCCACCACCAGCACCCGGCGGCGCTTGTCGGCCTTCTTCTGCTTGTCTCGCTCTTCCGCCAGCCGCTCGCGGGCGGTGCGCTTTCCCTCACGGTTCTTCTCGCTCACATCCCGCAGAACGAACCGGGGAGGCGCACCGCGCCTCCCCGGCCCCAGGTCCACCCGTTCGAGTGAGTGAACCGTTCGTCATCCCATCGCGTCATCCCATCGCGTCGTCACACCGCGTCGTCACGTCACGTCGTCACGTCGCGTTGTCACGTCGCGTCGTCACACCGGGCCGCGCACGCCTTTGGCCAGGTCGGCGGCGAGTGCACGGACGGCGTCCAGGCCCGCGTTCTCGTCGGGGGCGTCCAGCATCAGCTTCACGAACGCCGAACCGACGATGACACCGTCGGCGAACCCGGCGACCTCGGCCGCCTGTACGGCGTTCGAGACGCCGAGGCCGACACAGACCGGGAGGTCGGTGGTGGCCTTGGTGCGCCGGACGAGGTCCTGCGCCTGGGCGCCCACGGACGCGCGGGTACCGGTCACACCCATCAGCGAGGCCGCGTACACGAAGCCGGAACCGGCCGCGGTGATCTCGGCGAGGCGGGCGTCCTTGCTGCTGGGCGCGACGACGAAGACGGTCGCGAGACCGTGCTTCTCCGCGTGCTCCCTCCACAGCCCCGACTCCTGCACGGGGAGGTCGGGCAGGATGCATCCGGCGCCGCCCGCCTCGGCGAGCTCGGCGGTGAAGCGCTCGACGCCGTAGCGGTCGATGGGGTTCCAGTACGTCATCACCAGGACGGGCCTGCCGGTCGCCTCGTACGCCTCACGCACCGTGCGCATCACGTCGGCGATCTTGACGCCGCCGCGCAGGGCGATGTCGTCGGCGGTCTGGATGACGGGTCCGTCCAGGACCGGGTCGCTGTGCGGCAGCCCCACCTCGACGACGTCCGCGCCGCCGTCGAAGACGGCCTTGATCGCCGCGATGCCGCCGTCCACGGTCGGGAAGCCGGCCGGCAGGTACGCGATGAGCGCGGACCGGCCCGCCGCCTTCGCGCCGGCGAGGGTGTCACTCAACAGCTGTACGTTGCCGCTCACTTGGCGTCCCCCTCGATCTCGGCGGTGTCGCCGTCTGCGTCCGCCTCGACGACGGCGTCGGCGCCCTCGTCGTACAGGCCGAAGTACCGCGCGGCCGTGTCCATGTCCTTGTCGCCGCGGCCCGAGAGGTTGACGACGATCAGCCCGTCCGGGCCCAGCTCCCTGCCGACCTCCAGGGCTCCGGCCAGCGCGTGGGCGCTCTCGATGGCCGGGATGATGCCCTCGGTGCGGGACAGCAGGCGCAGGGCCTGCATGGCCGCGTCGTCGGTGACGGCCCGGTACTCGCCCCGGCCGCTGTCCTTGAGGTAGGCGTGCTCGGGGCCGATGCCCGGGTAGTCGAGACCGGCCGAGATCGAGTAGGGCTCGGTGATCTGGCCCTCCTCGTCCTGGAGGACGTAACTGCGGGAGCCGTGCAGGATGCCCGGTTCGCCGGCCGTCAGGGTGGCCGCGTGCTCGCCGGTGTCGACGCCGTGTCCGGCGGGCTCGCAGCCGACGAGGCGTACGTCCGCGTCCGGGATGAAGGCGTGGAAGAGGCCGATGGCGTTCGAGCCGCCGCCGACGCAGGCGATGGCCGCGTCCGGGAGGCGGCCCGCGCGCTCCAGGATCTGGCGCCTGGCCTCGACGCCGATGACGCGGTGGAAGTCGCGGACCATCGCCGGGAAGGGGTGCGGTCCGGCGACCGTGCCGAAGAGGTAGTGGGTGCGGTCGACGTTGGCGACCCAGTCGCGGAAGGCCTCGTTGATGGCGTCCTTCAGTGTGCGGCTGCCGGACTTCACGGCGATGACCTCGGCGCCGAGCATGCGCATCCGGGCCACGTTCAGGGCCTGGCGCTCGGTGTCGATCTCGCCCATGTAGATGGTGCATTCGAGGCCGAACAGCGCGCAGGCGGTGGCCGTGGCGACGCCGTGCTGGCCGGCGCCGGTCTCGGCGATGACGCGGGTCTTGCCCATGCGCTTGGTGAGCAGGGCCTGACCGAGCACGTTGTTGATCTTGTGGGAGCCGGTGTGGTTGAGGTCCTCCCTCTTCAGGAAGACCCGGGCGCCCCCGGCGTGCTCGGCGAACCGCTCGACCTCGGTGAGGGAGCTGGGCCGGCCGGTGTAGTGGACGAGCAGGTCGTCCAGTTCGCGGGCGAACTCGGGGTCGGACTTCGCCTTGTCGTACTCGACGGCGACCTCGTCCACGGCGGCGACCAGCGCCTCCGGGATGAACTTGCCGCCGAACGCGCCGAAGTAGCCCTCGGCGCTGGGAACCCGGCCCTCGGGATCGGGAATGAAGAACTCGCTGGACATGCGGTTACCTCGCAGGGGCGTCGGCCCCGGGATAGGTCGGAAGGGGGTCACGTAGGTCTCGTCTGCGGTTCGGCAGCGCCCTTCGGGGGCGCGGGGCCGTGACATGTGCGGCTCCGCCGCGGGGCGCGCCCAGCCCTCACCGGCCCGCGGTTTCACAACGGGCATCCGGCGGAACGTTTGGACGCGGCTCAGCTCACCGCAGGTGACACGCGCCGACGCCATCGCATGCCGTTCACCTGACCGGGCTCGTCACCGATGACGTACCGCACCCGGCGCCCGTGCACGCGCCGCGCGGGCGCCCGGCAGCCACGCGGACGGCAGCCGCGGGCGAGCCGGGCGTACGGGCCGTGGGCCACCGGGAGCCCGGGCCGGGTCGCGGGGCCGGCGGGACTCTGCGGACACTCCCCGACGGCGACGGGCCCCAGGCACGCCGGACCACCGTCGGGGCGGGAGCCCGGACGGGTGGCCGTGGCGGGGGTGCGGTCGGCGCTCATCGGGAGGGGTCAGCCCCGTCCGTGCCGCAGCGCGGGGTGCGCGCCCGCGGCGACCAGGTCGGAGACGGCGGTCTTCGGGTCCCGGCCGGTCACCAGGGACTCGCCGACGAGTACGGCGTCGGCGCCCGCGTTGGCGTAGGCGATGAGGTCGTGCGGGCCGCGGACACCGGACTCGGCGATCTTCACGATGTGCGCGGGGATCTCGGGCGCGATGCGCTCGAAGGTGCCGCGGTCGACCTTGAGGTCCTTGAGGTTGCGCGCGTTGACGCCGATGACCTTCGCCCCGGCGTCCACCGCCCGGTCGATCTCGTCCTCGTCGTGCACCTCGACGAGCGGGGTGAGCCCGATGGACTCGGCGCGCTCGATGAGGGACTCCAGGGCGGGCTGGTCGAGGGCGGCCACGATCAGCAGCGCGAGGTCGGCCCCGTACGCGCGGGCCTCCCACAGCTGGTACGACGTGACGATGAAGTCCTTGCGCAGCACCGGGATGTCGACCCGGGCCCGGACGGCCTCCAGGTCGGCCAGCGAGCCGCCGAAGCGGCGCTGCTCGGTGAGCACGGAGATGACGGCCGCGCCGCCCGCCTCGTAGTCCGCGGCGAGGGCCGCGGGGTCGGCGATCGCGGCGAGCGCGCCCTTGGACGGGCTGGAGCGCTTGACCTCGCAGATGACCTTGACGCCGTCGCCGCGCAGGGCCGCGACACCGTCCTTGGCGGGCTGAGCCTTCGCGGCGCGCTCCTTGAGCTCGTCGAGGCTGACCCGCGCCTGCCGTTCCGCGAGGTCGGCACGGACTCCGTCGATGATCTCGTCGAGCACACTCACGCGAGCGGCCCCCTTCCCAGACGGTGAACGGTTGAAGCAGTTGAAGCGGTTGGTGCGCTTGGTGCGGTTCCGCGTAGACCGGGTTTCGTCGCATCGGGCGAAACCGGTGGTCACTGCGATGGTATCCGCAGGAGGGCTTGGGCCTCACATCCGGTTGACGCCGGTCCCACTACCTGGACGTTCCCTGATTGATCAAGGGTGCAGCCAGCCACCGAACGGCAGGTTCCGGACAACGGTGAAGACCAGCGACAACGCGCCGAGGCTCCACAGCAGGGGCGGGCCGGGATCGATGTCCATCGGCCGGCCGCGGGCCGTGCGGACCACCCAGACGGTCCACAGCGCGGCGAAGACCAGATAGCCGAGCACGGCGAGCGCGTTGGCCCCGAGGGCCGCCCCGAGGTCGCCGTGCACGACGGCGTAAGCGCTGCGCAGCCCTCCGCAGCCGGGGCAGTACAGGCCGGCGTAACGGAGCAGGGGGCAGGCGGGGTAGTGGCCCGGTTCGTTCGGGTCGACGGTTCCCACGTACGCGAAGGCCGCGGCGACGGCCAGGAGGATCCCGCCGGGCACGGCGAGCCGTCGCAGCATCGCAGCGGATCCGGGAGCGGCTCCGGAGGGGTCTCCGGGGGCGGGCGTCACTCTCTGGGATTCGGCGTTCACGCGTCGCATTCTGCCGCGCGGGGGTGCGGGCCGCACGCGGCGGGAGGCGGCCCCGGCGCTGGCTCCACGCGCCGGACCCGCCTCCTGGGCAGCCTGCCGGGGTCAGCTCTCGGCCGACGCCACCTGGTGGGTGGGGTGCGAGTTCTTCGGCTGGCCGAGGCCCGCCGCGCGCATGGCCATGCCGACCACGCCGCCGAGGACGACGATGACCATGCCCGCCCAGAAGCCCAGCGGGCTGGCCAGCACCATGAAGGCACCGGAGACGCAGAAACCGATGAAGGCGATGATGACACCGGTCCAGGCGGCCGGGGTGTGGCCGTGGCTGCTGCCCGCCATGACTTGCTCCTCGTTGCTGTACGTGTGTGAGTACGTGGGTGAGCCGGACGCTCACCCCCATTGTCCCGCACGGGCGTGGGTGAGTTCAGCGGGGGTGCGCGATGGGCTCCCGGCGACCGCGGCCCGCTGGGCGGACGCGGAGGGCTGCGCCCTTTCGGGGGCGCGGGGAACGGCGCAATCTTCTGTCTTTGATCCTTCAGGGGCGCGGGGAACGGCGCAATCTTTTGTCTTTGATCCTTCAGGGGCGCGGGGAACGGCGCAATGGGCGCAATCTCTTCGTCCCCGGACGCAACCCCCCGTGGAACGGTTACGCCCCCGTAGGGTCCTCGCCCCGGTCGAGCGCCTTCCAGATCTCCTCCGGCCGGTCGGGATCGACCGGCGTCCGGGCCCGCCGCGGCCGAGGCGTCCCGTCCCGCTCATACCGCCCCGACATGGTCGGCCAGCCCCGCCCGTACCGCAGCGCCAGCAGCCCCGCGACGAGCAGCAGCAGCCCACCCGCCGCGGCCACGTACGGCCAGCCGGTGTGCGTCATCGTGCCCACGGTCGCGGCGGTGTCCCCGGTCGCCGCCGCGGCCTTCTCGTCCAGCGCGGAGCTGTCGGAGAGGCCGAGGAGCGCCGAGGCGATCGTGCCCGCGCCGGAGAGCGCGAGAAGGCCGGCGACCAGGAAACGCCCGGCCCGGCGGACGGCGAAGACGGCGACGAGGGAGGCGAGTCCCACGATCGCCAGGGCGGCGGGGACGCCCGTGACGTCACTTCCTGAGGCGCTCAGCGGGAAGTCGCCGCCGGCCACGGTCGCCGTGCCGCCCGACCAGCCGCGCCGGGTGGCGAGCAGCACGAGGGCCGCGCCGAGCGCGCCGGACAACAGGGCGACGGCGAGGCTCCGGCGGCCGGCGCGGCCGGGCCCGGGGGCTTCGGATCGGGGGTGCGGTACAGCAGTCACGTACCCCACTATCGCCTGAACTCCGGGCGAACCGTCACCCGAGGACACGTGAGCCACGTCGCACTGACCAGAATTGTCGCCTTGTCGACCTGCTCGCGCGTGCCGCCCCGGGCCCGTCGGAACGGGGCCCGTCAGGAGAGCCGGTTGGCCGTGTGGACCGCGCGCAGGACCGCCGCCGCCTTGTTGCGGCACTCGGTGTCCTCGGCGACGGGGTCCGAGTCGGCGACGACCCCGGCGCCCGCCTGCACGTACGCCGTGCCGTCGCGCAGCAGGGCCGTACGGATGGCGATCGCGGTGTCGGAGTCGCCCGCGAAGTCGAGGTAGCCGACGCAGCCGCCGTACAGACCGCGCCGCGAGGGCTCCAGTTCGTCGATGATCTGCATCGCGCGGGGCTTGGGGGCGCCCGAGAGCGTGCCGGCGGGGAAGCAGGCGGTCAGTACGTCGAAGGCCGTACGCCCCTCGGCGACCCTGCCGGTGACGGTCGACACGATGTGCATGACGTGCGAGTAGCGCTCGATGGACATGAAGTCGACGACCTCCACGGAGCCGGGCTCGCAGACCCGGCCCAGGTCGTTGCGGCCCAGGTCGACGAGCATCAGGTGCTCGGCGCGTTCCTTGGGGTCGCCGATCAGCTCGTCGGCGAGGGCCTGGTCCTCCTGGACGGTGGCGCCGCGCGGCCTGGTGCCCGCGATGGGGTGGACCATCGCCTGCCCGTCCTCGACCTTGACCAGGGCCTCCGGGGAGGAGCCCACGACATCGAAGCCGTCGAAGCGGAAGAGGTACATGTACGGGGAGGGGTTGGTCGCCCGCAGGACCCGGTAGACGTCCAGCGCGCTCGCCGTGCACGCCGTCTCGAAGCGCTGGGAGGGGACGACCTGGAAGGCCTCGCCGGCCCGGATGCGCTCCTTGATGTCGTCGACGGCGACCTGGTAGTCGGGGCCGCCCCAAAGTGCCGTGTACTCGGGGAGTTCGGACGGCGGGAGCGCGGCGGGCGGCTGCGAGACGGGCCGCGACAGGTCCGCCTCCATGGCGTCGAGGCGGGCCACGGCGTCGTGGTAGGCCTCGTCGACGCCCGAGTCGAGGTCGTTGTGGTTGATCGCGTTGGCGATCAGCAGGACCGAGCCGTCCCAGTGGTCCAGGACGGCGAGGTCGCTGGTGAGCAGCATGGTCAGCTCGGGCAGCTTCAGGTCGTCGCGCTCGCCGGGGCCGATCTTCTCCAGGCGGCGCACGATGTCGTAGCCGAGGTAGCCGACCATGCCGCCGGTGAACGGCGGAAGCGCCTGGCCGTGGGCGAGGTCGTGCGGGGTGTGCAGGGTCTCGATGGTGGCGCGCAGGGCCGCGAGGGGGTCGCCGTCGGCCGGGACGCCGACGGGCGGGGTGCCGAGCCAATGCGCCTGTCCGTCGCGCTCGGTGAGGGTGGCTGCCGACCGGACGCCGACGAAGGAGTAGCGGGACCACGTGCGGCCGTTCTCCGCGGACTCCAGGAGGAAGGTGCCGGGGCGCTCGTCGGCGAGCTTGCGGTAGAGCGCGACGGGTGTGTCGCCGTCCGCGAGGAGCTTGCGGCTGACGGGGATGACACGCCGGTCGGTGGCCAGCTTGCGGAAGGTGTCGAGGTCCATGGCCGCTGACCTTACTGATCCACGGCCGGTACGCCGGAACCGGCGTCCCCGGTCCTCTCCGCGAGCAGCACGTCGGCGTCGAAGCAGGTGCGGTCGCCGGTGTGGCAGGCGGCGCCCACCTGATCGACCTTGACCAGCAGGGTGTCGGCGTCACAGTCGAGGGCCACGGACTTGACCCACTGGACGTGCCCTGAGGTGTCGCCCTTGACCCAGTACTCCCGGCGGCTGCGGGACCAGTAGGTGCACCGCCCGGTCGTCAGCGTGCGATGCAGCGCCTCGTCGTCCATCCAGCCGAGCATCAGCACCTCACCGGTGTCGTACTGCTGGGCGATGGCGGGTACGAGCCCGTCGGCGCCGCGCTTGAGGCGTGCGGCGATCTCGGGGTCCAGGCCGCTGGGCCTGCTGGGCGTGGGCGTGCTGGTCATGCCGACCATTGTGCCGCGCCGGCCGTACGCGCCCGGACGGCGTCCACTGGCTGAGAGGGTCGGCCCGACGGGGACCCGTGGACGGCGGACCGGTGGCCCGGAGGAGTGGGCGTACCGCGGGAGCGGTCGTAGGCTGGCAGGCATGTCGACCCATGCGAAGCGTGAACGACTTCTCCTCGCCGATCTGTTGGAGGCCGAGGGACCGGACGCCCCCACTCTGTGCGAGGGCTGGAACACCCGCGATCTCGCCGCCCACGTCGTGGTGCGCGAGCGCCGCCCGGACGCCGCCGGCGGCATCCTGATCAAGCAGCTCGCGTCCCGGCTCGACCGGGTGATGGCGGAGTTCGCCGCGAAACCGTACGAGGAGCTGATCCAGCTCATCCGTACGGGGCCGCCGCGATTCTCGCCGTTCAACCTGAAGCAGATCGACGAGGCGTCGAACGCGATCGAGTTCTACGTCCACACCGAGGACGTACGCCGTGCCCGGCCCGACTGGGTGCCCCGGGTGCTCGACCCGGTCTTCCAGGACGCCCTGTGGTCCCGGCTCGAACGCGTCGCCAGGATGATGGGCCGGGGCGCGCCCACCGGTCTGGTCCTGCGCCGCCCGGACGGCCAGACGGTCGTCGCCCACAAGGGCACCCCCGTGGTCACGGTCACCGGGGACCCCTCGGAGCTGGTCCTCTTCGCCCACGGCCGCCAGAGCGTGGCCGACGTGGAGGTGGACGGCGACAAGGACGCGATCACCAAACTCCAGGAAACCAAGCAACTGGGCCTGTAGGCCGGGCACGTCCCCCGCGCCCTGTACCGCCAGGGGCGCGGGCGGACACCTACAGCGGCAGTTCCGCCCTCCGCAACGCCCCGGACCCGAGCCCCGCCAGCCCTCCGAGCGCACACACGCCCGCACTGGCGACGAACACGGGCCCTGTCCCCCAGAGAGCGACCGCGGCACCGGTCAACGGGAACGTGAGCGGGGCGATGCCCAGGCTGAAGAGGCCGGCCACGGAAGTCACCCGTCCGATGAACGCGGGGTCCGACTCGGTCTGCATCAGCGCCGAGCACAGCGCCCCGCTCAGCCCGGCGAGCAGGCCCACGGCGAGCGCCACGCCGACGGCCGCGGCGAGCGTGGGCGCGTACGCGATCGCCCCGACGGCGACGGCCCCGACGGTGATCGTCGCGGACAGCGCCAGCCCCGCGCGCGGGACCCTTCCCCGCACGGTCAGCAGCAGGGACATCGCTCCCGCCCCGGTCCCGAAGCCGGCCAGCACCCAGCCCATCCCCGAGGCACCCCAGCCGCGTTCGTCCGCGAGGAGGGTGAGTCCGACGTTCAGCGGCCCGACGAACCCGAGGTCGCTCAGCGCGATGACCACCATGAGCCGGGCGAGGACGGGGTTGCGCCGGAGGTAGGTCAGTCCGTCGCGGAGATCCCGTGCGGCCGTCGGCCGTGGAAGCTGTTCCTGTCCGGCGGCCCCCTCCCGTGATCGGTGTCGTATCCGGACGGCCGCCAGCAGCGGCAGCGCGACCGCGAAGAGCAGGGCGGCCGTGCCGAAGGCCGCCGCGGCGCCGCCGAGCGCCACTCCGAGGCCGCCGAGCGGGGCGCCCAGTACGTTCGCGAGCCGGTTCGCCATGCCCCGCATGCCCTGTACACGGGCCAGTTGGCCACGGGCGGTGATCCGGGCCGGCAGCGCACCCAGGGCGGGCATGAGCACGGCGTCGACCACGCCGAAGATCAGGGCGAGCGCCCCGAGCAGCCAGAGCCCGGGGCTGCTCACCAGCAGCAGGGCGGCGACGGCGACCACCGTCGCGCACCGCACGCCGTTGCCGGCGAGCAGCACGCGACGCGGGCCGAAACGGTCGGCGACCACTCCCCCGCCGAGCATGAGCAGAGCACGCGGCAGGGCGCTCGCGGCCATCACGAGCCCGGCCTGCGAGGGCGTGCCCGCCTGCACGGCGGCCCAGGACAGCGCCACGTAGTAGACGTTGTCGCCGATCGCCGAGGAGGCGTACGCGCCGAGCCAGCGCAGGACGTCGGGGTCGCGGTGGGCGGGGCGCTCAGGGGTCGGCGGGGCGGCTTCGGAGATCGCGGGAGTGACGGTCACGTCGGTGGCCTCCTGGGACGCACGGACTGTCAGGCACGGAACGGGAACGCGAGCGCGTGCAGCGCGACGTTCTCGCGCCCCTCGGTCTCGCCCGCGGCCTCGGCGGCCCGCCCCTTCTCGTCGTACTTCTTCGCGAGGGCGAGCAACTCCTCGCTCAGCTCGGCCAGTTCGGCGGCGGTCAGCCGCAGCAGGGACTCGTTGTCCGGGGCCGCGGAGGCCCACTCGGGGCCCCAGGTCAGTCGTTCGTCGAGGTAGCGGCGGTACATGTCGGATCGCTGCTGGTGGAAGAGCCGGGTGGCGGCGAGGTGCGCGGCGGCCCGCTCGGGTGCGTACCGGAAGTCCTCGTCCCTGATGCTCACGCCTTGGGTGGCGGGCTGCCACCAGCGTTCGCGGGCGTCGCCGCTCTGCGGGTCGGCCGCCTCGATCAGCCCGTGCTCGGCGAGCTTGCGCAGGTGGTAGCTGACCAGCGAGACCGCTTCGTCGACCTGCTCGGCGAGCTGGGAGGCGGTGGCGGTACGGGCCACGCACAGGCCTCGGTAGAGCCGCATCCGGAGGGGGTGGGCCAGGGCCTTGAGGGTGCCCAGGTCCGTGATGGGGTGGTTCTCCGTGCCGGTCATGACAACACCGTAGATACGAAAGAAAACTTGTGCAATAAAAACTGCGCAACTTTTCTTGCATAACCGCGTGAAAAGAGCCCCGGCCGCTCAGCGGCCGGGGCTCTCGTCGGTGCGGCGTCGGTGGAACGTCACCGGACGGGGTGGCCCGCCGTCCGCAGCGTCTGCTTCACCTCGCCGATTCGTAGGTCGCCGAAGTGGAAGACGGAGGCGGCGAGCACGGCGTCCGCGCCCGCGGTGACGGCCGGGGCGAAGTCGCCGAGGCCGCCCGCGCCGCCGGAGGCGATGACCGGCACGCTCACGTGCTTGCGTACGGCCGCGATCATCTCCAGGTCGTAGCCGTCCTTCGTGCCGTCGGCGTCCATCGAGTTGAGCAGGATCTCGCCCGCGCCCAGCTCGGCGGCCCGGTGCGCCCACTCGACGGCGTCGATGCCGGTGCCCTCGCGACCGCCGTGGGTGGTCACCTCGAAGGTCCCGGCGGCCGTCCTGCGCGCGTCCACCGACAGGACCAGCACCTGCCGTCCGAAGCGCTCCGCGATCTCGCGGATGAGGTCGGGGCGGGCGATGGCGGCGGTGTTCACGCCGACCTTGTCCGCGCCGGCCCGCAGCAGCTTGTCGACGTCCTCGGCGGTGCGTACGCCGCCGCCCACCGTGAGCGGGATGAACACCTGCTCGGCGGTGCGGCGCACCACGTCGTAGGTGGTCTCACGGTTGCCGGAGGACGCGGTGATGTCCAGGAACGTCAGCTCGTCGGCACCCTCGGCGTCGTAGACCTTGGCCATCTCGACGGGGTCGCCCGCGTCGCGCAGGTTCTGGAAGTTGACACCCTTGACGACCCGGCCGTTGTCGACGTCCAGGCAGGGGATGACACGTACGGCGAGGGTCATGACGCGGACTCCGCGCCGGACTCCGCCCCGGACGCCGCCTCCCGGTACGCCTCCACCTCGACCTCGACCACCAGGCCTGGGTCCACGAAACCGGAGACGATGATCATCGAGGCGGCCGGCCGGACCGCGTCGAAGAACTCCTTGTGGGCGCGGCCGATGTCCTCCACGTCCCGGGCGTGCGTGAGGTACATGCGCGTACGGACGACGTGCTCGCGGCCGAGGCCGAGCTGCTCCAGGGCCGCGAGGGCGACCTTGAAGGAGTTGACGGCCTGCTCGTACGGGTCGCCGCCGGCGATCTGGCCGTCCACCACGGAGGTGCAGCCGGAGACCAGGACCAGGCCGTTCGGCAGTTCCACCGCGCGGGAGTAGCCGAAGGCCTCCTCCCAGGGGGCGCCGGTCGTGACGCGTCGCACGGCACTCATCCGGCCACCGCCGCGAGTGCCTCTTCCAGGGTGAACGCCTTGGCGTACAGGGCCTTTCCGACGATCGCGCCCTCGACGCCGAGGGGCACGAGGTCGGCGATGGCCCGCAGGTCGTCCAGCGACGAGACGCCTCCGGAAGCGACGACGGGGCGGTCGGTGGCCGCGCAGACGTTCTTCAGGAGGTCCAGGTTCGGGCCCTGGAGGGTGCCGTCCTTGGCGATGTCGGTGACGACGTACCGCGCGCAGCCCTCCTTGTCGAGGCGCTCCAGCGTCTCGTAGAGGTCGCCGCCGTCCCGCGTCCAGCCACGGCCGCGCAGGGTGGTGCCGCGTACGTCGAGGCCGACCGCGATCTGGTCGCCGTGCTCGGCGATGACCTTGGCGACCCACTCGGGGGTCTCCAGGGCGGCGGTGCCGAGGTTGACGCGGGTGCAGCCGGTGGCGAGAGCGGCGGCGAGCGTGTCGTCGTCGCGGATGCCGCCGGACAGTTCCACCTTGATGTCCATGGCGCGGGCGACCTCGGCGATCAGCGCGCGGTTGTCGCCCGTGCCGAACGCGGCGTCCAGGTCCACCAGGTGCAGCCACTCGGCGCCGGACCGCTGCCAGGCGAGGGCGGCGTCGAGCGGGGAACCGTACGAGGTCTCCGTGCCGGACTCGCCGTGCACGAGCCGGACGGCCTGGCCGTCACGGACGTCGACGGCGGGGAGGAGTTCGAGCTTGGCCATGGTCTACAGGGTTCCGATCCAGTTGGTGAGCAGCTGGGCTCCGGCGTCGCCGGACTTCTCGGGGTGGAACTGGGTGGCCCACAGGGCGCCGTTCTCGACGGCCGCCACGAAGGGCTTGCCGTGCGTGGACCAGGTGACGAGCGGCGAGCGCATCGCCGGGTTCCCGGTCTCCAGGGACCAGTCGTGGACGGCGTACGAGTGCACGAAGTAGAAGCGCGCGTCGGCGTCGAGGCCGGCGAACAGCTTCGAGCCGGCCGGCGCCTCGACGGTGTTCCAGCCCATGTGGGGCACGATGTCGGCCTGCAGCGGCTCGACCGAGCCGGGCCACTCGTCGAGGCCCTCGGTCTCCACGCCGTGTTCGATGCCGCGCTCGAAGAGGATCTGCATCCCGACGCAGATGCCCAGGACCGGGCGGCCACCGGCGAGACGGCGGCCGACGATCCAGTCGCCGCGCGCCTCCCGCAGGCCCTTCATGCAGGCGGCGAAGGCGCCGACGCCCGGCACCAGCAGCCCGTCCGCGGCCATGGCCTTGTCGTAGTCGCGGGTGATCTCGACGTCGGCGCCCGCACGGGCGAGGGCGCGTTCGGCGGACCTGACGTTCCCGAAGCCGTAGTCGAAGACGACCACTCGCTTGGAAGGGGCGCTCGAAGACGTAACCGCAGAGGCGTCAGGGGTGTCAGGAGTACTCAATTCCACACCTCCAGGCGGACGACACCGGCCACGAGACACATGGCCGCGCCGATGGACAGCAGGATGATGAGGCTCTTGGGCATCTGCTGCTTGACGAAGGAGTAGACGCCGCCGAGCAGGAAGAGCCCGACGACGATCAGGACGGTGGAGAGGCCGCTCATGCCTACAGCGCGCCCTTCGTGGAGGGAAGGATGCCCGCCGCGCGCGGGTCGCGCTCGGAGGCGTACCGCAGGGCCCGGGCGAGCGCCTTGAACTGGCACTCCACGATGTGGTGGGCGTTGCGCCCGTACGGCACGTGCACGTGCAGGGCGATCTGCGCCTGGGCGACGAAGGACTCCAGGATGTGCCGGGTCATCGTCGTGTCGTACTCGCCGATCATCGGCGCCATCTTCTCGGGCTCGGTGTGCACGAGGTAGGGGCGCCCCGAGAGGTCGACGGTCACCTGGGCGAGCGACTCGTCCAGCGGGACGGTGCAGTTGCCGAAGCGGTAGATGCCGACCTTGTCGCCGAGCGCCTGCTTGAAGGCGCCGCCCAGGGCGAGGGCGGTGTCCTCGATGGTGTGGTGCGAGTCGATGTGCAGGTCGCCCTCGGTCTTCACGGTCAGGTCGAACAGACCGTGCCGGCCGAGTTGGTCGAGCATGTGGTCGTAGAAGCCGACGCCTGTCGACACATCGACCTTTCCGCTGCCGTCGAGATCGATCTCGACGACGACGGAGGTCTCCTTGGTGATCCGTTCGACACGGCCGACGCGGCTCATGCGCTCTGCTCCTTCGGGGGTGCGGGGGTGTCCCCCACGGGCACGGATGTCTGCAACTCACTCGGCGACGCACGCGGGGACTCGCGCGGCAGCGCACGCACCGCGTCGAGGAACGCGTCGTTCTCGGCGGGGGTGCCCGCGGTGACCCGCAGCCATCCCGGTACGCCGTTGTCCCGGACCAGGACGCCCCGGTCGAGGATCCGCCGCCACGCCTCGTGCGAGCCGGCCGCGCCGTCGAACCGTCCGAACTGGACGAAGTTGGCGTCGGACTCGGTCACCTCGAAACCCAGCGCGCGCAGTTCGGCCACCAGCCGGTCACGCTCCGTCTTCAGCTGCTCGACGTAGCCGAGCAGGGTGTCGGTGTGCTCCAGGGCGGCCAGCGCGGTCGCCTGGGTGACGGCCGACAGGTGGTACGGCAGCCGTACGAGCTGGACGGCGTCCACGACCGCCGGGTGTGCGGCGAGGTAGCCGAGGCGCAGCCCGGCCGCCCCGAACGCCTTCGACATGGTGCGCGAGACGACGAGATTCGGCCGATCTTCGAGCAGCGGCAGCAGTGACTCACCGTGACTGAATTCGACGTAGGCCTCGTCGACGACGACCATCGCGCCGCCGGTTTCGGCCCTGGCGGCCTGCGCCGCCTCGTACAGCGCGAGGACCGTGGCGGGTGGGACCGCGTTGCCCGTGGGGTTGTTGGGGGTGGTGATGAACACGACGTCGGGCCGGTGCTCGGCGATGGCCTGCTCGGCCGCGGCCGTGTCGATGGTGAAGTCGTCGTTGCGGGGACCGGAGATCCATCCGGTGCCGGTGCCGCGCGCGATCAGCCCGTGCATCGAGTACGAGGGCTCGAAGCCGATCGCGGTGCGGCCGGGCCCGCCGAAGGTCTGCAGCAGTTGCTGGATGACCTCGTTCGAGCCGTTGGCCGCCCACACGTTCTCGACGCCGACCACGTGCCTGCCGGTCTTCGTCAGATAGGCGGCCAGCTCGGTGCGCAGCTCCACCGCGTCCCGGTCGGGGTAGCGGTTGAGGTGCCGCGCGGCCTCGCGCACCCGCTCGGCGATCCGCTCGACGAGCGGTTCGGGCAGCGGGTACGGATTCTCGTTGGTGTTGAGCCGGACGGGCACGTCGAGCTGGGGCGCGCCGTACGGGGACTTCCCGCGCAGTTCGTCGCGGACGGGCAGGTCGTCGATACCGAGGGAACGGCCGGAAGCGGTGTCCGAAGGGCTGCCGGAAGCGGTGTCCGAAGGGCTGCCGGAAGCGCTTCCCGAAGGGCTGCCGGAAGCGCTTCCCGAAGGGCTGCCGTGGGAACGGTCGGGGGTACTCACTTGCCGGGCACCTTCCAGCCGAACCGGGCCTTGACCGCGGCGCCGTGGGCGGGAAGATCCTCCGCCTCGGCGAGCGTCACCACGTGGTGGGCGACCTCGGCCAGCGCGTCGCGGGTGTAGTCGACGATGTGGATGCCGCGCAGGAACGACTGGACGGACAGACCCGAGGAGTGGCAGGCGCAGCCGCCGGTCGGCAGGACGTGGTTGGAGCCGGCCGCGTAGTCACCGAGGGAGACGGGCGCCCAGGGGCCGACGAAGACCGCGCCGGCGTTGGTGACCCGGTCGGCGACCGCGTGCGCGTCGGCCGTCTGGATCTCCAGGTGCTCGGCGCCGTAGGCGTTGACCACCCGCAGGCCCTCCGCCACCCCGTCGACCAGCACGATCGCGGACTGCCTGCCGCCGAGCGCCGGGACGATCCGGTCCTCGATGTGCTTGGTGGCGGCGACCTGCGGCTCCAGCTCCTTGGCGACCGCGTCGGCCAGCGCGAGGGAGTCGGTGACGAGGACGGCGGCGGCCAGCGGGTCGTGCTCGGCCTGGCTGATCAGGTCGGAGGCGACGTGCACGGGGTCGGCGCTGTCGTCGGCGAGAATCGCGATCTCGGTCGGACCCGCCTCGGCGTCGATGCCGATCCGGCCCGCGAAGTAGCGCTTGGCGGCGGCGACCCAGATGTTGCCGGGGCCGGTCACCATGTTGGCGGGCGGGCAGGACTCGGTGCCGTACGCGAACATCGCCACGGCGGTCGCGCCGCCGGCCGCGTACACCTCGTCGATGCCGAGCAGCGCGCAGGCCGCCAGGATCGTCGGGTGCGGCAGGCCGCCGAAGTCGGCCTGGGCGGGCGAGGCGAGCGCGATCGACGCGACGCCGGCCTCCTGCGCCGGGACCACGTTCATGATCACGGACGAGGGGTACACGGACCGGCCGCCGGGCGCGTACAGCCCCACGCGGTCGACGGGCACCCACTTCTCGGTCACCGAGCCGCCGGGGACCACCTGGGTGGTGTGGGCGGTGCGGCGCTGCGCGCGGTGGACGACGCGGGCGCGGCGGATCGACTCCTCCAGGGCCGCGCGCACATCCGGATCGAGCTGTTCGAGCGCGTCCGCGAGGGCCCGCCCCGGAACCCGTACGGACTCCAGGCGTACGCCGTCGAACTTCTCCGCGTAGTCGATCAGCGCCGCGTCACCCCGATGATGCACGGCCTCGCAGATCGGACGCACCTTCTCCAGGGCGGCCGAAACGTCGAAGTCGGCTCGGGGCAGCAGGTCGCGCAGGGCGGGGCCCTCGGGTAGGGCGTCGCCGCGCAGATCGATTCGGGAGATCACATGGTCAATTCTCTCAGACGGCGCTCGGACGTCGGACGGCTGTATCAATCGCTGATACGAGCCCTGGATCACCGGCCGGTACGTGGCTTGATCCCGGCCCCCCGTCGTCACTGAGAGCCACCATCGTCACTCTCGGCGTTCAGGCGCCGACTCAGCGGGCATCACAGGGACGGCTGTACGAACCGGCGGGTAACTGAGGAGTGAGGGAAAACGGTGACCGATGGGGCCGGCCTGCGCGTCGGCGAACTGCCCGACGACCTGAACGCGGCCGAGGCCGGCATGTGGCAGGCGTTCCGCAACGGCAGCGTGTACGACCTGCGGGCCGGGGACACCGCCGCCGACGATCCGCACGGTGGCCACCCCTGGGGCCCGGAGCGCACGGTACGGGCCAGGGTCGTGTGCCGGCTGCTGCTGAACGGCCCGCCCGCCCTCGACGGCCGCGTGGCCTCTCTCAAGCTGACCGGGGTCCAGATCGCCGACTCGCTCGACCTGGCGGGCGGCACCGTGGAGCCGTACGTCGAGATGAAGGGCTGCCGTTTCGAGAAGGAGATCCTGCTGCCGGAGTCCCGGTTCACGACACTGCGGCTGGTGGACTGCGCGATACCGCGCCTGGAGGCGGCCCGGCTGCACACCGAGGGTGATCTGCACATGCCGCGCTGCCGCTTCCACAACGGCGTACGCCTCACCGACGCGCACATAGGCACGGACCTGCTGCTCAACCAGTCGGTGATCTACCGGGACCGGCGCGACAACTCCCTCGTCGGCGACGGGATGACCATCGGGCAGGACCTGCAGGCCGAGATGATGGAGTCGCACGGCGAGCTGAGCCTGCGCGGCGCGAAGGTCGGCGTCTCGCTCAGCCTGCGCGGCAGCCGGCTGGCCAATCCGTACGGGCGCCGGGCGCTCAACGCACCGCAGCTGACCGTCGAGCGCACCATGTACCTGACCCCCGCGGGCATCGGCGACCCCGTGCTGACCAGCGGCCGGACCCCCGCGCACGGCACCCGGGTACAGCGGTTCGCGTGCGAGGGCGGGATCCGGCTCGACGACGGCCGGTTCGGCGACGCGGTGGACTTCGAGCAGGCCCGGCTCACCCTGCGCGACGACCAGGAGATCTCGCTGCGCCGCGTCCAGGTGCCCGAGCTGCGGTTCCTCGGCCGGCGTCCGCAGCGCGGGCGGGTCGTGCTGAACGGGGCACGTGTGGTCACCCTCATCGACCAGGCGACCAGCTGGCCGGGCGCGGGCCAGCTGCAGATGGGCGGCTTCCAGTACGAGTACCTGGTGCCGCGCGGCCCGTTCCCGCTGTCCCGGCGCCTGCAGTGGGTGGCCGCGGCCACGCCGGAGTACAACCCGGAGCCGTACGAGCGGCTGGCCACGGTGCTGCGCAACGGCGGCGAGGACGAGGAGGCGCGCGAGGTGCTGCTCGCCAAGCAGCGCCACCGGCGCGAGAACCTGCCGATCGCGGCCAGGCTGTGGGGTTACGTACAGGACTGGACGGTCGCCTACGGGTACCGGCCGGGGCGCGCGGCCCTCTGGATGGGCGTGCTGTGGGCGGTGACCTCCTTCGCCTTCGCGCACGCCGACCATCCGCCGCTCAAGACGGGCGAGCACCCGCCCTGGAACCCGACGCTGTTCGCCCTGGACCTGCTGCTGCCGCTGATAGACCTCGGCCAGGCCGGCTACTGGCAGTTGCGCGGCGGCTGGCAGTGGCTGGCCGCGGTGGTGATCCTGCTGGGCTGGGTACTGGCGACGACGGTGGCGGCGGGCGCGACCCGCACGCTCCGCAGAGTCTGAGCGCACGCTCCCCGAGGCTGGGCGCACACTCCCCGAGGCTGGGCGCCCACCCCCCAGGGCTGAGCGACCGTCACCTTTTACCCGGCCTTGACCGATCCCCACGCAACCAAACCACGGTTACGAAAGCGTCACCGCGCATCCTCTGGTACCGGTCCGACCTGCGGTTTTCAATGGAACCACCATGGCATTGCTGCGAGCGCTCCTCCGTACGATCCGGATGGCGCGGAACACTTCGAGTCTCGCCGCCGGTCTGCCCGCCGACGACGAGGTCCTGCTGGACGCCCCGGACGAGCGGCTCGGCCCGGCCCTGGTCGCGGCGGGCCGGGGCGAGTACGGCCCGGCCGGCAAACTGCTGTCCACCACCCGCGAGTCGGCCGAGTGGGAGAACCGGGACCGGTACACGACCCGCCTCGCGGCCTTCGCCCTCTCCCGCGACGAGTGGTTCGACGACTGGCGCTCCGCCGCCCCGCACGACCCGGACGCGGCCCTGGTCAAGGCCGAGCTCGCGGTGTGCCGGAGCTGGCGGTCACCGGCCCGCGCCGAACTGCTGCGCCAGGTAGGGCCGCTGATCTCCGCCGCCGCCGAGGGCGACCCGCGCGACCCCGTCCCGTGGCGGATCGCGCTGGACCACGCCCGCGGCACCAACGCCTCGCACGCCGAGTTCGAGCGGCTGTGGGCGCAGGCCGTCCGCCGCTCCCCGCACCACTACGGCTGCCATGTGGCCGCCCTGCAGTACCTGTCCGCCGCGTGGTACGGCTCGCACCGCGAGTGCTTCGACTTCGCCGAGCGCGCCGCCCACGACGCGCTGCCCGGCTCCCTGGTCCAGGCCCTGCCCGTACGGGCGGCCTTCGCCTATCTGACCGAGGGCGGCGGGGCCGCCGTCGGTCGCGTACGCCTCGACGCGGCGGCCGACCTCGCGATCGCCCTCTCCGCCGAGTACGAGGACGCCGACCCGTGGCCCGCGCAGGTCCGCAATCTGCTCACCTATGTGCTGGTCAGGCTGGAACGCTGGGAGGACGCGCTGGAACAACTGCGCCGGATCGGCCCGTACGCCACCTCGTTCCCCTGGGACCGGGTCTCGGACGATCCGCTCGGCCAGTTCCTCGAACTGCGCGACGGGATCCGGATCCAGGTGGCCTCGGAGCGCCCTCTGCGGGCACGGAGCGGGGATCTTCCGCATCCACGAAGTGAGCACGGCGGACGCGCGCCCTCCGGTGACCATTAGGCTTTCGCGTCGTGACCACCGTCCGGCTCCCACTCTTCCCCCTGAACTCGGTGCTGTTTCCCGGGCTCGTCCTGCCGCTGAACATCTTCGAGGAGCGCTACCGCGCGATGATGCGCGATCTGCTCAAGACACCCGAGGACGAACCGCGCCGGTTCGCCGTCGTCGCCATCCGCGACGGCCACGAGGTGGCCGCCACCTCGCCCGGTATGCCCGACCAGACGGCCGTACCGCAACGCGGGCCCTCGGCCGGCTTCGGCGACGAACCGCTCAAGGCCTTCCACGCGGTGGGCTGTATCGCCGACGCGGCGACGATCCGGGAGCGGGCCGACGGCAGCTTCGAGGTGCTGGCCACCGGGACGACCCGGGTGCGGCTGGCCTCCGTGGACGCCTCCGGCCCCTATCTGACGGCCGAGCTGGAGGAGCTGGCGGAGGAGCCGGGCGACGAGGCCGGGGCGCTGGCGGAAGGGGTGCTGCGGGCCTTCCGGCAGTACCAGAAGCGGCTGGCGGGCGCGCGGGAGCGGTCGCTGGCCACCGGGGCCGATCTGCCGGACGAGCCGTCCGTCGTCTCCTACCTGGTCGCGGCGGCGGCGATGCTCGACGTCCCGGCCAAGCAGCGGCTGCTGCAGGCACCGGACACGGCGTCCCGGCTGCGCGAGGAGCTGACGCTGCTGCGGGCGGAGACCGCCATCATCCGCAATCTGCCCTCACTGCCCGCCTCGGAGCTGACGCGCGGGCCGACCAACCTCAACTGAAGGACCTTTTTTGGCCAAGAAGGCGAAGAAGCAGCAGCAGGCGGGCGGGACACCGGCGACCGTGGCGCTCACCGCGGCGGGGGTCGGATTCACGGTCCACGCCTACGAACACGACCCGGCGCACCCCTCGTACGGGGAGGAGGCCGCCGAGGCCATGGGCGTGTCCCCGGACCGGGTCTTCAAGACGCTGGTCGCGGACGTCGACGGGGATCTGACGGTCGCCGTCGTGCCCGTGGCCGGCTCCCTCGACCTGAAGGCGCTGGCGGCGGCGGTCGGCGGCAAACGGGCCGCGATGGCCGATCCGGCCGCCGCGGAACGCACCACGGGGTACGTCCGCGGGGGCATCTCGCCGCTCGGCCAGCGCAAACGGCTCCGTACGGTCCTGGACGCGTCCGCACGCGGGCACGCCACGATCTGCGTCTCCGCGGGGCGGCGGGGGCTGGAGGTCGAGCTGGCCCCGGACGACCTCGCGCGGCTCACGGACGCGGTGGTGGCGCCCGTCGGGCGGCTCTGAGCTCTCGACGGGCATGCGCGGCCTCTCGACGGGGGCGCGCGGTCTCTCGACGGGAGCCGGGTTCTCGGTTAAGTACCGAGGACATGTCGAAGAAGACGCGCAAGCGGAAGTGGCGGGTACGCAAGGGACGGGCGAACCATGGGCGCCGGCCGGCCTGAGCGCTCCGCCGGACCGGTGAGGTGCCGCGCGGGCCGTGCGTTGCCGCCCGGGCCGCGAGTGCCGCATGGGCCGTGATTCGGTTGCGGGTGGGCTGCCGCTGGGCGCGCGGTTCCCCGCGCCCCTCGGGGCGCCCCTGCGGGGCTGCCCCCGACCGGGTAGTCGTCAGGCCTGCGGAGTCTGCGGGTTCTGCGGGTAGTACGGGGACTCGAAGGGGTCCGGGTCCCTGGGGCCGAAGAGGGCCGTCAGGCCCAGGTGGACCAGGAGGGCCGAGAGGGACCAGGCGAGCAGCGCGCCCTTCGCGCCGAGTTCCAGCGGGGCGTCGAAGGTGACGCCCTTGCCGGCCTCCTTGGCGTGCGCGACCACGTCCTGCGTGGGTCCGAGCCAGATGCCCAGGCGCCAGGCGACCAGGGAGCCGAGGACGCCGCCGACGGTGAGGGCGACGACGAGCGCGATGCCGCCCCCGCGCCGCAGCAGGAACACCACCAGCGCGCTGACCAGGCCGAGGCCGAGCGCCAGCAGGGTGAACGTCCCGTCCACGCCGATGGCCTGCTCCCCCTCCGTGTCCGCGAGGTAGACGGTGGTGTCGTCCGAGACCAGCGGCACGTGCGGGGCCAGCCACCACCACAGGACACCGAGCAGCAGCCCGCCGACCGCCATCGCGACCGCGATGATCGCGGCCTCGCGCAGCTCTGTCTTCATTCCGGGACCGTCCTCCTGATGACCGAGCCCGTACCCGGCGGGCGGCGCCTGCCAGGCGTCGTGCGGCGGCTGGTGGTGCGGCGGCGGAGGCGGGTTCAGCGGTGCGGTCACACCGACATCGTGCCAGGCCCGCCTGTCGGGCGCGTCACCGGACGGCCGCCCGGCGGTAGGCCCAGGTCGCGACGGCCAGCGAGGCGACGCCGACGCCCGCGCAGACGGCGAGGTCGAGCAGCACGACCCCCCAGTCCGGGTCGGGACCGAAGGTCAGCCCGAGCGCCTCGACCCCGTAGGTGGAGGGCAGCAGATCACGCGCCCACTGCACGAACACCGGCAGCCGGTCCGGCGGCAGCACGCCGAGCAGCAGCGCGGCCGACATACCCAACTGGCCGAGCAGTGTAGCCAGTTCGGGCCGGGGCGCGAGCAGTCCGAGCGCCGCTCCGAGCCCGGCGAGCGCCGCGCCCGCGAGCGGGATGACGGCGACGAGGATCCACAGGTGCGTCATCGGCAACTGGAAGAGGACGCTGCCCACGACGGCGGTCACGAGCGTCCCCGGCACGGTGAAGGAGGCGTACGCGGCGGCGGCGCCGAGCACGACGGCGGCCGGCGGTACGGGCAGCGTCGCGTAGTGGTCGAGCCCGCCACTGGCGCGCAGCTGCCCGAAGTACTGGGCCAGCAGGTTGAGCGCGACGAACGCGACCACGAGGACCGACGAACCGGCGACCACGGCCCGCGCCTCACCGCCGCCGTCCACGACTCCGCGCATCAGGACCATGATCCCGATCGACTGGAAGGTCGCCACGAACAGCAGCGGGATCCGCGCCACCCTGGCCCGGGAGAGCTGCGCCCGGTAGACGGCGGCCAGCGCCGGCCACAGCCGCGCGCGCGGTCCGAGCACGGCCACCGCGCGGGCACCGTCCTCGGTGTCCGCGCCCTGACCGGACCGGCTCCCGTCCGCACGGGCTGCGCCGGGCAGGACCTCGGCGGGTACGACACTCACGTCGAGCGGCTCCTGTTCGCTTCGGCTGTCGTCCTGTACCTGTTCCGTACGGCTGCGGGGGTCCGCGTGCTCATGCCTTGACCAACCCCCGTACGCTTCCGGCGCTGCCGCCCAGTGCCAGATACACGTCCTCCAGGCTCGGCGTGGCGAGCGTGAAGTCGTCCAGGGCCGCGAAGGCGGCGCCGCCGGTGACCGCCGCGACGGCCGCGCGGGCCTCCTCGGGAGTGAGCCGCAGCGACCAGCGACGGCCCGACTCTACGGCGCGGTCGCGCAGGGCCGCGACTTCCGGTACGTCGAGGGGGGCGCGCTCGCGCCAGACGAGTTCGAGCCGCACCTCCCCGGCGACCTGTTCCTTCAGGCCGGCGGGGGTGTCGCAGGCGATGACGCGGCCCCGGTCGAGGACGGCGACCCGGTCGAGGACGGTCTCCGCCTCGATGACGTTGTGGGTGACGAGGAGGACCGTCGTGGCGTGCTCGGCCCGGCGCCGGTCGACGGCGCTCCAGACGGCCCGGCGGGCGACGGGGTCCATCCCGGTGGTGGGCTCGTCGAGGACGAGGAACGGCCGCGCGCCGACGAGGGTGGTCGCGAAGCAGGCGAGCCGCCGCTGGCCGCCGGAGAGCTTCTTCAGGGGCCGCGAGGCGAGCGCGGTGAGCCCCAGCTCCTCCAGGACCGCGTCCCGCTCGGCCCGCGCGCTGCGCGCGTCGAGGCCGCGCAGTCGGCCGGTGGTCTCCGCGGCGAGCGACACGGTCAGCTCGTCGAGCGCGGTGGACTCCTGCCCGAGGTACGCGAGGATCCGCGACGCGCGCTCGGGGTGGCGCACGATGTCGTGCCCCAGGATCTCGACGCTGCCGCGGTCGGGGCGCATCAGTCCGGTGAGCTGGCGTACGAGGGTGGTCTTGCCGGCGCCGTTCGGCCCGAGCAGTCCGAAGATCTCGCCCTGCCGGATGTCGATCCGCACCCCGTCGGTGGCCCGCACCTCGGGTGTCGCGGGCTGCCCGCGCCGGCCGCGCACCGCCCGATAGGTCTTCGTAAGATCCCGCACGGCACACACGACATCCCCGCCGTGCCCGTCCCGGACTGCCTGTGCGGTGCGCGTACTCACGAGACCCGAGACTACGGGGTCCCACCCCCCGAACGACGCGCGGGGAGGACATACCCGCCACGAATGGTCACCGACCCCACGGCACCCCCGCCCCTGAGGGGCGCGGGGAACTGCGCAATCCCCCCACCCGACCCGCGGCCGACAACGCGACGCCCCCACCCCCAGGGGCGCGGGGAACTGCGCAAAACCTCCGCACCGACCAGCCCGCACCCGACACCCCGCCCCCGCGGAAGCCGACCCCTCCTACTCCCCCGCGGAAGCGTGCTCCGTCGCGGTCCGTGCGTCGATCTCCCGCCAGAACCCCGCCCGGATCGCATACCGATCATGCTCATCGATCTGATCGTCCTTGTGCGCGAGCAGCCCGAACCGCGCCGCGTACCGCAACAGCTCCCCGTCGATCCGGTGCGGCACCCGCGGATACATCGTGGACAGCTTGGGCAGCATCGCCTGGTCAGCCAGCCGCTCCATCCACCGCCGGGCGAACACCTGCCCCACCTCGAACGGATCACCGCCCACCGTGGTGATGTCCTCCTCGCGGTCGGCCCACCGCTGCTCCGCCGAGGTGAGCTGCGCGAGCGTCGGCAGCAGCGCCGCCTCCGCGTTCTCCGCGGCGGCGGTGCCGGGCCGGTCCACCCACCCCTTGTCGGACGACCAGCGCAGCGTCGCGTTCGCGGGCTGCTGCGCCGCCGCGCCGCCGGGCGCACCGGGTGGTCCGGGGGCCCGCAGCGCGGCCAGATCCTTCGGTGTGGGCACCCCCTTGGCGGCCGGCACCCGCGCCTCCGTGCCGTTCTCACCCGGCGCGGCCTGCGTGTGCTCGGTCTCCGCCGCGGCCCGTTCGTCCGCGGTCCGCTCCCCGGCGGGGCCCAGCGCGGAGGCCGGCGCCGAGCCGAGCCCGGCGCCCAGCGCGGACTCGGGCAGCGGCGCGGAGAGGATCGCGGCGATCTCGGGCCGCGGCACGGGCGGCGGCGCGCAGACGCCGCCGAGTTCCTTGGCGCGGACGGCCTTGGTGATCCAGATCCGGTCGAGCACCCGCCGCTCGTCGGCCTCGGCGACCAGGTCCTCGGACTGGTTGTAGTCGCCGTCCGCGGCCTGTACGGCCCACAGGTGCACGGCGACCCCGTGTTCCTTGGCAGCCATCATGCCCGGCAGCAGATCCCCGTCGCCGGTGACCAGCACGACGTCGGAGCAGGCACGGTTGCGCGCCAGTTCCGTCAGCTCGGCGTGCATGGCGGCGTCGACGCCCTTCTGCGCCCACCGCCCGTCGCTGCGCGTCAGCGCGCCGAGCCGGACCGTGACCCGGGGCATCACCCGCAGCCTGCGGTGCTCCGGCTGCGGTACGCGGTCGGGGGCGCCGTCGAACCAGTAGATGCGCAACAGGGGCCGATCCGTCTCGGACTCGGCGCGCTCGCGCAGCCCCTGGATGAGGGCGGCGTGGTCAACGGTGATCCGGGATCGCGAGGGTTCCCCGGCGAGGAGACTGGCAGCGGCCCCGAGCAGATAACCGGCGTCCACCAGGATGATGCAGCGGTCCACGCGATCCACCCTCTTTCCGGGAGGTTTGCTTCGGGCTTCCTTCGAGTCTGCCCGACCGCGCGGAGGTTAACGGCCGGAACTCGATCTTCGGCGTGGCGGATCGGCGTATCGCTCGCCCACAGCCCTTATTACGCACGGTAATTCTCCGAAATGCGTCATTCCTCAGCCTATGTGAGTCTGGTCCCGGCCCTGGCCCCTAAAAACCCCCGTAGGAGGCAGCACCATGGCCAAGAACAAGAACCGCAAGCAGGGCGGCGAACAGGACCGCTCGTCGCAGCCGGAGCAGTCCGAGCAGTCCGAGCGGTCCTCGGCACAGGCGCAGCAGTCGCCGGTGTCGCAGATCCAGGGCAGCCCGGCCGATGTGGCCCGTAAGCACCAGAAGCGTTTCGGCCACAACTGAGCCGAGCGCACGGGCCTTTGCGGCCCGGGCAACATGCCGAGGGGCGCACCCGTGCACGGGTGCGCCCCTCGCGCCGATGCCGGCCGCTGTCAGCCGCTACCGGCCGGTGTCAGCCGGTCGTCGCCAGGCAGGCCGGGCCCAGCAGTACCTTCAGGTCCCCGAAGAGCGCGGGATCCGGCTTCACCCGGTGCCGGTCGAGCCGCAGGACGGTGGTCTTGCTCGGGCCCTGCAGCCGGATCCGCACCTCGCTCTCCCCCCGGTGGTGGCTGAGGATCTCGCCGAGCCTGCTGACCATGGGCGGGGTGATCTTCAGGGCCGGGATGGTGAGGATCACGGGCGCGTTGGTGCCCGCGTTCGACAGGTCCGGTACCTGCAGTTCCATCGCGACCAGCCGCGGTACGTCCTCGCGCTTGTCGAGGCGGCCCTTGACGAACACCACGGCGTCCTCGACGAGTTGCGTCGACACCAGCTGGTAGGTCGCGGGGAAGAACATGCACTCGATGGAACCGGCCAGGTCCTCGACCGTGGCGATGGCCCAGGCGTTGCCCTGCTTGGTCATCTTGCGCTGGAGGCCGGAGATGATGCCGCCGATGGTGACGACCGCGCCGTCCCCGTGCTCCCCGCCGGTGAGCTGGGCGATGCCCGCGTCGGCCTTGTCGGAGAGCACGTGCTCCAGGCCGAAGAGCGGGTGGTCGGAGACGTACAGGCCGAGCATCTCCCGCTCCTGGGCGAGCAGGTAGGCCTTGTCCCACTCGTCGGTGGTGAACTCGACGTCCAGGCCGAAGCCCGGCTCGCTGTTGTCCGCCTCGCCCATGCCGCCGAAGAGGTCGAACTGTCCCTCGGCCTCTTTCCTCTTCACCGCGACGACGTTGTCGATCATCGGCTCGAAGTGCGCGGTGAGGCCCTTGCGGGTGTGCCCCATCGTGTCGAAGGCGCCGGCCTTGATGAGGGATTCCGTGGTGCGCTTGTTGCAGGCGGCGGCCTCGACCTTGTCGAGGTAGTCGGGGAACGAGTTGTACTTCCCCTTGGCCTTGCGGCTGCGGATGATCGACTCGACGACGTTCGTACCGACGTTGCGGACGGCGGAGAGGCCGAAGAGGATCACGTCGTCGCCCTGCGCGGCGAAGTTCTGCTCCGACTCGTTGACGTTCGGCGGCAGGACCTTGATCTTCATGCGCCGGCATTCGTTGAGGTAGACCGCCGACTTGTCCTTGTCGTCCTTGACCGAGGTGAGCAGCGCGGCCATGTACTCGGCCGGGTAGTTCGCCTTCAGATAGCCGGTCCAGTACGAGACGAGTCCGTACGCGGCCGAGTGGGCCTTGTTGAACGCGTAGCCGGCGAACGGGACCAGGACGTCCCACAGGGCCTGGATCGCCTCGGCGCTGTAGCCGTTCTTCTGGGCGCCCTCCTGGAAGAGGACGAAGTTCTTCGCCAGCTCGTCGGGCTTCTTCTTGCCCATCACGCGGCGCAGGATGTCGGCCTCGCCGAGCGAGTAGCCGGCGATGATCTGGGCGGCCTTCTGCACCTGCTCCTGGTACACGATCAGGCCGTAGGTGACCGCCAGGACCTCTTCGAGCGGCTCCGCCAGCTCCGGGTGGATCGGGGTGATCTCCTGGCGGCCGTTCTTGCGCTCCGCGTAGTTGATGTGCGAGTTCATGCCCATCGGGCCCGGCCGGTAGAGGGCCGAGACGGCGGAGATGTCCTCGAAGTTGTCGGGCTGCATCTGGCGGAGCAGCGAGCGCATCGGGCCGCCGTCGAACTGGAAGACGCCGAGGGTGTCACCGCGGCAGAGCAGTTCGAAGGTCTTGGGGTCGTCCAGCGGGAGGGCGAGCATCTCCAGGTCGATGCCCTTGTTGGCCTTCACCATCTTGATGGCGTCGTCCATGATCGTGAGGTTGCGCAGGCCCAGGAAGTCCATCTTGAGCAGGCCGAGCGACTCGCACTGCGGGTAGTCCCACTGGGTGATCGTGACGTTGTCGGTGTGCCGCACCCAGACCGGGGCGTGGTCGACGATGGGCTCGCTGGACATGATCACGCCGGCCGCGTGCACACCCATCTGCCGGACCAGGCCCTCGACGCCCTTCGCGGTGTCGATGACCTTCTTGACGTCCGGCTCGTTCTCGTACATCCCGCGGATCTCGCCGGCCTCGCCGTAACGCGGGTGCTTCGGGTCCGTGATGCCGTTCAGGTCGATGCCCTTGCCGAGGACGTCGGCGGGCATCGCCTTGGTGAGCCGGTCGCCCATCGCGTACGGGTAGCCCAGTACGCGCGCGGAGTCCTTGATGGCGTTCTTCGCCTTGATCTTGCCGTACGTGCCGATCATGGCGACCTTGTCGGCGCCGTACTTCTCCGTCACGTACCTGATCACCTCGACGCGCCGGCGCTCGTCGAAGTCGATGTCGACGTCGGGCATGGAGACGCGCTCGGGGTTGAGGAACCGCTCGAAGATCAGGCCGTGCGGGATCGGGTCGAGGTCGGTGATGCCCATCGCGTACGACACGATCGAACCGGCGGCGGAGCCACGTCCCGGGCCGACCGCGATGCCCTGCTTCTTGGCCCACATGATGAAGTCGGCGACGACGAGGAAGTACCCCGGGAACCCCATCTGGATGATGACGTCCATCTCGTACTCGGCCTGCTTCTGGCGGTCCTCGGGGACGCCGCCGGGGAAGCGGCGCGCCATGCCGCGGCGCACCTCCTCCTGGAACCAGGTGACCTCGGTGAAGCCCTCGGGGATGTCGAACTTCGGCATGAGGTTCTTCGCCTCGAACATGCCGGTCGTGTCGATCTGCTCGGCCACCAGGAGGGTGTTGGCGCACCCTTCCTGCCAGGCGTCCGAGGAGTCGACCGCGTACATCTCGTCCGTCGACTTCAGGTAGTAACCGGTGCCGTCGAAGCGGAAGCGGTCGGGGTCGGAGAGGTTCTTGCCGGTCTGGATGCACAGCAGCGCGTCGTGGGCGGTCGCCTCGTGCGCGTACGTGTAGTGCGAGTCGTTCGTCACCAGGGGCGGGATGCCGAGCTTCTTGCCGACACGCAGCAGGTCCTCACGGACCCGGCTCTCGATCTCGATGCCGTGGTCCATCAGCTCCAGGAAGTACCGGTCCTTGCCGAAGATGTCCTGGTACTCGGAGGCCGCCTTGACCGCCTCGTCGAACTGGCCGAGGCGCAGCCGGGTCTGCAGTTCGCCGGAGGGGCATCCCGTGGAGGCGATCAGGCCCTCGGACCACTGGGAGATGCTCTCCTTGTCCATGCGGGGCCACTTCTGCAGCCAGCCCTCCGCGTACGCGTCCGAGGAGAGCCTGAAGAGGTTGTGCAGCCCCGTCTTGTTCGCCGCCCAGATCGTCTTGTGGGTGTAACCGCCGGAACCGGAGATGTCGTCCCGCTTCTGGTGCGGCTGGCCCCATTTGATCTTGCGCTTGTTGCGCCGCGACTCGGGGGCGACGTACGCCTCGATGCCGATGATCGGGGTGACGCCCGCCTTCTTGGCCGAGTGGAAGAAGTCGTACGCCCCGTGGAGGTTGCCGTGGTCGGACATCGCGATGTGCGACATGCCCATCTCGTTGCACGCGTCGAACATGTCCTTCAGCCGCGCGGCACCGTCCAGCAGCGAGTACTGGGTATGGACGTGCAGGTGCGTGAACGGCGGCTTTGACACGGCTTCGGCCTCCAAGGCGAACAGGCGTCGACGGACGTCCTGCGGGCTGCGGGCAGTCCGGGGGACAGCCACGAAGTGTATGCCGGAGCACTGACACTTCGAGCGCCCTCCCCCGTACCTTCGGGCGTACCTTCATCGGACGGTAAACGGGCACTCGCGTGCGCCCCCGTCCGTTGGAGGATGACGGAGACAACCGCTCCGGCGGACCGCGCATTCCGTCCCACTCGTCATGCATCACCTGCACCAGGAGGCACCCAGCAATGTCGGTTCCGCAGCTCAGCGCCGAGCAGCGCGGCGAAGAGATCCTCGCCGTCTTCCATACCGCCTTCGGCGATCTGCTGGCCGCCGATCCGGCCGCGTTCCGCGTGAAGTTCCGGAAGATGGCGGCCTCGGCGTTCGCGTTCTACCGCGGGACGGCAGGGCTCTTCTACCACGATCTGGAGCGGGAGAAGCGGGGCGGCCCGTACCTGGACGAGCGCACCTCCCGGGTGTGGATCCACGGCGACCTGCACGCGGAGAACTTCGGCACGTACATGGACGCCCAGGGCCGGCTGATCTTCAACGTGAACGACTTCGACGAGGCGTACGTCGGCCCGTTCACCTGGGACCTCAAGCGCCTCGCGGCCTCGGTGGCCCTGATCGGCTACGCGAAGGCGCTGAGCGACGAGCAGATCACCACCCTGGTCCGGACGTACGCGGCGGCCTACCGGGAGCGCATCCACGCCCTCGCGACGGGCGCCAAGAGCGACGAGGTGCCGCCCTTCACGCTGGACACCGCCCAGGGGCCCCTGCTGGACGTCCTGCGGGACGCGCGCTCGCTGACCCGCTTCGGGCTGCTCGACTCGATGACCGAGATCCGCGACTTCGAGCGGCGTTTCGCGCCGGGCGGCGGTTCCATCGAGCTGGACGCGGCCACCCGCTACAAGGTCCTGGCCGCCTTCGACGGCTATCTGGAGACGCTGCCCGAGTCGTCCCTTGACCGCCCCGACTCGTACCGGGTGAAGGACGTCGTGGGCCGCCGCGGCATCGGTATCGGCTCGGCCGGGCTGCCCTCGTACAACATCCTGCTGGAGGGCGCCACCGACGCCCTGGAGAACGATGTGGTGATCTACATCAAGCAGGCCCAGACCCCGGCCGTCTCCCGGCACATCACGGACTCCTCGATCCGCGAGTACTTCCAGCACGAGGGCCACCGCACGGTGATCTCCCAGCGCGCCCTCCAGGCGCACGCCGACCCGTGGCTGGGCTGGACCGAGCTGGACGGCGCGGGCCAGCTGGTCGCCGAGGTCTCGCCGTACGCCGTGGACCTGGACTGGGGCGACATCGACGACCCGGAGGAGATCGCGGCGGTCGTCGCCGACCTGGGCAGGTCCACCGCCACCATGCACGCCGCCGCGGACGACGAGAGCGGCCACTCGGAGCTGGTGCCGTTCTCCACCGAGCGCGCCATCGACGCGGCGATCGCGGGCGACGAGGAGAACTTCGGCGACCTCCTGGTCGACTTCGCGCACGAGTACGGCGCACGCGCGCGTGAGGACCACCAGATCTTCGTGGACCTGTACCGCAACGGCCGGATCCCGGGCCTGTAGCCGCCCGCCCGCCGACCTCGCCCGCCGGACCCCGACCGCCCACAGGATCCCTTTAGGGGTCCCTTACAGGAGTACGTGACAGACTCTTCGGAACCATGGACATATCCGGGACCCAGCTCAGAGCCGTACGCGCGGCGCTGTTCACGGCACTGGTCGTGACGCTCAGCACCGCGTCGCACGTGCTGCTGTCCCGGGTCCCCCTGCCGCTGGCCACCGTGGCAGCCCTCGCCGGTGCCGTCTTCGTCGTCGCGTACGCGCTGGCGGGCCGCGAGCGCGGCTTCGGACGGATCGCCGCCCTGCTGATCCCGCTGGAGCTGGCCGCCGACACGCTGTTCACCGCGGGCCAGCACGCCTGCTACGGCAAGGCGGGCGGCCCGGTCGCGGGCCCGCTGCGCTCGGTCGGCCTCGACGTGCTCTGCGGTGGCGGCGAGGTCGGCACCCCGCTGGCCCGGGTGACGGGCGGCGAGGCGACCCCCGCCGCGGCCCTGCTCGCGCAGGCCGATCCGGGCGCCGCCTGGCTGCTGCTCGGCGCGCACATCGGTGTCGGCCTCCTCGCCGCCGCCTGGCTGCGCCGCGGCGAGCGGGCCCTGGCCCAGTTCCTGGACGCGATGGCCGCCGCCACCTTCCGGCCGCTGCTGATCGCGGTCGCCGCGGTGAGCGCGCATCTCACTCCGGTGCGCCGGCTGCCGCGGCCCACGCGCCGGGTGGCCGCCACGCGTACGCGGCTCTTCGTGCACTCGATGGGACGGCGGGGACCGCCGCGCTCGGCCGTATCCGCCTGAGCACACCAGTCCCCGTACACCTGTCACACCCACGGAGAACCCATCATGAGCAAGCGGAACAGCCAGGCCTCGAAGTCGGCGGCCCGTGAGCGGCTGCGTATCGAGCGCGAGCGGCAGGCCAAGCGCGACAGGGCCAGGCGGCAGATCATCGTCGCCGGTTCGATCGTCGCGGTCCTCGCGATAGCCGGCGGCATCGGCTACGCCGTCGTACAGAACAACGAGCCCTCCAAGTGGGACGCGGCGGCCGACGCGAAGGTCGTCGCCCCCGCCAACACCAGCGGCAAGAACGGCTCGACCGTCGTCATCGGCGAGTCCAAGACCGACAACACGGTCCACCTCTACGAGGACCCGCGCTGCCCGGCCTGTGCCTCCTTCGAGCAGACGGTCGGCGAGACCGTCAACAAGGGCATGAAGGACGGCGACTACAAGCTCTCCTTCACCCTCGGTACGTTCCTCGACGGCAACCTCGGCGGCGAGGGCTCGAAGAACGGCGTGAGCGCGCTCGGCGCCGCGCTGAACGTCAGCCCCGAGGCCTTCCTGGAGTACAAGACCGCGCTCTACTCCACGAAGTACCACCCGGAGGAGACGTCCGACGACCTCGCCAAGGACAGCTACCTGATCAAGGTGGCGAACTCGGTGGACGCCCTCAAGGACAACAAGAAGTTCCAGGACGCCGTCAAGAAGGGCACGTACGACGCCTGGGCCATGCGGATGAGCAAGACGTTCGACGACGCCAAGGGGGTCGACTCGACGCCGACCATCAAGATCAACGACAAGGTGATCACGAACCCGAGCACGGTCGCCGACTGGCAGAAGGCGCTCAAGGACGCGGGCGTCACCAAGTAGCGCGTTCCCGGTACCACCCCGCGTGAAGGGCGGGCGAACTTCTCCGCGTTCGCCCGCCCTTCACGTCTTTCGCCTTACAGAAAGCCCTACCCATCAGTAATGTGACCGGCCGTGACCAGTCGCATCAGAAATCACATCAGCCCCTCCGGCCCTGACGCCCCCGCCCCCAGCCGCCGTACGGTGGTCAAGGCCGCCGCGGCCACCGCCGTGCTCGGGGCCCCGCTCGCCGCGGCGCTGCCGGCCCGCGCCGCCGAGGCTCCCGCCTTCCTGCACGGCGTCGCCTCGGGCGACCCGCTGCCGGACGGCGTCCTCCTGTGGACCCGGGTGACGCCCGCCTCCGAGGCGACCCCCGGCTCCGGGCTCGGCCCGGACGTCGAGGTCGGCTGGACGGTGGCCACGGACAAGGCGTTCACGACGATCGTCGCGAAGGGCTCCACCACCGCGACCGCCGCCTCCGACCACACCGTCAAGGCGGACATCCGAGGTCTCACGCCCGCCACCGACTACTGGTTCCGCTTCTCCAGCGGCGGCACCGACTCACCGGCCGCCCGCACCCGCACCGCCCCCGCCCATGACGCGGCCGTGGCCGGGATGCGCTTCGGGGTGGTGTCCTGCGCCAACTGGGAGGCCGGTTACTTCTCGGCGTACCGGCACCTGGCCGCGCGCGGCGACCTGGACGCCTGGCTGCACCTGGGCGACTACATCTACGAGTACGGGACCGGTGAGTACGGGACGCGGGACACCGTCGTACGCCCGCACGCCCCGGCGCACGAGATCGTCACCCTCGCCGACTACCGCACCCGGCACGGCCGCTACAAGACCGACCCCGATCTGCGGGCCCTGCACGCCGTGGCGCCGGTCATCGCGATCTGGGACGACCACGAGTTCGCCAACGACGCCTGGTCGGGCGGCGCCGAGAACCACACCGAGGGCGCCGAGGGCACCTGGTCCGCCCGCCAGGCCGCCGCCAAGCAGGCCTACTTCGAGTGGATGCCGGTCCGTCCCGCCGTCGAGGGCACCACCTACCGGCGGCTGCGCTTCGGCAGACTCGCCGACCTCTCGCTGCTCGACCTGCGCTCGTACCGCTCGCAGCAGGTGAAGGTGGGCAACGGCACGGTGGACGACCCGGACCGTACGCTGACCGGCCGGGCGCAGCTCGACTGGCTGAAGGCGGGCCTGCGTTCCTCCGACACCACCTGGCGGCTGGTCGGCAACTCCGTGATGATCGCCCCCTTCGCCATCGGCTCGCTCTCCGCCGAACTCCTCAAGCCGCTGGCCGAACTGCTCGGCCTGCCCAAGGAGGGCCTCGCCCTCAACACCGACCAGTGGGACGGCTACACCGACGACCGCCGCGAACTCCTCGCCCACCTGCGGGACAACGCGATCCGCAACACGGTCTTCCTCACCGGCGACATCCACATGGCCTGGGCCAACGACGTACCCCACAACGCCGGTACGTATCCTCTGTCGGGCTCCGCCGCCACCGAGTTCGTCGTCACCTCGGTGACCTCCGACAACCTCGACGACCTCGTCAAGGTCCCCGAGGGCACGGTCTCGGCCCTGGCGTCACCGGTGATCCGCGCCGCCAACCGGCATGTCCACTGGGTCGACACCGACCGCCACGGCTTCGGCGTCCTCGACCTCACCGCCGAGCGGGCGCAGATGGACTACTACGTCCTCTCCGACCGCACGACCACGAACGCGACGGCGTCCTGGGCCCGTTCGTACCGCACGCGCAGCGGCACGCAGAAGGTCGAGCGGACGTACGACCCGGTCTGATCCCCTCACCGGGTCCTGAACGCCCGCACCGTCCTGAACGCCTACAGGCTTTCGAGGAAGCCGAGTGCCACCCGCCAGGTGGCCTCGGCGGCCTCCTCGTCGTAGTCCGGCAGGCCGGGGTCGGTGTAGAGGTGTCCCGCGCCCGCGTATCTGTAGACCTCCACGTCGGCTCCCGCCTTGCCCATCTGCAGATACCAGGCGGTCAGCCAGTCGTCGGGCTCGAAGGCGTCCGGCTCCGCGACATGCAGCTGGACCGGCAGCTCGTCCACCGAGGCGTTCTCCGCGATGTCGGACGTGCCGTGCAGGAGCAGCAGCCCGCGGGCCTTGTCGTCGCCGAGCGCCAGAGTCTGCGCGGTCGCCGCCCCCAGCGAGAACCCGGCATACACGAGCCCTCGCTCCGAATAGGGCGCCGCGGCCAGGATGGCCCGCTTGAGCAGCTCCTCCTTGCCGAGCTCGTCCTTGAAGGCCCTGCCTTCCTCGACGGTCTCGAAGGTGCGCCCCCCGAAGAGGTCGGGCGTCCACACCTCGTGTCCGGCCGCACGCAGCCGGTCCGCCGCGTCCCGCACGGCGGGCCGCAGACCGAAGGTCGAGTGGAAGAGCATGATGTTCATGGGTCCATGGTGCCAGCCACCACCGACAACGCGGTCGCCCCGGGGCGGCGGCCCGGATATGACCGGGCCCACAGGTTAGCCACCCCGGCGGGCCGGTTACGGTCGAAGGCATGGAGAACGTGCTTCGCCCGCTGATCGTGATCGGCGGCTCGCTCGTGGTGACGCTGCTCGTCGGCTGGCTGGTCGACCTGCTGCTGCGACGCGCCGATCAACGCCACCACCAGGTCCCGCTGTGGAACCTGCTGCGCCGCTGCCGTCTTCCGCTGCAGTTCGTCATGTGTGCGGCCCTGCTGAGAGGCTCCTACGACCAGGCCAAACTCACCAAGGCACATTCCGCGGGGGTCGGCCAGCTCCTGACCCTGGTCCTCATCGGTTCCACGGCCTGGCTGCTGGTGCGGATCGCGACGGCCGTCGTCGAGTCCTCGTACTCCCGTTACGCGCACGCCCACCGCGATCCCGCCCGGGTCCGCCGGGTCCGTACGCAGGTGGCGCTGATCCAGCGCGTCGTCTCCGCGATCGTCGGTGTGGTGGCGGTCGCCGCGATGCTGCTGACCTTCCCCGCGATGCGCGCCGCCGGCGCCTCCCTGCTCGCCTCGGCCGGCATCCTCGGCATCGTCGCCGGTGTGGCCGCGCAGTCCACCCTTGCCAACATGTTCGCCGGGTTCCAGATCGCCTTCGGCGACATGGTTCGGCTCGGGGACACGGTGGTGGTGAACGGGGAGTGGGGCACGGTCGACGAGATCACGCTCACCTTCCTGACCGTGCGCACCTGGGACGAGCGCCGGTTCACGATGCCGGTCTCGTACTTCACCTCACAGCCGTTCGAGAACTGGTCGCGCGGCGGGGTGCAGATGACCGGGACGGTCTTCTTCCACCTGGATCACAGCGCCCCCGTCGAGGAGATGCGCGACAAGCTCCGTGACATCCTGCGCGAATGCCCGGCCTGGGACGGGCGCGACTACGGCCTCGCGGTCACCGACTCCACGCCCAGCACGATGGAGGTGCGGGCGCTGGTCACCGCGAAGGACGCGGACGACGTCTGGACGGTGCGGGTCACGGTCCGCGAGCAGATGCTGCGCTGGCTGACCGTCCACCACCCCTACGCCCTGCCCCGCGTCAACACGGCAGACGCGATCCTGCCCCCGGGCACCATCGCCCACCCGAACGGCGGCGGCGATGCCCACCGCCCCCGCACGACCACCCGGGGGCGAATGGTGGAACCCCCTCGCACAGGCCGCGGCTGACCCGTCCCCCCGCCCCCGCCCCCCTGTTTCTTTTTTGGGGGCGCGGGGAACGGCGCAATCTTTTGCCTTTCCAGGGGCGCGGGGAACGGCGCAATCTTTGGCTTTTCAGGGGCGCGGGGAACTGCGCGAACGGCCCCGCCGACGGCCTACTTCAGGCTCCGTACGTCCAGGTGCCGCAGCACCCGGTCGACGACCTCCGGATTCGCCCCCGGCTCACTCCGCGCGGCCAGCACCTCGTGCCGCGCGGCGGAGAGCATCTCCCCCTGCAGCCGCCGCACCAGCTTGATCCGGCGAGCGCGCTGCGCATGCGCCTCCCGCCGCTCGTCCTCCCCGAGGTCGGGACTGATCCGGTATCCGATGTCGAACGCCCGCCGCAGCAACTGCTCGGTCAGCTCGTCGGACAGGTCCTCCGTCCGCTCCAGCTCCCGCAGCCGCTGCTTCGCCGCCTTGGCCGCCCGCACGGCGAGCGTCTTCTCGAACTCCTTCTCCCGGTCGGTGTCGGCCTGCACCCCGAGCTTCCGCACCAGCCAGGGCAGACTCAGCCCCTGCACCACGAGCGTCACCATGATCACCCCGAACGCGATGAAGATCATCTCTTCCCGGTTGGGGAACGGCTGCCCGTTCTCCGTCTCCAGCGGAATGGCCAGAGCCAGCGCGACGGAGGCCACCCCGCGCATCCCGGACCACCACATGACGACGGTCTCCCGCCAGGTCGTCGGGATGTCCTCGTCGAAATCCCGTTTCGCGTGCAGCCGCTGGGCCAGCCAGGTGGCGGGCAGCAGCCACACCAGTCGTAGGAACACCACGACCCCCACGATCGCGGCGGCCCAGCCGAGCATCTCCCCCCAGCGCCCGGACGCCGTACGGATCGCGTTGTGCAGCTCCAGTCCGATGAGCCCGAAGGCCACCCCGGTGACCAGCGTGTCGACGATGTTCCAGAAGGTGTGCCCGGCCAGCCGCGTCATGACGTCGTCGGCGTTGTTCGCATACTCGGCCAGGAACAACGCCGTGGTGAGCACCGCCAGTACGCCGGACCCGTGCAGTTCCTCCGCGAGCACGTACGAGGCGTACGGCACGAGCAGGGTCAGGCTGATCTGCAGGGTGGGGTCCCCCAGGGAGTCCATCAGCCGGTTCGTGGCCCAGCCGAGCCCGAGCCCGACGGCCACCGCGACGACGGCGGACAGCAGGAAGTCGAGCGCCGCGCCCTGCACCGAGAAGGAGCCGCTGATCGCGGCGGCGATGGCCACGTGGTAGAGCACGATGGCCGTCACGTCGTTGAACAGCCCCTCGCCCTCCAGGATCGACACCAGACGGCGCGGCAGGCCGAGCTGTCCCGCGACGGCGGTCGCCGCGACCGGGTCGGGCGGCGCCACCAGCGCGCCGAGCGCCACGGCTGCGGCGATCGGCAGGCCGGGCACGATCGAGTGGGCGACCGCGGCGACCACGGCGGTGGTGACGAACACCAGGGCCACGGCGAGCAGGAAGATCGGCCGTTTGTTGGCGGTGAACTGCCGCCAGGAGGTACGCCGTACGGCGGCGTAGAGCAGGGGCGGCAGCAGCGCGGGCAGGATCAGGTCCGGCGGGATGTCCACGTTCGGTACGAAGTCGAGGACGGCGAGCACGATCCCGAACAGGGTCATCAGCACCGGCGAGGGAAGCCCGAAGCGGTCCCCCAGCGGAACGCTGACGACGGCCCCGAGCAACAGCACGAACAGCAGGGCCAGCTGGTCCACGGTCGGAGCTCCAGGGGTCTAGACATGTACAGAAGGCCAGACCTCAAGCGTGCCACCGCAGACGGTTTCCACACGCAGACGCACCAAGGACGTCCTGACGGACGCCACGTCAGGACGTCTTTTCCGAGCTCGTCAGGGAGTCTTTCCTGAGCTCGTCAGGGAGTCTTTCCCGAGCTCGTCAGGGAGTCATTCCCGCGCCCGGCCGAACGCCTGGAGCGAGCGCCGCATCGCCCGGTGCGGAATCCCGGCATCAGGGAACTCGGGCCCGTAGGCCACATATCCCAGACGCTCGTAGAACCCCAGCGCGTGCGTCTGCGCGTGCAGATCCACCGCCGTCAGCCCACGCGCGCGTGCCACGTCCTCGACGCCCCGCACCAGGGCGACCCCGACCCCCAGCCCGCGCGCGGCCCGCACGACGGCGAGCCGCCCCAGCGAGCCGACACCCGCCTCGCCACCGGTCTTCGCGCCCGCCGCCTCCCCGTACAGCAGCCGCGCCGCGCCGAGCGGCTGCCCGTCCTCGCGCACGGCGAGTACATGCACGGCACCCGCGTCGTACGCGTCGTACTCCAGGTCCTCGGGGACCCGCTGTTCGACGACGAAGACCTCCTTGCGCACCGCGAAGCAGGCCTCACGGTCGGCGGGATCATCGGCGACCCGCACCACGCAGGGCGACGGGCCCGGCGACGGGCTCATGCGTTGCTTTCCTCCCGGACGCGGTCCAGCGCCCGCTGCAGGTCGTCGGCGTAACCGGCCTCGAACTCGACCCACTGCCCGTCGCCGGGGTGCTCGAAGCCGAGCCGCACCGCCTGCAGCCACTGCCGGGTCAGCCCGAGCCGCTTGCTCAGCGTCGGGTCGGCGCCGTACGTCAGGTCGCCGACGCAGGGGTGCCGGTGGGCCGACATGTGGACGCGGATCTGGTGCGTGCGCCCGGTCTCCAGCTTGATGTCGAGCAGCGAGGCCGCACGGAACGCCTCGATCAGGTCGTAGTGGGTCACGGAGGGCTTGCCCTCGGCGGTGACCGCCCACTTGTAGTCGTGGTTCGGGTGCCGGCCGATCGGTGCGTCGATGGTGCCGCTGGTCGGGTCGGGGTGGCCCTGCACGAGCGCGTGGTACCGCTTGTCGACCGTGCGCTCCTTGAACTGGCGCTTGAGCGAGGTGTACGCGTACTCCGACTTGGCCACCACCATCAGGCCCGAGGTGCCCACGTCGAGGCGGTGCACGATGCCCTGGCGCTCGGCGGCACCCGAGGTCGAGATCCGGTACCCGGCGGCGGCGAGGCCGCCGATCACGGTCGGCCCGGACCAGCCGGGGCTGGGGTGCGCGGCGACTCCGACGGGCTTGACGATCACGACCACGTCGTCGTCGTCGTGCACGATCTCCATGCCCTCGACGGGTTCGGCGACGATCTGCACGGGCGGGGCGGCCTGGGGCATCTCGACTTCCATCCAGGCGCCGCCGTGCACCCGCTCGGACTTCCCGACCACCGAGCCGTCGACCGTGACCTTCCCCGCCGCGGCGAGCTCGGCGGCCTTCGTACGGGAGAAGCCGAACATGCGGGAGATGGCGGCGTCGACACGCTCGCCCTCCAGGCCGTCGGGCACGGGCAGGGTACGGATATCGGGAACGGTACTCACCCGTCGAGTATGCCGGACGGGTGAGACACCGGCTCACGGCAGCCCGCGAGCGGGGCCCGTGACGGCCGTCGGTCCCTCAAGCCTTTCAGTCCTTCAGTCCTTCAGCCCTTCGGTCCTTCAGTCCTTCAGTCCTTGTGGACGGTGCCGTCCGGGTCCAGGCCCCTGAAGGACAGCAGCACGATCAGGATGCCGCCGCAGACGATCGCGGAGTCGGCGAGGTTGAAGACCGCGAAGTGCTTGGGCGCGATGAAGTCGACGACCGCGCCCTCCAGGACGCCCGGCGCGCGGAAGATCCGGTCGGTGAGGTTGCCGAGCGCGCCGCCGAGCAGCAGGCCGAGAGCGATCGCCCAGGGCAGGCTGTAGAGCTTGCGGGCGAGCCGGGCGATCACCACGATCACCGCGGCGGCGATCACCGTGAAGATGATCGTGAACGCCTCGCCGAAGCCGAAGGCCGCGCCCGCGTTGCGGATCGCCTCGAACTTCAGCCAGTCCCCGATGATCTCGATCGGCTCGTGGTGCTCCAGCTTCGCGACCACGATCAGCTTGCTGACCAGGTCCAGCGCGTACGCCAGGGCGGCGACGGAGAAGAGCACGGCGATCCGGCGCCTGCCCCTGGGCGCCGCGGCCTCGTCGGGGGCCGCCCCGCTGTCGGGCTGCTCCGGCTCGGCCCCGGCCGCGCCCGGGGTATCCGGCGTATCCGGCGTACCGATGATGCGCTCCGCCTCTGCCACGTGAGTGAGTCCCTCGACCTAGGTGCCTGACTGAGCACGAGGGTACGGCACGGCCCGCCGCGGCCAGGCGCCCAGGAGGCACACCGGGCGGATCGGCGTTCGACCGGCCAGACGTCAGTAGCGGCGCTCCTGCTTCTGCTTGCACTCGACGCACAGCGTGGCCCGCGGGAAGGCCTGCATACGGGCCTTCCCGATGGCGTTGCCGCAGTTCTCGCAGAGCCCGTACGTCCCCGCGTCCAGGCGCTCCAGGGCGCGCTCGGTCTGCTCCAGCATCTCCCGCGCGTTGGCCGCGAGGGCCATCTCGCTCTCGCGCGTGATGTTCTTGGTACCGGTGTCCGCCTGATCGTCGCCCGCGCCGTCCCCGGAGTCGCGCATCAGCCCCGCGAGGGACTCCTCGGAGTGGGTGATCTCGGCCCGCAGCCGCAGGGCCTCGGAGAGCAGCTCCTCGCGCGCCTCCGCGGCCTCCTCGGGAGTCCACGGGTCCTCGCCGGGGCGGACCGCCAGCTCGCCGGGTTCCGCCGCGGCCACCCGCGCCTTGGGAACCGCGGTGGGCTTGTCCGCCGCCGCGGCCGTGCCAGAGGTCTTCTTCGCAACCACCGTCGTGGCTCCCGTCGTCTCGGCGGCCTGTGCCGCTGCTGCTCCCTCGGCCGCGGTGGCGACCGCCTTCCCGGACGTGCGTGTGCCGTGCTCGGCGGCCGTCTTCCGGGGCGCCCGCTTCCCGGCCGCCTTCGCCGCCTTCGCGGCAGCCGTCTTCGTGGCGCCCGTTTTCGTGGCGCCCGTTTTCGCGGAAGCCGTCTTGGCGGAGCCCGTTTCGGCGGCAACCGTCTTCGTACGAGGCTTCTTCGTAGAGGCCGTTTTCGTACTGGGCTTCTTCGTAGGAGCCGTCTTCGTACCGGACTTCTTCGTACCGGACTTCTTCGTAGAGGCCGTTTTCGTAGGGGTCGTCTCCGTGGCGGCCGCCGCGGAGTCACCGGCCGCCCCCATGGATCTGCCGGACGCCGACTGCTGTCCGGCGGTCTTCTTCGCCACCATGGCCGCGGCCCCTTCACGTTTTGTGACCTTGCACGCGAATCGTGCTGGGACGATAAATCGACTTGAGTCCCGCGGCAACGGGGCACGCCGCCCGGTCCACCCGCCCCGCGCGTACCGCACGGCGAGTCTGCAAGCGTTGTGCCCAGCTCCCCGCCGGGTAATCCGGCGCGCCGGGCGTCCCGGGATGCGAACACCGGCGCCTCGGCATTCGGGTCAGTGCGCACCTCTACCGGGCTTCGCCACCCCCTCCCCCGCGGGCCCCGCAAAACCGGTCGGCCGCTGTCGGCCGGGCGCCGTACACTGGGCGCAGCGAGAAGCGTGGATGGGGACGAGTAGCGGCGTAGGCGGCCAGGAGCGACCCGGGGACGGTGTGAGCCCGGGGGCGAGCGCGACGCGAAGATCACCCCGGAGCCGCCGGAAGAAAGCCGCAGCGAGCCCGCAGCGGCCGGTAGAACCGGTATCGCGACCCCAATGAGGGGGCTCGCCGACGTGCGGAAAGCGTCGGAGGGCCAAGGAGGGTGGTACCGCGGGAGCGCGCCGCACGGCGCAGGTGACAGCCCAGCTCTCGTCCCTCCGGACGGAAGGCAGAAGTCCGCCGGAGGAAGTTCGTTGGATACGCAGCCGAGTACACAGCCGCAGTACCGCCAGGTGCCGGCCCAGATCGACCTGCCCGCCCTTGAGCACGCCGTGCTCGACTTCTGGGCCGAGCAGAAGATCTTCGCCAAGACCCTTGAGCAGTCCGAGGGCCGCCCGGAGTGGGTGTTCTACGAAGGCCCGCCCACGGCCAACGGCATGCCGGGCGCCCACCACATCGAGGCCCGCGTCTTCAAGGACGTCTTCCCGCGCTTCCGCACCATGCGCGGCTACCACGTGGGCCGCAAGGCCGGCTGGGACTGCCACGGCCTCCCGGTGGAGCTGGCGGTCGAGAAGGAGCTGGGCTTCAACGGCAAGAAGGACATCGAGGCGTACGGCATCGCCGAGTTCAACGCCAGGTGCCGTGAGTCCGTGACCCGCCACACCGACGCGTTCGAAGAGCTCACGACCCGCATGGGCTACTGGGCCGACCTGAACGACCCGTACCGGACGATGGACCCCGAGTACATCGAAAGTGTCTGGTGGTCGCTCAAGGAGATCTTCAACAAGGGTCTGCTGACCCAGGACCATCGCGTCGCCCCCTGGTGCCCGCGCTGTGGCACGGGCCTGTCGGACCACGAGCTGGCGCAGGGCTACGAGACGGTCGTCGACCCCTCGGTGTTCGTGCGGTTCCCGCTCACCTCCGGCCCGCTCGCGGGCGAGGCCGCGCTCCTGGTGTGGACGACGACCCCGTGGACCCTGGTGTCCAACACGGCGGTCGCCGCGCACCCCGAGGTGACGTACGTGGTCGCGACGGACGGCCGGGAGAAGCTCGTCGTCGCCGAGCCGCTCGTCGGGAAGTCCCTCGGCGAGGGCTGGGAGACCACCGGCCAGTCCTTCACGGGCGCCGAGATGGAGCGCTGGACGTACCAGCGTCCCTTCGAGCTCGTCGAGTTCCCGAAGGACGAGCCCGCCCACTACGTGGTCAACGCGGAGTACGTGACCACCGAGGACGGTACGGGTCTGGTCCACCAGTCCCCCGCCTTCGGTGCGGACGACCTCCTGGTCTGCCGCGCGTACGGGCTGCCGGTCGTGAACCCCGTGCGCCCCGACGGCACCTTCGAGGAGGACGTCCCCCTCGTGGGCGGTGTCTTCTTCAAGAAGGCCGACGAACAGCTCACCGAAGACCTCCAGAGCCGCGGTCTGCTCTTCAAGCACATCCCGTACGAGCACAGCTACCCGCACTGCTGGCGCTGCCACACCGCGCTCCTCTACTACGCGCAGCCGTCCTGGTACATCCGCACCACTGCGGTCAAGGACCGGCTCCTCCAGGAGAACGAGAAGACCAACTGGTTCCCGGACTCGGTCAAGAACGGCCGCTACGGGGACTGGCTGAACAACAACATCGACTGGGCCCTGTCCCGCAACCGCTACTGGGGCACGCCGCTGCCGATCTGGCGCTGTGAGGACGACCACCTCACCGTCGTCGGCTCCCGCGCGGAGCTCACCGAGCTGACGGGCACCGACCAGTCGGAGCTGGACCCGCACCGCCCGTTCATCGACGAGGTCACGTTCGCCTGCCCGACCTGCGAGAAGACGGCCACGCGCGTGCCGGAGGTCATCGACGCCTGGTACGACTCGGGTTCGATGCCGTTCGCGCAGTGGGGCTACCCGTACAAGAACAAGGAGCTCTTCGAGAGCCGCTACCCGGCGCAGTTCATCTCGGAGGCCATCGACCAGACCCGCGGCTGGTTCTACACGCTGATGGCCGTCGGCACCCTGGTCTTCGACAAGTCGTCGTACGAGAACGTGGTCTGTCTCGGCCACATCCTCGCCGAGGACGGCCGCAAGATGTCCAAGCACCTGGGCAACATCCTGCAGCCGATCCCGCTGATGGACCAGCACGGCGCGGACGCCGTGCGGTGGTTCATGGCGGCCGGCGGCTCCCCCTGGGCGGCCCGCCGCGTCGGTCACGGCACCATCCAGGAGGTCGTCCGCAAGACGCTCCTCACGTACTGGAACACGGTCGCCTTCCAGGCCCTGTACGCGCGCACGGCGGGCTGGGCGCCCAGCACGGCCGACCCGGCCCCGGCGGACCGCCCGGTCCTCGACCGCTGGCTCCTGTCCGAACTGCACGCGCTCACCGACCAGGTGACGCAGGCTCTGGAGTCGTACGACACCCAGCGGGCCGGCAAGCTGCTCTCGGCCTTCGTCGACGACCTGTCGAACTGGTACGTACGCCGCTCGCGTCGCCGCTTCTGGCAGGGCGACAAGGCGGCCCTGCGCACCCTGCACGAGGTCGTCGAGACGGTCACACGGCTGATGGCCCCGCTGACCCCGTTCATCACCGAGCGGGTCTGGCAGGACCTCGTGGTGCCGGTGTCCGCCGACGCCCCGGAGTCCGTGCACCTGTCGAGCTGGCCGGAGGCGGACCTGTCCGTCATCGACCCGGAGCTGTCGAAGCAGATGGTGCTCGTACGCCGTCTCGTGGAGCTGGGCCGTGCCACGCGCGCGGAGTCGGGTGTCAAGACGCGCCAGCCGCTGTCCCGCGCGCTGGTCGCGGCGACCGGTTTCGGCTCCCTCGACCGTGAGCTGCACGCGCAGATCACCGAGGAGCTGAACGTGAGCTCGCTCGCGTCCCTGTCCGAGGTGGGCGGCTCGCTGGTCGACACGACGGCGAAAGCGAACTTCCGGGCGCTGGGCAAGCGGTTCGGCAAGGGCGTCCAGGCGGTGGCGAAGGCCGTCGCCGAGGCCGACGCGGCGGCGCTGTCCCTGGCCCTGCGCGAGGGCACGGCGTCGGTGGAGGTCGACGGGGAGACCGTCACGCTCGCCCCGGACGAGGTCATCATCACAGAGACCCCGCGCGAGGGCTGGTCCGTCGCCTCGGATTCCGGCGCGACGGTCGCGCTCGACCTGGAGCTGACGGAGGAGCTGAGGCAGGCCGGCTTGGCCCGGGACGCCATCCGGCTGATCCAGGAGGCCCGCAAGAACAGCGGCCTCGACGTGGCCGACCGGATCGCCCTGCGCTGGACGTCCACGGACCCGAAGGTCATCGCGGCGCTCACCGAGCACGCCGCCCTGATCGCGGACGAGGTCCTGGCCACGGACTTCGCCCAGGGCGAACCGGACGACACCTACGGCCCGGCGTTCACGGACACCCCCCTGTCCCTGACATTCCACCTCCACAAGGCATAACAGCCGCCCTGCCCGCCACCCAGCGGGCAGGGCGGCCCCTCCACCCCATCCCCACCCCCCTGCGGGCATGCGTGCCGCTAGGGGCGGCACGGGTGGGCGCAGCGGCACCTGCAAGCGCAGGCCCGCGACAGCCCCGTGACCTGCGCACCAGCACCGGGCACCGAGAAGGCCCCGGGCACCGAAACTCTGGTGCCGGGGCCTTCTCGTCCCCCAGAGGCAAAAAAGACAGCAAAAAGGGCGGAGCCCCCGGAAAACCGGGGGCTCCGCCCTGAACGCTGCCGACGCCTAAGGCGTACGAGAGGCCGTCAGTTGTCGTCCTCGTCGATCAAAAAGCCCCGCATCGGCGAAGGCGCCTGCTGCATGGGCGAGGGCCCCTGCGGCCGAACCGGCGCCATCGGCTGGGTCATGGCCGGCGACATCTGCTGCTGACCGCCGTAGGACTGCGCACCGGGACCGGGGCCACCCATCGGGTTGCCACCGTAGGACGGCGCGCTCGCCCCGGCCGGAGCCATGGACGGGCTCGGCGACGACGGAAGGGAGGCGGTCGCCGGGGTGCGCGGCGGAGCCAGCGAGTCGTCGGCCTGGGTCTCCAGCTGACGCAGCTGCGACTCCAGGTAGGACTTCAGGCGCGTACGGTACTCGCGCTCGAAGCCTCGCAGGTCCTCGACCTTGCGCTCCAGCGTGGCGCGGGCGGACTCCAGGGAACCCATCGCGACGCGGTGCTTCTCCTGCGCGTCCCGCTCCAGGGCGTCGGCCTTGGCACGGGCGTCGCGCTCCAGACCCTCGGCGCGGCTGCGGGCCTCGCCGACGATCTTGTTGGCCTCGGAACGGGCCTCGGCGATCGCCTGGTCGGCCGTCTGCTGGGCCAGCGAGAGCACACGGGCGGCGCTGTCGCCACCGGGGCCCTGACCGGGCTGTCCCATCTGCGGGCCGTGCCCGCCCATCGGACCACCCATGGGGCCGCCCATCGGGCCACCCATCTGCTGGGGCATCTGCTGCTGCATCTGTCCCTGCATGGGGCCGGGGCCCTGTCCCATGCCGCCCTGGCCCATCGGACCCTGACCCATGCCGCCCTGGCCCATCGGACCCTGGCCCATGGGGCCCTGACCCATCTGGCCGGGGCCCTGCTGGCCGCCCTGGGCGCTGGGGCCCGCGGGAAGCTGCGGCGCACCGCTCGGCAGCTGCGGCGGGCCGCCCATGGGGCCGCCCATCTGCTGCTGCGGCGGACCCGATATGCCGGCGGGTACGGGAGCGCCCGGACCGCCGCGCATGCCCTGCGGCGGACCCTGCTGTTGCTGCGGATCCTGCTGTTCGGGTGGCTTGCGCATGCCCTGTTGCTGGTTCTGCGCGGCGGCGCGTGTGGCGGCTGCCAGCTTGGCGCGCAGGTCCTCGTTCTCGCGGAGCAGGCGGGTCAGTTCGGCTTCGACCTCATCGAGGAAGGCATCGACCTCGTCCTCGTCATAGCCTTCTCGGAGGCGGACGGTCGTGAACTGCTTGTTCCGCACGTCCTCGGGGGTCAACGGCATCTCTTCACCTCAACGTAGTCGTCGGCATCGTCGGCGTTCGGCAAGACCGTATCGTTCACAGCCGGCTCACAACGGAGATCAGGATGTAGACGATGATCATCAGTACGAAGAAGGACAGGTCGAGCGCCACGCCCCCGAGACGTAGCGGCGGAATGAACCGCCGCAGAAGCTTGAGCGGTGGATCAGTGACAGTGTAGGTCGCCTCAAGAACGACCACCATCGCCTTGCCGGGTTGCCATGAGCGGGCGAACTGGAACACGTAGTCCATGACCAACCGGAAGATCAGCACGATGAGGAAACACATCAGCACGACGTAGAGAACCTGCCCGACCACGCTCATGATTCCGTGCGTCCCTCTCCCCTGTTTCCCTGCTGCTCCGGTCCTGCGTCTCAGCTCTGGTTGAAGAACCCGCCCTCTGCGATGCGAGCCTTGTCCTCCGCCGTGACATCGACGTTAGCAGGCGACAACAGGAACACCTTCTGCGTCACCCGCTCGATGCTCCCGTGGAGACCGAACACCAAACCGGCCGCGAAGTCGACAAGTCGCTTGGCGTCCGTGTCATCCATCTCGGTCAGATTCATGATCACCGGGGTGCCCTCACGGAAGTGTTCCCCGATGGTACGGGCCTCGTTGTAGGTCCGGGGGTGCAGCGTGGTGATCCTGTACGGCTCTCGTTCCGACACGACCTTGGGCATGATCACCGGTGCGTTCTTCTCCAGGCTTTGACGTTCTTGTGTGATGGACGCCACGGGGGCGATGCGGGCCGGGCGGCCGGATTCAGCGCCCAGCGAAGCGGAATGCGGCACGGGCTCGCGCTGCACCGGTGGATGCACCACTCGTACCGGTTCGTCCCTTTGGGACTGGTGTGGCTGGTGCGACTGATGCGACGGCTCATGCCGTCGGCGGTCCCGCTCGGGCTCAGGGTCAAGCTCGGGCTCGAAGTCGTCATCGGGGTCGAAGCCCCTGCCGTCGTACCCATCGTCCTCCACGAGGCCGAGGTAGACCGCCATCTTGCGCATCGCGCCGGCCATGCTCTGAGTCCTCCGCTCTGTGGTGGATCGGCTGACTGTTGCCAAGTGCCCGCGATCCACGAGGTCGTCTGCCCGCCAGCGGCGGTAATGACCATATTTTCTGCTGTGGTCCGACTTCTTGGCGACGTTACCCGAGCCTGGGGCGGACGCCGAGTACCGCGGTGCCGACGCGTACATGTGTCGCTCCGGCCGTCACCGCGTGTTCGAGGTCCGCACTCATCCCTGCCGAGACCATGGTGGCAGCCGGATGAGCCCGGCGCAGGTCAGTCGACAAATCCATCAGGCGCTCGAACGCCGCCGGTTCACGCCCCGCGTAGGGGCCGGTGAGCGGGGCGACGGTCATCAGTCCGTCGAGCCTCAGACCCGGGGCCCGGGCAACGAGTTCGCCCAACTCCCCGACACCTTCGGCCCCTACACCACCGCGCTCCCCCAGTCCACCCCTTCCCGTCGCGGACCGCTCCGCGTCGAGCGCAACCTGGATGAGGCAGCCCACCTCACGTCCCGTCCGCACGGCTTCCTTGGACAGGGCGGTGACGAGCCTGGCCCGGTCGACCGACTGCACGACATCGGCGTAACCGACCACGGAACGTACTTTGTTGGTCTGCAACTGGCCCACGAAGTGCCAGGACAGGGGCAGATCGGAACAGGCGGCGGCTTTGGGCGCCGCGTCCTGGTCGCGGTTCTCGGCGACGTGCCGCACACCGAGTTCCGAAAGGATGCGCACGTCCTCGGCGGGGTAGGTCTTGGTGACCACGATCAGGGTCACGTCTTCACGCTTGCGTCCGGCCGCCGCGCACGCGGCGGCGATCCGCTCCTCCACGTCCGCCAGATTCCCGGCGAGTTCGGTCCTGCGGTCCGTCATGCCCGATCAGTCCAGCCACACATAACCCGCGAGCCGGCCGGTGCGGCCGTCCCGACGGTACGAGAAATGGTCGTCCGACTCGATCGTGCAGACCGGCGACTGCTCCCGGTCGCGCACCCCGAGCCGCTCCAGCTGCGCGTGCACCCCCGCGGTCACGTCGACCGCCGGTGTGCCCCAGGTGGTCTCGGCGTACGCCGCGGGCTCGACGGCCGCGACCTCGGCGCGCATCGCGTCCGGCACCTCGTAGCACCGCCCGCAGACCGCGGGTCCGGTACGGGCGACGATCCGGGCCGCTTCGGCGCCGAGTTCCTCCATGGCCGCGACAGCGGCGGGCACGACCCCGGCGACCATGCCCGGCCGTCCCGCGTGGGCGGCGGCCACGACCCCGGCGACGGGGTCGGCGAGCAGCACGGGGGTGCAGTCCGCGGTGAGCACGGCCAGCGCGAGGCCGCGGCGAGCGGTGACGACGGCGTCGACCTCCGGCACGGGGCGCTCTCCCCAGGGCTCGTCGACCACGGCGACGTCGGGTCCGTGGACCTGGTTCATCCAGACGACCCGCGCCGGGTCGAGGCCCAGCGACTTGGCCGCCAGCTCACGATTGGTGCGTACGGCTTCGGAGTCGTCGCCGACCGCCCCGCCGAGATTGAGCTCTTCGTACGGAACGGCGCTCACCCCGCCCCACCGGTCGGTGAAGGCGAAGTGCGCGCCGCTCACGGTGCTCGTCGAGGAGCGCCGTCCTATCACTTGAGGAAGTCCGGCACGTCCAGCTCCTCCGCCGCGCTGTCGGAGTACGTCCGCGACGGCGGGACCGGCGGGGAGACGGGCGGCAGTTCGTTGCTCGCGGGCTCCGGAGCGGGCTCCGGAGCCTCCTTGGGCGTGACGCTGCCGAGCGAGCCGAAGGACGGGCGGCTGTCGTTGGACCGGACCGGCGCGGGCTCGTCGCGCTTGGCGGAGGACGAGCCGAGTACGGTGTCCCGCTTGGACGGGGGCTGCCCGCCGTCGAAGCCGGCCGCGATGACGGTGACCCGTACCTCGTCGCCGAGCGCGTCGTCGATGACCGCGCCGAAGATGATGTTGGCCTCGGGGTGCGCGGCCTCGCTCACCAGCTGGGCCGCCTCGTTGATCTCGAACAGGCCGAGGTCCGAACCGCCGGAGATCGAGAGCAGTACGCCCCGGGCTCCGTCGATGGAGGCTTCCAGGAGCGGCGAGGAGATCGCCATCTCGGCAGCGGCCACCGCGCGGTCGTCGCCGCGGGCCGAGCCGATGCCCATGAGGGCCGAACCGGCCTCGGACATCACGGACTTGACGTCGGCGAAGTCGAGGTTGATCAGACCGGGGGTGGTGATGAGGTCGGTGATGCCCTGTACACCGGAGAGCAGGACCTGGTCCGCCGACTTGAACGCGTCGAGGACGGAGACCTGGCGGTCCGAGATGGACAGCAGCCGGTCGTTCGGGATGACGATGAGGGTGTCGACCTCTTCGCGGAGTTCCGCGATGCCGTCCTCGGCCTGGTTGGCGCGGCGCCGGCCCTCGAAGGTGAAGGGGCGGGTGACCACGCCGATGGTGAGTGCGCCGAGCGAGCGGGCGATGTTGGCCACCACCGGCGCGCCGCCGGTACCGGTGCCGCCGCCCTCGCCGGCCGTCACGAAGACCATGTCGGCCCCCTTGAGGACCTCCTCGATCTCCTCGCGGTGATCCTCCGCGGCCTTGCGGCCGACGGCCGGGTTGGCTCCGGCGCCGAGTCCGCGGGTGAGTTCGCGGCCGACGTCGAGCTTGACGTCGGCGTCGCTCATCAACAGCGCCTGGGCGTCCGTGTTGATGGCGATGAACTCGACACCCTTGAGACCGACCTCGATCATCCGGTTGATGGCATTGACACCACCGCCGCCGACACCGATGACTTTGATGACTGCGAGGTAGTTCTGCGGTGCTGCCACGTCGAAGGCCTCTCGCCTCGATTACGTGTCGTCGCCTCGCACGGTCGCGATCCGACGACTGATGCCGAATGGGACGGTCCGAACGCCGACCCGAACCCTAACGCTGAAGTTTAGGGTTACCAGTGTGTCTGTTCCTTGGACTCTTCCGAACAGGACACTAAGTCGACAAGTGGCGCACGTTCAACGAACACGCCGAACCTCCCGTTTTTCTTTTCACCCTATGTGATCAGCCATGTCACTGCCCAACCAGGGTGCTGGCCTGCGCAGACGCGCGTCAACTCCCTGATGACGCGGGGGCGGTGGGAACGCTCACGTCGAAGTGAGCCGCCCCGGGGGTGGCTTTCATGAGAGCAATGAGCGTATGCGCCTTGGCGCGGCCCTTCTCACCACTGCCCCAGTCGACGGTGCGGTCGCCGCTCAACTCCAGGGTGACGGAGTCGTACGAACGGACCTTGACGACCCTGGTGGCGCGGGCGACCGCGGCCGGAAGGGAACCGGCCACGAGCACCGCCTCGCGCACCAGCCGGGCGGTGCCGAAGCGGCGCAGGCCCGCGGAGTGGGACGCCGTCAATTCCAGTACGGGCACACCCTGCGGGGCGCGAGCGACCGTGGCATATCGCACACCCTCGGCGTCCACTTCGACGAACTTTCCGCCCTTTTCGACAATCAGGACCGGCCTACGCTCAGTTACTTTCAGCCCGATTCCATGAGGCCAGGAACGGACGACGTCAACCGAGTCAATTCGGGGCAATTTCCGGAGCAGACTCGCCTCGATCGCATCGGTGTCGACTGAAATCAACGGCGATCCGACCGAGACGTCGGCCGCCTCGACGACCTGTTCGGCCGTCAGGACGCGCGTGCCGGTGGCCGATACCCGCTCCACGCGCGTCCACTGCGAGCCGTAGAGGATCCAGACCCCGCCCCCCGCGAGCAGGGCCAGACAGACCATCACAACAATGAGCGTTCGAGGCTTCGGCAGCCTCTTCGGCCTCTTGAGGAGAGGCTGCCGGGGCGGGCCGGAGCCCGCGTCCTGCCGGTCCTGCCGTTCGGCGGTGGTCGGTCCGGCCACGCTCCCCTGCCTTCTGCCGCGCGCTAGCGGCGCGACGCGATCGCCTCGTACACCATCCCGACGAGCAGGTCGTCGGCGTCCCTGCGGCCGAACTCGGAGGCCGCGCGGGACATCTCGAACAGCCGGTGCGGATCGGCGAGCACGGGCAGGACATTGCCCTGGATCCATTGCGGCGTCAGTTCCGCGTCGTCGACCAGCAGTCCGCCGCCGGCCTTGACCACCGGCTGGGCGTTCAGCCGCTGTTCGCCGTTGCCGATGGGCAGCGGGACGTAGACGGCGGGGAGCCCGACGGCGGAGAGTTCGGCGACGGTCATCGCGCCCGCGCGGCAGAGCATCATGTCGGCCGCGGCGTACGCGAGGTCCATCCGGTCCACGTACGGTACCGGGATGTACGGGGGCATCCCCGGCATCTGGTGGACCTGCGGCAGTTCGTTCTTCGGGCCGACCGCGTGCAGGATCTGGATACCGGCCTGCTGGAGGTACGGGGCGGTCTGCTCGATCACCTGGTTGAGGCGGCGGGCGCCCTGCGAGCCGCCGGAGACCAGCAGCGTCGGCAGGGAGGGGTCGAGCCCGAACGCGGCGCGGGCCTCGGGGCGCACGGCGGCCCGGTCGAGCGTGGCGATGGAGCGGCGCAGCGGGATACCGATGTAGCGGGCGCCGCGCAGCTTGCTGTCCGGGGTGGAGACCGCGACCTGGGCCGCGTACCGGGAGCCGATCTTGTTGGCCAGTCCCGGCCGCGCGTTGGCCTCGTGGACGACGATCGGGACGCCGAGGCGCTTGGCCGCGAGGTAGCCGGGCAGCGCCACGTAGCCGCCGAAGCCGACGACCGCGTCCGCCTTGGTGCGCTCCAGGATCTGCTCGGCCGCCTTGATGGTGCCGCGCAGCCGTCCGGGGACGGTGATCAGCTCGGGGGTGGGCTTGCGCGGCAGCGGTACCGCGGGGATCAGCCCGAGTTCGTAGCCCCGTTCCGGTACGAGCCGGGTCTCAAGTCCGCGCTCCGTGCCCAGGGCCGTGATGCCCATGGTCGGGTCCTGCCTGCGCAGGGCGTCCGCGAGGGCGAGCGCCGGCTCGATGTGGCCGGCGGTCCCCCCACCGGCGAGTACGACATGCACCGAAATTCACCGCTCTCCGGACGAACGCGCCGAGGCGCGCCGTCGCATCGTGTTCCACTTCCGAGGCCCCCGGACAGCGGAGCCTCTCACCGCAGCCCGCTTTCTGCCAAAGCGGGGCTGCCGCATCGCGAGTGCCGTCCGCGCAGCGGGATCCTCACGCGCGAAGGCGATCAGGAGCCCGATGGCGAACATGGTCGGCAGCAGGGCGGAACCCCCGTAGGAGAACAGCGGGAGCGGGACGCCGGCGATCGGCAGCAGGCCGAGCACCGCACCGATGTTGATCACGGCCTGGGCCGTGATCCAGGTGGTCACGCCACCCGCGGCGTACCTCACGAAGGGGTCCTCCGTGCGTCCGGCCACGCGGATACCCGCATAGCCTAGGGCCGCGAAGAGCGCGAGTACCGACAGAGTGCCCGCCAGACCCAGTTCCTCACCTGTGATGGCGAAGATGAAGTCGGTGTGGGCCTCGGGGAGTTGACCCCATTTCTCCACACTCGCCCCGAGGCCGGAGCCGAAGAGGCCGCCGGAGGCGAGGGCGTAGATGCCGTGCACGGCCTGCCAGCAGGAGTCGCCGGGACCCGGTTCGGTGGCGCCGAGACAGGCGAGGCGCGCCATGCGGTTGGGGCTGGTCCTGATGAGGATGAAGCCGAGGGTCAGCGCGATGGCGAGGACGCCGCCGAAGAGCCGGGTCGGGGCCCCCGCCAGCCACAGCAGGCCGAAGAGGATCGCGGTGAGGATGATCGCGGTGCCCATGTCGCCGCCGAGCATGATGAGCCCGAGCAGCATGAAGGCCACCGGTACGAGCGGCACCAGCATGTGCTTCCACTGGGTCAGCAGCCGCTTGTCCTGTTTGCGGGCGAGCAGGTCGGCTCCCCACAGGACGAGGGCGAGCTTGCCGAACTCGCTGGGCTGGAGCTGGAAGGGGCCGCCGACCGAGATCCAGTTCTGGTTGCCGTTGACCGCGACCCCTATCCCCGGCACCTGGACGAGGATCATCAGGAAGACCGAGCCCAGCAGCATCGGGTAGGCGAGCGCCCGGTGCAGTTTGGACGGCATCCGGGAGGCGGCCAGCAGCAACAGGCCGCCGAGCACGGCCGCGAGGAACTGTTTGCGGAAGAAGTAGCTGCCCGGCAGCGACAGCTGGAGCGCGGTGATCTGGGAGGCGGAGTACACCATCACCAGACCGAGCACGGTGATCAGCAGGCTGCCGCCGAGGATCAGGTAGTACGCCGTCAGCGGCCGGTCCCAGGCACGGCGTGCGCGGCCGTAGAGGCGGCCTACGGGGTTGTCGCGCGGCGGGCGGGGGGCGGGGGGCCGCCGGGGGGCCCGCTGGACGGGAGGACGCCCTGTACGGCTAGTGGGCACGGCGGGCTCCCCTCGGGGCGGGAGGGCACACGGGCGCGGAACCGCGGGCGGGGCCGCACGGCGCGGTGCCGGCGGCAGAGGGCTGTCGGTCCACCGACCACGATGGCGTCACGTGTCGCTCCCAAGGATCCCGGGCGCCCGGGCCGGCCCGGGGCCTGCCGTCAGGCGCCCGCGGCGCCGAGTTCGCGGACCGCTTCCGCGAACATGTCACCGCGCTGGTTGTAGTTGGCGAACATGTCCATGGAAGCGCAGGCCGGTGCCAGGAGCACCGTGTCGCCGGCGCGGGCGAGTCGTGCCGCCTCCTGGACCGCCGCGGGCATCGCACCAGTGTCGGTCCGGTCGAGGTCGACCACCGGTACCTCGGGCGCGTGTCGCGCGAGGGCTTCCCCGATGAGGGCCCGGTCGGCGCCGAAGAGCACGACGCCCCGCAGCCGCTTCGCGGACCGGACGACGAGTTCGTCGAAGGTCGCGCCCTTGGCGAGGCCGCCCGCGATCCACACGATCGACTCGTACGCGGCCAACGAGGCCTGTGCGGCATGTGTGTTGGTGGCCTTGGAGTCGTCGACGTAGGCGACGCCGTCCACCTCGGCCACGTGCTCGATGCGGTGGGCGTCGGGACGGAAGGCCCGCAGGCCGTCCCTGACGGCCTTGGGGGGCACTCCGAAGGCGCGGGCCAGGGCCGCCGCCGCGAGGGCGTTGGCGATGTTGTGCGGGGCGGGCGGGTCGACGTCCGCGATCTCCGCGAGTTCCTGGGCCTGCTTGTGCCGGTCCTCGACGAAGGCGCGGTCGACCAGGATGCCGTCCACGACGCCGAGTTGGGAGGGCCCAGGGGTGCCGAGCGTGAAGCCGACGGCCCGGCAGCCCTCCTCGACGTCCGCCGCGCGCACCAGGTCCTCGGTGGCGCCGTCGGCCACGTTGTAGACGCAGGCCACCTGATTGCCCTCGTACACACGGCCCTTGTCGGCGGCGTACGCCTCCATGGAGCCGTGCCAGTCGAGGTGGTCGGGGGCGAGGTTCAGGACGGCCGCGGAGTGGGCGCGCAGCGAGGGCGCCCAGTGCAGCTGGTAGCTGGACAGTTCGACGGCGAGCACGTCGAGGTCGGCGTATTCGGGGTCGGTGCCCAGCACCACGTCGACGATGGGTGTGCCGATGTTGCCCACCGCGGCCGTACGCAGGCCCGCGGCGGCCAGGATCGAGGCGAGCATCCGGGTCGTGGTGGTCTTGCCGTTGGTGCCGGTGACGGCCAGCCAGGGGGCGGCCCCGCGGCCGTCGTGGCCACGCAGGCGCCAGGCGATCTCGACGTCGCCCACGACGTCCACGCCCGCCTTGTCGGCGGCCAGGAAGAGGGGGCTGCCGGGCTTCCAGCCGGGCGAGGTGACCACCAGGTCGGTGCCCTCGGGCAGCGTGTCGGCGTCCGCGAGGCGTACCGCGATGCCCTGCTGTTCGAGGGGGACGGCCCGCTCCCGGTGGGCCGGGGAGTCGCCGCCGTCGACGACCGTGACCGACGCGCCGAGGCCGGCCAGGGCGCGGGCGGCGCTGATGCCGCTCACGCCGAGACCGGCGACGGTGATGTTCATGCCCTGCCAGGCGGAAGCGGTGGTCACTTCTTGGCTGCCCATCCCGCGTAGAAGAGGCCGAGTCCGACGATGACGCACATGCCCTGGATGATCCAGAAGCGGACCACCACAAGGACTTCGGACCACCCCTTGAGTTCGAAGTGGTGCTGCAGTGGCGCCATCCGGAAGACGCGTTTGCCGGTGAGGCGGAACGAGCCGACCTGGATGACGACCGACATGGTGATGAGGACGAAGAGTCCGCCGAGGAGCGCGACCAGCAGCTCGGTGCGCGAGCAGATCGCGAGACCGGCCAGCGCGCCGCCGAGCGCCAGGGAACCGGTGTCCCCCATGAAGATCTTGGCGGGCGAGGTGTTCCACCACAGGAAGCCGAAGCAGGAGCCCATCAGGGCGGCGGCGACGACCGCGAGGTCCAGTGGATCGCGTACCTCGTAGCAGGCGCCCGGGTTGGTGAGGGTCTGCGCGTTGGCGCAGGACTCCTGGAACTGCCAGACGCCGATGAACGTGTAGGCGCCGAACACCATGGTCGCGGCGCCGGTGGCCAGGCCGTCCAGACCGTCCGTCAGGTTCACGCCGTTCGACATCGCGAGGATCATGAACAGCGCCCAGACCACGAACAGCACCGGGCCGATGGACCAGCCGAAGTCCTGCACGAAGGAGAGCCTGGTGGAGGCCGGGGTGTTGTTGCGGTTGTCCGCGAACTGCAGTGCGAGGACCGCGAAGCCGATGCCGACGACCAGCTGGCCGGCCATCTTCGCCTTGGCCCGCAGACCGAGCGAACGCCGCTTGACGATCTTGATGTAGTCGTCCAGGAAGCCGACCACGCCCATGCCCGTCATCAGGCCGAGCACCAGCAGTCCCGAGAACGTCGGCGGCTTCCCCGTGATCACCTTGCTGAGGAAGTACGCCAGCAGCGTGGCCAGGATGAAGGCGATACCACCCATGGTCGGCGTACCGCGCTTGGCGTGGTGCTCGCGCGGGCCGTCGTCACGGATGTACTGGCCGTAGCCCTTGCGGGCCAGCAGCTTGATCAGCAACGGGGTACCGATCAGGGTCAGGAAGAGACCGATGACTCCCGCGAACAGGATCTGATTCATCATCGGACGGCGACCTCACCCTCGGCGCCCTCGACGAGCGCCTGCGCGACCCGTTCGAGACCGACCGACCGGGACGCCTTCACGAGTACGACGTCTCCCGGGCGCAGCTGACTGCGCAACAGGTCGACCGCCGACTGTGCGTCGGACACGTGCACCGACTCCTCACCCCACGAACCCTCGTTATATGCGCCCAGTTGCAGCCAGGACGCTTCCCTGCCCCCGACCGCGACGAGCTTGCTGACGTTGAGCCGGACGGCGAGCCGTCCGACCGCGTCGTGCTCGGCGAGCGCCTCGTCCCCGAGCTCGGCCATCTGACCGAGCACCGCCCAGGTCCGCCGCCCCTTGCCCATGGCCGCGAGCGCCCGCAGGGCGGCTCGCATGGACTCGGGGTTCGCGTTGTAGGCGTCGTTGACGACCGTCACGCCGTCCGGGCGCTCGGTGACCTCCATCCGCCAACGGGAGAGGGAGCCCGCCTCGGAGAGCGCGGTGGCGATCTCGTCTGCGGACATGCCCAGCTCATGGGCGACGGCGGCGGCGGCGAGCGCGTTCGACACGTGGTGCTCACCGTACAGGCGCATGGTCACTTCGCTGCACCCGGTGGGTGTGTGAAGGCTGAACGAGGGCTGTCCGCTCCCTGTGAGCCGCACGTTCTCGGCCCGTACGTCCGCTTCGTCGGACTCTCCGAAGAGCAGCACGCGTGCTTTCGTGCGCGAGGCCATGGCCCGTACGAGGGGATCGTCGGCGTTGAGAACGGCGACGCCGCCCTCCTCCGCCGGGGGCAGGCTCTCCACCAGCTCGCCCTTGGCCTGCGCGATCTGCTCCCGGCCGCCGAACTCGCCGATGTGCGCGGTGCCGACGTTGAGGACGAGACCGATCCTCGGGGGCGTCAGATCCGCGAGGTAGCGGATGTGGCCGATCCCGCGGGCGCCCATCTCCAGGACGAGGAAACGGGTCTCCTCGGTGGCGCTCAGCGCGGTGAGCGGCAGTCCGATCTCGTTGTTGAGCGAGCCGGGTGTGAAGACCGTGGGCGCCTTGGTGCGCAGCACCTGGGCGATCAGGTCCTTGGTGCTGGTCTTGCCCGCCGAGCCGGTGAGCGCGACCAGCGTCGCGCCGAGCCGCTCCACGACGTGGCGCGCGAGGGCGCCGAGGGCGCGCTGGACGTCGTCCACGACGATGGCGGGCACCCCGACGGGCCGGGAGGCAAGGACGGCCGCGGCGCCCGCCTCGACGACGGCCGCGGCGTAGTCGTGGCCGTCCACACGCTCGCCCGCGAAGGCGACGAAGAGACTGCCGGGCCCGGCTTCCCGGGAGTCCCTGACGACCTGTCCGGTGACCTGGACCGATGTATCCGGTATGTCATGGGTCTGCCCGCCGACGACTGTGGCGATCTCGGCGAGAGAGAGGGCGATCACAAGTTCATCCCTGGGTCTTCTGGATAGCTGCGCGGAGCACCTGGCGGTCGTCGAAGGGACGGATCACCCCGGCGATGTCCTGGCCCTGTTCATGGCCCTTGCCCGCGATCAGCACGGTGTCGCCGGGCTGTGCGCGGGCGACGGCCGCGGCGATCGCGGCGGCCCGGTCCTCGAAGACCTGGACCTCTCCGCGCTCGTGCGCCGGCACCTCGGCGGCGCCCGCGAGCATGGTGGCGAGGATGGCGAGGGGGTCCTCGCCGCGGGGGTTGTCCGAGGTCAGTGTGGCGGTGTCGGAGAGCCGGACCGCGGCGGCGCCCATCGGCATGCGCTTGGTCCTGTCGCGGTCGCCGCCGCAGCCGAGGACGATGTGCAGTTTGCCCTCGGTGACCTTGCGCAGGGCCTTCAGGACGGATTCGACGGCGTCCGTCTTGTGCGCGTAGTCGACGACCGCGAGGTAGGGCTGTCCGGCGTCCACGCGCTCCAGGCGGCCGGGCACGCCCGGTACGGCGGCGATGCCGTCGGCGGCGGTCTGCGGGTCGATCCCGGCGGCGGCGAGGGCGACGATCGCAGCGAGCGTGTTGGCCACGTTGAAGGTGCCCGCGAGCGGTGACTTGGCGGTGATCCGCTCGCCCTTGGGACCGACCGCGACGAAGACCGAGTCCATCGGGCCGACCCGGACGTCCTCGGCGCGCCAGTCGGCGTCGGGGTGCCCTTCCGCGGAGAACGTCACCACGGGGACGCCGGCCTCCTTGACGAGCCTGCGGCCGTATTCGTCGTCGAGGTTGACCACGCCGAGCCTGCTGCGCTCCGGCGTGAACAGCTGCGCCTTGGCCTGGAAGTAGTCCTCCATGCCGGAGTGGAACTCCATGTGTTCCGGGCTGAGGTTGTTGAAGACCGCGATGTCGAAGACGCAGCCGTCGACCCGGCCGAGGACCAGGGCGTGGCTGGAGACCTCCATGACGACCGCCTCCACGCCGCGCTCGCGCATGACCGCGAACAGCGCCTGGAGGTCGGTGGCCTCGGGGGTGGTGCGCTCCGACTTGATGCGCTCGTCTCCGATGCGCATCTCCACGGTGCCGATCAGTCCGGTACT